>NZ_JAAKMI010000011.1:0-149215 GCF_049170315.1 Aeromonas sp. 604443
TTCGGCGCCCACTTCGCTAGGAAGCTGGCTCATCAGTCCGGCGTGTTCCGCCGTGCTGGTAGGGGCGCATTATAGGGAGCCGCGCAGGGATGACAAGGGCTTTTTGCAAAAATGCGTTCTTTTGCTGAAAAAGCGAACTGAACACCCCAAAACAGCCCATTGGCACCTCTTTTACGCTGCTTTTTTGCTCAACTCTTCGCTTTGTGCCCGGATATAGTTGACCCAGCTGGTTGCCTTCTGCTGCCAGTTATCCTGCTGCTGCAGCTCTCGGGCCAGTTTCAGCGCCTGGGCATACTGCTCCTTATTAAGGTGTGCCTGCACCAGCAATGCTTTGGCACGATTGCCTTGCTCGCCTTTTACCGACTTGATGGCGGCGAGCTGGGTCATGGCGGCATCTGTCTTGCCCTGTTGCAGCAGCAGTTCGGCGGCGCGCATGGCAGCTTTGGGCTGACCATGTAGGCTGGCCAGCTGCTGCCAGCTATCAACTGCTTGTGACCACTCCCGGGCACCTTCCCACAATTGGGCCAGCAGTTGGCGGTTTTCAGCACTTTGCTTCATCTGTCCCTTGGCCATGGCCGCCTCCAGCAGACGGGCACCACGATAAGGCAGCCCTTGCCAGGCATAGAGGCGGATCAGCTGGTTGCGGGCTGACGCGTCATCCATCAGTTTTCTGTCGATGGCAGTCTGCAGCAGCGCCAACGCCTGATCCCCACGTTTGGCGGAGAGGTTGAGCGATACCGCCTGTTGCCACCACTTACTCTCTGTCGGCTCATGACGGATCAGCTCGGCCGCCTGATCGGCCGCCACGCCATAACGTTGCTGGGCGGTGAGGGCGGAGAGACGAATGATGGCGGCCTGTTTCTGCCAACCCTTCTTCAACAACTGTTCGCTCTGGCTGGCGGCGTCACCGTACTGTTTGTTGTGGTAATAGAGGCCAGCCAGACGCAGGCGCAGTGCATCGTCATGCTTGAGCGCCAGTGCCGCCTTGTAGCTGGCGATGGCACCAGACCAGTTGGATTGCTGGGCCTGAATATCGCCGCGCAGTCGCAGCAGCTGAAGCTGTTGTTGCTCGGGCCACTCTTTATAGGAAAGGGCCTGTTCGACGTAGCGGCTCGCTTGGGCGGTCTGTTGCAGATTGGCCGCCAGCGAGGCTTGCAACTGCGCCAGCCAGGCACGCTCGGCATCGCTATTTGGCTTGAGGCCGGATGCCTTGCTCTGGGCCTGTTGCCACTGACCAGACTGATAGAGCCTCATCACGGGTTCAAGCTGACGGGAGAAGTGAGGGCTGACCTCCATCGCCAGACAGGCTTGGCCAACCAGGGCCAGCAGACAGATCCAGATCCGCAACATAGTTATGACTCCAGTTTGAATTTGAGCGTGATGACTTGCACCAGCTTGTCGGTGGCGCCCGGTCTCGGCTGATAGCGCCACTTGTTGATCGCCTGAATGGCCGCCCGCTCGAACTGACGCTTGGGCTTGGCCTCGACCACTTCCACATCCTGCACGCCACCTTCCGCATTCACGCTAAAGCGCAGGGTGACGAATCCTTCGATCCCTGACTGCTGGGCACGATAGGGGTAGACCGGCTCGATCCGTTGCAGCGGCATCAGCATGTCACCTGCGCCGATACCCGCTCCCTGCTGCTGGCCGTGGTAGTTGCCACTCAATACCGGTGCGGTACTGGTCGCCACTCCGGGGGCATAGACCTGCACCGCGCTGAGGCTTGAAACCAGATCCAGACTCGGCTCAACGGCCGCCAAGGGGGCCGCGGCAGGCATCGGCAGCGGTGTCGAGGCCAATGCCGCGGGAGGCTCTGGCAGAGGCTCGGGCTCCTGCGGCACTGGACGCTCGCGTACCTGCACCTCGGTCACCTCGTTCTGCATATTGATGACGATGGGCTTCTGTTCGCTCGCCACCTTCTCGCCCCGGAGCGGTTCAACCAGCGTGGCCATAAACAGCAGGATGCCCAGACTGAGGGCAATCCCCAGCCCCAGGCTCATCAGCTTGTATTTCATTTCGGCGCCACCGCCACGGCGATATTGGCGATACCCGCCGCCTTGGCCTCATCCATCACCCGCACCACCTTGCCATGGGGTACCCGCTCGTCGGCCTGGATCACCAGGCTGGCATCGGGCTGCTCCGCCAGCAGACGGGCGATGGTGGCCTGTACCCGCTCCACATCGATCTGCTTGCGGTCGAGGAAGATCTGACCCTGAGCCCCGATCGCCAGCATGATGCTGGAAGATTTCTGCGCCTTGGCCTGACTGGCCTGGGGTCTGTGCACCTCGAGCCCGGCTTCGCGCACGAAGGAGGTGGTGACAATAAAGAAGATCAGCATGATGAACACGATATCCAGCATGGGAGTCATGTCGATCTGCACTTCGTCACGCTGGCGTTTGGATTGCCGTCTCATTGCATTACCTTCTCTTCTCGCAGGCCGTCCCGGGTCTTGGCCAGCGCACGCTTGGCCTGACTCTCGAGCCGACTGAGTAACAACACGCCGGAGAGCGCCACCACCATGCCCGCCATGGTGGGGATAGTGGCGCGGGAGATCCCGCCCGCCATGCTCTCCGGGTTAAAGCGGTTGGCCGCAGCCAACGCATCGAATACGCCGATCATGCCGGTCACTGTGCCCAGCAACCCCAGCATGGGACAGAGCACCACCAGGGTGCGGATGAAGATCAGATGACGGTTCAGTTCCAGCTCTGCCTGCGCCAGCCAGCGGCTGCGGATCGCCCGGGCGTGCCAACTGTGGCGCTCGCTGCGGGCCTGCCAGCGGCCGAGCAGCTGTTGCTGCAAGGGGCCAAAACCCAGATTGAGGTAGAGCAGCCGCTCGATCATCAAAATCCACATCAGCACCAGCAGGGCCAGAATGACCCAGAGCACAGGGCCGCCACGGCCCATGAAACTCTGCAGCTGTTGCCAGATGTCGAGCATCATGCTGCTCGCTCCATCCCGCCATTATTGCTCTCGGCGCGCTCAGCCAGAATGCCGGCTACTTGCTGCTCCAGCACATTGGAGAGCTCGGTGAAGCGCGATTGCAGCAGGCTGTGGGCCAGGATCAGCGGAATGGCCGCAACCAGACCCTGTACCGTGGTGACCAGCGCCATGGAGATGCCGCCCGCCATGATCTTGGGATCGCCGGTACCAAACTGGGTGATGGCCTGGAAGGTGCCGATCATCCCGGTTACGGTACCGAGCAGACCCAGCATGGGGGCGATGGCCGCGATTACCTTGACCATGCCGATACCGCGCTCCATACGAGGAGTCTCCTGCAGGATCGCCTCATCAAGACGCAGCTCGAGGGTCTCCATGCTCAGCTCGGGGTGTTTGTCTGCTACCGTCAGCACCCGGCCGAGGGCGTTGTCGGCGTGATACTCGCCGCTCTTGAGCTGGCGGCGCACCAGAGTAAGTTCGCGGGAGAGACTCCACAGCCGTACCGCAGCAATTCCCAAACCGATAGCGGCCAGCAGCACGATAATGGCGCCGACCTGACCACCTTGCTGTACCTGCTGCCAGAAGGTGGGTGCCTGTGCCAGCATCGCCAGCAGAGTGCCATGAGAAGGATCCAGCGGCAGCGCTTCCCCTTCCTGACCCTGATAAGCCGCAACGGCAGAGAGCACACTACCGGGCAGACCCAGTACCGGGCTCAAGCCTTCGGCGGTCGGTTGCAGGAAGCCTTCGCTCCCCAGCAGGGCAAAACTGCCAACCCGGGTCAGCGACTGCTCGCTGGCAGCCCCCTGGGCATCGAGCACCTTGCCGTTGAACTGGGCAATCCGGCCAGATTCGCGGATCTCCTGCAGCAGCGTGGCGGGCAGCAGGGCGAGAGCGGCACGATCCGGCACCTGTTTATCCTGTGCCATGGCTTTCAGCGGGGCGAGACGCTCCGGGTACTGGCCCTCGACGGCGGATTCGCTCAGCAGCTTGACCGCATCGCTGGCGCCCTGACGGGTGACCGCGAAGATCTCGTTCATGTCGCCGGAGGCTTGCTCCCACTGGGCGTTAAGCTCGACCAGCTGCTTCTCGTTGCTGGCGAACTTGCCAGCCAGCTCCTTGCTCAGGCGCTGGGCCTCGGCCAGTCTGGCACGGGCAGTGCCGAGCTCCTTGGCAACGGTCGCCAGATCTTGCTGAGCCTGCTGTTCACGAGCCTGTTCCTGCTGCTGCCACTCATCGGCGACAGCGGCGTTGGTACCGCAGAAGAGGGCAATAAGGAGGGGGAACCACTTCATGGTGACTCTCATGATTGGGCCTCCTGACTGCGGCTGACAGAGAGGGGGACATTGAGCAACTGGGGAACTTTCTTGTCGGCGGCCACATCCATTGCCTCGGCGATAGGGGAGAGCCACTGGCTATCGAGGGCTTGCCACTGCTTCGCCTCGGCAGACCAGCGCCATGCCTGACTGCGATCGGCCGTCATTGCCAGCAGGGAGACCCGACCCAGCGCCAGCACATCGACCCGACGAGGAGCACCATCCAGCTCCAGCTCGGCGGAATAGCTGTCCATCCGGCTGCCGTACTCGGCTTCGATCTGATAGGCCTGCAGCAGCTGACGGAATTTCTCTGCCTCGCTAACGTCTGCGCGGGCCAGGGTCGCTTTCAACTGTTCAACCCGCGCCAAACGATCTTCCTTGCGCAGCGGGATGTCGTTTTGCACCAGCAGTTCCAGATCTGCCTGCATCTGCAACATCAGCGGGATCAAGCCCTGACGGGTCTCTTGCACCGCTTCCAGCTGCTGACTCAATTTACCCAGCTCATTTTGCTGATCGGCCACCAGAGATTGCATGTAGCGGTTGTAGGCTTCGAGGTCGCGCAGTTGCAGCTGGGCATTTTGCAGCTCCAGTCGTGCGGCAACGGCGGCATCGGCGGCTTTTTCCACCCGCTGCTGGGAGGCTTTCCCGGCAGCTATGCTGTTCTTGAGGGCGGGAGCAACCAGCTCATCCCCGATGGCAGCAAAGTGGACTGACAGTGGCAGCAGGGCCACACCCCATAATTTGTTCATTGAAATACATCTTACTAATGATAACTATTATCATTATCTCAAATGCGGGGCGGACTGGCAACGAGAGGATTTTCTTGGCCTTTATGCACAAAAACAGGATAATTTTTAGACACGCACGGAATAAGTGGCGCCAATAGCCACCGCACAAATATAAATAACGAGAAAAAATCTTTTCGATCAGTGTGATAGAGATCGAAAAAGGAGAAAGTCATGCTCAACGATGCGATCTGGGAACATATCGACAAGTTCACCAAGGCAACAAAAACCAGCGATATCCAGCAACAACTGGAACGCTTCAGTCATCAAATGGGCTTTGATTACTTCCGGCTGTTGATTATTTTCCCCATCAGCATGCAGAAATCCCACGTGGCACTGTTCAACAACTGTCCGACCAGCTGGTTTGACGCCTACAGCGAAAACCAGTATCTGACCCAGGATCCGGTGGTCTATCTGGGGCTGAAACAGACCCAGCCTATCTTCTGGAACAAACTCGACTGCGACTCGCCCTGGCTACCCAGCGCCAGCCGCGACGTGATGAACCTGGCTGCCGATTTCGGGGTGCGCAACGGCGTATCCTTCCCGCTCCACACCCCGCAGGGGGAGCACGGTATCCTCTCATTCATCACCAAGGAGAAGTCCAACTCTGATCTGATGTTTGAAAACGTTCCCTTGCTGTCATTCTGCGCCAGCTACATCTTCAACTCCGCGCTGCAACTGATCAAAAGCCGGCCTGACCTGATGAAGTACCTGACCGAACTGTCGGATCGGGAGAAGGAGTGCCTGTTCTGGGCAAGCGAGGGCAAGACCTCCTGGGAGATCGCCACCATCCTCGGCATCAGTGAGCGGACGGTCAACTTTCACCTGACCCAGGTGACCAACAAGACCGACTCGAAGAACCGCAGTCAAGCCATCGCCAAAGGGATCACCAGCGGCATCATTGTGCCCTCCCTCGACGAGGTCACCATCACCAACCTGCGGCTGTCGTAACCCCTCAGCCGAAGCAAAAAGAGCCGCAATTGCGGCTCTTTATCATTTAAGAAAGTGACTTACTCGACGGTCACCGATTTTGCCAGGTTGCGCGGCTGGTCGACGTCGGTGCCCTTGATCAGGGCAACGTGATAGGAGAGCAGCTGCAGCGGCACGGTATAGACAATGGGGGCGATCACCTCTTCCACATGGTTGAGGTTCATGACCCGCATGGTCTCGTCGCTCTTGAAGCCGGTATCGGCATCGGCGAACACGTAGAGGATACCGCCACGGGCGCGCACCTCTTCCACGTTGGACTTGAGCTTCTCCAGCAGATCGTTGTTCGGCGCCACCACAATAATGGGCATTTCGGCATCGATCAGCGCCAGCGGGCCGTGCTTCAGTTCGCCAGCGGCGTAAGCTTCGGCGTGGATGTAGGAGATCTCTTTGAGCTTGAGCGCCCCCTCCATGGCGATGGGGTACTGGCTGCCACGGCCGAGGAACAGGCTGTGCTGCTTGTCGGCAAACTCTTCGGCCAGGGTTTCGATATCCTTGGCCAGTGCCAGGCTCTCTTTAATACGCAGCGGCAGGGCTTGCAGCGCCTTGACCAGTTCGGCTTCGGCGGCGGCGCTCAGGTGGCCACGGCAGTGACCGACCGAGGCCACCAACATCAGCAGGCCAGCCAGCTGGGTGGTAAACGCCTTGGTGGAGGCCACGCCGATTTCGGCACCGGCGCGGGTCATGAAAGCCAGATCCGATTCACGCACCAGCGAGGAGCCCGGCACGTTGCAGATAGCCAGCGAGCTCATGTAGCCGGATTCCTTGGCCAGACGCAGCGCCGCCAGGGTATCGGCAGTCTCGCCACTCTGGGAGAGGGTCACCAGCAGGCTGTTGGGGCGCACTACCGATTTGCGATAGCGGAACTCGGAGGCGATCTCCACATCGCAGGAGACGCCAGCGATCTCTTCGAACCAGTAGCGAGCCACCATGCCGGAGTGATAGGAGGTGCCGCAGGCGACGATCTGCACGTGCTCGACCTTGTCAAAGATGGCGCGAGCGCCGTTGCCGAACGATTCGACCACCACGTGATCGCTGCCCAGACGCCCTTCCAGGGTGTTGGTGATCGCTTTGGGTTGCTCGTGGATCTCTTTGAGCATGTAATGACGGTATTCGCCCTTGTCACCGGCATCGTGGGAGAGTTCGGACTCCTGCTCTTCACGCACCACGGCGTTACCGTTGGTATCGAAGATATGCACATCGCGACGGGTCACTTCGGCCACATCACCCTCTTCCAGGAAGATGAAGCGACGGGTCACCGGCAGCAGCGCCATCTGGTCGGAGGCGATAAAGTTCTCGCCGATACCGCGGCCGATCACCAGCGGTGAACCGGAACGGGCCACCACCACGCGGCTGTCGTCGCGGCTGTCCATCACCACGGTACCGTAGGCACCGCGCAGCTGCTTCACCGCAGTTTGCATGGCGGCCAGCAGGCTGCCGGCGCTCTTCAGCTCGTGATGGACCAGATGGGCAATCACCTCGGTATCGGTGTCGGAGCTGAACACATAACCCAGCGCCTTCAATTCTTCCCGCAGCTCTTCGTGGTTCTCGATGATGCCGTTGTGCACCACCACGATATGCTCGGAGACGTGGGGATGGGCATTGCGCTCGGAAGGCTCGCCGTGAGTGGCCCAGCGGGTATGGGCGATGCCGGTACCACCATGGACGGACTGCTCGTCGAGCGCCTTGGCCAGCTCGGCCACCTTGCCCAGACGGCGAACCCGCTGCAACGGCTGGTTGGCGCTGAACACGGCCACACCGGCTGAGTCATAACCGCGGTACTCCAGACGGCGCAGGCCCTCTACCAGAATTTCAGCCACATCACGTTGGGCAACAGCCCCGACGATGCCACACATACACTTCTCCTTGAGATGCAAATCGTAAAGTCAGTTGGATGGTTCAGAGCTCGTGTCAGCAAGTGACCGGGGCGCAGATAAGCGTCACCCCCTGGGCTTGAATCTGTTCTCTGGCCTCGCTGGCCAGCCCCTCGTCGGTCACCAGGGTATGGATGCTCGACCAGGGAAGTTCGAGATTGGGGATCTTGCGGCCGATCTTTTCCGATTCGACCATCACAATGACCTCCCGCGATACCTCGGCCATGACCCGCGACAGGCCCACCAGCTCGTTGAAGGTGGTGGTGCCACGCTCCGGGTCGATGCCGTCGGCACCGATAAAGAGCTGGTCGAAGTCGTAGGAGCGCAACACCTGTTCCGCCACCTGCCCCTGGAAGGATTCGGAGTGAGGGTCCCAAGTGCCACCGGTCATTAACAGGGTAGGCTCATTTTCCAGCTCGCGCAGGGCACCGGCCACATTGAGGGAGTTGGTCATCACTATGAGGCCGCGCTTGTTGCCCAGCATGGGGATCATGGCGCTGGTGGTGCTGCCGCTGTCGATGATGACGCGGTTGTGATCACGCAGCCGCTCGGCCGCCGAACGGGCAATAGCTAACTTTCGGTTCGAAACTTGTTCAGGGTTGACCTCGACCACCATCTCGTTTGGCAAGGGAACGGCACCACCGTAACGGCGCAGCAGCAGACCGCCGGTCTCCAGTACCGCCAGATCTTTACGGATGGTCACTTCGGAGGTAGAAAAGTGTTTGGCAAGGGCGTCGACGCTCACTTCACCCTGCTCTTGTACCAGGGTCACTATGGTGTGGCGGCGTTGTTGAGTATTACGTTTGGTCATTTTTAAGTTTCGATTCGAAAGAACATCGAAATATTAGCCCCTTTTTCGGAAAAATAAAACAGCAAATAGGATCCGATTTGGTTCGATGCCAGAATGGGGTGCCAATTTGCGACGAGGATGCCATGCAAAAGAGAGTCATCTGGCTGGTGGAGGATGAGGCCAGCATCGCCGACACCCTGATTTACGCCCTGCAGACCGACGGGTTCGAGGTGGAGTGGTTCATGCTGGGCCAGCAGTTGCTGACACGACTGGAACAGACGCGACCCGACTTCCTGATCCTCGATGTGGGGCTGCCCGACATCAGCGGCTTCGAACTCTGCAAGCAGGTGAGGGCGCTGACCGATATCCCCCTGATGTTCCTCACCGCCCGCAGCGAGGAGATAGACCGACTGATCGGGCTGGAGATCGGTGCCGACGACTATGTGGCCAAACCCTTCTCGCCACGGGAAGTGTGTGCCCGGGTGCGGGTCATCCTGCGCCGCAGCCAGCCGGTCGCCCCCCAGCCCAGCACCCTGCTGGTACTGGATGAGCAGCGGGCCCGCATTCACTTTCGCGGCCAACCGCTGGCCCTCACCCGCTACGAATATCTACTGCTCAAGACCCTGATGCAGGCGCCGGGGCGGGTCTACTCCCGCCAGCAGCTGATGGATCTGGTGTGGCAGGATGCGGAGGAGAGTCTTGATCGCACCGTCGATACCCACATCAAGACCATCCGCGCCAAGCTGCGCGAACATGATCCAGAAGCCAACCTGATCCTCACCCACCGCGGGCTGGGCTACAGCCTGGAGCTGGCATGAGACTCGGGTTGCAACTGCTGTGCGGCCTGCTGCTGATCTTCGCGCTGGCCGCCTGGTTTGTACTGGAGATCTTCGTCGAGGAGATAAAACCCGGGGTGCGCAGCGCCACCGAGGATACTCTGGTCGACATGACCCAGCTGCTGGCGCCGCTCGCGCTCGATGACCTGCAAGAGGGCAATATGATGAACGGGCGGTTGGCCAGCGCCTTCGCCCGCCTCAACCAGAATCCCATCAATGCGATGATCGACGGCCACCTCAAGCAGCAGGCGGAGTACCGCATCTATGTGACGGATCGGCAGGGGATGGTGATTTACGACTCCGACGGCACGGATCTGGGCAAGGATTATTCCCGCTGGAACGATGTCTACCGCACTCTGCGTGGCCAGTATGGCGCCCGCAGCACCCGCACCGATCCCGACGATGCCGCCAGCTCGACCATGTATGTGGCTGCACCGCTGCGGGAAGGGGCCGAGATCATCGGCTCCCTCACCGTCGCCAAACCCAACCGCACCCTGATGCCAGCCATCGAGCGGGGGGAACAGGAGCTGCTGCGGGCCGGCGGCCAGATGCTGCTCATCTCGCTGCTGATCGGCAGCCTGCTGGTGTGGTGGCTCAACCGCGCCATCGGCAAGCTGGTGCACTATGCCGACTCGGTCAGCAAGGGGGAGGCGGCACCGCTGCCGCAGTTGCACACCGTCGAGCTGGATCGGCTCGGCCGCTCGCTGGAAACCATGCGCCACCAGCTCGATGGCAAAAGCTACATCGAAGCCTATGTGCACAGCCTGACCCACGAGCTGAAGAGCCCGCTGGCGGCCATTCGCGGGGCAGGGGAGATTTTGGCCGAAACGCCACCCCCCGAAGTTGCCAAACGGTTTATCGGCAACATCAATCTGGAAACCGCGCGCATGCAGCAGCTGATCGAGCGAATGCTGCAACTGGCGCGGCTGGAGTCGGGGCAGGGGCTGGATCGCCAGTCGGTGGAGCCAGCGAAACTGGGCAAGCGCACCCTCGATGCTCGCCAGATCATCGCCCAGCGCCGTCAGGTCGAGTTGGTGGCCGAGCTGGCCAGCGCGCCGAAACAGAAGTGGGATCCGCTGCTGGTGGAGCAGGCCATCGGCAACCTGCTGGATAACGCTATCGACTTCTCTCCCGCCAACGGGCAGGTCACCCTGAGCGGCAGCCAGCAGGAGGAGGGCTACTGTTTTCGGGTTACCGACTGCGGCCCCGGCATTCCCGACTACGCATTGCCGCGCATTTTCGAGCGCTTCTACTCCCTGCCACGACCGGACAAGGGCAAGAGCAGTGGTCTGGGGCTTAGCTTCACCCATGAGGTAGCCCACCAGCATGGCGGCCGTCTGACCCTGAGCAACCGGCCGGAAGGAGGCGCGCTGGCGGAACTCTGGCTGCCATTCGCCTAGTCCCCCCGCAACTTCACATTCCCCACACAAAGCGGCATTAGACTGCCGCTTTCTCTCATCCATTTGCTCAAGGAAATGCTATGTCCCGCCTGCTTCTCTCCAGCCTGCTGGCTGCCGGTCTGCTCGCAGACCTGCCTGCCTCCGCCGCCAGCGGCTGCTTTCTCTATGCCGACGGCAACGGCCAGACCCTCTCCAGCGAAGGGGACTGCTCCAGCCAGCTGCCGCCCGCGTCCACCTTCAAGATCCCGCTGGCGCTGATGGGTTACGACAGTGGCTATCTGGTGGATGAAGAGCATCCGGCGCTGCCCTACAAACCGAGCTATGACGGCTGGCTGCCCGCCTGGCGTGAAACCACCACCCCGCGCCGCTGGGAAACCTACTCGGTGGTCTGGTTTTCCCAGCAGCTCACCGAATGGCTGGGGATGGAGCGCTTCCAGCAATATGTCGACCGCTTCGACTACGGCAACCGGGATCTCTCCGGTAATCCGGGCAAACATGACGGCCTGACCCAGGCCTGGCTCAGCTCCAGCCTCGCCATCAGTCCGGAGGAGCAGGCCCGCTTCCTCGGCAAGATGGTGAGCGGCAAGCTGCCGGTCTCGGCGCAGACCCTGCAGTACACCGCCAATATCCTCAAGGTGAGCGAGATCGACGGCTGGCAGATCCACGGCAAAACCGGCATGGGCTACCCGAAGAAGCTGGATGGCAGCCTCAACCGCGATCAGCAGATCGGCTGGTTCGTCGGCTGGGCCAGCAAACCGGGCAAGCAACTGATCTTCGTCCATACCGTGGTGCAAAAGCCAGGCAAGCAGTTCGCCTCTATCAAGGCGAAAGAAGAGGTGCTGGCCGCATTGCCCGGGAAGCTGAAGACCCTGTAATTCCTCCAGAAACCGGCGCAATGCCGGTTTTTTTATCCCCCTTCACCACCACTTCACACAAGCCCATCCCCCCTTCACGTCCGGCCGGCAGACTCACTCCATCCAACAAGGAGACGTGTCATGGTCAAACAGATATTCACCCACAAGATCTTTCTGCTGCTGTTGCTCAGCCTGCTGCTGATGGTACCGGTGCAATCCATCATGGAGCTGAACCGGGAGCGTCAGGCTTACCGCAGTCAGGCCATTCACAGCATCATGGCCAGCAGCAGCGGCCCGCAGCGACTGATGGGGCCCATTATCGTACAGCCCTATACCCGTTCGGTGACGGTCGAGCAGGAGGGCAAGCGCTTCGTCCGTCAGGAGCAGATCTACCGCTACCTGCTGCCGGAACAGCTGGACGTGCAGGCCATCATGGAGGTGACCCCGCGCAAGCTCGGCATCTATCAGGCGCAGGTCTATCAGACCCGGCTCTCCCTCTCCGGCCGTTTGCCGACAGCAGCTCAACTACAAGAGAGCGCGCCGCTCGCCGGGGATGATGAGCTGGTGGCAGGCAAACCCTACCTGAGTCTGGTACTCTCCGATGCCCGCGGTATCAACAGCGTCCCCGAACTGCAACTCGGCACACAGCGGATCCCATTTGCCCCCGGCGCCCGCCTCGGTGATGCGCTCGCGGGTATCCATGCCCCGATCGACAGCCTGCCGCAGCAGGATGGCACCTTCCATCTGGAGCTCAATCTACAGGGGATGAACGCCCTCGACATAGTCCCGCTGGGCAAGGAGAGCACCCTGCAGCTGGCGGGCAACTGGCCCCACCCCAACTTTATCGGCGACTTTCTGCCGGGCAGTCGCACCCTGAGCCCACAAGGGTTTGAGGCCAACTGGCAAACCAGCTGGTTCGCCAGCGACATGGAGACCCGCTTCAACCGGATGATGAACGGGGGCGATAGCAATCTCTCCACCTTCAGCGTCAGTCTGGTGCAGCCGGTGGATCACTATCAGCTCAACGAACGGGCGGCCAAATATGCCCTGCTCTTCATCGGCCTCACCTTTATCAGCTTCTTTATGTTCGAGTTGCTCAAGGGGCTGAGGGTTCACCCGATCCAGTACGCGCTGGTAGGCATGGGGCTGGCTATCTTCTATCTGGTGCTGCTGGCCCTGACCGAGCACCTCGGCTTTGGCTGGGCCTATCTGGTAGCCGCGCTGGCCAGCGTGCTGCTCAACGGCTTCTACCTCAGTCATGTGCTGAGTGGCCCGAAGCAGGGGATCGGCTTCGCAGCGCTGCTCGGGCTGGTCTATGCCATCCTCTACAGCCTGCTGCAAGCCGAAGAGATCGCCCTGCTGCTCGGCGCCCTGCTGCTGTTCGCCACCCTGGCGCTGATCATGATGCTGACCCGCAAGCTCGACTGGTATCAGGTGATGGGGCAACAGAGTGTCGAGTCCCGCCCAGCCGGACATGACAATGACGACTGAGGGCACAACCTCCGTCAATCTCTGACCTAGACAACAAAGGCTTCAGTCGGTTCTTCTCGAAAAAAGCGGAACCGGCTGGGCCTTTGTCCGCCAATTTCCTAGCATGCAACCATGTTCCACAGGCGGACGATCACATGAAAATGCATCCGGGCAGGATCCTGCTCTATTCCGGCTTGCTATGGGCTCAGGGAGCTCTGGCCGGTACCCTCACCATTCATCCCGAACCGGTCGAAGACCTCTTGCACAATCCCGGCGTCGGTATCGAAGAGTTTCACAACAGCTGGGGTCATCCCCTCTCTCTGGCTGAACATCCGGTCAGCACGGTCGACTACTTCCGCTTCTACTGGAGCGAGCTGGAGCCACGGGAGGGCGAATACAACTTTGCTCTGATCGACAGGGCCATCGATCAGGCACAGCACGCCACCCCGAAACAGTCGATTGCCCTCAGGGTCATGACCCTTGATGAGCCCTTCTCGGGCAGCAAGATCCCGGAGTGGCTCATCAACAAGGGGATTCGGGGAGAGTGGGTGAACAACCACCAGACCTTTGTGCCCGACTACAGCGACCCGCAGTTCCTCGCCCGAGCCACCCGGCTGTTTCAGGCGTTGGGCGCCCATTACGATGGCAACCCGGCGCTGAGTCATGTCGACATCGGCATGATAGGTTCATGGGGGGAGTGGCACATGAGCAACTTCCCCGGTCCGACGCTGGAACAGCGCTACAGCAGCGAGCAGCTCAAACCCTATGTTGACCTGCAGATGGCCGCTTTTCCGCGAACCCCCAAGCTGATGCTCATCAACAACCTGCCCATGTTTGAGTATGCCGTGGGCAAGGGAGCTGGCTGGCGGGCAGACTGCCTCGGCGACTGGCACCACTTCTCCCAAAGCTGGAGCCACATGCGCAACGCCTACCCGGAACGACTGGCGAGCGCCCGCGCCAATGTGGCGAACTTCGATTCCAGCTGGCAGCGGGCGCCGGTCAGTTTCGAGGTGTGCGGCAAGCTGAGCGAGTGGCCAGGCCAACAGCAGTACACCATGGAGGAGGTCAAGGCCACCTTTGACTGGGCGCTGGCCCAACACGCCTCCACCATCAATCTCAAGTCGGATCCGATTCCCCCCCAATATCGACCCATCGTCGACAATGCCCTGCGCAAGCTGGGCTATCGCATCGTGCTGGACCAGCTGACCCTCAAGGGAACCATGAAGCCGGGGGCTACCCTTGCCCTCAACGGCGACTGGCACAACGACGGGGTAGCGCCGGCCTATCGCAACTGGCCGCTCACCTACCGGCTGGTCAACGAGGAAGGGCAGGTCGGCGCCATGCTGGTGACCCGCAACGACATGACCCGCTGGATCCCGGGCAGCAAGGCTACCACTCGCGACAGCCTGACCCTGCCGGGCCGGATGGCACGCGGTCACTACTATCTCGAGCTGGCCTTCATCGGTCAGGACAAGCAGCCCGCTTTGCAGCTCGGCATTGCCGGTCTGGAAGAGAGTGGCTGGTATCGTCTGGCCGAGATCGACATCCAGTAACGCAAAAGGGCTCCCGCAGGAGCCCTCTTTCATCACATCAGCACGCTCTTTTTGAACAGGTCCCACACCCCGAACGAGAAGTGCTTGAAGATGTCGATGCCAAGGGCTGACTTCACCAGATAGAGCAGCAGCACCATGCCGCAGATCCCCAGCAGCAACAGCAGGGTAGTCAGCAGCACCTTGAGGTGAAAGCGAAAGCCGCTTTCCCGCCCGCGATGACGGCGATCCCGTCCCATCAACACCACCAGATAGCAGCGCCAGCGACCGATGCCGAAGGCACTGTTGACGTTGATGGCGTGCGACTTGCCATCACTCATCAGCCGCAGCGCCTGCTCGATACCGTCGCGCTGAGTTTCACTCAGGCTCTCGGCCACCTCGGGGGAGAGAGCACGGTAGAAGCGGTCGATCGCCCCCTGCGGTTTCTGCGGTAATTGGCTCATTGGTTTTCTCCTGCGGGCAGGCCCAAAGCCTTGCGGTAGACCGCCATGGTCTGGCCGGCGATCCGCTGCCAGTCATACCGCTGCAGATAGTCGCTGTAATCGACCTTGCCGCGAGTCAACTGGGCGTTGAGTCGCTCTGCCAACGCACTCACATCGCCGACCGGGAAATAGCACTCCTGTTGCAGCGCCACCGCCAGATTGGCGGGAATGTCGCTCACCACCACCGGCAGGGAGAAGGAGAGCGCCTCCAGCAGGGCTATCGGCAACCCCTCGTGATAAGAGGGCATGGCAAACAGGGCCGCCTGTGAAAAGACGCTGATCAGCGCCTCGCCATTGAGGAAACCGGTACGGATCACCCCCGGTGTTTCATCCGCTATCCGCTGCAAGCGCTCGCTGTAGGGGGTGGGGTGATCCGTATCCCCCACCAGTACCAGCGGCAGCTCGGTATCGAGCTGGCGGTAGGCGGCGATGAGATCGTGCAGCCCCTTCTCTTCGACGAAGCGGCCCACCGCCACCAGATAGCTGCCAGCGGTCAGTCCGAAACGGGCCAGCGTCAGTTCCCTCTTGTCCGCTGCAGGCAGCTCGACCCGTTTCACCCCGTTGTAGATTAGGTGGGCATCCTGGCGATCGTACTGTCGGCGGATCGCCTCGTTGATCACTTCGGAGATGACGATCACCTCGCTGGCATAACGTACCGCCCAGCGCTCGCCAAGGCGTAATACCCACTTGGCCAGCGCCCCCCACTTCTGGCGGTCATAGTCGGGGCCGTGATGGGTAAAGACCACCCGCTTGCCAAGCAACCTCAGCAGCGGCACCACCAGTCCCGGGCCGATGGCATGGACATGCACCAGATCGCAGGCATGACGGCGGCAGTAAAAAGCCGCGAGCAGAGAGTGGAGGATTGCCTCCAGCGACTTCTTTTTGGGGGTGGGCAACGCCTCGAGAGCCACCCCTTCAAACTCGCCGCTTCGGTAATTCACATAGGGGGCGCGAGCCAGCACGGTCGCCGCCACGTCGAACTGGCGGTGCAGCTCCGGATAGAGGGACTGACAATGGGTTTCGACACCGCCCAGTACATGGGGGATCCCCCGGGTACCGAGCACGGTCACACTAATCTGCTTCATGATCTTCTCGAATGATTCTGGCGGGATTGCCCGCAACAACGGCGCGAGCCGGGACGGAACGAGTGACGACGGCGCCGGCACCGACACAGGCATGATCACCAATGGCGATTGCCCCGATAACGATGGCGCCGGTGCCGAACTCGACCCCGTCCCCCACGGTGGGCGAGAGGAGCTGGCCGCTCTCACGATCTGGCTTGTTACCCAGGGTGCAGTTGTGGCGCAGGGTGCAGTCACGCCCCATCTGCACGCCGTCACCGATGACGATATTCTGCGGGTGATAGAGGCGCAGACCCCAACCCAGCCGGGCTCTTGGCGAGATATCGAGGCCACACAGCAGCTTGAATCCCTTGAGCAGCAACAAGCCGGGCAGCCTCATAAAGCGGTCTCCCTGTGCCAGCCGGTAGCAGAGCAGGAACAGGCGCGCCGTCTTGCTCGGATTGAGCGCCAGTTCGGCTTTCAACTCGTGCCAGAAGCTCATCTCTGCTCCTCCAGCAACGACTGGTAGAGCGCCAGCAGGGCTTGTTGGTGGCTAGCGAGGGAGTAACTGTCGATCAGCCGCTGACGGGCCGAACGCCCCATGGCCGCCGTCTGCTCCGGCTCGGCCACCAGCCTATCCATGCAGCGGGCCAGCTCGTCGGCATTACCCGCCTCGAACAGCAAGCCATCGAAACCGTCGCGGATCTGCTCCGGAATCCCGCCAATTCGAGCCCCGATCACCGGTTTGCCATAGGCCATCGCCTCCAGTACCGACATGGAGCAGTTCTCGTACCACTCGGACGGCACCACCACTGCCTTGGCGTGACGCAGCAGATCGAGCAACGCTTCCCCCTGCTTGAACCCCAGCAGTTCGGCATTGGGATAATGCTGCCCGAGGTGCGCCTGCAGCGGGCCACCGCCCACAATTTTGAGACCCGCCGGCCGCGTCATGCGCTGATGGGCACGGGCAAGCGTCTCGACCCCTTTCTCGGCCATCAGGCGCCCGAGGAACAGAAAGTACCCACGATCCTCTCCACTTTCGCGGCTCGACTCGACATCGATACCATTGAGGATCACCTCGATGCGGGAAGCAGGCAGCCGGGTGCGAAGCATCCCGGCCATGAAGGCGCTCGGCGCAACCAATGCATCAACCTGCTCGTAGTTGCGACGCCACTGCTGCCAGGCCGCCTCGGCAGAGAGCAGCAGGCTCTTGCCCCACGACCCCTCCTGCCACTGATGGCGAAACAGCTTGAGCCAGGAACCCTCGATCCGGGTCAGATCGAACGGCTCGCCATCGACCAGCATGCTGTAATTGGGACAGGCCACCTTGTAGTCGTGGGCTGTCAGCACCGTCTTGCAGCCCAGGGATTTGGCCACCCGGATGATCGCCGGGGTGAGCTGGTGGTAGATGTTGTGAAAGTGAACGATATCGGGCCGCTCTGCACGGATAAGCTCCGCCAGCCGATCACAGGCCTCCTGATTGTGGATGAAGCGAACGGCGATCTTCAGCCGATCGAAGAGCCCGTGCCGCTGGTGATAATCGACGTTGGCCGGAAAGTAGCCACTCTGGGGCGAGGGGAGGTTATCCGGATGCTGCATGGCAAAGTCGATCACCTGATGACCCGCCTGACGCACCATCTCCCGCTCCTGAAAGAGGACTGTCTCGGCCCCCCCCTTCATGAAAAAGAACTTGTTGGCAAAGAGCACCTTCACGGCAATGACTCCTGGATCAGACGATGGGCGGGCGCCTCGCGCGCAGAGCGCTGGGGCAACAGCAGGCCGCGCACCAGCCCGGCTGCATAGATGGAGAGGTTCATGACACTGCGCAGGGCATCTTGCAGGGAGCGGTTCTTCAACCACTTGAGAGCGATGAAGCCACCCAGCGGTGTCAGTGCCAGCAACGGCAACCAGAACGGCAGTCCGGCTACGAAAAGCAGCACGCAGAACAGGAGTGTCAGCAGGTAGAGTCCGAACAGCAGCTCGGAGCGGATCACCGACAGCACCTCGCGAAAATAGGGCTGCCCCCACGCCGAGCGCACCAGCTCGCCGCTGGCAAACAAATACCCCATGCGCCAGCGGTAACGGATCAGGGCAAGGGAGTCCATGGTGTGGGAGGTGTGAAAGAAGAAGGGGACATCGAGCCGCTCCAGCCGATAGCCCGCCTGACGCAGCCGGATACCCAGCTCCGCCTCTTCGTAACCGTGCAGGTTGCGATTGGTGAGATAGCCGATCTGCTCGATGGCGCTGCGTCGAAACAGGCCGCCACCACACAGCCAGCGCGAATCGCCCAGCGGATAGATCTGGTTGATGCGCTGCTTGCGCGACTTGAACTCATAGCTGTGGGCATCATCCATCTCGGCCCGCCCGGCCACGCCACCGCATTCGGGGTGGGAGTGCATGTGCGCAAGGGCGGCCGGCACAAACTCCGGCTCCAGCTTCATATCGCCATCGAGCAGCAGCAGGAACTCCCCTTCGCTGAAGAGGTAGCCAAGCTGTGGCCCCACGCCGCAACAGCGATCGGCCGGGTCGGTCAGGCTCACCACAGTCCCCCCCAGCTGGCAGGCAATCACCTGGGTGCGGTCGGTCGAGAGACTGTCCGCCACGATAATCTGGTGGGAATAGTCGGCCAGAGCGCTCCTGATGCTTGCTATGGTGTCGGCAATCCCTGCCTCCTCGTTGTAGGTCTTGATGATGACGGAGATAAGGGGGGATGGAGTCATGACACCTCACAAGAGCTGGTGGCCTGCCGAACCGAAGAACGGATCACCAGGGCGGCACCCAGCACGAAATAGAAGAGGAACTGCTGTACCGGGATCAGCATCAGCAGCTGGCTGTAAGGCAAACTCAGCAGGCAGGCGATCCCGAACGCGATGAAAGCGGGTTGGTAGCTGAGCAGACGCACATCTGCCGCACTCAGCAGCTGGCGATCCAGCAACGGGCGGGGACGGCAGCACCAGAGCAGCAGAACGATCAGCGCGATGAAGATCAGGGTGCCCATCAGCCCCACCTCCCACAGCAACACGCTGAGGGAGGTGGAGTCGAGCAGCACGTTGAACAGGGGGTTGAGAAAACCGGGCAGGGTGCTGCCATGGTTGGTGGTGTTGAGGCCATAACCAAACAGCAGATTGCTGAGACCGTGGTGATCACCGTTGCTGGCCCAGAAAAAGAGAGTCGTCACCCGCCCCAGCTCGCCGGTTTCCGGGTTGATGTGGTTGGGATCGAAGATATAGCCGAGGGAGTCGATAAACAGCTCAATGGCCCCCTGTTGCCCGGCCCCCTCGAACGCGGATGAGTAGGAGGCAGCCAGCACCAGAACGGCCACGGCCACCAGTGCAGTCATCGCCAGCGCAATCAGCAACAGACGCTTGAGGTCATAGCTCTTCATCCCCCTGACATAGCTTGGCGAGAGCCAGACCCAGGCCAGCAGCAAGGGGGACAACAGGATGACGAACTTCACCTCGGCCAGCACGCAAATGGCAAAGGCGGCAAGAATGTGAAAAGCGACCGAACGACGCGAAATGAGGCCGTGGCGAAACTCGGAGAGCTTGATCAGCATAACCAGCAGGCAGAAGAAGCCGAGTGCACCGGTATTGCCGCCACCCATGGGATCCCCCCCGAAAGTACCGACCACCGAGTCCCACTTCTCAAACTCGCCGCGCATTGCCACCCGCTTCGGCACCACCACCAGCACCTGAAACAGCACCACCGGGATCTGCAGGTAGAAGACCCACTCCACCAGCTTCATGATGCGGTAAATCTGTGACTCGCGGCAAAAGCCGAGCAACAGGCAGGGAAGCAGCAGAGAGAGCGCCAGCTCGTTCTTGAAACCGATGATAGTCACCATGCCCCCCTGCTGAAGCAGGGTGCCCAGCAGCGCCAGCACCAGCAAGCCACAGTAGAGCAGCAGCAGCACCTTCTCCTGATAGTCGAGCCGCAACGGGCTGTAACGCGTCTGCAGCGGCAGCAACATCAAGGTGGCAATCGCCAGCAGGAAGGGCAGCCAGAGGAAGGCCGTAATACCGGTGACGTACTGGGCCAGGCCGCAGATCACCAGCGACAGCAGCAGATTGGCCTGCATGATGAGGGCACTGTTCACGAGGGCAGCTCCATCCGCCCCTGCAACTCGGCAGCCCGGCGGTTGACCCGCAAAAAGACGAAGCCGTAGCGCACCGCAGTCAGCAGAGAGAAGGCCAGCACGCAGAGCTCGTACTCCTGCTGCAACCAGGGCAACAGCACGAAGGCAATCACTACGACCAGCAGCTGCTCAAGCTGGATCTGCAAAAAGTAGCGGGGCGAGCCGAACACCAGCTCGATTACGGTCAGCGGGCAGATGGCCACCGCAGTAAAGACATAGGGCAACATGTAGCGGGAGGTATCGATGGAGGCGATCCACTCCGCATTGAAGAACCACTTCATCACCAGCGGATAGCAGATGAGGATCCCGAGGGTGGCCGCACTGCCCATAGCCAGCAGCAGCCGCTTCACCTTGCGAAACTCCTCCCCGTTGAAACGGCGCAGGCGAAAATCCTCCGACCATCGCGAGAAGATGGAGTGGCGGATGGCGTTGCCGACAATCACCACGGGCGCCAGACAGAAGCGGTTGACCACGGCAAAGTAGCCAGCCACCAGAGGGGAAAACCAGAAGTTGATCAGCACGGTCGGCAGATTGGCCGTCACCATCGCCAGCACCTCGGCACTGCCGACACCAGCCAGATGCGCTTTATGGCGGGAGAAGAAGTGCAGCAGGTGGCGCGGGGCAGCCTCTCTCAGCATGGAACTGTGCCAGGCAAAGGCAGACCACAACCAGCACCCGATCACCAGCAGCAACAGACAGGCCCATAACTGATAGAAGTGCGTCATGTCTGGGGCCAACAGCAGACAGAGCAGCACCACGGCAGAGGCCGAGATACGCTGCAGACCGAGCCGCTGGTAGTGGCCGGCCCGCAGGGCCAGATTCTCGGCGATGAGGAGCAGCCCGTGGGTCACGGTCAGCAGGTAGAGCGGCCAGAGCGGCAGCGAGAAAAAGCAGACCACCACCAGCACATAGGGGATGGGGAGCAGCCAGACCTGCAACAGGGAAAAGATCAGGTTGCCGGGCAGCTCGGCCTCCTCCAGCTTGGGCAACAGCAGTTGCGAGGCAAAGGTGGCAAGCTGGGCACCGATCAGCACCAGACTGTAGCTGAGGGCATAGAGCCCGACCGCAGCCATGTCGAACTTGTGCGACAGTGACCAGACCGAGAACGCCCCGATCAGCTGGGATAACACGGAAGCACCCCCTATGGTGGTGATGCTGCGCAGCAGTTTCATAGCGCGCCCCAGGTGGGTGCACCACAGAATCTCAGGTTCTCCGCCCCTTCCAGATCGCGCTCGGCGACCTGGGTCAGCACTGTCCCCAACACCGCCACTCTGGCATCCCGCAGCTGTGCCAGCACGCTCAGCACCCGACTGGCCGGCAGCTGGCCGGACTGGATCACATGAATGGCACCATCCAGCGGTTGCCCCAGCAGCAGGGCATCCTTGCCGACTTCCAGCGCAGGGGTGTCCACTATGATGCGGTCAAACTGCCCGGCAAGGGTTGCCAGCAGTTCGCTCCAGCGTGGCGAGCCAAGCAGTGCCAGCGGGGAGGAGACCGGCTGGCCAGCCGGCAGCAGGGTCAATCCCTCTTTTGGCACCAGACAGGCAGCCAAATCGGCTTCGCCTGCGAGCAGCTCGGCTAACCCCGGTCTGGCTGCCTGCCCCAGCAACTGGCGACCAAGGGAGCCCCGGCGCAGATCCCCATCCACCAGCAGCACTCGCTCATGGCGGGCAAAGCTGGCGGCACAGAGAGCCGCCAGCGTCGACTTGCCCTCACCAGCACCGGTCGAGGTGATCATGATGCGCTGCAGCTGACCCGACTCCAGCCGCATGATGGCGTAGAGGTCATCGGCACTGGCACCTACTCTGGGATTGACCGCTCCCACCCGCAGCAGTGCACTCTGATCCTGCAAGGCTGCCAGCCGCGGGATTTCGCCAAGCACCCGCCCACCGAGCTGGGAGACCAGCTGGCTCAGACGATCCAGGGTATTGCGCAGTGCTCCGGCAGTGATGACGGCCAGCACGGCAACCATGCCCGCCATGATCACCACCATCAGCAGAAACAGCATCTTGTTTGGCTTGGCTGGCAACAAGGGCACCGATGCAGCATCGTAGAGGATGGCATTCGACTCGTGCAACTGAGCGTTCAGGCGGGTCTCTTCCTGACGGCGGAACAGCTCGTTATAGAGCTGACGGGTCTTGTCGATATTGTTCTTCAGATTGTTGTACTCATCCTTCTTGACCGCCAGCGAGGAGAACTCCCGCTTCTTCTCGTCAAGCTGGGCGAGATACTCCTGCTCCTTGCGCTGGCTGCTCTGGTAGCGATCCTCGATACCGTCGGCAATCTCCCGCATCAGCTGGTTTGACTGGGTATTGAGCGCCTTGATGCGCGCTTCGGCCTGCAGAATACGGTCATGCTTGGGGCCATAACGCTTGGCCAGCTCGGAGAGCTCCTGCTGGGCCTTGATGAGGGCGATGCGCAGATCCTGCATCTGGGGGTGGTTGGAGACCTCGGGCAGGGAAGCCAGCGCCGCCGGATTGCGGCCGTACTCCTGAATGGACTGGAATTCGGCCTGCGCCGCCAGCCGCCGCTCGCGTGCATCCGCGTACTTGTTGGTGATGATACCGAGCTCTTCGGTTTGCAGACCATCTACGCCGCGAAACGTCAGCAGATCATTGCGGGCAAGAAAATCGCCGAGCTGCTTCTCCTGCTTCTCCAGACTGGCCTTTATCTCCACCAGCCGGCTCTGGTTCCAGTGCGATGCCGTGGTGTTGGCATCGACCCGCTCCTCCACATTGAGATCGATGTAAGTCTGGGCCACCTCATTGGCGACGCTGGCGGCCAGCTCGGGAGAGCGGGATTCGAACCCTATGCTGACCAGCTGGGTATCGCGCACCGGCGAGACGGTCAGGTGTCTGGCCAGATACTCCAGCGCATGCTGGTGGCGTGAGGAGGCATCCTCCTGATGTGCGGCACTCCAGAGCCCCTTGATGCGGCTCAGCCAGCTGTCGGGATTGGGCTGCCCGTTGAATTCCGGCAACTCGGCCAAACCCAGATGAGTAACCACCTTCTCGGCTACCCGGCGTGACTTGAGCAGCTCGAACTGGGTGTTGTAGTACTCGCGGCGGCTGGTATCGACCCGGTAGACGGGCTCGATAGGGGAAGCGCTGTTGGCATCTGCCTTCAGCAGCAGGGTCGCACTGGATTGATAATAGGGCGGCATGCTGAGGATAAAGGGGGCTGCCGCCAGGGTCACCACGGCGGCAAACAATACCACCTTCCACCAGTTTGCCTTGAGCACCCGCCAGGGGCCGCTGAAATCGAGGCGACTCTCTAGCGCACGGCCATTTTCAACCAACAATGAAGTCATGAAGAGCGTCCTGGATCAGAAGAAACTTTGTTCGATGGTGATGATGTCGCCGGGATTGAGCTGCCGTTGCAGGCTCACCTCTTCCAGCAACTGATCGCTGCCATTGAGGCGCAGGCTGATATCCCGTCTGGCGGCGCGATCGGTGAAACCACCCGCCAACGCGACGGCCTTCTCCACCGTCAGGCCGGGCTGGTATTCGTAGCCCCCCGGGTGAGCCACCTCGCCAGCAACAAACACCTGTCGGAAAGTGGTCACGTTGACCGTCACCATGGGATCGAGCAGCACGCCGTGCTTGAGCCCTCTGGTCAGCAGCTCGGCCACCTCAGCGGTGGTATGGCCCATCAGCAACACCTGACCCAGATAGGGGTAATTGACGTGGCCACTGGTATCGACCTTGAACTTCATCGACAGATCCGGCTCGCCATACACCCGGATTTCGACCTCGTCCCCCGGCGCCAGCCGGTAGGCGGAATCGTTGCCTTGAGGGCTCTGGCCAGCCCAGACCGACAGGCTGAACAACCAGCCAAGCAGAAGCACCATCACGCTTTTGTTCATGTTAAATGGCTACCTTGAGTGAAAGAGAAAGCTGTTGTTTGTCGTAACCGAGGGCACGGCCATAGCAATTGCCGCCGATGTCGATGGGCTGCCCGGCAAAGCTGGAACCGGAGTCGGCCTGCAGGTAGTGGAGCCCCAGATTGACGGAGGGACGAATGTCGTAGCTGATGCCCATGCCCCAGCGATGGATGTCGTCCTGACGGTGGCGGTTGTCGTTACCACAGACCACCGACTGGTGATAATCATCCCGGATATCGTGATAAGAGAGCGTGGTCGCTACTCCGGGTGACCAGTGGTGCTGCCACTCGGCGCCATATAGCTGGCTGCTGACATAGCCGCCGTCACCACCCGGATCACGAATGGTCCAGCTGGAGAGCAGCGCGAGCTTGCTGTAATCGAGCGGTTGCCACTCCAGACGCAGATCCCAGTTCAGCCCTTTGAAACTCTCTGCCTGTGGATCATTGACGAAACGCTTGTAGATCCCGCCGATATTGGCATCGATCCGGGTCTTGCCGGTCAGCTGGCTCATCACCCCTGTGATAAGGAAGAATTCGTCGGAATCCTTGCGCGGATTGGCCGGATAGCGTCGCAGATTGGTCTGCAGGGTGTAACGAAAACGGCTGACATGGCTCACCTGATCGAACAGCTCGACAATGGCGGTGTTCTCATGCCACTCCTGCTCGGCCATATAGCGTTCAAAGTCATGCAGGTAGAGGTGCCTGTCGAGATAACCCAGATCCTTGTGGGAGAGCGCCAGCTCCAGCTTGCCTCTGGCATCGGGAGCGCCATAACTGTAGCGGCCACCCACTTCGCTGCGTTTGAAGCGCAACGGCTCGGCAATGTTGAACCAGCCGAAAGTGGCATCACCGCCAGCCTTCTCATCCCCCTGCAACATAAAGCCTTCGGTCAGCCCCTCGCCACGCGCCTCATGGCCCAGCCGATACTGGTACATCAGCTTGAAGGCGTTGCGCAGGGAGAAGCGCCAGCTGCCGTCAAACTGGAACTGGTGATCGGCATAGCCATCCCCATGGCTGCTGCCATAGCGACGATAGTCACCCAGATAGCTGAACTGATAGCGATCCAGGCCGCGTTTGCCCACCATGCGAAATTCCGGGGTGATTCCGATGAAATCGGAGCCAATCGCCTGACCACTGTCACGCAGCCACAGCAGGTTGCTGTCGTGACCATAACGACTCTCCATCTCGGTCTGGACCTCCAGACCCAGCAGCCCCTGATGGGATAAGGGAGTGACCTCGGCACGGACTGAAAGAGAGGGGGAGAGCAGCAGTCCGGCGCAAACGAGGCTAGTAAGCTGACGCACCGACAAACCCCTTGAATACAGTCAGGAAAATGACTTTGAAATCCAGTCCGAGCGACCAGTACTGGATGTACTTGAGATCGAACTTGACCCGCATCTCCATCTTGTCGAGGGTGTCGGTTTCACCACGAAATCCATTTATCTGGGCCAGCCCGGTAATCCCCGGTTTGACCTTGTGGCGCAGCATGTACCGCTCCACCAGTGAGCGGTACTGCTCGTTGTGCGCCACGGCATGGGGACGTGGCCCCACGATCGACATGGAGCCCTGAATCACATTGAAAAACTGCGGCAGCTCATCCAGCGAGGTACGACGCAAAAACGCACCGAATGGCGTCACTCTGGGATCGCCTCTGGTTGCCTGAGTCACCACGGCATCATTCTCCATGACGCGCATGGAGCGGAATTTCCAGACCTGGATCCGTTTCCCCCCCAGGCCGTAGCGATCCTGCTTGAAGAGCACGGGTCCAGGGGAAGAGAGACGCACCCCGAGAGCCACCAGCGCCATAACCGGAGAGATGAGCAGCAGGATGAGTGAACCCAGCACCAGATCTTCAATGCGTTTGAGCAGGGCGGCGCCCCCTTCGAACGGGGAATCGAAAAAGCTAAAGGTATAGATATCGCCCACCCGATCGATGTGGGATACGGTCAGGCCGTACTCGTAGAAATCGGGAACCAGATAGGTATTAACCGTGGTGTCGGAGAGTTCGTAGAGGTAGTGATTGATACGCTCCCGGGCGGTCAGAGGCAGCGCCAGATAGATTTCGTCGACCAGCCCTTTGCGTGCCAGCTCGAGCAGCTCATCGACATCACCCAACAGAGGACTGCGAGTCGGGTAACCGAAGCGCTCTTCGCTACGGGCATCGAAAAATCCGAGCATCTGAATATCGTGACGCGGGCTCTCCCACAGGGATTTTTCCAGCGCCAGTCCGGCCGGAGTCACGCCAATGATGGCCACACGCCGACAGCAGGAGGCATCGCTGAACCAGAGGGTCACCAGTCGGTACAACACCCGATAGCCGGTGGAAATGAGGCAGGCCATGGCAAGCCAGAGCACCGCCAGCTCCAGCGGGAAGGGGTGGTAGGGTTTAAAGATGGGAACCAGATAGACCAGCAGGTAGAGCAGGGTAGCAGTTACCAACCAGGAGAAGATGAGGCGCAGCAGAGACTGCGCCAGATGTTTACGAACCCGGCTGCAATAGAGCCCGGTATTCTGGGAGACCAGAAAGAAGAACACCATGCCCAGCGTGACCAGGGACATCTCGTCCAACCCATGAAACAAGCCAAAGTGCCGTGCGAGCAGCACCATTGAGACTGAAATTCCCACCAGATCGACAAAGCGGGAAAACAGACTGTGGCTCGCGTCTGCGAGCTTGATGATTCGCTTGTTCATGGGTCGCCTTCATACTGATATCACTTATCAGTTTTCTTGACCGGACGAGCCCAGTTCTTGATGTGACGCTGGGGTACCCGGGTAATCACGAGTTCATTTTCACCCACGTCCTTGGTAATAGTAGAGCCGGCACCCAGGGTGGCCCCCTTGCCGATGCGAACAGGCGCTACCAGTTGGGTATCAGAACCGACGAACACATCGTCCTCGATGATGGTCTGGAATTTGTTGACCCCGTCGTAGTTGCAGGTGATGGTACCGGCACCGATATTCACCCCGGCTCCAATCTCGGCATCACCCAGATAGGTCAGATGACCGCACTTGGAACCAACCCCCAGACGGGCCTTCTTCATCTCGACGAAGTTGCCAACGTGCGCATCCTGCTCCAGAACCGCCCCCGGACGCAAGCGGGTAAACGGACCCACTGAGCACTGATCTGCCACCTGTGCACCCTCGATAACCGAGTAGGGTTTCACCTCGGTGTGATCGCCAATGACACAATCTTTCAGTACGCAACCGGCTCCGATACGAACGTGATTGCCGAGAGTCACCTTGCCCTCAATGATGACGTTTGCATCAATAACAACCTCTTCACCAATTTCCAAAACCCCACGCAAATCAAAGCGTGCGGGGTCGATCATGGTTGCACCTGCAATCATCAGTTTCTCGGCCTGCATCTGCTGATAGCTGCGCTCAAGCTGAGCCAATTGCACCCGATTGTTGGCCCCTTCCACCTCGGCGGCACGCTCCGGATGAACGGCGGCAATCGGGCAATTATCGCCGTGAGCCATGGCGATCACATCGGTCAGATAGAACTCGCCCTGGGCGTTTTTGTTGTCGAGACGAGACAACCATTGACGCAACTGGCCCCCATTGGCCACCAGCACGCCGGTGTTCACCTCACGAATGGCCAGCTGTTCGGCATTGGCATCCTTCTGCTCGACGATACCGACTACCTGACCATTTTCACGGACGATGCGGCCATAGCCGGTGGGGTTGTCCAGCACCACGGTCAGCAGTGCCATCCCGTTTTCAGCCTTGGCGGCGAGCAAGCGCTGCAGGGTCTCGGGCTGGATCAGCGGGGTATCGCCGTAGAGCACCAGCACATCGTCTTCATCCTTCCAGAACGGGATGGCCTGGGCGACGGCATGACCAGTTCCCAGCTGCTGAGCTTGCAGCACCCAGTTCACATCAGCCGCCACGATCCGCTCTTTCAGCAGCTCGGCACCGTGGCCATAGACCAGATGCAGCTGCTCGGCACCGACATGACGAGCGGTATCGATCACATGGGAAACCATGGGTTTGTTGGCTACCGGGTGCAGTACCTTGGGCAGGGAAGAGCGCATACGGGTACCTTTACCCGCAGCCAGGATCACGACGTTGAGGGACATAAATTGGCCTTTGGAACATGAAAAATACTCGGCGGAGTCTATCCAACGGGTAAAAAAAAAGCGACCCGAAGGTCGCTTTTTGCATCACCGTTATTAGCGGTAATTCTTTTTGACGATATCGATGACTCGCAGTTGAGCCATCGCCTTGGCCAGCTCGGTGGCGGCCTGGGCGTAGTCGATATCACCATGGGAGCTGTGGATCCGCTCTTCGGCTGCGCGCTTGGCTTCCTGGGCTTTCGCCTCATCCAAGTCGTCAGCACGAATCGCGGTGTCCGCCAGCACGGTCACGGATTCAGGTTGTACTTCCAGCATACCGCCGGAGATGTACAGCACCTCTTCAGTTCCGTTCTGCTTCACCAAGCGGACCAGGCCCGGCTTGATGGCAGTCAGCAACGGAGCATGACCGTGGCGGAGACCCAACTCACCTTCGGAGCCTGATACCTGAGCGGATTGCACGCGACCGGAAAACAGTTTTCCTTCGGCGCTCACCACGTCCAGGTGAAAGGAGATCATCTCTGCCATGGGCCCTCCTGTCGAGGCTTACAGTTTCTTGGATTTCTCGACGACTTCGTCGATACCGCCAACCATGTAGAACGCCTGCTCGGGCAGATCGTCATACTCGCCTTTCAGGATGCCCTGGAAACCACGGATGGTCTCTTTCAGCGGCACGTATTTACCCGGAGAACCGGTAAACACTTCTGCAACGAAGAACGGCTGGGACAGGAAACGCTCGATCTTACGGGCACGGGCTACGGTCAGTTTGTCTTCTTCTGACAGTTCATCCATACCCAGGATGGCGATGATGTCCTTCAGCTCTTTGTAGCGCTGCAGTACGGTCTGAACGCCACGAGCGGTCTCGTAGTGCTCCTTGCCAACCACCAGCGGATCCAGCTGACGAGAGGTAGAGTCCAGCGGGTCAACGGCCGGGTAGATACCCAGTGCCGCGATCTGACGGGACAGTACGACGGTCGCATCCAGGTGGGCGAAGGTGGTCGCCGGAGACGGGTCAGTCAAGTCATCCGCAGGAACGTAAACGGCCTGTACGGATGTGATGGAACCGGTCTTGGTGGAGGTGATACGTTCTTGCAGAACACCCATCTCCTCGGCCAGGGTCGGCTGGTAACCTACTGCGGAAGGCATACGGCCCAGCAGTGCGGATACTTCGGTACCGGCCAGGGTGTAACGGTAGATGTTGTCCACGAAGAACAGCACGTCACGACCTTCGTCACGGAACTTCTCGGCCATGGTCAGGCCGGTCAACGCTACGCGCAGACGGTTTCCGGGCGGCTCGTTCATCTGACCGTAAACCAGAGATACTTTGTCCAGTACGTTGGACTCCATCATCTCGTGGTAGAAGTCGTTACCCTCACGGGTACGCTCACCTACACCGGCGAATACAGAGTAACCACTGTGTTCGATCGCGATGTTACGGATCAGCTCCATCATGTTTACGGTTTTGCCTACACCGGCACCACCGAACAGACCAACCTTACCACCCTTGGCGAACGGACATACCAGGTCGATAACCTTGATGCCGGTCTCCAGCAGCTCGGTGCTGTTGGACTGATCTTCGTAGCTGGGGGCTTCACGGTGGATTGACCAGCTCTCTTCTTCACCGATCGGGCCTTTCTCGTCGATTGGCTCGCCCAGTACGTTCATGATCCGACCCAGTGTCGCAGTACCGACCGGAACCTGGATGGATTTACCGCTATTCATTACTTCCAACCCACGACGCAGACCGTCGGAGGAACCCATGGTGATGCAACGAACGACGCCGCCACCGATCTGTTGCTGAACTTCCAGCACCAGACCCTGGCCTTGACCTTCGCTAACGACCTTCAGTGCATCGTACACCTGGGGCACGGCATTCTGCGGGAACTCGATGTCCACTACAGCGCCGATGATTTGGACGATGAAACCGTTACTCATGTCAAATCCTCTAAACCTTTGATAACCCTTGCCTTACACCGCAGCAGCACCGGATACGATCTCTGTCAGCTCCTGGGTAATACTGGCCTGACGGGCCTTGTTGTATACCAGTTGCAGATCGTTAATCAGGTTACCGGCGTTGTCAGTCGCGGCTTGCATGGCAACCATTCGGGCTGCCTGTTCACTGGCCAAGTTTTCCACTACACCTTGGTAGACCTGAGATTCGACATAGCGAACCAGCAGGGTATCCAGCAGCTTCTTGGGATCCGGCTCATAGAGGTAATCCCAGTGGTGTTTCTTGGCGAGCTTGCTGTCTTCAGTTACGGGCAAAGGCAGCAGTTGATCGACCCGTGGTTGCTGCACCATGGTGTTGACGAACTTGTTGTACACCAGATACAGCTTGTCAATCTCACCGTTGTCGTAAGCCTTCAGCATGACCTTGACTGAACCAATCAGGTCATTGACGCTCGGGTTATCGCCCAGTCCTGCGACATGAGCTTTCACCTTGGCGCCGTGCCGTTCAAAGAAGTTGGAGGCTTTGTTGCCGATCAGAGCCAGGTCAACCTTGGCACCTTTCGCGCTCCATTGCTTCATATCATTGAGGGCAGCCTTGAACAGGTTGATGTTCAGACCACCACACAGGCCACGGTCGGTGGAGACGACGATGTAACCCACTCGCTTGACCTCACGTTCGATGAGGTAGGGGTGCTTGTATTCCAGGTTCCCCTGAGCGATATGGCCGATCACCTTGCGCATGGTTTCAGCGTACGGACGGCTGGCAGACATGCGATCCTGCGCACGGCGCATTTTGCTTGCTGCCACCATTTCCATAGCGCTGGTGATCTTTTGAGTGTTTTTAACACTCCCGATCTTGTTACGTATCTCTTTTGCGCCGGCCATCTCTTCTCTCCATCAGGTGGCAGCTTGTGCTGCCACACTCGCTTACCAGGTCTGGGTTGCCTTGAAGTCATCCAGCAACGCAGTCAGCTTGCCAACGATCGCGTCGTTGTAGTCAGCCTTGGCATTGATTTCAGCCATCAGCTCAGCATGCTGGGTATCGGCGAAAGAGAGCAGAGCGGCTTCGAAGTCGAGGATCTTGCTCAACTCGACATCAGAGAGATAGCCTTTTTCCGCGGCGAACAGCACCAGAGACTGGTGAGCCACGCTCATCGGAGAGTACTGCTTCTGTTTCATCAGTTCGGTCACTTTCTGACCGTGGTCCAGCTGCTTGCGAGTTGCATCGTCCAGGTCGGAAGAGAACTGGGCAAAGGCAGCAAGTTCGCGATACTGGGCCAGCGCGGTACGGATACCACCGGACAGCTTCTTGACGATCTTGGTCTGGGCGGCACCACCCACACGGGATACGGAGATACCCGGATCAACCGCAGGACGAATACCGGCGTTGAAAGACTGGGAAGTCAGGAAGATCTGACCATCGGTGATGGAGATCACGTTGGTCGGAACGAACGCGGATACGTCGCCCGCCTGGGTTTCGATGATCGGCAGCGCGGTCAGAGAACCGGTTTTGCCCTTCACTTCACCCTTGGTGAACTTCTCTACGTACTCGGCGTTGACGCGAGCTGCACGCTCCAGCAGACGGGAGTGCAGATAGAATACGTCGCCCGGGAATGCTTCACGTCCTGGCGGACGGCGCAGCAGCAGGGAGATCTGACGATATGCAACGGCCTGCTTGGACAGGTCATCATAAATGATCAGGGCATCTTCACCGCGGTCACGGAAGTACTCACCCATGGAGCAACCTGAATACGGAGCCAGGTATTGCAGGGCAGCCGCTTCGGAAGCAGAGGCAACCACTACTATGGTGTTGGCCAGGGCACCGTGCTCTTCCAGCTTGCGCACCACGTTGGCGATGGTGGAGGCCTTCTGGCCAATCGCAACGTAGACACACTTAATGCCGGAGTCTTTCTGGTTGATGATGGTGTCGATCGCAATGGCAGTTTTACCTACCTGGCGGTCACCGATGATCAGCTCACGCTGGCCACGACCGATAGGGATCATGGAGTCGATGGCTTTCAGACCGGTCTGGACAGGCTGGTCAACAGACTTACGCTCGATAACGCCCGGGGCAATCACTTCTACCGGAGAGAAGCCATCGTGCTCGACCGGACCTTTACCGTCGATAGGCTGACCCAGGGTGTTGACCACCCGGCCCAGCAGACCACGACCGACCGGCACTTCCAGAATGCGGCCAGTACCTTTTACTTTCATCCCTTCGGCCAGATCGGCATAGGGACCCATCACTACGGCACCAACGGAGTCACGCTCCAGGTTCAATGCCAGAGCGTAGCGGTTGCCCGGCAGCTCGATCATCTCACCCTGCATGGCATCGGCCAGGCCGTGGATACGAATGATACCGTCACTCACGGAGACGATGGTACCTTCGTTACGCGCTTCGCTCTTTACATCAAACTGCGCAATGCGCTGCTTGATCAGCTCGGCGATTTCAGTGGAATTCAGTTGCATGCTCTAATACCCCAATCAAGATTGCAGCGCGTCAGCCATGCGATCCAGCTTGCCGCGGACAGTTCCGTCGATAACCAGATCACCGGCCTTGATGAGCACCCCGGCCATCAAGGACGCGTCGATGCTGCAATTCAGCTTCACTTTGCGCGCGAGACGTTGTTCCAGAGAAGCCTGAATATTGGCTTTCTGCTGGTCGGTCAGTGCAATCGCCGAAATAACGTCAGCCTGAACTTCTTTGTCCAGTTCAGACTTGAACACCACAAATTCGGCAACGACCGCCGGCAGCACACCCAAGCGACCATTCTCTGCCATTACCCGGATCAGGTTCTGGCCATGCTCGTCGAGTTGCTCCCCGCAGATGCTGACAAACAGTTTTGCCAGCTCGTCGGCAGCCACAGAGCCGTTAACCAGGGAGTGGATGGTCTCGTTCTTCACTACTTCCGCAGCGAAGCTGAGCATCCCCAGCCACTGATCAACCGCCTTGTGCTCAACGGCAAACTCGAAAGCAGCCTTGGCGTAGGGGCGAGCGATTGTAGTCAGTTCAGACATAGCCCCGTTCCCGTTACAGTTCAGCTACCAGTTTGTCGACGATGTCGCTGTTGGCAGCCTGGTCGATTTGGCGCGCCAGGATCTTCTCTGCACCCGCAATGGCAAGAGCAGCAACCTGCTTGCGCAGTTCCTCTTTGGCACGATGACGTTCAGCTTCAATCTCGGCACGGCCTTGAGCCAGGATTTTTTCCCGCTCAGCCTGAGCACCGACAGTTGCCTCATCAATGATCTGGGCCTTGCGTTTGTTGGCCTGTTCAATGATTTCAGCAGCCTGCAGCTTGGCTTCTTTCAGCTGATCGACGGCGTTGGCCTTGGCCAAATCCAGATCTTTCTTGGCTCGTTCGGCAGAAGAGAGACCGTCAGCAATAGCTTTCTGACGGGCTTCGATGGCAGCCATCAGCGGCGGCCATACATACTTCATGCAAAACACAACGAAGAAGAAAAAAGCAATTGCTTGGCCGAGGAGGGTGGCGTTGATATTCACAGCCGATGTCCTCTTTAGTTAGTTAATGGGTTATGCCTGGAGATGTCGTAACGACTTAGCCAGCAACCGCAAACATCACATACAGACCCAGACCAACGGCGATCATCGGGATCGCATCCACCAGACCCATTACGATGAAGAACTGGGTACGCAGAACAGGGATCAGATCAGGTTGACGAGCAGCACCTTCCAGGAACTTGCCACCCAGAATACCGATACCGATGGAAGCGCCGATAGCAGCCAGACCCATCATCATTGCAGCAGCGATGTACAGCAGGTCCATGTTCAAGTTTTCCATGAGGATCTCCATTTATTTAGATGTAATTGATTGTATAAAAAGGATTATTTGAGTCGCATCAACCATGGTCTTCCTGTGCCATCGACAGATAGACGATGGTCAGAACCATGAAGATGAATGCCTGCAAAGTGATGATCAAGATGTGGAAAATTGCCCAAGGCACGGACAGGATCCACTGTGACCACCAGGGTAGCAAACCCGCAATCAGGATAAAGATCAGTTCGCCAGCATACATGTTGCCGAACAGTCGAAGACCCAGAGAGACCGGTTTGGATACCAGCGTAACAGTTTCCAGGATGAGGTTAACCGGGATGGCCGCCGGGTGGTTGAAAGGCTGAAGCGTCAGCTCCTTCACAAACCCGCCGATACCCTTGACCTTGATGCTGTAATACAGGATCAAGAAGAACACGCCCAAAGCCATGGACATGGTGATGTTAACGTCAGCAGAGGGAACCACACGCAGATAGGGAATACCCATCAATTGTGCAGCGTGAGGGATAAAGTCAACGGGGATCAGATCCATCAGGTTCATCAGGAAGATCCAGACAAACACAGTCAACCCCAAAGGTGCGATGACCTTGTTGCGACCATGAAAGATGTCTTTGACGTTACCATTCACAAACTCGACCAGCATCTCCACAAAGCACTGCAGCTTACCCGGCACCCCGCTGGTAGCGTTAACGGCTACTTTGCGGAACAGCAGGATAAACAGGGCGCCTAGCACGACGGAGAATACCATTGAGTCGATATTCACCGTCCAGAACCCGGACCCGACTTGAAGGTGGGTCAGGTGGTGGGAGATATATCCCTGAGGAGTCAGGACTTCTCCGGTTGCAGACATGAGTTTTCCTAATAGTGGTTGTTAAGCGTGAATGAGACTATCCACTGTACAACGAGGGCGAGGATATAAGTGGCGAAAAACGAGACGGTAACGACCTCGACTTTCGCACCAAACAACAGAGCAAACAGACCTGCTGTCGAAACGAGCTTAATCCCAGCCCCACCATAAAAGTCCCGCAAAACCAGGCCCACACTCTCGGTTGTCACCTTGCGGCGCAGCACCCAGACAGTAAACAAGGCTTGAGGAACCCAGTACATCCCCCCTCCGTAAAGGGCGGAATAACCGGCGCTGGCACTAATCTGATAAAACCAGACAGCACTCATCGCCAGGATCAGGATGAGCTGACAAACGAGCATAACCCAGGCTAGCGTAAAACCTTCCAAGGCTATTTTCTGCTTCACCAACCTACCCCTGAACATTACAGAACTGTAAAAAATCGGGATCCGAAGACCCCATGTTAACAGCTCTTAAAGCCGGTCAAATTATACCCTTGAGGGCCGCTATTGCAATATGACAAAAATCCTTAATTTTTGCGGCTTTCCGCGGCAAATCAAGGTTATGGCCATATCAAAAGGAATGGATGTTTTATTACTACAAAAAGCGTAAGAATCACGATTCTGACACGCCAAAATAGCCCAATATACGGTCCAAATCGGATAAATTCTCGTAACTTATTACTAACTTTCCGCTATCCCGCTTGCCAGGCTGAAGTTGCACCTGATTGCCAATTTTTTCTGCCAGTTGGCGCTCCAGGTAGCCGATCTGCGGATCACGGGCCGGTTCGACCCTGGCTTTTGCCGGTTCAAGCGCTTTTTGCACCAGCTTCTCGGTATCGCGTACAGTCAGCCCTTTCTGGGCAACCAGCTTGGCCAGTTCGGACTGAGCCTGACCGCTCAGGGCCAGCAGGGCTCGGGCATGACCCATGTCGAGGTCGCCATGCTCGACGAAACGCTTCACGTCGTCGTTGAGCTGGTTGAGACGCAGCAGGTTGGTCACCGTGGTGCGGGACTTGCCCACCGCCTCGGCCACCTGCTGGTGGGTGAGTTCGAATTCGGTCAGTAGTCTTTGTAAAGCGACCGCCTCTTCGATGGCATTGAGGTCTTCCCGCTGGATGTTCTCAATCAGCGCGATGGCAACGGCAGCCTCGTCGGGTACATCCTTGACGATGCAGGGCACCACCTCGAGCCGCGCCAGCTGGGACGCGCGCCAGCGCCGCTCACCGGCAATTATTTCGAAGGATTGTTCGCCGAGAGGGCGTACCACGATGGGCTGGATCACCCCCTGAGCGCGGATGGAGTTGGCAAGCTCTTCCAGTGCATCCTGGGACATATCCTTGCGGGGCTGGTACTTGCCGGACTGCAACCACTCCACCGGCAGCTTGCGCAGCTCGCCCTGATTGGTGGGGGCCATGGCCTCTTCAGTACGTTGATCGCTCATCACCTGTTTCTGGCGGGCAGCCGTGCTGGTACTGAGCAGGGCATCCAGCCCCTTGCCCAGTCCACGTTTTTTCGGAGTCATATGCTCTCTCGGTCTGCGATGGTCGCCTGACGTTCCTGCTCCTGGCGGCGCAGGATCTCGCCAGCCAGTGCCAGGTAGGCCTTGGCGCCCACCGATGATTTGTCATAGTGCATGGCCGGGGCACCGAAACTCGGGGCTTCAGCCAGTCTAACGTTGCGGGGAATGATGGTGCGGTAGACTTTGTCACCAAAGTGCTGTTTTAGCTGATCGGACACATCATTGGCCAGCCGGTTGCGGTGATCGAACATGGTGCGCAGCACCCCTTCGATCTTGAGCTCCGGATTGACCACGGCGGCCAGCTTGCTGATGGTGTCGACCAGGGCGGTGAGCCCCTCCAGCGCGTAATATTCGCATTGCATGGGCACCAACACGGAGTCGGCGGCGGCCATGGCGTTCACGGTCAGCATGTTGAGAGAGGGCGGGCAGTCGATGAAGACGTAGTCGTATTTGTCCCGCACCGAAGCCAGCGCATTGCGCAGGCGGATTTCGCGGGCGAAAAATTCCATCAGACGGATTTCGGCCGCGGTCACGTCGGCGTTGGCGGCGATCAGGTGATACCCCCCGGTGGTTTCGGGGATGATCACTTCGCTGATGGGGGCATCCTCGATCAGCAGCTCATAGGCGGTGCGCTCGACGTCATACTTGTCGACACCGCTGCCCATGGTGGCATTGCCCTGCGGATCCAGATCGATCACCAGCACCTTGCGCCGGGTGGCAGCCATGGAGGCGGCCAGATTCACACAGGTGGTGGTTTTACCTACTCCACCCTTCTGGTTGGCTATGGCGATGACTTTTCCCACACGATCCCCTAAATGAAACTGCGACCCTATTCGGGCTGGATATGTTTGAATTCCAGCAGATGACGTTCGCCTTCCAGCTCCGGCACCCGCAGCTCATGACAGGCTACCAGACGGATATTGGCAGGCAACTGGGCCAGCTCCTCTGCGGGATATTGTCCCTTGAGCGCGAGGAAGCTGCCCTGTTCTGACGGCAGGTGGTGACACCAGCTCAGCATGTCCTCTAGCGAAGCGAACGCTCTGCTGAGTACACCATCAAACCCGACTTCGGGTTGATACTCTTCCACCCGGGATTTGATCGGCGTCACATTGGTCAACCCCAGCTCCAGAATGACCTGGCGGATGAAGTTGATCCGTTTGCCCAGACTGTCTAGCAGAACGAACTGCTTGTCCGGATTGATGATCGCCAGCGGCAATCCCGGCAGGCCGGGACCGGTCCCCACGTCGATGAAGCGCTCACCGTGCAAGTGGGGGCTTACCACCAGGCTATCGAGGATATGCTTGACCAGCATGGCGTCCGGATCTCGCACCGAGGTGAGATTGTAAGCCTTGTTCCACTTGTGCAGCAACTCGACCAACTGCACCAGTTGGCTCTTTTGGGTATCGGTGATAACAATTTCGGCCTGCTTGAGCAGGCCGTTCAATCTTTCCAACATGGGATTCCTCAGGCGGTTTTACGCAGCAGGCCGTGTTTTTTCAGGTGAACCAGCAGGATGGAGATGGCCGCCGGGGTGATGCCGGAGATGCGGGAAGCCTGACCAATGGTCTGCGGCTTGGCATCGTTCAGCTTGGCTTTCACCTCGTTGGAGAGGCCGTTCACCTCGCGATAGTCCAGATCCAGCGGCAGCAGGGTGTTCTCGTTGCGCAGCTGCTTTTCCACTTCATCGTGCTGACGCTCGATGTAACCGGCGTACTTGATCTGGATCTCAACCTGTTCGGCCGCAGCAGGATCGGTCACGGAAGGGCCGACACCCTCGATGGCCATCAGCGCATCATAGGTCACCTCGGGACGACGCAGCAGCTCTTCCAGACTCTGTTCGCGGGTCAGCGGGGTGTTGACCAGGGCGTTGACCGCTTCCAGTGACGGATGTTGCGGGTGGATCCAGGTTGAACGCATGCGCTGACGCTCCAGCTCGACCTGTTCCATCTTGGCGTTGAATTTGCCCCAGCGCTCGTCATCCACCAGACCCAGCTCGCGACCGATGGCGGTCAGACGGATATCGGCGTTGTCTTCCCGCAGCAGCAGGCGGTATTCGGCGCGGCTGGTGAACATGCGGTAAGGCTCGCGGGTCCCCAGGGTGGAGAGATCGTCCATCATCACGCCCATGTAGGCCTGATCCCGACGCGGGTTCCAGGGATCCTTGTCCTGGGCACGCAGCGCGGCGTTCAGACCGGCCATCAGGCCTTGTGCCGCCGCCTCTTCATAACCGGTCGTACCGTTGATCTGGCCAGCAAAGAACAAGTTTGGAATGCACTTGCTCTCCATGTTGGCCTTAAGATCCCGCGGATCGAAGAAATCATATTCGATGGCATAGCCGGGGCGGGTGATGTGGGCGTTCTCGAAGCCGCGCACAGAACGGACGATCTGCACCTGCACGTCAAACGGCAGGCTGGTAGAGATCCCGTTCGGATAGAGTTCGTGGGTGGTCAGGCCTTCCGGCTCGACGAAGATCTGGTGCGCCGTCTTGTCGGCGAAACGGGTGATCTTGTCTTCGATCGACGGGCAGTAGCGCGGGCCGATCCCCTCGATCACCCCGGCATACATGGGGCTGCGATCCAGGTTATTGCGGATCACCTCGTGGGTACGCTCGTTGGTGTGGGTGACGTAGCAGGGCACCTGACGGGGATGCTGGCTGGCATCGCCGATAAACGAGAAGACGGGGCGCGGATCGTCGCCGTGCTGGGCCTGCATCACAGAGAAATCGACGCTGCGAGCATCGATGCGCGGCGGGGTGCCAGTCTTGAGACGATCGATGCGCAGCGGCAGTTCACGCAGGCGCTGGGCCAGAGCGATCGAGGGAGGATCCCCGGCACGACCGCCCTTGTAGTTTTCCATCCCGATGTGGATCAAACCATTCAGGAAGGTACCGACCGTCAGCACCACAGTCTTGCCGCTGATGCGGATCCCGCTCTGGGTGACCACACCGGCAACACGATCCCCATCCATGATCAGATCGTCACAAGCCTGCTGGAAGATCTTCAGGTTCGGGTAGTTCTCCAGCATCTGGCGAACGACAGCCTTGTAGAGCAGGCGATCCGCCTGGGCACGAGTGGCTCGTACTGCCGGGCCCTTGGAGGAGTTGAGGGTGCGGAACTGGATCCCGCCAAGATCGATGGCACGCGCCATGATCCCGCCGAGTGCGTCAACTTCCCTGACCAGGTGTCCCTTGCCGATCCCGCCGATCGCCGGATTACAGGACATGTGTCCCAGCGTATCGATATTGTGGGTCAGCAACAGGGTGTTCATGCCCATACGGGCTGCCGCTGTTGCTGCTTCGGTTCCGGCATGACCGCCACCGACGACGATCACATCAAATTGTTCATGGTATTGCATTGGGATCACCTTGATCTGCACGCCTGAAGATCTTTATTTGCCTGGGCTAAAGGGCGGAACATTCTATCTGTTTCGCGTCCTGAGGGGAACGTCTACTTAACGTTCAGTATGAAGGGAGGATCCACTAATTAGATCTTAAGGATCTTTAGATCGATCTTTTACTGGATCTCTTATTAGGATCCGCCCTTTCTGTTGATAAGCACTTTTTGATCATAAAGATCATTAATTTAAGGACGATCCTAGCTTGTGGAAAAGCTTGGATCCTGGCCCGGTGAACGAGGGGATAACCAGGACTTTTATACACAGAGGTCTGTCGGTCTGGATCTAATACATGGATAACTATAGGTTTTGCAGAGCTTTACACCGTAGTTATGCACATTACCCCTGGGCGTTGTGGGTAACCTTGTAGAACAACTCCCCCGGATCAATCTGTTAATAACATGGTGGATAGTCGATCTGGGGATAAGTGGGGAGATCAAGCTTTTTTTCAGGATCTCCCGCACGCTGATCAGGCGATCATCGTCATCCAGTCGCGGATCCACACTTCTGCGGCATCTTCGGGGATCTCGTGTTGGGTCACATCAATGTCGAGCCGCTCGCCGATCCGGCTGGCACCGCACTCGGCCAGCAGCCGATCCAGCGTCTTGCCACCCTGGCAAAAGGTGTCATAACTGCTGTCACCAAGGGCGATCACGCCATATTTCAATGAATTAAGATCCGGATGCTGCTCGGCAAGATCCTTGGCGAAGGGTTGCAGGTTGTCGGGCACATCCCCGGCACCATGGGTGGAAGTGACCACCAGCAGGATGGATCCCGCATCATCCAGCACCTCTGCCAGCTTGGCCGGGTTGTGGATCCGGGTCTGGTGGCCAGCCTGTTCCAGCAGGTTGGCGACGTGGTCTGCGACATATTCGGCGGCGCCCAGCATGGAGCCGACGACGAGATTGAGTTTGGCCATGGAATGGATCCTGATTTCAGACAAAGAAACGGAAAGCCGGATTCTACCGCCAAAGGGTGTGGATAAATATGGATAAAGCTTGGGGATAATGTATCCAGTCAGATAATGCCACCGGATCCATCCTGCCGATCTTTTTTCTGCTTCTTGATATTCCTCTCCATTTTCTTCTCCGCTCATAGCTCTCCTGATGGCTCCCATCTCCCGCGAAATCCTGCCAACGATGCAGCTAGATAACAATGTAGATGCAAATGATTAGCAATTATTGAATCGATTCGATCACGGCTCCTGTAGTAGGATTGCGCTGCTTTATTCGCCCATGGAACAGGGTGATGTCGTGACAAACGACCACAAATAACAATTAAAACAACATAACTCATTGATAAACGAGACTTTAATATGATTGCGCAAAAATACACTACAGGACCCGGCAAGAAGGGCGCCTTCGGCGTGCTTTCGCTCTCCGGTTTGCTCGTCTCCCTGCCGCTGATGGCTGAACAAACCACCGCTGAGCTGCCCAAAGCCAGCGAAACCATGGTGGTGACAGGTACGGCCATGAAGGTGGAAGTGCCGATGGCCGAGACCCCTCGCGCCGTCTCCGTGGTTAATCGCGAGGAACTGGATCAGCACGCCGTGTTGCAGCTGGATGAAGCGATTCGCTACCGTTCCGGCGTATTGACCGGCCTCTATGGCTCAGACAACAACACCGACTGGTTCAAGGTGCGTGGCTTCGATGCCGCCTCTTATCTGGATGGCAACCGGTTGTTTGGCACCGGCTACTACGTCTGGACGCCGGAATCGTTCGGTCTGGAGAGTGTGGAAGTGCTGAAGGGGCCAGCCTCGATCCTTTACGGTGAGGCGCCTCCGGGCGGGGTGATCAATGCCATCAGCAAGCGGCCGACCGCCACGCCGCAAGGGCAGGTGGATCTGCAGCTTGGCAGCCGGGATCATCGTCAGGTCGGGGTGGACGTCTCTGACGCGCTCTCCGACGACAGCCGCTACCGCATGGTTGCTCTTTATAAAGAGCGTGATGGTGTGCTTACCGGTACTTACAACGATCGGGTTTATCTGGCGCCCAGCGTCACCTTCGATCTTTCGGATCGTACCAGCCTGACCCTGCTGGCCAGTTTCCTGCATGACGAAGGGGTCCCGACCAACGGCTTCTTCCCTGTCTATGGCACTCTGAATTCGTCAGGTGGCCAGATTGATCCCTCCACCAACCTGAGCCAGCCGGATTACGATCGCAACCGCAATACCCAGATCTCCACCGGTTATGAGTTGGCCCACCAGCTCAACCAGACCTGGGAGTTCAAGCAGAACGTCCGCTTCAACTACAACGATCTGCTGCTGCGCCAGACCTATATCTTCCCGACCTATGAAGGCACAACCGCCAGTCGTGGCCTGGTTTACCGCGATGGCAATACCAAGAGTGCCACCATGGACAACCAGATGGTGGGCTACTGGAACACCGACAGCACCGAGCAGACCTTGTTGCTGGGGGTTGATCTGCAGCGTCATGTCAATGAAGGGGTCGAGGCCGACAACTACGGTATGGGCACCATCAATACCATGAACCCGGATTACAGCGGCTTCCCTGGTTTTGATGAGTCGACCGCCACTCACCAGAAGAGCAGCAAGGGCCAGAGCGGTCTCTATGCCCAGCACCAGATCCGCTGGGACGATCGCTGGTTGCTGACTGCCGGTGGCCGTTTTGACTATGTGGAGACCCACAATACCAATACCAGCAAGGACGAGCGCCAGTACGATCACGAGCTATCCCTCTCGGGCAGCCTGATGTATCTGGCCGACAACGGCCTCTCTCCCTACTTTGCCTATGCCGAGTCGTTCGAGGTGCTGCCGGGGATCGATCCCAACACCAAGAGTTCCTACAAGCCGCTCAAGGGCAAGCTCTACGAGACCGGCGTGAAGTATGCGCCTGCCTTCCTCGACGGTTACATCAATATGGCGCTGTTCGATCTGGCCCAGACCAACTCGCTGGTCTCTACCGGTTCCGGCCAGCAGACCCAGGCGGGTGAAGTGACCTCTCAGGGGATTGAGCTGGAAGGGAGCGTGCAGGTGACAGATGCGCTGCGTCTGACCGCTGCTTATACCTACACAGATGCCAAAACCAACGACACCGGCAGTGGTGATCGCCGTGCCAGCCTGATCCCGCGCCACCAAGCCTCCTTCTGGGGCAACTACAAGGTGCAGCAAGGGGTGGCTTCGGGTCTGGAGCTGGGTACCGGTGTGCGTTATATCGGTTCCAGCGTGGGTATTGGCGCCGTGAATGCGGACTACACCCCCATCTACGGCTCTGCCGAGGTGCCAGCCCATACCGTGTGGGATGCGATGATCGGGTATGACTTTGCCAAGAACTGGCGTGCCCAGCTCAACGTCAACAACCTGCTGGGTGAAACCTACGTGGCCAGTTGTGACTACTACTGCTACTACGGCGAGCCGCGCAGCGTAGTGGGCAGCATCAACTACCGCTGGTAATCGAAGTCGGGCGGGAACCGGATTCCCGCCCTTCTTTTCACCCGCAGTTGTTCTGATCTCTCTGGAATACCGGTCCGTTATGGAACTCTTGTCTCTGGTTTATCGCCAATATCGTTGGCCTTTTATCGCCATCACCCTGCTCAGCCTGCTCAGTGCCGTCAGCGGGATTGGCGTCATTGCTTTTATCAATCAGTCTCTTATCGAATCTATAGGTGATCCGCTGCCGATCCTCGGTCAGCTGGTCGGCCTGATTGTGCTGCTGCTGGTGATCACGCTCGGATCTCAGCTGGCCCTGACCACTCTCGGTCACCATTTTGTCTACCGGTTGCGCGGCCGTCTGCTCAAGCAACTGCTGGATACCGATGTCGCCCGCATCCGCCAGATTGGTCAGGGGCCGCTGCTGGCCTCCCTCTCCAGCGATATCGGCCAGATCACCATTGCCTTCGTGCGCCTGCCTGAGCTGGTGCAGGGGCTGGTACTCACGCTGGGCTCTGCCCTTTACCTTGGCTGGCTCTCTCCGGCCCTGCTCGGGGTGACCGCGCTCTGGGTCACCGTCACCATGGTGGTGGGCTGGTTGCTGGTGAACCGTGTTTATCGCCATCTCTCCCACATGCGTCAGGCCGAAGATCGGCTCTATCAGAACTATCAGGCCATCATCGCCGGCAGCAAGGAGCTGGCGCTCAACCGCGAGCGGGCTCACTTCGTTTACCACCAGCTCTATGAACAAAATGCCCGTGACTACCGCCAGCAGATCATCCGCGCCGACACCTATCACCTGAGCGCGGTGAACTGGTCGAATATCATGATGCTGGGGGCCATCGGTCTGGTCTTCTTTCTGGCCAACGGCCTTGGCTGGGCCAACACCAATGTGGCCGCCACCTTCGCCCTGACCCTGCTGTTCCTGCGTACCCCGCTGTTGCAGGGGATTGGCGCCCTGCCGACCCTGCTTGCCGCTCAGGTGGCGTTCGACAAGATTGCTGCCCTCAATCTGGCCGAGCCGGATGCGGACTTCCCGCTGCCGCCCGCCATCCGCCCCTGGCAGCGTATCGAGCTGGAGCAGGTGAGCTTTCACTATCAGGGGGAGGGCGGTTTTGCCGTTGGCCCCATCGATCTGGTCATCGAAAAGGGGGAGCAGATCTTCATTATCGGCGGCAACGGATCCGGCAAGTCGACGCTGGCCATGCTGCTGACCGGGCTCTATCAGCCGGTATCGGGCCGGATCCTGCTGGATGGTGAGCCGATCACCGATCGCAACGGCTATCTGGCGCTCTTCTCCGCCATCTTCACCGACTATCACCTGTTCCAGCACCTGCTGGGGCCGGAACCCAAGGATGAGCTGGTGGCCGAGTGGCTGGAGCGGTTGCAGATGGGCAGCAAGCTCACCATCGAGGATGGCTTTATCGCCGATATCGAACTCTCTCAGGGGCAGCGCAAGCGGGTCGCCCTGCTGCTGGCGCTGGCCGAGCAGCGCGAGGTGATGCTGTTTGACGAGTGGGCCGCGGATCAGGATCCCCAGTTCCGCCGCATCTTCTATCAGGTGCTGTTGCCGCGCCTCAAGGAGATGGGCAAGACGGTGATTGCCATCAGTCACGACGATCACTACTTCCCGCAGGCCGATCGCCTGCTGGAGATGCGTCAGGGCCAGCTCACTGAACTGACCGGGGCGCGCCGCGCCGCAGTGAGCCGCGATGCGATCGCCTATCTGGATTGCGAGGTGCCGGCTTGATGCCGGCACCGATGAGACTGGCGGCAAGCCAGCACAGGAATTGCTTATGTTCGAGATGAAATCAGCCAGCTTCACGGTCAATGACCGCGCGCTGCTGCACCCCACCGACCTGCGTTTCGAGCAGGGACAGGTCTATGGCCTCATCGGCCACAATGGTTCGGGTAAATCGACCCTGCTCAAGCTGCTGGCTCGCCAGCAACCCCTCAGCGACGGCGAGATCCTGTTCGATGGCAAGCCGCTGCCCGACTGGGGCAACCGGGAGTTTGCCCGTCAGGTGGCCTATCTGCCCCAGCATCTGCCGAGCGCCGAGAATCTGCTCGGGCGGGAGCTGGTGGAGATGGGCCGCTACCCTTGGCGTGGCCTGCTGGGCCAGATGGGGGCGGAGGATCACCGTCAGGTCGAGCGTGCCATCGCTCTGACTCATACCGAACGTTTTGCCGATCGGCTGGTGGATACCCTCTCCGGCGGCGAGCGGGGCAGGGTCTGGCTGGCGATGCTGCTGGCCCAGGAGAGCCGCTTCATCCTGCTGGACGAGCCGCTGGCCGCGCTGGACGTGGCCCATCAGGTGGAGGTGCTGACGCTCGTCAAGCAGTTGAGCCGTCAGCTAAACCTCGGGGTCATCATCGTCATTCACGACATCAATATGGCCTCCCGCTTCTGCGATCGGCTGGTGGCACTCCACTCCGGCCGCCTGCTCACCCACGGCGAACCTGAGGGGATCATGACCAGCGAGACTCTGCACGCCATCTATGGCATTCCGATGGAGGTCATTCGCCACCCGGCCTATGACCACGCCATCGCCATCGTCTGACCGGGGGCATCCTTGAACCTTTTATTGAAGATGGCCCCTTGTCTCGTCAGCCTGCTGCTGCCACTAGCGGCGCAGGCCGACAAATCCCCGATCGCCTCTGCGCCGCTACCCCGTATCGCCACCGTCGACTGGACCATAGCCGAGACCCTGCTGGCACTCGGGGTGACGCCGCTGGCGGTGGGGGATGCAGGCCCCTATCAGGCATGGGTCGGCGAGCCACGGCTACCCGCCGGAGTGGTAGATATCGGCCTGCGCACCCAGCCCAACCGTGAGCTGCTGGCGGAGCTCAAACCCGATCGCATCCTCATCTCGCCGCTGGCGGCCCCGCTGGCGCCAACTCTTTCCCGCATTGCACCGGTGAGCACCATCGTCCTCTATGATGGGCAAACCGATCTGTGGCAGAGACTGCACGAGGTGACCCTGACCCTCGCCCGTATAGTGGGCAAAACCGCCGAGGGCGAACGGCTGCTGGCCGGGCTGGATCGGGATCTCGCCAGTATGCAGGCCAGATTGCCTGCGGATTTGCCACCCCTGCTGGTGGTGCAGTTTATCGATGAGCGCCATGTGCGGGTGTTTGGTCGCCACAGCCTGTTCGATGCGGTGATGACGCGCCTCGGGCTGCGTAATGGCTGGCAGGAGCAGACCAATGACTGGGGTTTCTCGGTGGTCAGCATCGAGCAGTTCATGACCTTGCCAACCGCGCGGCTGGTGGTGGTCGATCCCATTCCGGTCGGGGTGAGTGAACGGCTGCAGGAGCCTGGGCTGTGGCAGCATCTGCCGCTGGTACGCCAAGCCCCCGTGCTGCATCTGCCTGCGGTCTGGAGTTTTGGCGGCGTATTGGCCGCCCGCCGTTTCGCCGGTCTGCTCAGCGATGCATTGCTGCAAGATGCCGAGCGTATGGAGGCTAGCCGATGAAGCGACTGCTCACATCGCCGCTGCTGCGGCCGGTCTCGAGCCTGCTGGGGTTGATCCTCTTGCTCGCGTATTGGGAGCTGGCTCGCCAGCTGCCCGGTGCGCTCTGGTGGCAGAGCCTGTTCGCCCCCAATCTGGATGATGTCAGCCAAGCGGTGGTGCATTTCAGCTGGCTACCCCGCTTGGCTGTCACCCTGTTGGCCGGGGCGGCTCTCGGGCTGGCTGGTACCCTGATGCAGCAGGTGCTGCGCAACCCGCTCGCGTCACCCACCACTCTTGGGGTGGCCTCCGGTGCCCAACTGGCGTTGATGATGGTGACCCTGTTTGCCCCCTCCTGGTTGCTGTTGGGGCGGGAGTGGATCGCCATGGCCGGTGGCAGCCTCGCGATGGCACTGGTGTTTGCCCTGGCCTGGCGTCGCCAGCTCAATCCGGTGGTCATCGTCTTTGCCGGGCTGGTGATCAACCTCTATCTGGCGGCCATCAGCATGGGGCTCTTGCTGTTCTTTCAGGAGGAGCTGAAAGGCTTGCTGGTGTGGGGCAGTGGCTCGCTAGTGCAGAACAGCTGGAGCGGGGTGAGTTACCTGTTGCCCCGCCTGCTGGCAGCCGCTGCGCTGGCCGCTGTGCTGGTACGCCCGCTGGCGGTGCTGGAGCTGGATGATGCCAGCGCCCGTAGTCTGGGGGTCTCCCTGCAGCATCTGCGTTTTGCAGGACTCGGGCTGGCGGTATTTGTCACCGCTTGCGTGGTGAGCGTGGTCGGGCTGATCGGCTTTATCGGGCTGGCCGCCCCCGCCATGGTGCGGCTGCTCGGGATCCGTCAGCTTGGCCAACGGCTATTGTGGGCACCGATCCTCGGCGCCCTGCTGCTGGCGGCGACCGATCTGCTGCTGCAGAGTCTGAGCCGCTTCTGGCCAGTCTTGATCCCCACTGGCGCCATGACAGCCATGCTGGGCGCGCCGCTGCTGCTCTGGCTGATCCCGCGCCTTGGCATCAAGTCGGGTACGCCAAAGGCAAACGCCGGCCTGCTGGTGGCCCGCCATCCGGCACCGGCTCGCCTTATCGGCCTGTTGCTGGTCGGGCTGTTGCTGGCCATGGTCGCCTCCCTGCTGTTGGGTCAGGGAATGACGGGCTGGAGCTGGCCGAGCTGGCTCCGCTGGCAGGCTCAACTGGAGTGGCGGTTGCCGCGCACTCTGGCGGCGGGGGCGGCTGGCGTGCTGCTGGCGCTGGCGGGCACCCTGTTGCAGCGGGTCAGCAACAACCCTATGGCGAGCCCGGAGCTGCTGGGGGTGAGCGGTGGCACCTTTATGGGGGTGATTGCCACGGCGCTGCTGCTGCCCGCGTTGCCTTTGCCGCTGATGCTGGCCGGTGGCCTGCTCGGTGCCTTCGGCTGCCTGTTGCTGCTGGTGGTGGTCAATCGCAAGCACGGCTTCCAGCCGGAGCGGATCCTGCTCTCCGGCATCGCCATCACGGCACTGTTTGAGCCGCTGCAGGCCATTGCGCTGGCCAACGGTGACCTGCGGGTGCAGCAACTGCTCTCCTGGATGTCCGGCTCCACCTACTACGTCACCCTGCCGGTAGCCTATGGGTTGGTGGGGCTGGCGCTGTTAATGCTGGCCGTCTGCCTGCTGGTGAGCCGCTGGCTCGATCTGCTGCCGATGGGGAGTGCTGTAGCGACCGCGCTTGGCATTCGCCTCAACCGTGCCCAGCTCGCCATCCTGCTGCTGGTGGCCGTGCTCACCGCCAGTGCCACCCTGGTGGTCGGGCCGCTCTCATTCGTCGGTCTTCTGGCGCCACATATGGCCAAGCTGATGGGGCTGGTGCGGGCACGCTGGCACCTGCTTGGGGCCGCCGCTTCCGGCGCCCTGTTGATGGTATCGGCGGACTGGGTCGGCCAGCAGATCCTCTTCCCGCAGGAGGTGCCGGTCGGGCTGGTCTCCACCCTATTAGGGGGCGCTTACTTCATGTGGTGCCTGCGCCGCCTTTAGGTTTGTGGATTGGCTATCGTGTAGTCGGATCAGGGTTGCCAATATGGCAGTAACGATAGGCAGTGTTTTTTGGGGCCAATAACTTGGCCCCCAATATGAGCCGACGTGGCAACTGTTGGGATCATGCTGTCTCTGAATCGTTCTTCAGTTCGCTGAAAAAAAGATCGCATCATAAAAAGGATCAACAAAACCCACGATCTGGCCCGCGCCGAAATCTTCGATTGCATTGAAGCGTTCTACTACAGAGTGCGACGCTAGAGCCACCTTGGATGCGCGTCACACCAGAGGTCTTCGAATAAGTCTCGTCGTGAGAACAGAATATGTCTACCATCGTGGGCTAAGTCCATCTGATCTGGGTATGATCCTGCGCCAGATTGTCTCGACTTCACTTGCTTATTGTCTTATAAATACAAACGTTTAGATATTGCCAACCTAGCGAGGCAAAGGATGAAATTTATTTTCGATCTCGACGGAACTCTTAGCTGCTGTGAAACATTGCCTATCATAGCTAAAAGTTTCAATGTCACTACGCAAATAGAAGAGTTAACTGCCCAGACTATTAATGGTCAGATCCCATTCATGGAAAGTTTCATCAAGCGGGTTGACATACTTGGTCACCTAGATGTGGCTCAAGTTGCTCGCATCGTAGCGGATATTCCCCTTAACCAGTCTCTGCTCGATTTTATCAATAGTAACCGTGATGACTGTATTATTGCCACTGGAAATTATAATGGCTGGATCGCAGAATTAGCCAAAAAAATAGAGTGCGTAATTCGTTCATCAGAAGGGGAAGTTGATGCCAATGGCAAGGTTCGATTAACCAAAATACTAAAGAAAGAAGATATTGTTAAAGAGTATCAAGCGCAAGGTGAGCAAGTCGTTTTCATCGGTGATGGAAATAATGATGCTGAGGCCATGAGGATCGCTGATGTTTCTATTGCTTGCGGCTTGATTCACCAACCGGCAAATACGGTCATGCAAGTTGCAGATTATGCAGTATATGATTCTGTTGCTATGCTCAGGTTACTGCAACAGATAAAATCACCTCAAAATGGAAGGTCAGTGGTAATTAGTGCTGCGGGGGTTGGTTCGCGCCTTGGGCTGGGACAAACAAAGTCGCTTATTAAGCTACAAGGGGTGCCACTTATTCATCTACAGCTAGAACAATTCCGGCATGTAAGTGATCTTAGAATAGTTGTTGGTTTTCAGGCTAGCAGTCTTATTGATGAAGTATGCTCGATCAGAAAAGATATTATTTTTGTTTTCAATCACGATTATTTTCACTCTAAAACTGGCGCTAGTCTCTATCTTGGTGGTAAACATGCTAATGAAATGATTATTGCTTGGGATGGGGATCTATTAGTTCACCCAGATGATATTGCTCAGTGCATTGAAGCAGAGCAAGAATTTATTGGGGTGAGTCAAAAAGTGAGCGAAGACGCAGTTTTTGTGAAGCTTAATGAACAAGAACAAGTTGTTTCATTTTCCAGAGATGATGGTGATTACGAGTGGTCTGGACCTGCTGCCATCCGCAGGGAAAATATAAGATTTACCTCGGGCCATCTTTACAATCTTTTAGAACCATTATTGCCAATGTCTGCGAAGATAATACGAGCGCAAGATATTGACACTTATGAAGACTATAAGAAAGCTGTTGATTTTGTGGACTCGTGGAGTAGTGGTAATCATAAAATAAATAGTTATTATGAAAAACTAGCCAGCAAAATAAAATCACCAATAGAGACTAGAAATAAAGCCCCCGATTTTTCTATTTTTGATATTGAGTTAGTCAAACGTTTCTCAGATAAAAGTAAAACCCTGCTTGATCTTGGTGCTGGTACTGGGCTGCTTGTTAATCACCTTACAGAAGATTTCTCTAAAATAGTCGCTGTAGAAAAATATTCTAACTTTAGCGATTTTATAAAAAGAACGGACAACCTGAAAGTTATTAATGAAGATCTCAATATATTTGATGTGGCAGAGAAATTTGATCTTGTTACCATTTTTGGTGTGATGAATTTCTTCAATAGAACAGAGGCGGAACGGATTTATCAGAAGGCTCGCTCATGGATACGACCTGCTGGTACTTTGATAGTCAAGCATCAGATGGGGTGTACTGAAGATGTCATTGTTGATGGTTACTCCAAAGAGCTAGGAACAGATTACTACTCTGAATATAGATGGCTACAGCATGAGATAGATCTTATACGTCAAGCCGGTTTCAGCATTAAGGAAGTTGTTGATATTTATCCAAAAGAGTACAACCGATGGGATAACACCCATTTCTATGCCCTTGTCTGTATACCTGAAGAGAGCAGTTAGGCAAAACTGTACTGAATAATAATTATTGGATGACGATACCATGAGTCGATTTACGCGTTTTCTCCAATCATTCCTGAGGCGTTCAGGAAAGTGCGATGCTGATCTCATTTTTTCAGAACAGCTGGTTAATCTGAGTCAGGGGATTGAGCAAGGTAACCAGCAACTGTCAGAGGGGCAGCTAACTCTGCGTGATGATATCTCCAGACTTCAGGCTATAACAGAACTTCTGCGCGAGAAAGTCAGTTCATTACCGGTGATGTCATCAGCCAATGTCCACGATGTGATAGTTACAGCGGCTGAGCTTGAAGATGTTTTTGTTGGTATTTCTAAAAATATCAAGAGTTGGCAGCAGTGCAATATAGTTTTTGTATGTCCAGTGCTACATGATGGTGTCTCGTTACTGTTGCAAGATCAGGAAGTTATTTATGTTCGCAATGTTGACGATTTTGTATTGCATTTGAAAGATCGTCATGTAACAAGTATTGGTATCGCATCACCTTGGCTGATGCAGGATTTTATTGGTGAGCGACATATCCTAAATCTACTTCTGAGGGCTTGTCAAAGTCATATTTTATATATCGATAATTGCCATTTTGTGGTACATAGCAAGAACACTAGAAAATGTCTTCATAAGGTTGGTTTCTATGAGATAGCACAGCTTTCGGAAAATCAAAAATGTGATTTTGTCTCTATTGGATGTTTGCCTGATGGTTCTTATTCTGTATTTGGTTCTGCACCGGCGATTTATACTGAGTCGCCCAGCTGTGTAACACTTAGGGCGGCTAGACTCCCAATTTGCAATACCGAAAATTTCTATTGGGAGAATTTGATGATAACACCATTTGATTCGACCAAGATTGGTTTTATGGCGCCAGCTGATGGTTTTTCTCTGGCCATTGCTCAGGCAAAAACTGCTGTAGATGATGTGATTAGTATAAAGGCTAAATTTTCGTGGTTGGGGGCTGGGAGTGGACATGCTTCTCTGGTCGCTTGCTATTCAGGCCCGCAAGATAGTCATATGTATGCCTGTATGCTTCAGGCATCCACGGCAGATATGCCTGTTATCACATTATGGGTTAATGATGGTAGTTGGAGGATAATAAGTGAGCCTAAATTTATACCATGTGAAGAGGTGAATGTTACCGCTGGGCAGTACTCTACTATTATTGCACTCTCTGTCATGTCTACCAAGGTAATGGTTGAGGTTGGCAGCACTCTCATTATTGATGTCATTGACACCAAGTTGACGCGTACACCGCGAGTGGGGATAAGAGCAAGCGATAATCAGTTTGCTGTTTCTCAAATTACCACATAATAAAAGGCCAGACCTCATGAAAATTGTTACCTCAGGCGTAGATTCTGAGTATGTGTTGGCTGATTTATGCAAATACCTTAGGGCGGTTGGTTATGATGTCACAGAGTTGGATTTTGGCCAACTCACAGCGCAGGATGAAGATTTACTTGCCCCCTTTATTGGTGAGGATGTTGTCTACATTACATCAGCACATACTAATTTAACTAGAGATGTTGCAAAGTTTTTGGCGCCAAAATTTAATGAACACTACCCAAATTATTTATCGCCATTAGAAATAATTCAAAAATTAAAACCTAAGAAATCCATATATATTCCACATGATCTTCTTACTCCTTTTGGAGATAAAAATCTCAATGAACTAAGGTTTTTGGATCTTTTTGACTACATACTTACGCCTTTTTCATCCTCTGCACTCCAGGCGACCTTGGGTCGTCATACGAAAGTCATAGAAAGTGGATGGATAAAGCATACAAAAAGTGCTCGTCCTAGCCAGCCAGCCCAAAAAAATAAACCGAGGATTGTACTGTTCATCAGTATGTTTGAACACTTGCGTCTGAGATTTGGTGATTCAGGAATAGTCGATTACTTTGCTCCGCTTATAACGGAAAATGTCAGAGTCAAGTTACCTGCTTGGCGGGACGTGGCGCAGGTAGAGAAATTATTCAATAATCGTTTTCCCGATTGCATCATTCCCGCTGAGGAGTGCTCGATCCGAGCGATTCAGGAGGCTGATGTTGTGTTGTGCAACGGTGCTTCCTCCATACATGCCGAGTCCATTCTAATGGGGCGGCCCACAGTCTGCCTGTTGGATGATGAGGGCTTGCCCTCCGATGAGCAGCGCAGCAAGCTGGGACATCTCCAGGCCATTCTGTTTCATGACTATCGACAACGAGCACCATTGGCAGATGAGTTTGTCGAGCAGGCGATGAAATATCACAGCAACTTCCCGTCAGCCCACTTTGATTATGGTGTAGTGGAAAACATCATCAGCAAGTGATGCTGTGGTCATTGTGATGGCGCAGTTGCGTTTGTGCTTGCGGATGCCTGTGGCTGGATCAAGGTAGGAGCCGACGTAGTAGGTTAAGCGCAGAGCGCGCTTGCCTTCGGCGTCCGGTGCGCAGAATTCGATGCTGATCTTCATGAGTGTCCCCCGAAAGTACCCCGAGAGGTTACTTCGGGGTAAATTCTCACGAAACAAGATCAGGCAAGAATAGCCAGTAAAAAACAAAATCCAATATTTACAATATCTTATGTTCTCACTGGCTGCTTTTTATTGCTGATTTTTCACCACCGATGCAGAAGCTAAAAAATACACCTAAATATCTGTAAATAATGGGCTTTCAGTTTTGCTATTTATCCCCATGGGAACAAATATGGGAACACTTGTTGAAAGCTTCCCCGCTCAACACCACACCTCACACAAACTCTCGGCCTTTGTCTGCCAGCAGTTTGTTTCCACCTGTGAGGTTGTCAGCCGTGCAGCATGGAGCGAAGTACATCCAGCTTCTCCTCTAGTACCGTGAGGGGCTTTCGGGCGGCCACGACCACAGCTATTGATGGACTCCTTGATGGCGCTCTTGAGCTCGTTTGCGATACTGATGTAATCGACCACCAGTCCACCCAGTTTGTCCTTGAATGCACCCGATTGATCCTGGCAATAGCCTGCATCAGGTTGCGCCACTTCATAGGCTTTTAAACCACAGGGGTTACCTCACCCACATACTTATGATCCTCTTTACACTATGGTGTCTACTTTCGTCGAATATTCATTCGAGCCATCAATCAGTGCCAGTATCTGATCGAGGAAACGCTTGGCCTCCATTGGCTCAGTAGCATCACGCAGATATTTCGGGATCCTTTCGACGAACTCCGAGCGTGAAAGTGGCTGATGCTCCAAAAGCGCCTCTAACATCGCAGGGCGTAGCAATCGGCGATCCTCATCAACCAATGGAAACTCTATGGCGATCACATCCTTGGAAAAACGCTGAAGCGATGTTTTCAGATCCATTTCAGCCATTGGGGCTTGAGCAGTTACTGGCTTGGGGTCAATCACTGCGTGGACAGGAGTAGTGACCCGGTTTCCAGCTTCAGTGACGTTGTCCCTGCTTTTCAATTCGTGGAGCTCACGAATAATGGGAGCCAACACTTCATCCGGATTACTGAACCAATCGGTTGACCAGATACGGCGGATATTCCAACCGAGCCGCTCCAACACTTCTTGACGAAGACGATCCCGATCACGCGCAGATTTAGCCGAATGATAAGAGGCTCCATCACATTCGATACCCATCAAGTAACGACCTGGCCTGCCTGGATCGATCACCGCAATATCCACAAAGAAGCCCGCCACACCGACCTGAGGCTCGCATTCAAATCCAGCTGCGTTCACCGCCTCTATGACCGCTACTTCGAAATCACTGTCAGGCGCTTTCCCGGTATGCTTGGTTTGCCCATCAAGCGCACCCTTTTCCGCGAAATGGAGGAAACCTTTAAGCGCCAATACCCCGCGCTTGCTGGTCTCGCTTGTCATCACATCATCTGAGCGCATCGAGCTGAAGATCTCCATCCGCTTTTTAGAACGAGTGAACAGTACGTTGAGGCGGCGCCAGCCCACATCGGAGTTTATGGGGCCAAAGCGCTGGTAAACCTTGCCGCCTATCTCGGCAGGGCCGTAGGTAAAGGAGATGAAAATGACATCACGCTCATCCCCTTGCACATTCTCAAGGTTCTTAATAAACAGGGGGTCAGGCATGGAAAGAAGATGCTCAATTGCCTTATCTGCTTGCGCATCAGTTCGCCTCAACTCATCGAGCGCTCGTTCAATCTGGTCACGTTGCTTCGAGCTCATTGCAACAATACCAAGTGACTCTTTTGGATTAATTTGCGCCTGCCTGACGACAGCCTCAGCCACAACCCGAGCCTCCTCGATGTTGTGCTGGTTAATAAATTTACCTTGGGGAACATAGCTGAACTTGATACCAAACTCGGGAGAGTCGGCATGGGGAGAAGGGAATATGACTAAGTCGTTGTTATAGAAATGGCGGTTGGAATAGGCAATCAAACTCTCGTGTTGAGAGCGATAGTGCCAACGCAACCGGCGCATCGGGAACAGCGGTAATGCCGCATCCAAGATGCTGCCGATCTGGTTAACGGCTGCCACATCATCATCATCGTCGTCATCGTCATTGGAGCGATCAAAGAAGCTAGACGGAGGAAGCTGTTTCGGATCACCGACAACGATCAATTGTTTCCCTCTGGCAATAACCCCCAACGCATCTTCAGGTTTGACCTGAGAGGCTTCATCCATGACTACGAGATCAAAATCCAGCTTTCCTGGCTCAAGATAATGAGCCGCAGACATAGGGCCCATCATGAAGCATGGCTTCAGCGACTGTAAGGCATGACCCGCGCGATTAACCAACTGCCGGATCGGAATATGCCGCATTCTTTTACCCAGTTCATTCTGGATCAGAGCAAGCTCGGTATATTCACTCTTGCGGCCACCGGCATAGCCATTAGGCACATGTCGTGCAGCAATTTTTGCCGCGATGCGTTGACGCTGTAACTGCATCAACTTCTTGTCATATTCACGGAACGTTTTCTGCAACGCATTGCGTTCATTGCCCGATACATGGATCAAGTCGGGATGGGACGCAACAACCTCTCGCGAGAGTTGATCGTAAATCGCCAGTTGCATACCGTCTTCAAGTTGTGAAATGAGAAGGCGCCCTTGCAAAACGGCCTCCCAAATCCGATGCAATCCCTGCGCTTGCATCTGTTCACGATTGCGGGTGAAGTTGAGCCAGCCATTCAGCCAACGTGGTTGGGCAATAGCCTTCTGGTTTCGGTGTAATACCTGCTCCAGTGAACCGTCAGTCGATTTGAACCAGAGTTCTATGTCAAGCTGCGTCTCCTGAATAAAGCTTCCGGCACTCTGCTGTTGCTGCTGCCAGCTTTTGACCAGCGCTTGGCCGTCCTGACGCAATGACTCATACGTCGTAACGTCAGGCAATTGACGAATACGCGCCGCCAGCTGAGGGGTATACAACCGTTCAAGCAGGGTTCGGGCCATGGCTACTGTCGCATTAATGGATGCCAAGGCTGACTGGTTATCCTTGTCCAGTCCTGCTTCCAGAGAAACTTGGCCAGCGAAAATGGATAACTTTGGCGCGCCACGTTCGAACTCATCCTGCAGACCATCGAGTCGGCGCAAGGTTACAGAGAGTTGCATCATCTGCCCGAGCGTGATTTCATCATGAACAAACCAGGCTTGTAACTGCACCAGAATGGCTTTCAGGGCGCAGCTGATTTGAGCAAGTAATCCATCTTTACCCAGCCAGTTCGATGCTGAATTAGAGCCAAAAAGGGTTGGCATCATTTGCTGTTGGCTGAGCACAGCGTCGATATTCTCCCAAAGCCTGCGACTCAAGGAGCTCTTCTCCAGTTGCTGGATCCCCTTGATGGTCATGCTATCGAGCACAAGCACTGCCGAGCCAATGGCGACTCTGGGGCCGAATCCGACGCCATAGGTTTCTCTCACCTGTCGATACCAGGCCCGTAGTTGTGTGAGTTGATCAACCTCGGTATCGATACCGGCAAAAGCCGCGCCTACCCGCTTATCAAAGCCGCTCTGCTCAAAGGCTTGTCTGCGCTCGGCAAATTTGACCAATTGAGAACCCCATCGTTTGAGTTCGACAAATTTGGCATCCGGTTTGACAGCTAGGGATAACAGCAATTTTCTGGCTTCACGCCACTCCCTCTTGAACCAGGAGAAAATATTGCCCGAGTTAATAATACTGACAGCCTTCGCAAGTACCTCTTGGGAGGGCAGGCGATCCAATTGATAGATTGCCACCAGATTGTCACGCAGTGGCCGTAGCTCCTCGATTTGTTGAGTCAGCGCGAGTAAGGTTCCATCGATGTCATCATCGTCAAAACAGCCATCACGCCACTTGATCAACTCGGCAGGCAAGCTGGAGACGAGGTGAAGCAGTGCAGCGGTAAACGAGAAACCTGATTGATCAGCCGTCATGTTGTTGGCAATAACGCTTGGCAACGCCATCTTCAAGTCCACAAGCTGGGTATCGAGTTCATCCAGCTCAGATGAGAGCTTGTGTAACTGCTCGAGCCCCCGAACAAGGTCGCGCAGCGAGCAGGAATCGTGGGCCCCCAGTTTCGCTATTTCCCCAGCAGGCAGTCCCAGATGCTTGCCTGCGGCCAGCTCACCCAGCTTCTCCGGATAGATTGTCTCTTTCAGCTCGGCATAACAGGCCTGAATTGACTCAAAGGTAGCAAGATGCTCTTCTATTCCCTTGATGCAGGCCTCGGTTGCCAGTGCGGGCAATGCAACAAAATGCTCCTGGCCGGACAAGCACACCAACTGGGATAGATCATCGGCCAGCCGTTTCCCTCCCTTCAAGTCTGCTGGTAAGTCTGCCATCGACCACCGCTCGCTAAAACGCAGATAATGCTCGTGGTAGTTTTGTAGCCCCGCTTGCCATTGCTTCAGCGCCTCCACGATCCTTGGACTGTCAAATAGCTGGATCCCTGTATTGCACACACCGCTCCAAGGGTGATCGTAGATCTCGCTGCTTTCCCCTACCTGTTCGCGCACTTCTTCATAGATCTGGGCGAAAGCGACTATTTGATCATGGAGCCGGAACTGGGCTGCCTTATCTAGGTTCTTGCCGGAAAGACCGTCGATATGCAGCATCGTGGGATCGATCGCCACCTTGTCACGATAACGGGTCGCGCCACTCAAGATTTGATGAATGCTCTTACCGGTCGCCTCCCAGTGCTGATTGATCAGCACTGCATAGCGGTTGAGTTTCTCTTTAAGCTCTTCATAGCGAACGATCCTAGCTTCGATCTCCTCTTGGGAGGGCATCTTGGTTTGATGCACCATCCTGGCCTGTAGCTCTTCAAGCACCTTGCGTTTGTGGGTTTTATGACTGTGCAGCTCAAGGCAGAAATCCCCGAGACCCGCCTTGCTCAGGCGGTGCTTGACCACCTCAAGGGCGGCCATTTTCTCGGCAACGAACAGCACTTTCTTGCCATTGAGCAGGGCGGCGGCAATCAAGTTGGTAATGGTCTGGGATTTGCCACTGCCAGGCGGACCTTCGATCACCAGATGCTGACCCTTCATCGCATCTATCAAGGCACTGTGCTGCGAGCTGTCGGCATCGTCGATTAGCGGGATCTGGTTATGAATATCCGGGTAGTAGTCGATGGAGTATTCCCCGCCCCGGCTCTCACCGCCCCCGTGTGACTCTGCGCTCTGCTGGGTAGTGAAAAAACGCGTGACCACCTCATGAAAAACAAGATTTCGCTTATCCTGCGGCCAACGATCCGGATCAAGATCGAGAAACATCATCATCTTGCTGAAGTTGAGCAGGCTCAGAGCGGCATAACGTTTGACGGACCACTTCGGTTTAGCGCGTTCAATGATGCCAGTCACCTTGGCAAAATAGGCCTCCGGGGTTTGTTCCTCCTCATATACGGGCAGCGCGATCCCAAAATCGGCGTATAGCTTTTCCTTGAGTGACAGGTTGGGAAGAATGTCCTCACCTGAGTAACAAAGATGGAACTTATACAGCCCATCCAAGGGATCGAGTTTGCCCCGCTCCAGCATCACTGGAATGGTGAATAGTGGCGCCAATCTTGCCTTATCTGAATCGTCGCTCTCAAACCACTCTAGGAACCCTAACGCAAGATAAAGAATGCTGGCACCGCTCTCTTCAATCGCTGTTTGCGCCTTGTTATGAATGGCCCTTAACCGGGCCTCCAGCTCGTTGGGATACAACATGACCTGGATCTGGTGATCGCTATGGGCGGGGTTGCTCACACTGAAGGTCAGTGCTTCCCCCTTTTTTACATGCAGCTCGAATTCTCCCAGATCGCTAAAACCGGCTCGAAGGCTAGCGTCAGTCAGGGCTCGGACGGTAAGGTTGTGCTCGGCGTAGTGAGCACGAATGCCGGTCAGCTTGCCATTTTGGGCTACGGCAAACTGCGTGATGACATCGGCAGCGAATAGCAGCAGCGCCTTGTCATCCTCTGATGGCCCCTTGGCACCCTCGGTAGATGGCAAGTCGTAATCTGTCCGGATACCTAGTACCTGGGCCCACTCGGTGGCTTTGGGATGAGGCTTGATCTGCTGATCCTTGCCATCTTCGTCAACGGACAGATAGCCTTGCGCCAGCAACTGCTCGCGCGTCGGTTCGGGCACTGGCGCAAACTGCATATTCTTTTCAGCGCAGATGGTTTCAAAGAGCTGATCGGGCAGCTCATCCACAATGCGCAGAGAGGACCCTTTTTGGGTTATGGGGAAATTGAGCAAGCGGTTACGAGATGTCAGATCCAGTAGTTTCTTGCGCATCGCCTCCAGCGAGGACAGCACAAAGGGGTCTACCTTATCCATTAACTTATTGAGCGTTTGCGGATTAGATCCTGACATCGAATTTACCAACCTTTTTTGACTAAATATTTTTAACTGCAAAATGTGGCATCTGCTGCATTGTTACACCACTTGACGCTGGTGCTGTCATGGGGCTCTGTTGCCGCACTCGCTGTGTTGCTGTCAGCCTACCTGCGGTGCAATAACGTGAGAGCAAGCCATAAGTCATCAGACTGACGGAAAGGTGGATGTCGGGCCTTGCTAGGTGCAGCAGATAAGGGGGCACGTTAGCAAGAGACGATGCCACAAAGGTGGCATACCGATGGGAAATGCCGAGTTCGCCCGTTACCTATCAGTCAGTTATCTGGCAGGCAGTTTATACAAATGGCCCCCACTGCACTATGCGCGATGTCACAGCAGAGAGGGGGGGGACGGGATGAATCCGAATGGTGTTGGTTGTCGGTGGTATCACCAAATGATGCACAGCTATTGGTGGAATGGCTGCGAGCGAGCACACACCGCATTGACGATGTGATTAAATAATGGCAATCGCGCGCCCGCGCGCGTTACTGGTCGCATAAGTCATTTATGTTATGGATGGGGCTAAATCGAAAATCTGGTTCTATATAGATTTTATATTGCGTGTTTGTATCTAAATTTAGAGTGTGGTGCTGATTTTGTTTCTTTGTATGGATAAATCGTCTGACGCATCAAGCGTGAGCCAGAAGGTGAACAGGCCTCGATAAATGAGGAATAAAAGACAAAACCCGCTGGTGGGCGGGTCTTGGTCAGTTAGTAGAAACGCATATTGCGCCCCTCGAACATCAGTGGCACACCGCCCGTTCGACCATCTCTCACTTTGTCGAATACGGCTCTTACCTCTGTGTCATCCGGCTCGCGGTGAATGCCCAGGATAACAGCGGCATCTTTCTCCGCTTGGCTCGAATCTGCAATGTCTCCCTTTTTCGGGATCTTGTTTTCGCGCTCATCAACGGCCCTCGTTGCCTGGGCGAGGCTCACGATCGGCAAGCCAAGCTCCTTGGCAAGCTGACGCAGGCGACCGGAGACGGTGGCTACTCGCTTGCGGTCATCGCCCAGACTGTCGGGATGGTCAATGTCTTGGAGATAGTCCACGTAAAGGGCCTCGATCCCGTTTTGACGCTTCCACTTGCGGGCAATCGCTTCAATGTCACCGATCGAAATACGCGGCGCATGGAGTACTTGCAGGCGATCCCCAATCTTGGTCATCCACCCATGCCCTTTGGCGCTGTGCTTGGCCGCATCCATGTCGTTCAGTTTGCCAGCCTTGATCAATGCCACGGTCACGCCGCTAGTCAGCGCTGCAAGGCGAGTACCCACGTCTGCCCCCGGCATTTCAGCAGAGATAAGTCCAATCCTGCGTCCGTTATCAAGGTTGGCGGCGGTCATGCTCAGCAGCAGTGCTGTTTTCCCCACACCAGGGCGGGCGACAATCACGGTCAGGTAGCCAGCGGGACAGCAAGTGACGGCATCCAGAGACGGGATCCCGAACGGCATTCCCATCAGTTCACCACGAGCGGCGCGGTCCTCGGCTTCTTGGGCAAGCTCGGACAGCTGGGGCCCGTTGCTTTCGTACTCGTTGCCGTCATCATCGACGGCAACCAGGTCGGAAACCAATGCGGATACATCCAGATCGCCTTGGGCAGCCTTTGCGGTGGCGGCCAGCAGCAGATTATGCACCTTGCGACGGGCTGCCTTGGTCTTGATTGATTCGGCGTAAAGGTGTGCGTTTGCCGTGCTTACCCCCACCTTGATCAGCTCGATCAAGTAGGCAGACCCACCGACGCGATCAAGGTCTCCCCGTTCTTTAAGGGCCTCCGTCAAGGTGCCAAGATCAAGCGTATAGCCATCACGGCAAACAGCTTGGCAGGCATCAAAGATGATGCGGTGAACGTTACTCTCGAAGTGGTTGCGGCGCATACCGTGGGCGTCGAAGATTTCCGGCTGGTTGCGGCTAATCACGCTTCCAATAAAGTATTGCTCGGCGTCAAAGCTGCTCAGCTTATTGTCGTTGGTGTGCGTCATTAGTTGTACCCCTCGAACATCTTGATCGGGGTATCTGCAGCGTGATGGCGGTGCTGGGGGTTGCGACCCGGTTCTTTGTCGGCCCGGCGGATCCAGTTCCTCCAGGTAGCTTGCCAGTCGAGCTTAAAGGCCTCCTTTCCTGGCTTGGCGATCCAAAAGTCAGCAAACGTCAGGGCTTCGCGGGCAATGTCGCTTTTCGCCAGGTGTTTGGCCTCATGTACCGCCCAATGAATCCAATCATCGGGAACGGCGAAGCCTTCGGGAAGGCGAGTGCCCTTGGGGGTTATCTTAGCTTTGTCATTACTGAAGAGGGCAGCCTCCTGCTTAGCAGGAGGCAAATCACTAGACGTATTCTCTTCTTTTTTCTTCTTATATTGCATGACCCCATCATGACTCAAACATGATGAGGTCATGACCCCATCATGTCCCCTTGCGCGAAGTTCCCCGATTACTGTTCTCATAGCCGGGTTGCTGGTCATGGATTGGTCCAAGCGACGGGCCAATTTCATGCAAGTAATTGCCCCCTCACGTTCTTCAAGCAAACCCAGCTTGATGAAGTAACGGAGAATTTCCTCCACCCTGGCCGGTGTGCTGCCGGTATTACGAGCAACAATCCTGACGTCGTGTTCAAGCTGGAATGTCAGGCTACCGAACTCGACCTTGCCCGCGATCAGCTCAAGGCAGTACCAATAGAGACCATAGCCCTCAAGGCCATAGTCCAGCAGTACATTTTGGATCTTGGCGTCTTGATTGGCGTCAGTGTCGTGTTTAAACCACTTCATTGCCGCCCCCCTTTTTGAACCACGCCCGCATCAAGGCGAACCCGCGCTTGTAGACTTCTTTGCGATCATAATCCTCCAAGGTCTGGTTGATCTGGACCAAATCGGGGAGCTCGATATTGACACTACAAGCAACCCGGCGGGCGGGGCTGCAATGGGATGTGCCACGCTCACTCTCGACGGGATCACCAGCGGGAAGGTTGAGAAAGGGGGCGCTGGTAACACCCGCCACGATCTCCACAAGCGGCAGGGGGTAAGTGTTCAGTTTCACGCCAGCCTCGTGCCATTTCGGCGCAGCAGCTATGGCTGCGGAAATGATCAAGTTATACAGCTCCACCCCACTCATGCCTGACAGGTTGAAGGTGATTTTGGGCGAAGTGGTGTCCTGATCTTTTTCGCTCTGGGCATCAACGTATTGCAGCGCCTCGCGGTAGTTGCCGATTTTGGTCATCATCAGCCTCCTATGCCTTGCGGCTCTTTTGGATTTGGGCGATGAGCCAGGCTTCCACTTCCTCTTCAACCCAGCCGACGGCCTTCGCACCAACAGAAACCGGCTTGGGGAAGGAAGGATCGTAATCCCTGGGGCGCTTCAGGTTGAGGCGCAGTTTGGCGTAGATAGTCGAGCGAGAAAGCCCTGTGCGGGCTTCAACCTGTTTGCGACGAAGAATAGTCAGTGCGGGTTTGATCTGTACGGCCATGTTTCGCTTTCTCCAGTTGAAGGTGAAGCGTCCCGGAACATGGTTTCGTACAATATGCATCGGGATTGCCTAGATCGAAGAAACTCAGCAAGTTTTCTGGGCATGAGTTTTCCGCCAACTGGGAAAACTCGCCTATTATTTTTCGCTCGAGTTTTCTTGCTTTTTTATCTAAATTTCCCCTTTAGCGCTTTGTTTACATCGTCATAGGTCACGATAGTATCGGGTGAGTTGATAACCACGTTAGCCACAATGGCCATTGCTTGCATGAGTGGCTTTGTCAAAGTGAAGTGGTACTGCTTAGCCAGTAGGTATCCAAAGGCCCTCAAGTATTCTGATTTCTGGCTATGCTGCCTTGAACTAGTCGCTGCTTCGATCACATCAGACTGGCTCGGTCTGAAATCACCCATCACGTTTGCCAGCGTACCAAGCATTGCTGTGAGTGTGGGGGCTGTATCCCATGCATAGCGCAAGCTATTCCTAAGCTCTTCTGCCGGGTCGATAACAATACTTTTGTCAGCAGGCATAAATTGCACGTTAAGGGTGGGGAAGGGCTCGTCGCTGACTAATGCTGGTTTTGCCTTGGGTATCTCTCGCTCCGGCTGGTCGCCGAGCAGGTAGCCCCGCTGGCCACGCCACATATGCAGATTACGTCCCCGATCTGCGTGGTTGTCGGTTTGCCGTAGTAAAGCTGGGATTGAATAGAGCTCATCCGGGCCGCTGATGCCAATATCCGAAAAGTGGTCAATTGCGTTAATCACAGTCTTTATTGAGTTGACTACCACGCCAGCCTGATCCGCAGCCCGCTTCGATTTGTCACGTGATTTTGCAAAGTCTTGGTGCGCAGCCCATGCCGCTCGGATGAAGTTTTCCCACTGCTGATCGTCGCTAAAAATACGCGTCAGCAGGGCGAATGGCTCTGCCATGCGCGGATCTTGTCCTAACCGGCAAAGGCAGGCCACCTCGACAGCGACACTGTCCCTATGTGCCAAGGCTTCGGCCCTTTGTATTCTCAAACTTGGTAGGTAGTCTTCTCGGCCTCGCTGTAGGAACGATTCAATCGTTCGTTCGATGCCTGATAAGATTTCTTCCGCATTAGCGAGGGATGAAGCCCACCCTTGTTGTTCCCGTGAATCTCCTTCAATCAACGTTGTTATTAATACCCGGACCGCTGCCGGGGTGTATGCTGGAAAGTCCATCTTAGCGCTCTGTTATGGTGTCCTCGGCTGTTCCGGTCTGTATACAGGGGTTAGCGTCTGGCGAGTTGAGATAATGGTTTATGTTGTCGATTGGTACGATTTTCCAAAGGGGCCGATGATGACCTTGCCGCGACCATCCTCAATCTGGCTATCCACGAAGTCAGCCCACCATTGCAGCATTTTCCGTCGTGGATCCAGATATTCGGCTTTGTTATAGATGCCTGCCACGCCTCCAACCTCATGGGCTAAGGCTTTCTCGATCCACTTGGAATTGAAGTGACCAGATTCATTCAGCTGAGTTGACGCCGTTCTGCGGAAGTCGTGAATGACAAAGTCCCTTACCTCGATGTCCAGTGTTCGAACTGCGACATTGAGGGTGGATTTAGAGATGGGCTTGTGCAGATCGCTGCGACTAGGAAATACCCATTCAGAGCCGCTTGATAACCCCTTCAACTCCTCGAACATAGCGACAGCTTGCCGAGATAGAGGAACGAGGTGGGCTTTGCTCATCTTCATGCGTTCGCCAGGAATTTCCCACATCGCCCCCTCAAGGTTGAACTCTTCCCAGCGGGCTTCGATCAGTTCCGATTTACGAACCATGCACAGGATGAGCAGGTGTAGGGCCAGCTTATGGGCGCGCTTCATGTTGGAGTGATAGATAGTCCGCAACAGGATTCCGATTTCATCTGGTCTCAGGGCCATGTCCCGGCTTCTCGCTCTGGCGATGTATTTCGCCTCGATAGCCGTGGCAGGATTGAAGGTGATCTTTTGCCGCCCGATGGCATAGGAAAACAGCCGCTTCAACACGTTACGGGTTTGCAGCGCCATTTGATCGGCACCGCGATTTTTGATCTTGTCAGTAATGGAGAGGATGTCAGTGACCGTCACATCGGTGATTTGCTTGCTGCCAATCGCCGGGATCACGTCCTTTTCCAGAATGCGCTTGATGTTGCGAGGGTTACTGTTCGCGGGTTCGGCAATTTTGGCATACCAGTGCCAAGCAAACGCTTCCACCGTATCGCCCGCTCTGAGCGCTTCCTCTTTCTCTCTGGCTTTTTCGACAGCCTTCAAGCACCACTCGCGGATAAACAACTGGGCCAGATCTCTGGCTCCGAGGGTGGCGTCACCAGGGATAGGATCGCCTCGCTTCAAGGCCATTGGGGAGAGGCCACGACCGGCTAATGCTTTACAGTCATCGCGCCAGCTACGGGCTTCGGAGAGGGAATAGGCAGGATAGTTGCCCAATGTGATTTTTTCTTGCTTGCTACCACGCCCACCGACTCGGTAACGCAGTCGCCACACCATTGACCCACCCGGCATGACGTCAAGATGAAGCCCACCTTCGTCGGTTTTGGTGTATGGCTTTTCGCCCGGTTTGAGATTTCGTAGCTTCGTATCCGATAGAGCCATCATTCACCTCCATTTGAGCCCCGTGTTCCCATGGGAATTGCATCACCATGGGAACACCAATCATCATGGGAACACATCTCTGCAGGCCTTTATCCATAAGGCATGCGGCGATATTCCATCCTCCATGTGTTCCCATGAAAAGTGATATCTCCATCTCAAAAATAGACCACTTGGGAACACATCCGACCATTCATGGGAACACATTTTTTGATCATGGGAACAAATATGGGAACACATATTGGTGGATTTCTGCGGAACGTACAAGACAGAAAAAGAACAAAAAGCCCGCAATTACGCGGGCTTATGGGTTGTTTGCGGAATAATTAGGACCATTCCGGAACCGGAATTATTTTCCGATACAGAAGCTGGAGAAGATACGGCCCAGCAGATCGTCGGAGCTGAATTCGCCGGTGATCTCGGAGAGGGACTCCTGCGCCAGGCGCAGCTCTTCGGCTACCAGCTCGCCAGCCACGAACACTTCCAGTTGCTCCTTGGCCACCAGCAGGCGCTCGGCGGCGCGCTCCAGCGCATCCAGATGGCGGCGGCGGGCCATAAAGCCCCCTTCGGTGTTGCCCTGGAAGCCCATGCAGGCTTTCAGGTGCTCGCGCAGGGCGGGCAGCCCCAGCTCGGTCTTGGCGGAGATGCGGTAGACGGCGTGGCCCTGCTCCTGGCTCGGTGCCAGATCCTCGCCGGTCAGGTCGGCCTTGTTGCGAATGACGGTGAGGCCGATGTTTTTTGGCAACCGATCAACAAATTCCGGCCAGATCTCTCGCGGGTCGACCGCATCCGTGGTGGTGCCATCCACCATAAACAGCACCCGATCGGCCTGTTCAATCTCGGCCCAGGCGCGTTCGATACCGATCTGCTCCACCTTGTCCTGAGTGTCGCGCAGACCGGCGGTGTCGATGATGTGCAGCGGCATGCCATCGAGATGGATGTGTTCGCGCAGCACGTCGCGGGTGGTGCCAGCAATCTCGGTGACGATGGCCGACTCGCGGCCCGCGAGGGCATTGAGCAGGCTCGATTTGCCGGCGTTGGGACGACCGGCGATCACCACCTTCATCCCTTCCCGCAGCAGAGCGCCCTGTTTGGCTTCCCCGCGCACGTCGTCCAGCTCGGACATGATGGCGTAGAGGTCGCCCGCCACCTTGCCGTCGGAGAGGAAGTCGATCTCCTCGTCCGGGAAGTCGATGGCCGCTTCCACATAGATGCGCAGCCGGATCAGGCTCTCCACCAGTTGCTGGATTTTGCTGGAGAACTGCCCCTGCAGGGAGTGCATGGCGCTGCGGGCGGCCTGTTCGCTGGAGGCTTCAATAAGGTCAGCGATAGCTTCGGCCTGGGCCAGATCCAGCTTGTCGTTGATGAAGGCGCGCTCGCTGAACTCGCCGGGGCGGGCAGGACGAATGCCGTCGATTTTCAGAATGCGGCGGATCAGCATGTCCATGATGACGGGGCCGCCGTGGCCCTGCAGCTCCAGCACGTCCTCGCCGGTGAAGCTGTTGGGGGCTTTGAACAGCAGGGCGATGCCCTGATCCAGTACCTGGCCTTGCTCATCCTTGAACGGCAGATATTCGGCGTAGCGCACCCGCGGGAGCTTGCCGAGCACTATCCCGGCGACCTGTTCGGCGGCGGGGCCGGAGACCCGGACTATGCCGACGCCACCACGGCCTGGCGCGGTGGCCTGGGCCACGATCGTATCTGTTGTCATCTTGCTTGGCTCGTTTGTTCGCTGATAGGAAAACGTAGTGGGGACATTGTAATAAAAAAGGCGGCCCGAAGGCCGCCTCTTTTGTCATCACGGGAAGATTAGCTGCGTGAATGCAGTCCTTTCTTCTCCAGCTGACGATAGATGATGGTCTGCTGGATGATGGAGATGACGTTGCTCACCAGCCAGTAAAGAGTCAGGCCAGCCGGGAACCAGAGGAACATGAAAGTGAAGATGATCGGCATGAACTGCATCACTTTCTGCTGCATCGGGTCGGTGATGGTGGTCGGGCTCATCTTCTGCAGATACCACATGGAGGCACCCATGAGGATTGGCAGCACGAAGAAGGGGTCCTTCACTGACAGGTCAGTGATCCACAGGGCAAACGGCGCGTGACGCAGTTCAACGGACTCCATCAGTGCCCAGTAAAGGGCGATGAAGATCGGCATCTGAACCAGGATCGGCAGGCAGCCACCCAGCGGGTTGACCTTCTCCTTCTTGTACAGCTCCATCATGCCCTGAGACATCTTCTGGCGGTCATCGCCGAAGCGCTCGCGCAGGGCCGCAATCTTGGGTTGCAGCATGCGCATCTTGGCCATGGAGGTGTACTGGGCCTTGGTCAGCGGGAACATGATGCCGCGCACCAGCAGGGTCAGCATGATGATGGCCAGACCCCAGTTCTGGACGAAACCGTGGAACACGGTCAGCAGCCAGTGCAGCGGTTGGGCGATGAACCACAGCCAGCCGTAGTCGACAGTCAGGTCGAGGTGGTTAGCCACCTTGGCCATCTGGTCTTGCAGCTTGGGACCGACCCACAGCTTGCTGGTCACTTCGGCCTGTTGGCCGGCAGCCACGTCAACCAGCGGCGCCTTGTAACCGATGATGGCCTGGCCTTTACCAGGGATCACACGGCTGTAGAAGCTGTTGGCATCGTCGGCATTCGGAGCCCAGGCAGAGACGAAGTAGTGTTGCAGCATGGCGACCCAACCACCCTTGGTGGTCTTGTTCAGGTCGGCATCCTTCATCTCGTCGAAGGTGTACTTCTTGTAGCGGGTATCTTCAGTGGAGAAGGCACCACCACGGTAAGCGCTGGCTACCATGGCATGACCTTCCTGATCCTTCGGCGTTGCTACGGTCTGCTTCAGCTGACCATAGAACTGCACCTGAACCGGCTCGGCAGATTTGTTGTCGATCTTGTAATCAACGCCAACGGCATAGTCGCCACGCTTGAGGATGAACTCCTTGGTGAAGACCACGCCCTTGCTGTCGGTCCAGGTCATCGGAACGACGACTTGATCCTGACCATCGGCCAGCTGATAGCTGGTCTGGGCGGCTTCATAGGTAGGACGACCTTCGGCCTGACTGTCCGGACCGTTGCGACCCACCAGACCGCTCTGGGCGATATAGAGGTGCTCAGGCTTGCTGGTCAGCAGCACGAACGGTTGGTCCTTGCCCTCTTCCAGTTTGTGAGACAGCAGTTCGGCAGACACGATGTCGCCACCCTGGGTATCCAGGGTCAGCTTGAGCACGTCAGAGGAGACGGTGATCAGCTTGCGTGCGGCAGTCGCATTGGCTTGCTCGGAAACCTGAGGAATATCACCGGTCTGACCGGCTTCAGGTACGAAATGTTCGGTTTGGGCCACGGTAGTCGGGGCCGGCTTCGGAGCCTTGTCGGACTCCCACTGTTGCCAGAGCAGAAAGCTCACGAACAGCAAACCGATCAGGAGTAGATTGCGTTGTGATTCCATAGTTTTCAGTTTCTTCGCTTTGGTTGCGGAACCGGGTCATAACCACCCTCGGATAAGGGATGGCATTTTAATAGACGTTTGCTGGCTAACCAAACGCCTTTTATGAAACCGTGAAGTCGGATGGCTTCTATCGCAAATTGGGAACAAGTTGGAGTAAAACGGCAGCGCGGCCCGAGCAGAGGGCTAATGATTAGCTGATACAGGCGTATCAGTTTGATAGCTACCCATTGCAACGGCGTGACAGGGTGCGCCATAGCTTTTCCAGTAACTTGAACAGTTCCTCGTTATCCATCTCTTTCACACCGGCCTTGGCGATCACCACGATGTCGATAGCGGGCAGCTGATGTTGTTTGAGGCGGAAACTTTCCCGAACCACCCGTTTGACACGATTACGCCAAACGGCACGCTTGAGTGCTTTTTTGGGCACAGCGAGACCAAGACGAGGGTGTTCGAGCGAATTGGGAGAAGCGAGAAGGGTAATCTGCGGAGAGGCGGCCCGGACAGGCTCGGCGAAAACGCGTTTGAAGTGTTCGGGAGTTAACAGACGTAACTCCCGAGAGAAGGTGTGCTGGGTAGGCATTAGACTACCAGGCGGGCACGACCCTTGGCACGACGAGCGGCCAGAACTTTACGACCGTTGGCAGTTGCCATGCGGGCGCGGAAACCGTGAGAGCGCTTGCGCTTCAGGTTGGACGGTTGAAAAGTACGTTTCATGATTCGATTCCGTATTTCTGTACAGTTTTGATTGTCACACTTAGCCGACGCGCCAGCTATAGCGTGTGACGACTAGCAAAAGAGGCCGAATTCTAAACAGAGTTCGGCTTTTAGTCAATCCGCCGTTCCCTCTCATCCTGCCATGGTCTTGAAAAGGCCACTGCCGAGCGTGAGGATCCAGAGGATCAAGGGCTCCGGATTATACTGGCAACCCGGGGTTAAACAAGGGATCCCTCAATAAAAAAGGCGGCCAGGCCGCCAAAGAGAGAGCTATTTAAGGACTTTCCGCAAGAACTCCCGGGTACGGGGATCCTTGGGATCGACCAATATCTGATCCGGCGGGCCCTGCTCGACGATCCGCCCCCCTTCCATGAAGATCACCCGATCGGCAACATCACGAGCAAATTCAATCTCATGAGTCACCACCACCATGGTCTGGTGCTGGCGGGCCAACTCTTTCATCAGTCCCAAAACCTCATCGACCCACTCGGGATCGAGGGCCGAGGTGGGCTCGTCAAACAGGATCACCTTGGAGTGGGCCGCCATGGCGCGGCCAATGCCGACCCGCTGCTGCTGGCCGCCGGAGAGCGACGCCGGATAGGCATCCTGCTTGTCGGCGAGGCCAATGTCCTTGAGGATGCCGAGCGCTGTGGCGCGGGCCTCCGCTTTTGGCTGCTTCCAGACGGTGATCAGCCCTTCGGCGATGTTGTCGAGCGCTGTTTTGTTGGCAAAAAGGGCGTAGTTCTGGAACACGAAGGAGGCCCGCTTGCGCAGCTCGATCGCCTGCTGCTCACTGGCCTTGGCCAGATTGAGCTCGAGATCGTCGATGGCCAGGGTGCCCGCATCCGGGGTCTCCAGCAGGTTCAGGCAGCGCAACAGGGTCGACTTGCCGGTGCCGGAGGGGCCGATGATGACGACAATTTCCCCCTTTTTGACCTCCAGATCGATGCCGTTGAGCACCTGATTGCCGTGATATGCCTTGGAGAGGCCGGTTAGCTTGATCATGAGAGCCCTCCTTTAATAGGCACGGTTAAGACGAATTTCCAGCAGATGCTGCAAGCGGGTAAAGAAGATCACCACTACCCAGTAGATCAGCGCCACCGCCATAAAGCTCTCGAAGAACTTGAAGGAGGAGGAGGCTTCCATCTGCGCTTTGCCCATGATCTCGGCCACTCCCAGGGTGAACGCCAGCGAGGTGCTTTTGATCATGTCGATGAAGTAGTTCATCAGCGACGGAGTGGCGATACGGGCCGCCTGCGGCAGGATGATCCGCTGCATCGCCTGATAACGGCTCATGCCGATACTGAGCGCCGCTTCCATCTGGCTTTTGTGAATGCCGAGGATGGCTGCGCGGATCGACTCGGCCATGTAGGCGGCGAAGTGCAGGGTCAGACCGACGATGGCGGCAGTAAAGGCATCCATCCCCACGAAGATCGGGAACAGTTGCGGCAGTCCGTAGTAGAGCAGGAACAGCTGAACGAGTAGCGGTGTACCTCGAAAGAACGAGATATAGAGCATCGCCAGCCAGTGAATCGCGGGGACGCGAAACACCCGTACTATCGCCAGGGCTAGCGAGAGTACGAGTGCCAGCACGAATCCCCACAGGGCCATTTCCATCGTGGTGCCCAGGTATTTGAGCAGGATGGGAAACAGCCCCAGCGTGTATTCGAGGTCAAATTCCATCATTTATTTGTCGGTGATGTCGGAAGCGAACCATTTCTCGGAGATCTGACGCAGGGAGCCATCCTTGCGCATGGCAGTCAGGGCCTCGTCGACCTTCTTCAGCAGCGCCTGTTTCTCCGGGGTCTTCAGGAAGGGCAGGGCGTTCTCGATAGTCTCGAACGGTGCGCCAGCCTGTTGCAGCGGCAGCTTGGACTCCTTGATCAGCTGGGCGGTGGAGACGCGGTCCATCACGAAGGCGTCGATGCGACCCAGGGCGACATCCTGCTCGAAGGCGGAGTCATAGGTGCGGATATCGATCTTCTTGTTCGGGTCGTTCTTGCGCAGCAGCTCTTCGAAGTTGGAACCCAGGTTCACGGCCACCTTCTTGCCTTCCAGATCCTTGATGCCATGAATGGTGCTGTTGCCCTTGCGTACTACGATCTGGGCGCCGTCATAGACGTAAGGCTGGGAGAAGTCGTACTTAGCCTTGCGCTCGTCGGTGATGGTGATCTGGTTGGAGATGGTGTCGATGCGGCCGGTTTCCAGCATGCCGAACAGGCCGGAGAAGCTGGCAGTCACGAATTCGACCTTGTAGCCGGTACGCTCGCCGATCTGGTTCCACATATCCACTTCAAACCCTTGCAGCTTGTCCTGCTTGACGAAGGTGAACGGGAAATATTTGCCAGACATGCCGACCTTGATGGTCTCCTGGGCGATGGCCTGACCGGACAGGGTGGCGAGCAGGATGGCTGCGCCGGAAATCAGTTTGATGGATGTTTTCATGGTGTTTCTCTCTCTCAATGTCTTGTATTTGTAGTTGTAATAACTGGTTTGGCCCTGATGTTATTGGAATAAAATTTAAAAAATAAATGACATTTGGTTATATGAAATAACAGGAGAGAAGCACGGGATCGACCAATCCGGACGGTGGATCAAGCTGTGGGTAACTTTGGGGATGAAATCCGATCCAAAGGCGCTGGATCCTTGAAAGTCAAGGATCTTATTTGCTGGATCCACCGGGCGATGGCTGGAGATCCGGCGGCTAAAAACGTAGAATAGCCGGTCTTTAGTTAATCAATCGACAGGAGTTTAGAGTGACTGCTTCGCTATGGCAGCAGTGCCTTAACCGGCTGCAAGATGAGTTGCCCTCGGCAGAATTCAGCATGTGGATCCGGCCGCTTCAAGCGGAGTTGAGTGACAATACTCTGACCCTGTATGCACCGAATCGCTTTGTTCTGGACTGGGTACGAGACAAGTATCTCATCCGGGTTAACGGCATCATCAACGAACTCTGCGGGGTCGACGGCCCCGCCCTGCGTTTTGATATAGGCAATCGTCCCCATCCTGTTGCTGTCGCCAGAGCGCCGGTACAGGGTGCCGCGCCTGTGAATAACTTGCAGAAGAGCTGGGAAAGCAAGGCTGAAGCCAAGCCCGAGCCGAACCACAAGAGCAACACCAACGTGAACTATACCTTCGAGAATTTCGTCGAGGGTAAGTCCAACCAGTTGGCGCGTGCGGCTGCCCGTCAGGTAGCGGACAATCCGGGTGGTGCTTACAACCCGCTGTTCCTCTATGGCGGCACCGGCCTTGGTAAAACCCACCTGCTGCACGCCGTTGGCAATGCCATCAAGGAGAGTAAAAAAGATGCCAAAGTCATCTATATGCACTCCGAGCGGTTTGTTCAGGACATGGTGAAAGCGCTGCAAAACAACGCCATTGAAGAGTTCAAGCGTTACTACCGCAGCGTCGATGCCCTGCTCATCGATGACATCCAGTTCTTCGCCAACAAGGAGCGCTCCCAGGAGGAGTTCTTCCATACCTTCAATGCCTTGCTGGAAGGTAACCAGCAGATCATCCTGACCTCGGATCGCTATCCGAAGGAGATCAACGGTGTCGAGGATCGCCTCAAGTCCCGCTTCGGCTGGGGCCTGACCGTGGCGATCGAACCGCCGGAGCTGGAGACCCGTGTCGCGATCCTGATGCGCAAGGCAGACGAGAACCAGATCCATCTGCCGGACGAAGTGGCCTTCTTCATTGCCAAACGTCTGCGATCCAACGTCCGTGAACTGGAAGGCGCCCTCAACCGGGTGATCGCCAACGCCAACTTCACCGGCCGTGCCATCAACATCGATTTCGTGCGCGAAGCGCTGCGCGACCTGTTGGCACTGCAGGAGAAGCTGGTCACCATCGACAACATCCAGAAGACGGTGGCGGAGTACTACAAGATCAAGCTGGCGGATCTTCTCTCCAAGCGTCGTTCCCGCTCTGTTGCCCGTCCGCGCCAACTGGCGATGGCACTGGCCAAGGAGCTGACCAACCACAGTTTGCCGGAGATAGGTGATGCCTTTGGTGGTCGTGACCACACTACCGTTCTTCATGCCTGCCGCAAGATCGAGCAGCTGAAGGAGGAGAGTCACGACATCAAGGAGGACTATTCCAACCTGATCCGTACCCTTTCTTCCTGATAACGGAATCGAGTGGACAGATGCAGCGCGAATATTCCAACCTGATCCGAATCTTTTCCTCCTAATCACAACGGAGAGCACAGATGCAGCTCGAAATTAGCCGTGAGGCCCTGTTACGTCCTCTGCAGCTGGTGTCCGGCGCCCTCGGCGGCCGACCGACCCTGCCGATCCTCGGCAACGTGCTGCTTGATGTCAGCAACGGTCTGCTGTCACTGACCGGTACCGATCTCGAAGTAGAGATGATCGGTCAGGTCTATCTGAACGGGGCCAGCGAAGATGGCCGCACCACAGTACCGGCGCGCAAGCTGCTGGATATCTGCCGTGGTCTGCCGGAAGGCGCCGAGATCCGTCTCAATACCGAAGGGGAGCGCCTGATCATCCGATCCGGTCGCTCCCGCTTCAACCTCTCGACCCTGCCGGCGACCGAGTATCCGAACATCGAGGATTGGGAATCCGTGCTCGAGTTCGATATCAGCCAGCTGGAGCTGAAGAAGCTGATCGATGCGACCCAGTTCTCCATGGCCAGCCAGGATGTGCGTTACTACCTGAACGGCATGCTGTTCGAGAGTGAAGGTCACGGTCTGCGTACCGTGGCGACCGACGGTCACCGTCTGGCCACCTGCCGCCGCGAGGTCGTAGGGGAATCGCTGCCCGATCATCAGGTTATTCTGCCGCGCAAAGGGGTATTGGAGCTGGTGCGTCTGCTGGAAGCAGAAGACAAGCCGGTGCGGCTGCAGATCGGCCGCAGCAACCTGCGTGCCGCCCTCGATGGCTTCATCTTCACCTCCAAGCTGGTGGATGGCCGCTTCCCGGATTGGCGTCGCGTCATTCCGCGCAACAGCGACAAGGCCCTGATCGCCGGCCGTGAGGATCTGCGTCAGGCGTTTGCCCGCGCCGCCATCCTCTCCAACGAGAAATTCCGTGGGGTGCGTCTCAATCTGCAGGAAAACCTGCTGCGCATCACCGCCAACAACCCGGAGCAGGAAGAAGCCGAAGAGCTGCTTGACGTACAATATGCCGCTGGCGAGATGGAGATCGGCTTTAACGTCTCTTATGTGCTCGACGTGCTGAATACGTTAAAATGTGACCAAATTCAGATTAGCCTGAGCGATTCCATCAGCAGTGCCATTATTGAGGATTTTGAACATCAGGATGCTCAGTACGTGGTGATGCCGATGCGGATCTAGTCGTGTCCCTGGTCAAACTCCAGCTCAGCGACTTTCGCAATATCCAGCAAGCCAGTCTCAAGCTGTCGCCCGGCCTCAACATTCTGGTCGGGTGCAATGGCAGCGGCAAGACCAGCGTGCTGGAAGCCATTCACTACCTTGGTCTGGGGCGCTCCTTTCGCACTCATTTGACCGGGCGGGTCATCCGCCAGGGGGAGAGGGCGTTTACCCTGTTTGCCCAGTGCGAGCTGGAGGGGCGTCAGGTACCTATCGGTCTTGCCAAAGACAAGAGTGGCGAGACCCAGCTCAAGATTGCCGGGGCACAGGCCCAGCGGCTTGCCGATTTGGCGGAGCTGTTGCCGGTGCAGTTGATCCATCCCGATGGCTTCAACCTGCTGACGGGCGGGCCTCAGGCTCGCCGCGCCTGGCTCGATTGGGGCGTTTTCCATCAGGAGCCAACCTTCTTTGCCCTCTGGGGACGAGTGCGGCGGCTGCTGAAACAGCGCAATGCGCTGCTGCGCCAGAGCACCCAGTACCGCCAGCTGGCGTTCTGGGATCAGGAGTTGGTGCGGCTGGGTGGTGAGCTGGCCGAGTTTCGCGCCAGTTATTGTCAGGCCATTACGCCCCTGATCAAGGAAATGACGGCGGATTTTCTGCCGGAATTCGATATCAGTCTCGGCTTTTACCGGGGCTGGGAGAAAGATACTCCCCTCGGCGATCTGCTGGAGGCGGGGTTTGAGCGGGATCGGGCGCTGGGCTATACCGGTGTCGGTCCACAAAAAGCCGATGTGCGCCTCAAGGCGAACGGGGTGCCCGCTCAGGATATTTTGTCCCGGGGTCAGCTGAAGTTGCTGGTCTGCGCCATGCGACTGGCCCAAGGGCTCTATTTGAATCAACATAGCAGCCGTGGCTGTATTTTTTTAATTGACGATTTTGCCTCTGAACTGGATGTCGACAAGCGCCGCTTGCTGGCCGCAAGGCTGAAGCAGTGTGCGTCCCAGGTGTTTATCACCGCCATCGACACCGGTCAGCTCGCAGACATGATGGATGCGAATGACTGCAAGTTGTTCCACGTGGAACAGGGTAAAATCTCCGAAACGTTAGAGAAGGCAGAGAGTAAGCTATGAGTGAAAATACTTACGACTCCTCGAATATCAAGGTGCTGAAGGGCCTGGATGCGGTCCGCAAGCGCCCGGGGATGTATATCGGCGATACGGATGATGGCTCGGGTCTGCACCACATGGTGTTCGAGGTCGTCGATAACTCCATTGACGAGGCGCTCGCTGGCTACTGCTCCGATATTCAGGTCAAGATCCATTCCGATGGCTCCGTCTCCGTGCGCGATAACGGCCGTGGTATTCCGGTCGATATTCACCCGGAAGAGGGCCGATCCGCTGCCGAAGTCATCATGACCGTGCTGCACGCTGGCGGTAAGTTCGATGACAACTCCTACAAGGTTTCCGGTGGTCTGCACGGCGTCGGCGTCTCCGTTGTTAACGCGCTCTCTGACAAGCTGCTGCTGACCATTCGTCGTAACGGCCACGTCTACGAACAGACCTATCATCTGGGTGAGCCGCAAGCGCCGCTCAAGCAGATTGGCGACAGCACCGGCACCGGTACTGAAGTTCGCTTCTGGCCGAGCCCGACCATCTTCAGCGACACCCTGTTCCACTACGAGATCCTGGCCAAGCGCCTGCGCGAGCTCTCCTTCCTCAACTCCGGTGTTTCCATCCGTCTGATGGATGAGCGTGACGGCCGTGAGGCGCACTTCTGTTACGAAGGCGGCATCAAGGCGTTCGTTGAGTACCTGAACCAGAACAAGACCCCGATCCACCCGAAGGTGTTCCATTTCACCACCGAGCAGGATGGTATCGGCGTTGAAGTGGCGATGCAGTGGAACGACGCCTATCAGGAAGGGGTCTACTGCTTCACCAACAACATCCCGCAGCGGGATGGTGGTACTCACCTTGTTGGCTTCCGTACCGCACTGACCCGTACTCTGAACTCCTATATGGACAAAGAGGACTACAGCAAGAAGGCCAAGTCTGCCGCCAGTGGCGACGACGTGCGTGAAGGTCTGATTGCCGTTATCTCCGTCAAGGTGCCGGATCCCAAGTTCTCCTCCCAGACCAAGGACAAGCTGGTCTCTTCCGAAGTGAAGACCGCCGTTGAACAGGCGATGGGTGAGAAGCTGGCCGACTTCCTGCTGGAAAACCCGGGCGATGCCAAGATTGTGGTCAACAAGATCATCGATGCGGCCCGTGCCCGCGAAGCGGCCCGCAAAGCCCGCGAACTGACCCGCCGCAAAGGCGCGCTGGATATCGCCGGTCTGCCCGGCAAGCTGGCTGACTGTCAGGAAAAAGACCCGGCTCTCTCCGAACTCTACATAGTGGAAGGGGACTCTGCTGGCGGTTCCGCCAAGCAGGGTCGCAACCGTAAAAACCAGGCCATCCTGCCGCTCAAGGGTAAAATCCTGAACGTAGAGAAGGCCCGTTTCGACAAGATGATCTCCTCGCAAGAGGTGGGCACCCTGATCACCGCACTGGGTTGCGGTATCGGTCGCGACGAGTACAACCCGGACAAGCTGCGTTATCACAACATCATCATCATGACCGATGCGGACGTCGATGGTGCGCACATCCGAACCCTGCTGCTGACCTTCTTCTATCGTCAGATGCCGGAAATCATCGAACGCGGCTACGTCTACATCGCCCAGCCGCCGCTCTACAAAGTGAAGAAGGGCAAGCAGGAGCAGTATCTGAAAGACGAAGATGCGCTACTGCAATACCAGACCGCCATGGCGCTTGATGGTGCTACCCTGCACGTCAACGAGTCTGCCCCGGCCATCGGTGGCGAGGCGCTGGAGCGTCTGGTCAACCAGCACCGCTCGGTGACTCACCTGATCACCCGCATGTCTCGTCGTGCGCCCGAAGCCGTGCTGACCCAGCTGATCTATCAGCCGGAGTTGAACGAAGCACTGCTGAACAGCGAGAGCGATCTGCTGGCCTGGTGTCAGGGTATGGAAGCCGTGCTCAACGAGAGCAACCACGGTATCCAGTACCAGATCCAGGTTCGTCGTGACGAAGAGCGCAGCCTGTACGTGCCGCACGCCGTAGTACGTCAGCACGGTGTCGACCGTGAATATCCGCTTAGCTACGACTTCCTGCAGTCCGGTGAATACCGTCAGCTGGTTTCGCTGGGCAAGGAGATCGCCAACCTGATTGAGGAAGGTGGTTTCATCAAGCGTGGCGAGAAGGTGAAGCCGGTTGCCAACTTTGTGGAAGCCGTCGAGTGGTTGATGGGCGAAGGCAAACGCGGCATCTACATCCAGCGCTATAAAGGGCTGGGTGAGATGAACCCGGACCAGCTGTGGGAAACCACCATGGATCCGGAAGCCCGTCGTATGCTGCGCGTCACCATCGACGACGCCGTCGGTGCTGACCAGCTCTTCTCCACCCTGATGGGTGATGCCGTTGAGCCCCGTCGTGACTTTATCGAGACCAACGCCCTGCGCGTAGCCAACCTCGACGTCTAATCGACGCAGTCAGACAGCAAAAAGCCGCTCCCTGTGAGCGGCTTTTTGTTTTTGGGCGAAAGAAGTTGCACGTTCCACGTGAAACATCGTGCTTTGGTATCAGGGGTTTTGGCCACGAAAAGATCGTCGCCACTCGCTGGGGGAGATGGCAAAGCGGGCACGAAAGTGATTGCGCAGGGAGGTGGCACTCTTGAAGCCGACCAGCTCGGCGATGCGATCGATGGAATGGCCGCTTACCTCCAGCAGCTCCTGACTGCGCCTGAGCCGCTCCGCCAGCAGCCATTCCCCCACCGAGAGGCCGGTTGCCTGATGAAAACGGCGGGTAAAGGTGCGCCGACTCATCAGGGTATGGGCTGCCAGAGAGTCCAGGGTGTGAGGCTCGGCCAGATGGGCACGCAGGTGATCGAGCAACTGGTTCATCCGGACATCGCGCGTGGAGGCGGGCACCGGCTGCTCGATAAACTGGGCCTGACCCCCTTCCCGGTGGGGCGGGATCACCAGCCGCCGTGCCACCTTGTTGGCGATGGCCGAGCCGTGGTACTGGCGTACCAGATAGAGGCAGCAGTCCAGCCCGGCGGCAGTGCCTGCCGAGGTGACAAGCCCTTCGTCATCCACATAGAGGGCGTTGGTATCGAGCTGCACGCAGGGAAAGCGGTGGCAGAAATCTTGCTCGTACTCCCAGTGGGTCGATGCCTTGCGACCATTGAGCAGCCCGGCGTAGGCGAGCACATAGGTACCGAGGCAGAGCCCGACCAGCCGGGCACCTCTGGCTCTGGCGGCAATCAGGGCATCGAGCAGCGCTGCTGGTGGCCGTGCTGCCGGGTCGTGCCAGAAGGGGATGACGATGATCTCCGCCTCGGCCAGCACCTCCAGCCCATGAGGAGCCTGAATGGTGAATCCTTGCGCCGAGTGTGAATGAGGGTTGCCATCACCGCAGCAGATCTTGAGCTCGAACAGCGGCTGGCCCGGCAGGATATCACCGAAGATGAGGCAGGGGACGGCGCAGTGAAAAGGGCTGAAGTGATCGAAGGTCACCACGGCAACGATCGGGGTGGTCATGGTGTTGGCTCCTCTCTGCGCTCAGACCACTCATCATAATCGTTCGGTAGTGAAAGCCGAAGGGCCATGTCTGGCATGGGCCCTCCTGCGGGTCACAGCGATATCGCCTCGCCATCTTGCGGCACCCGTACCCGATCCATCATGCCCCGTTCCGACAGATAGTCGCGCAGCTCTAGGCGTGACAGCACGGCGTGGTTGACCGCCTCCATATGGCTGGCGATCAGCGTGGCTTGCGGTGCGGCCTGATAAACGGCGGCGACATCCTCCTTGCCCATGATGATGGAACCGAGTCCGGGCACCTGTGCATCGCCACAGTTGAGGATGATGACCTCAGGCTGATGCTGTTGCAGGGCTTGCTCGACCGTGGGATGCCAGATGGTATCACCGGCCAGATAGAGGCACTGCTCATCGGGGTGGGTGAAGACCACGCCGCATACCTCTCCCATGCGCTCGCCCAGTACCGCCATCAACTGGTCGCTGCCGTGTTGGCCACCGGTCTGCTGCAGGCGAATGCCGGCAAACTCGGGCTGGTCGCTCAGCAGGCGCACATCCTCAAAGCCACTGGCACGAATGGCATCGGCATCTTTCTGATGTTGTACCAAGAGCGGCAGATGCTTGGGGATCTTGGCTCTGGCGGCATCATCCCAGTGGTCGGGATGGTCGTGGGTGACGATAACGGCGTCCACATCGACCAGCTCATCGATCGGTAGCGGCAGCTCGACCAGCGGATTGCGCAGCTGGCTGTTGGCGGTGCCCTCAAAGCCGGGGAAGGCTCCCTTGGCCGAGAGCATGGGGTCGATCAGAAAGCGGGTGCCGGCATAGTCGAGCAGCAAGGTGGCGTTGCGAACCTGGGTAATCTTCATGGGGTGGCTCCATGTTGGCTGGTGTATATGCAACCAATTATGGGGTGCGGAGCGCATTGCCATCAGTGGCCCACGGGTCGATTATCATCACTATCGGGCCAACAGGTTGATGTTCTACAGACCGGCGCGGCCATTTAAAAAATTTGAAAAAATCCCCTTGAAAGCAAAAAGTGAGCCCCTATATAGGTAACAAGGCCGGAACGCTCGACAGAGGTTTCGACCAGGCGCCCGTCCATAAGGAGGGCAAACAATCCGTTATCGCTCATAAGAGGGTAATACTATGCGTTCTATCGACTTTTCTCCGCTCTATCGTTCTGCCATCGGTTTCGATCGTCTGGCCAATCTCATCGAATCTGCGGCCAGCAATGGCAATGCCGGTTATCCCCCCTACAACATCGAGCAGTTGGGTGACAACGACTACCGCATCAGCATGGCGGTGGCGGGCTTTACCCAGGAAGAGCTGGAGCTGAGCTTTCAGGAAAATCTGCTGACTGTGAAGGGCAACAAGCAGGCCGACACCGGGCGCAACTATCTCTATCAGGGGATTGCCGAACGTGGTTTCGAGCGTCGCTTCCAGTTGGCCGATTATGTGCGGGTGAAAGGGGCCGACCTGAAAAACGGCTTGCTGCACATCGAACTGGTGCGTGAAGTGCCCGAGGCGATGAAGCCGCGCAAGATAGAGATCAACGGCTGATAGCCTGAATTCACTGAAATTATAAAATTTCCCGGGTGCCGATGACGGGCCTGTGGAGAGTTGAACCTGTTGCTTATTAGAAGGATAGGATTATGCGTAACCTCGATTTTTCTCATCTCTATTCCAACGCCGTCGGCTTCGAGCGGATGGCCCGCGAGCTGGAAGGTCTGTTCGAGCAGAAGACCGCCGCTTACCCTCCGTACAACATTGAAAAGCGCGATCAGGATGGCTATCGCATCACGGTCGCCGTGGCTGGCTTCGAGCGCGAAGAGCTGGAGCTGGAGACCGAAAACGGCACCCTCAAGGTGAAGGGGTGCAAAGGGGCTGCGGCCGGTGAGCGTCAGTTCCTCCATCAGGGGATTGCCGAGCGCGACTTCGAGCTCGCCTTCAAGCTGAGCCAGCACGTGGAAGTGCAGGGCGCCAAGCTGGAGCATGGTCTGTTGACCATCGATCTGGCGCGCGAACTGCCGGAGGCGCTCAAGCCCCGCACCATCCCCATCGGCAAACCCGAGCAGCTGGCGCTGCCCGGCTAAGCAAACCGGATCGCGATAAACAATAAAGGCCTGCAGATGCAGGCCTTTCTGTTTTTGGCTGGCCGGACTGACTTAGCCGGCGTAGAGGGCGTTTATTTCATCGGCCAGAATGGCGATGCCGCGGCGAACCAGCTCCTCGCTTTGGGAGTAGTTGAGGCGGATGCACTCCTGGCTGTGGCGCCACTCTGGGTCGTCGATGCCGGGGAAGAAGTAGTGACCCGGCACGATCAGCAGGTTCTTCGCCTTCAGTCGCTCATAGAGCTCCTGACAGTGGATCGGTAAACCCTCGAACCAGAGCCAGAGGAAGAGGGCGCCTTCCGGCTTGTGGATATGGAAGCGCGGGTCGGGGATCGCTTCGCGCAGCAGCTGCACCGCCAGCTCCGCTTTCTGCTGATAGAAGGGCTTCACCACCTGTTCGCTGAGGGCGATGATCTCGCCGCTCTCGATCATCGGGATGGTGATGGCGGGCCCCAGACTGCCCGGCGCCAGATTGATGATGCCGCTCAGGTTGGTGATGGCCTGGATGATCTTCTCGTCGGCGATGACGATGCCGCAGCGGGTGCCTGGCAGGCCGAGTTTGGAGAGGCTCATGCAGAGGATGGTGTTGGCGTTCCAGAACGGCTTGGCTTCGCTGAAGATGATGCCCGGGAAGGGGACGCCGTAGGCGTTGTCGATCAGCAGCGGAATCCCCTTGTCGCGGGCGATCTGATCGAGGTGTTCGATCTCTTCGTCGGTCAGCACGTTGCCAGTGGGATTGGTGGGACGGGAGACGCAGATCACCCCGATATCGTCACCTACCTGAAGACTCTCGAAATCCACGTGGTATTTGAACTGGCCATCGGGCAGCTTCTCGATGGTGGGCTTGTAGGCCACGAAGTAGTCGTCGGTCAGCGCCGAGTCGGCATAGCCGATGTATTCGGGGGCGAGCGGGAACAGCACCTTCTTCTTGCGGCCATCGGCAAATTCGCCGGCCAGCAGGTTAAACAGGTAGAAGAAGGCATTCTGGCTGCCGTTGGTCAGGGCGATATTGCGAGCCGAGATATCCCATCCCAGCTCCTTGCTGAGCAGGGCTGCCAGCGCTTTGGTGAACCTGTCTTTGCCCTGTGGGCCGTCGTAGTTGGCCATCGCTTTGACCAGCTCGCCGTTGTCGAGCAGGCTCTTGGCCTCGGCCTGAAAGCGTTCCAGCATGGCGGGGATGGGGGCCGGATTGCCGCCACCCAGCATGATGGCATCCGGATTGGTCAGCCCCTGATTGAGGTCATCCATGAGTTGGGTAATGCCGGCGTGGCGAGTGAACTTCTCGCCGAACAAGGAAAATTCCATTCAGTGACAGATCCAGATTTGAGTTACGGGGATGTAGCACCATAGCTCAGTTTAAAAGCGGGTGTCGATCAAAAAGATGGGACGTTCCACGTGGAACATGGTGCAAAAATCAAACGTGGTTAAAAGCACCAACTGTTGGTTTAAAAATGACCGAGCGGGATGCATTTTGCGACTCAATTTGGTATCGAGATATAGTTAACTTAAACAAAATCATCATGTTATGAATTGCGTGAGGATTGGCACAACTATTGGAATAGTTATCTGGTCATCTCAACCATACCGGAGCAAACCAGATGAAAAGCCTGATCGCTACCCTGATTGTGAGTGCCCTGAGCCTGAACGTGATGGCCAACGAAAACCCGCGGCCCGAGCTGGAGAGTGCCCAGCTGGAGCAGGATGTGCAGAGCGAATTGCAACAGGCATCCCATGCCGTGGTGCAGGATGCGTTGCACAATCTCAAGCCGCTGGCGCTGGATACCCTGGTTGTGGAAGCTAGTCAGGCTGTGGCGACTCACCCCGAGAGTTGAGGTAGCGCAGGGGGGTCTGTCCTGTATGTTGTTTGAAGAAGCTGATGAAGGCGCTGTCGCTGGAGAACTCCAGCGCAGCGGCAATCCGGCTGATGGACTCGCTTTCGGCCAACAGCTCCATGGCCCGCAACAGCCGCCACTGCTGACGCCATGCCTGATAGCTCATGCCGGTCTCCCGCATAAAGATGCGGCCAATGGTCTTGTCGCTGGTGCCTATCTGTCCGGCTAACTGATTGAGCCGCTCCGGCAGGGCATCTCCCCGCTTCAACTGCTGTAGCCAGTCGCCCAGTCTGGGATCGGTCGGCAGCGGCAACTGCCACGACTCCCGCGGCGCCAGCCCCAACTCCTCCATAAACAGTGCCACCGTCCGTTGCTGCTGCTCTTGCGGTTTGTCCCACGGCCAGAGCGCCATCCGTTCGATCAGTTCGTGCAGCAGCGGATTGACCGCCAGCACCTCCACCGTGCCGGGCAACTCGGGGTACGGCTGGAAGTAGAGGGAGCGGTAGGCAACGACACCGCGCATCAAGATCCTGTGTGCGGTGCCTGCAGGCAGCCAGGCGGCGCGGGTAGGCGGCAGCAGGCAGACCCGACCTTCCAGCTCCATGGTCATGCAGCCGGATTGGGCGAACAGCAGCTGATGGCGTTGATGTTGATGCAGGCCCGAGTCGTGCCAGCCGAGTGCGGAGGCAATGCCGATCACGCTGCCCGTCAGCTGGTCGGGGTCAAAAGGGTGATCGGGAAGAATAAAGGCCATATGTCCGATTTTTGATGTTTATAGTCCTGCTTATTGTAATCAGACAATCGGCATCTCTCTAGAATGGCGACCTCTTGTGAAGGAGGTTTGTCATGAACAACAAGTTGCCACCGCTCTGGCTGGTGGTGGGATTGATGATGTTTCCCCAAATTGTGGAGACCATCTACAGCCCGGTACTGACCCACATCGCCAGCCAGTTTCAGGTGAGCGAAGGGCAGGCATCCCAGACCCTGTCGGTCTATTTTCTGGCGTTTGCGGTAGGCGTGGTCTGCTGGGGACGGCTCTGCGATCTGATTGGGCGGCGTCCCGCCATGCTGGCCGGTCTGCTCACCTATGGTGTAGGCACCCTGCTGGCGCTGCTGGCCAACCAGTTTGAAACCCTGCTGCTGGCCCGGGTCATCTCGGCCTTTGGTGCCGCCGTGGGATCTGTGGTGACCCAGACCATGCTGCGCGACAGCTATCAGGGCAGCGATCTGGCGCGGGTCTTCTCGGTGATGGGCATTGCGCTCTCACTCAGTCCGGTGCTGGGGCTGCTCAGTGGCAGTCAGCTGGCGAGCTGGTTTGGCTATCTCGGGGTGTTCAGCGGTCTGCTGATACTGGCGGTAGGCTTGCTGCTGGTGGCCTGCTGGCAGCTGCCGGAAACCCGTCCGGCCACCACCCGGCAAGTCGCACTCTGGCCGCTGGCGTGTCGGATGATGAAGGATGGCGGACTCTGGCGCAGTGCCATGCTGGTCGCCCTGTTCAACACCATGCTGTTTGGTTACTACAGTCTGGCGCCGTTCCTGTTTGCCGGATTGGGATTGAGCACCGGCGAGTTTGGCTATTCGGGGATCTTGCTAGCGCTGGCGACTCTGCTCGGCAGCCTGCTCAACAAGCATCTGCTGGGGAGGGGATGGCTGCCGTCCTCTCTGATCAGACTGGCTTGCGTTTTGGCACTGGTCGCCGGGCTGCTGGTCTGGACGACTCAGGCCAGCCTCTGGTTCCTGCTGCCCATGATGGGAATCGTGGTGGCCTTCGGACTGGCGATCCCCAACGTGCTGAGTCAGGCGCTGCTGGCCTATCGCGAGGTGGCGGGCAGTGCTGGCGCCCTGTTCGGGCTTGGTTACTACCTGCTGCTCAGTCTGGGATTGGCGGTGGCGGCCGGATTGCAGGATCTCGGCCTGTTGCTCAGTGGCTGTGGTCTGCTGGCACTGCTTTGCTGCGGGCGTCGTCGTTCCACGTGAAACGTCAGTTGCCGATAAAGCGGTAGCCGATACCTGATTCGGTCTCGATAAGCGTCGGTTGCTGGGGGTTATCCCCCAGCTTTTTGCGCAGGCTGGCGATAACGATGCGCAGGTAGTGGGTGTCCTCCTTGTGGCTCGGCCCCCAGATGTCATTGAGCAGCTGGGTCTGCATCACCAGCTTGCCGGGGTGGCACACCAGCGCCTGCAACAGGGCGAACTCCTTGCGGGAGAGGGGGATTTCTTCTTCCTTCATGGTCACCTTGTGGCTGCTGACATCCAGCGTCAGGCCGCATTGGGGGAAGTGGCGCCGTTCGCCACTGCTGACGCCAGCACGTTGGCGCAACAGCACGCGAATACGTGCCATCATCTCGCCGATGCCAAACGGCTTGCTCATGTAGTCGTTTGCGCCGGCATCCAGCAGCCGTACCTTCTCCTGCTCCGAATCACGGGCCGACAACACCAGCACCGGATTGGGGTGATGTTCGCGAATGGCCTGCAACACCTGAATGCCATCGCCATCCGGTAGACCGAGATCGAGGATCACCAGATCGGGGTTGAGGTGGCGATACTGCTCCAGCCCTTCATTGACCCCCACCGCCTCACTCACCTGATGGCCCTCGGCAATCAGGCTGATCCGCAGAAAGCGACGGATCGCCGCTTCATCATCTATGACCAGAATGTGCGCCATCAAACCTCCGGTGAATTGAGTGCGAGCGGCAGGGAGATGCGCATGCAGGTGCCGTTGCCATTGGGGCCGGAGAAGGCCCAAATCTTGCCGCCGTGGGCCTCTATCATAGCGCGGGAAATGGCGAGGCCAAGCCCGGTGCCACGGCTACCGCAATCGCCAACCGGCTGGGTGTAGAAGAGGTTGAAGATCTTCTCCCGATCCGACTCGGCGATACCGACCCCGATATCTATGATATCGATGATGAGGTCGGGTTCGGCCACCATCACCTTGAACTCGATGGGGGTGCCAGCTGGCGAGTAGCGGGAGGCGTTGTCGAGGATATTGACCAGCACCTGCTCGATCAGGGCGCCGTGCACATAGAGCTGGGGCACATGCTGATCGATGTGTACCAGCAGCTTGTGCTGGCGCCAGGAGGAGTCGAGCCGCTTGCGGGCGCTCTCTACCAGATCGGTCAGGTCGACCCAGTCCCGCTTCAACTGGAAGTCGGGGGAGCCGATACGGGTCATATCCAGCAGGTTCTGCACATAGCTGTGGAGGCGGCGCGCCTCGTCCTGTACCGAGTGGAGCAGTTCGTTGCGATCATCCGGCGGGATCCGGTCACCATATTCCAGCAGGGTGCTGCCAGCACCCATGATGGTGGCCAGCGGCGTCTTCAAATCGTGGGAGACCGAGGAGAGCAGGGCGGCCCGCATCCGGTCTGTTTCCGCCTGCAGCTGGCTGTCGGCCAGCCGCTCGTTGAGGTCGATCCGCGCCAGCGCGGCGCGAATGTCGGTGAGCAGCGCCTGAAGTTGATGCTCGGCGGAGGAGGAGAGCGGATTGGCCAGCGTTATGCCGATCACCAGATCATCGCTGAGGTGGTGATACTGCGCCTCGGCGGCATTGAGGGTGGCGGTGTGGGCTCCGGCACTCTGCTTCTGGGCCAGACACCAGTCGATGGCCGCCTTGTCGGTCTGGCCGGGTCTGTGCTTCTCGTTGCCGAGCCTGTCGTTGAACTCCTTGTCGATCACCACGGTTGGCTGGCCGAGCGCCAGCGAAATGGCCTGGGCACCTTGTCTGAGCACCTCCTCCGGACTGTTGGCGGTCGCCAGCCCCTGACTGAGGGAGAGCAGGGCATTGCCCAGCTGCTGGGTCTCGCGCAGGCCGATCAACTGCTGGCGCTGGCGGGAGGCGAGCCGTCCCGCCGTCATGCCGACGATAAGCAGTACGAACAGGGTGAGCAGGTCGCTGTGGTTGGCAACGCTCAGGGAGAAGTAGGGGGCGGTGAAAAGCAGATTGTGGGCGATAAAGCCCAGCACCGCCGCCAGCGTGGCGGGCACCAGACTGGTGGTGAGGGCAGTCGCCAGCACCCCCAGTACAAAGATGAGTGGCAACGCTGCGGGCGGCAGCCAGTAGGAGAGCCCCCAGGCGGCGGCCGAGGTGATCCCCATGATGGCTACCGCCAGCAAGCTGTGGTGAATATCCTTCGGGGTCGGGACGCGCATCCCCACTTCGGGCTTCTGCTTCTCGGTATCGACCAGCGTGATTTCGAGCCCCTGAGCCTGCTTGAGCAGGTGTTGCACCAGCGAGCGACGCCACGGCGCCTTGTGGGGTTTGCCGAGCAGCAGCTGGGAGACCTGCTGCTGTTCGGCGGTCTCCAGCAGGGTGTTGGCGACCGCCGGGCTGGAGAGCGTCAGCACCTTGGCACCGAGGTGGGAGGCGAGCGCCAGCGCCTGCTCCACATCGGCTGAGCGGCGGCCATTGCTGTCGACATGCACCACCAGCCAGGGGAGTTGGCGGCGCTGGGCAAAGCGGTGGCCGTAGCGCACCAGCGCCGAGCCGTGCAGGTCACCGAGGCAAACCATCAGCTTGCCCCGCAGCGGCAAGGTGCTCTTGCCTGCAGCCTGCCACTGCAGTTGCAGATCGCCCTCCACATGGCTGGCGGCGGTCTGCATCGCCAGCTCCCGCAATGCGGTGAGGTTGTTGAGGGAGAAGAAGGATTGCAGCGCAGCCTTGGCCTGATGGGGCACATAGACCTTGCCCTCCTTGAGGCGGCCGAGCAGCTCCTTGGGGGGCAGGTCGATCAGCACCAGACTGTCGGCTTCCAGCAGCACCTGATCGGGCAGGGTCTCTTTCACCCTGACCCCGGTCAGCTGCCACACCAGATCGTTGAGGCTCTCCAGATGCTGCACGTTGAGGGTGGTGTAGACGTCGATCCCGGCGTTGAGCAGCTCCTCCACATCCTGCCAGCGCTTCTCGTGGCGGCTGCCGGGGGCGTTGCTGTGGGCCAGCTCGTCCACCACGGCGATGGCCGGTTTGCGGGCGAGCAGACCGTCGAGATCCATCTCCTCCAGTCGCTGCTGGCGGTGCATGTGGATCTTGCGCGGCATGATGGCGAGCTTGTCGAGCAGAGCCAGCGTCTCCTGCCTGCCGTGGGTCTCCACCACGCCGATCAGGATGTCTACCCCCTCTTTGGCCTGCTCCCGCACCGCCTGCAGCATGGCGTAGGTCTTGCCCACGCCGGGAGCGGCGCCGAGAAACACCTTCAGCTTGCCCTTGTGCTCCTGTTCCAGACTCGCCAGCAGGGCGTCGGCCCTTACCTCATCACGCATCCCCATGCTCCTGCATCAGACTCGTCAGCAGGGCATCAGCGCTTGCTACATCAGCCATTGTTATCCCTATCGAGCCAACTGCCCGTTTCGAAAATCGAGGTCATCACCAAACCGGAATGGGCGCCATCAGGCGCCCTTTTTATGATCCAGTTGCAGATTCAGCTGGAGAATGTTGACCACCTGCGGGCCAAGGATACCAGCTTGTGTGGCCGACTTGACCTGCTCCGTCAGTTGGGCGGGATCCAGTCCACGTTCTTTGGCGACGCGGTCGACCTGAGCCAGCACCGCATCCAGCGGCAGGTGGGGATCGAGGCCGGAGGCGGAGCGGGTCAGCATGGCGGGGGAGCTGGTTCCCGGCTGTGCCTTGGCTGCCTGTTCGGCAAACTCTGCCCGAAACGGTGAGCTCATCCCCAGATTGCTGGCGCTGCCGCCAATGGTGTTGAAATCGCTGGCGGAGGGACGGGGATGGAAATAGTCAGCCCGCTCGAATTTCTGCCCCAGCAGGGCGCTACCGATCAGTTGCTGCTTGCTGTCGGTGAGCTGGCTGCCGTTGGCCTGCCAGGGGAACAGCAGCTGTGCCAGTCCGGTGACCGCCAGCGGGTAGGCGACCCCCAGCAGCAGGGTGAGGGTCAACAGGGTTCTGATTGCTATCATGATTCGCTTGCTCCAAAAAGATGGCTGGGGATGCGGGTCTGCCCCGCATCCCGGTTATGTCGTTACACCAGACCCAGGCCGGTAATGACCAGATCGATCAGCTTGATGCCGATAAAAGGCACCAGCAGGCCACCGACACCGTAGATCAGCAGGTTGCGGCGCAGCAGGCTGGCGGCCGAGCCTTTCAGGTCGACACCACGCAGTGCCAGCGGCACCAGCGCCACAATGATCAGGGCGTTGAAGATGATGGCCGACAGGATGGCGCTCTGCGGGCTGCCCAGCTGCATCAGGTTCAACGCCCCCAGTTGCGGGTAGGCGGCGATGAACAGGGCTGGCAGGATGGCGAAGTACTTGGCCACGTCGTTGGCGATGGAGAAGGTGGTCAGGGCGCCACGGGTCACCAGCAGCTGTTTGCCGACCAGCACCACGTCCAGCAGCTTGGTGGGGTTGGAGTCGAGATCCACCAGATTGCCCGCCTCCTTGGCTGCCTGGGTACCCTCGTTCATGGCCAGACCCACATCAGCCTGTGCCAGTGCCGGTGCATCGTTGGCACCGTCGCCGCACATGGCAACCAGACGACCATCGGCCTGCTCCTGCCGGATATAGGCGAGCTTCTTCTCCGGCGTCGCTTCGGCGATGAAGTCATCCACCCCGGCTTCGGCGGCGATGGCGGCGGCGGTTTTCGGGTTGTCACCGGTGATCATCACGGTGCGGATCCCCATGTGGCGCAGGATCTGGAAGCGAGCCTTGATACCGGGCTTGATGATGTCCTTGAGGTAGACCACCCCCAGCAGTTTCTCCTGAGTGCATACCAGCAGCGGGGTGCCACCCTGACGGGCGATGCTGTCGACTGACTTGATCACCAGCTCAGGCACCGCCTTGCGGTCGAGGCTGAGGTAGTTCAACACGGCATCCACCGCACCCTTGCGATATTGATGACCGTTGCGATCCAGTCCGCTCAGCCGGGTCTCGGCGCTGAAGGGGATCACCTTGTCGCTCTCCAGCTGGATCGGCTTGGCCATGCTCTTGCTGGCCAGAGTCAGGATGGATTTGCCCTCCGGGGTATTGTCACCCAGCGAGGCCAGCATGGCGGCTTGTGCCAGCAGGGCGGGGTCGACGCCCGGTGCCGGGATCAGTTCGTCAGCCATCCGGTTGCCGAAGGTGATGGTGCCTGTCTTGTCCAGCAGCAGGGTGCGCACGTCACCAGCCGCTTCCACGGCACGGCCAGACTTGGCGATGACGTTCAGCTTCACCAGTCGATCCATACCGGCAATGCCGATGGCGGAGAGCAGGCCACCGATGGTGGTCGGGATCAGGGTGATGAAGAGGGCGATCAGGTAGAGACGCGGGACCTGGGTGCCGTTGTAGTCGAGGAACCAGGGCAGGGTGGCGACCACCAGCAGGAAGATCAGGGTCAGACCCACCAGCAGGGCGTCGAGCGCCATCTCGTTGGGGGTCTTCTGGCGCTTGGCCCCTTCCACCAGTGCGATCATCCGATCCAGCGTACTTTCGCCCGGATTGTTGCTGACGCGCACCCAGATCTCGTCGGAGACCACGGTTGTGTTGCCGGTCACGCCGCTGCGATCGGTACCCGACTCGCGGATGACGGGGGCTGATTCGCCGGTGATGGCCGCCTCGTTGACCGAGGCGATGCCAGCGACAACTTCGCCGTCGGCCGGGATCATCTCGCCGCTGCGTACCAGCACCAGATCCCCCTTCATCAGGCTGGTGGCGGGCACCCACTCGCCCTGACCATCTTTGGCATTGATCACCCGACGGGCCTTGAGCTGGCTCATGCCCGCTTTCAGGCTATCGGCACGGGCCTTGCCGCGTCCCTCGGCCAGAGTTTCTGCGAAGTTGGCAAACCAGAGGGTCAGCCAGAGCCAGGCGGTCAACTGCCAGGCCAGCGAGGGAGCAACCCCCGAGAAGGGCTGCCCCAACAGCGATTCCACGGTGGCCATCACGGCAGCCAGCCAGAGGGTGAACAGGATGGGGCTGCCAAACAGCGCCTTGGGATTGAAGCGATAGAGGGCCTCAACCATTGCCTGGATGATCTGTGATTTCTGTTTTTTGCCCTTCACCAACATGGTGTCGGTGCTCATTGCAGTGGACTTGCTCATTGGAAAGCTCCCAGCATCAGATAGTTGGCCATTGGCATCCGGATGGTGATCGACAGGGTCAGGTTCATCAGAGTGCTCCTCCGATCAGGCTCAGATGTTCGGCCACCGGGCCCAGTGCCAGCACCGGCAGGAAGGAGAGACCACCTATCAGCAGGACGGTGATGATCAGCAGGGTAACGAACAGCGGGCCGCTGATGGGGAAGTCCCCTTCGCTCGTCTCCTGACGGGGCGCGCGGGCCAGCTGACCGGCTATGGCCAGTACCGGAATGATGTAGCCGAAGCGACCGAGCAGCATGGCCAGACCGATGGCGATGCACTGCCAGTTGTCACCGGCGGCAAAACCGGCGAAGGCGGAGCCGTTGTTGCCGGCAGCTGAGGCGTAGGCATAGATGAGGCGTGACAGACCGTGCGGGCCATCATGGCCGATGATGGTGCTGGCATCTGGCATCAACAGGGTGACACCACCGATCACCAAAACCCCCACCGGCATCACCAGCATGCTGGCGACCACCCACTTCATCTCGGTGATGCCGAGCCGTTTGCCCAGATAGGTCGGGGTGCGTCCCACCATCAGGCCGCACAGGAATACGGTCAGCAGCACGAACAGCATCATGCCGTAGATACCGGAGCCGACCCCGCCGAAGATGACCTCACCCAGCAGCATGTTGATCATGCCCACCATGCCGCCGAGCGGAGTAAAGCTGTCGTGCATGGCGTTGACGGCACCGTTGGAGGCGGCAGTGGTCGCCACTTCCCAGATGCTGGAGAGCACAGGGCCGAAGCGGCTCTCCTTGCCTTCCCAGTTGCCAGTCATGTTGCTGGCGTCAGTGGTGAGTTGGGCGAGGGCGGGATCTGGTTTCAGCTCCTGGGAGAGGGAGACGAAGAGCCCCAGCACCAGCATGAGGGTCATGGCACCGAGAATGGCGCGGCTGTGGGCCATGTCCTTCACATAGCGGCCCAGAGTAAAGACCATGGCGGCAGCGATGGTGAGCAGGGCGACCATCTCCAGCCAGTTGGAGAGGGCTGTCGGGTTCTCGAACGGATGTGCCGAGTTGATGCCGAAGAAGCCACCGCCGTTGGAGCCCAGCTGCTTGATGGCGATCTGCGAGGCCGCCGGGCCGAGGGGCAGCAGCTGCTCCTGACCTTCCACACCGTGGAACGGCAGATAGGCTGACAGGCTTTGCGGCACCCCTTGCCATACCAGCACCAGCGCCATGATCAGCGCGATGGGCAGCAGCACATAGAGGCAGAAACGCACCAGATCCTGCCAGAAGTTGCCAAGGTTGATGGTCTGCTGGCGGGCGATGCCACGGAACAGGGCAATGGCGACAGCGGCGCCCGTCCCTGCGGAGACGAAGTTCTGGGTGGTCAGGCCCACCATCTGGCTGAAGTAGGAGAGGCTGGCCTCACCGGAATAGGCTTGCCAGTTGGTGTTGGTCATAAAGCTGACCGCGGTGTTGAAGGCCAGTTGCCAGCTCAGACCCGGCAGTTGTTGCGGGTTGAGGGGCAGCAACCCCTGCGCCATCAGGATCAGGAACAGCAGACCGAAACCGGCGCCGTTGAAGGCCAGCAGGCTGAGGGCGTAGGACTTCCAGTCCTGCTCCCGCCCATCGGTGCCACAGCAAGCCAGCGTGGCGCGCTCGACCGGCGCCAGCCAGTGGATTTTGCCTTCAAATACCCGGTAGATGTAGTTGCCCAGCAGCGGTGCTGGTAGCAGAACCAGCAGCACGAAGGCCACCGGATAGATTATTTCTTGCCACATGTTCTAGTTCCTCACTCGTGGTCACGGTGCGTCAGGGCACGCATTGGATTGCTCACGAGGCTCGGCAGTTTGCTGGCCACCGGGTAGATAAATTCTTGCTGCATATAGGTAGTCCCTCACTCGTGAGTGCGCGTGAGTGCGCGCATCAGATAGGCCATCAAGGCGAGGACCAGCAGCAGATATAGCCAATTCATATCGACTCCATTGAGATAATTAGCTGCGAGAGCCGATGTAAGACCATATCGACTCTGTTGGTGTCATTGACGCTGAAAAGGGTATGTAAAAGAGGCGTAAAGGCGCCATAAAGCGCCATGTGGCAGGCGTAAAATCGGCGTAAAGAACGACGGATCTGCGAGAGAAATAGCGAGGAGGGCTCAAAAAACCCGGCCTGAGCCGGGTTTGGATGAAGGGATTACATGGCTGTAGAAGCCGGCTGCTCGTGACAGGCCAACTTCATCAGCCCTTAGCGCATAGTGACGAACTCTTCCGCGCTGGTGGGGTGAGGCGTGGGAACGCAGTTGTTGAAGTTGGCCTGATAATGACAGGCCAACTTCAAACGTACCTATCGCATTGTCACGAACTCTTCTGCACTGGTCGGATGGATAGCCACGCAGTTGTCGAAATCAGCCTTGGTGGCCCCCATCTTCATGGCGACGCCGAAGCCTTGCAGGATCTCGTCCATCGCAAAGCCGATACCGTGCAAACCGACCACCTTCTCTTCCGGGCCGACACAGACCAGCTTCATCCGGGTGGGCTGGCGATGCTGGGTCAGTGCCGAGTACATGGCGGTGAACTGGCTGCGGTAGACCTTCACCTGGTCCTCGCCGTATTCGGCGATGGCTTCAGGTTCGGTCATGCCTATGGTGCCGATGGGCGGGTGGCTGAACACCACGGTCGGCACCAGATCGTAGTTGAGGTGCTCGTTCGGCTTGTTGTTGAACAGCCGCTCGGAGAGACGACGGCCCGCAGCGACGGCCACCGGGGTGAGCTGGATGCGACCGGTGTTGTCACCGACAGCATAGACGTTGGCGACGGAGGTGTTCTGGAACTTGTCGGTCGGGATAAAGCCCTTCTCGTCCAGCGCGATGCCTGCGGCAGTCAGATTGAGGTTGTTGGTAGCTGGCACGCGGCCGATGGCCCAGATCAGGCAGTCGACGGTGAGGTGGCGACCATCTTCCAGTTGCAGGGTCAGGCTGTTGTCAGCGTTCTTGAGCACGGCTTTGGGAATGGCGTGGGTGTGCAGCTTGGGCCCTTCCTGCGCCATGATTTCGACCAATGTCTCGTGGATCATGGGGTCGAAGTTGCGCAGCGGCGCGTGCTTGCGCACCACCAGATGGGTCTCTGAGCCGAGCGCCTGCATCACCCCTGCGATCTCGACCGCGATATAGCCAGCACCCACCACGGCAACCCGCTTGGGTTGGCTTTGCAGGTCAAAGAAACCGTCGGAGTCGATACCCAGCTCGGCACCCGGGATCGCCGGAATTTCCGGGCGGCCACCGGTGGCGATCAGGATGTGATCGGCCGTGTAGTGCTCGCCATTGACCTCGATGGTGTTGCTGCTGACGAAGCGGGCGAAGCCCTTGATGACGGTGATCTGGTTCTTGCCCAGCACGTTCTGATAGGACTGGTGAATGCGGCCGATGTAGGCCTGGCGGGACTCGACCAGCTTGGCCCAGTTGAAATGGTTGAGGGTGGTGTCAAAGCCGTAGTCGGCGCCATATTTCAGGGCATCGGCGATCTGGCCGGCATACCACATGGCCTTCTTCGGTACGCAGCCTACGTTGACGCAGGTTCCACCCAACTCTTTGGCTTCAATCAGGGCAACTTTCTTACCGTACATGGCAGCCCGGTTGGCAGACGCAATACCGCCGCTGCCGCCGCCGATGGCGATATAGTCAAAATGCTGTGCCATTGCGAGGTTCTCCGCTCATTAAGAATGCAATCACAGCATGATGGGGATAAAGCGGCTGGCTCACAAGAGCCAGCGCTCAGTTATGTTGGATCGGCAGGCGAATATGGAACTGGGCGCCCTGGCCCGGTTCGCTGGCACAGCTGATACGGCCTTTCAGCAGTTGCACCACCAGGTTGTAGATGATGTGGGTGCCCAGACCGCTGCCACCCTGACCCCGCTTGGAGGTGACGAAGGGATCGAAGATGCGCGGCAAGATTTCGGGCGGGATGCCGCGGCCGTTGTCCGAATAGTCGATAAACAGCTCCTCTCCCTGCTGTTCCACCTTGATGGTGATCTTCTTCGGTTTGTCCCAGCTGTCGAACCCGTGGTTGATGGAGTTGAGGATCAGGTTCGAGTAGATCTGGGTAAAGCTGCCCGGGAAGGAGAAGATTGACAGCTTGGGATCGCACTGGATATCCACTTCGCACTGGCTCTTCTTCAGTTTGTGGCCAAGCGAGACCACCACCTGATGGAGGTTGTCGGCGAGGCTGAAGTTGTAGCGTGCTTCCGATGACTGGTCGACAGCTACCTGCTTGAAGCTGGCAATCAGCTCAGAGGCGCGGCGCAGGTTGCTCTGCAGCAGCTGCATCGACTCGTCGAGGTTGACGGTGAACTCGTTGAGATAGGAACGCGACAGCTGTTTTGACTCTATATGAGATTTGAAATCGGCAACCCGTTCCTGCAGGTAGGAGGAGGCGGTCACACTGATGCCGATTGGGGTATTGATCTCATGTGCCACCCCGGCCACCAGCGAGCCGAGGGAGGCCATCTTCTCCGACTCCACCAGGGTTTGCTGGGCCTGTTTCAGGTCGTCGTACGCCTTGCCCAGCTGGTTGTTGGCTTCACTCAGGCTGCGGGTACGTTCCACCACTTTTCCTTCCAGCTGCTCATTGAGCTGGATAATCTCCCGCTCGACCTTTTTCAGTTGGGTGATGTCGTAGCCGAACCCGATCTGGTACTTGAGGTTCGGCCCTTCATAGAAGGGTACGAAGGTCCACTGCAGCACCAGCTCGTGGGCCTGCTGGTCATGCATGATGACCTCTTTGTCTGCCAGTGACCCCTCTTCGTTCAGGATATTGTTCAGCTCTTCCCGCTGGGTCGGGCTGACGAAGAGATCCAGCCAGTTGTGCTGGAGCAGCTCCTGTTGGTGATAACCGGTCAGCAGTATGGCTGCTGGATTGATGCTGGCGATGGTGAGATCCGGCTCCATACAGCAGATGACCATGTTGGCCGAGTTGATCAGGGTGGCGGAGAAATCCCGCTCCTGTTGCAGTTGTTCCACCGCCTGATGACGAGCGACCAGCTCGTCACGTAGCCGGGTGCGCATCTGGTTGAGGGTGGAGACCAGGGTATCCAGTTCGTCGGGTTTCTTGCGTGGTTGCGGACGCCCCTCCAGCACCAGCTCCATGTCGAGCCGATCGAGGTTGAACTTCTGGGCGTAGTTGGCGATGCGGTTGATGTGTCTGACCACCAGATAGTAAATGATGATCAGGATACAAAATGAGACCACCAGGGTCTTGATGGTCTGGCTGACCATGATCAGCACTGACTTCTCAATCAGACGCTGGTAAATCTGCTCCAGCGACGCGGCGACAAACAGCTTGCCGACAATTTCCCCCTGATAGGTGAGATTGAACTCCTGGGAGATGTCATAGCTTTCCCGTTCCACTCCCTGGGTCAACAGTGGCACTTCGGAGTTGCCGAGCATCTCCTTGACCATCACAAACTGCATGTTGGGCAGGTTCATGATCCCTTCGATCTGCACCTTGACCTGCTCCTCATCGAGGTTCCACAAGCTGGCGGCAATAGGTTGCAAAAAGGAGGCTTCGATCTGGCCGATGCTGTCTTCGATGACGGCGACATCCTTGCGGTAATCCCAGGCGAGTTGCAGCACCGTAATGATCATCGCCAATACGGTACTACACACCAGAATATAGGAGAGCAGGCGGTATGAGAGTCCGTTGCGGCCTACGGCCTCGGCGGTCTTGGAGATGAGTCCTGACATGGCGTCCTTGCGGTCTGGATGTTGTGTTTTTTAGTTTAACTGCTTCATGCACTTATGTCGTCTTTCCTGCGAACCATAAAAAAGGCCCCGTATCGGGGCCTTGGCAAGTGATTGATGATCAGTGTCCGCCGTTTGCCTTGGGCGGAATGGTTTCATCGAATACCGGCAAGGGTTTGTGCTCGGAAGCCAGATAGGTGTAGATCACCGGCAGTACGAACAGGGTGAACAGGGTACCGATGGCAAGGCCTGCCACGATGACGATACCGATGCTGAACCGTTGTGCTGCACCGGCGCCTGCGGCGTAGAGCAGCGGGATCAGACCGGCAATCATGGCGGCGGTGGTCATCAGGATCGGACGCAGACGCACCTTGGCGGCTTGCATCACGGCTTCCATCCGGTTCATGCCGCGCAGCAGCTGCTCTTCCTTCGCTACTTCACAGATCAGGATGCCGTGCTTGGTAATCAGACCCACCAGGGTGATGAGGCCCACCTGGGAGTAGATGTTCATGGTCGCCAGTCCCCAAGCCAAGGCAATCAAGGCCCCGCTGATGGCGAGCGGTACAGAGACCATGATGACCAGCGGGTCACGCACCGACTCGAACTGGATTGCCAGCACCAGGAAGATGATGGCAAGTGCCAGCGCGAAGGTGGCATAGAGCGCATTGCCTTCGGTGACGAACTGACGGGCTTCACCCATGAAGTCGTAACGATAGCCTTGCGGCAGCTTCTCGTCGGCGGTGGTCTGGAACCAGTTGATCGCATCACCCATGGCCACACCCGGAGCCGGAACGGCACCGATAGTGGCGGAGTTCAGCTGGTTGAAGTGGGGCAGGGCGCGGGGCTCGCCAACCACTTCAATGGTGATCAGGCTGCCGAGCGGGATCGACTTGCCATCTGCGGCCCGCACGTAGTAGCCCTTGATGGACTCCGGATTGAGACGGTATTTGCGCTCGACCTGCGGGATCACCTCGTAGGAGCGGCCATCCAGGTCGATACGGTTGACGTAACCGTCCGCCATCATGGTGCCCATGGTGATACCGATATCCTGCATGGTGATGCCGTAGGCACCCGCCTTGTCCTTGTCGATGCGGATCTTCATGGTGGCGGAGTCGTAGTTCAGATCGAGATCCGAATAGACGAACTGACCGTTACTCTGCGCCGCTGCCAGAATTTCACCGGCCACCAGGAACAGGCTTTCGAAGCTGTTCGGGGTGGTGATGACGAACTGGATCGGCAGACCACTCGATGCACCCGGCAGTTCCGGGAACTGGAAGGTGGTGATGGCCATACCCGGGATGTCTTTCACCAGATTGGCGACCCGGTCCAGCACCTCTTTCTGGCTCGCTTCACGTTGGCTCCAGGGCACCATGGAGGCGATACCGAACGCCTGGTTGGCGTTGAACACCCCTGAGAAGACCTGGGAGAAGGCGATCTCGGGCTGCTCGTCCAGGATCTTGTTCACATCCGCCATGGTGTTTTCGATGTAGTCTAGGTTGGCGTTGGACGGTGCGGTACCCAGCACGGCCATTACCCCCTTGTCCTCTGACGGTGCCAGTTCGCTCGGGATGAACTTGAACAGCAGCGGCAGGCTGGCGAAGACGATGACGGCGAACACCACGATGACGGGGCGCTTTTTCATCACGGCGTGCAGCATGCTGTCGTAGCGATCGGTCATCCGCTCCAGCAGGTGATGGACTGTGCTCTCGAACTTGCCTGGCTGCTCGTTGGCCTTGAGCATCTTGGAACACATCATCGGTGACAGAGTCAGGGCGATGATGCCCGAGACGAACACTGCACCGGCCAGCGTCAGGGCAAACTCCTTGAACAGGGAGCCGGTGATACCCCCCATCAGGGCGATAGGCGCGTATACCGCCGCCAGGGTAACCGTCATGGCGATAACCGGTACCGCGATCTCGCGGGTACCGATAATGGCGGCCCGGAACGGTTCTTCCCCCTCCTTGATATGGCGGTCGACGTTCTCCAGCACCACGATGGCGTCATCCACTACCAGACCGATCGCCAGCACCATCGCCAGCAGGGTCATCAGGTTTATCGAGAAGCCGAACATATCCATCATCATCACTACGCCGATAAGACTGAGCGGAATGGTGATGATCGGGATGATGACCGCGCGGAACGAACCGAGGAACAGGGTGATGACCACCAGAACGATGGCGGCTGCCTCCAGGATGGTCTTGATAACCTCGTGGATGGACTCGTTGATCGCCACGGTGGAGTCATACATCACGTTGAGACGCATGGTGCTCGGCATATTGCGCTCAAGGCTCGGCAGCAGTGCCAGCACATCGCGGGCGATGTTGATGGGGTTGGCTGTCGGGGCGGCGTTGACCGCCATGACCACGGCTTCGCGACCATTGGCGCTGGCACGATAGACATCGTGACTCTTCTCGAGGGTTACCTTGGCGATGTCCGCCAGACGGATCACCTTGCCGTCGCGGGTAGCCACCACCAGTCGCTTCAGCTCGTCGACATCCTTGACCTGGGTCTCGGCATTGCCATTGAACAGGGTGAAGTAACCGGTCGCCTGACCTGTCGCGGACTGATAGTTGTTGCTGTTGAGCACCGTCATCACGTCGCTGGCAGTCAGGTTGAAGGCCGCCATCTTGGCCGGATCCAGCCATACCCGCAGGGCAAACTCGACACCGCCGTAGAGGTCAACCTTGGAGACCCCGCCGACAGTAAAGAGCTGCGGCTTGATAACCCGCTCCAGATAGTCGGTGATCTGGCTGGAGTTGAGCTCCGGGCTGGTAAAGCCGAGGTAGAGCACCGCCGTGGTTGAACCGGTGGAGGAGGTGACCGAGGGGTCTTCCGCCTCTTTCGGCAACTGAGAGCGCACCGAGTTCACCTTCGCCAGTATGTCGGACAGCGCGGCGTTGGGGTCGGTATTGAGCTTCATGTATGCAGTGATGGTGGAGCTACCCAGCTGGCTGGAGGAGGTCATGAAGTCGATGTTGTCGGCTTGCGCGACCGCCTGTTCCAGCGGCTGGGTGATGAACCCCTGGATCAGATCAGAACTGGCGCCATAGTAGCCAGTGCTGACGGTGATCACCGTGTTGGTCACCTCGGGGTATTCCCGTACCTGCATCTTGAAGATGGCCTGAAAGCCCAGCAAGGCGATCAGGAAGCTGAGCGAGATCGCCAGCACAGGCCGTTTTATAAATATGTCAGTAAATCGCATCGCAGATCTCCGCGCTTACAGCATCGGGGTTTGTGCCGGAACGGCCAGGGCATCGTTCTCGACCACATGCACCTTGGTGTCGTTGCTCAGGCGAACCTGACCCGACAGTACGATCTGGTCACCGGCCTGGATGCCGGAGAGCACATGCACATCGTTGCCACGGCGCTCACCGGCCTTGACCACAACCTGCTTGGCTCGCAGCACTTTCACCTTGTTACCCTCTTTGTCGGTCTCTTCGCCCTCTTTGAGCACGTAGACGTTCTGACCGTAAAGGGTGAAGGAGATAGCGCTCTGCGGGATCACGATCTGATCTTTCACCGTCGGCAGAATGATGCTGGCGCGGGCGAACATACCGGAACGGAGCTGACCGTCGTTGTTCGGAATGTCTGCCTGTACCTGGATCAGGCCGCTCTGAAAGTTGACCGCAGGCTCGATAGCGGTGATATGACCATCAAACTGGGTTTGCGGATAGGCATCCACATTGATCTTGATGGTCTGGCCCAGCTTGATTTTGGAGATATCGGTCTGGGGCACGGTGAAGCGCAGGCGCATCACGCTGGTATCCTCCAGGCGCACGATATCGGTGCCCGGTTGCAGATACTGACCGAGGAACACATTGCGCAGGCCGACCACGCCGCTAAAGGGCGCACGCACTTCACGACGGGCAATGGTCGCCTTCAGACTCTCGATATCCGCCTCCAGCGAGCGATAGGCCGCTTCGGCTTCATCCAGCTGCTCTTTGGAGATGGAGCTGGTCTTGTAGAGGTTCTGGAAACGATCGAACTTGGCTTTTGCCGCCGGCAGCTTGGCCTGGGAGGCGCGCAGATTGGCCCGCTCCACGGTAGAGTCCAGGCTCAACAGCAGCTGGTCTGCCTTGACCGGTTTGCCTGACTCGAAGGTGATGGCATCAATGGTGCCTGCCAGTTCGGTGGAGAGGGTCACCCCCTGATTCGGCTCGATGAAGCCGATCGCTTCGATGGTCGGTACCCAATCCTGCGCCTTGGTCACCATGGCGGTGACAGGGAACTCGGGCTCCGGCCGGTTGGCCATATATTGGGCAATCATCTTCTGTTTGAACAAATTGAAGCCGATGACGCTGCCAAACAAGGCGATCGCTATCAGCAACATAATGGCCATCCACTTTTTCATGAACAGGCTCCTGAGGTGGAAAGATTGGGGGATAAAATGGCATTCCAGCTGGCCCGGATCGCGGTTTCCAACTGCGATTCGGTCAGCGTGATGTTGTGAACCCTGCACTGCAGGGCCAGATGCATGACACTGTCCAGACTCAACACCTGGAGTGCCCGTATCGGTAAATCAATAAACAATCCTTGTTCAACGCCCTGTTCAAAGAATCGGTCCAGAGGCTCCCAAGCGGCCAGAATGACAGGATTGGTCTCCAATTCTGCCCCTAGCGGAGAGCTCTCGTACTGTAATTTGCACTTTATTGCGTTGGGTTCATTAACAAAAATGGCGTGAATATTGAGCCATAGTTGGCGGAATTGTTGAAATGAAACTTTATCGATCGCTACATCTGCCATGACCATGGGGACACACTGCAAGATAGTGTGCTGATGCAGTTGCCGGATCAGATCATCCTTGTCACCGAAGTAGCGATAGATGGTGCCGGTGGCAACATTGGCCTTCTTGGCGACTTCTGCAATCGACAGACCATGAAAACCCCGTTCACCCAGCACCTCATGGGCCGCGTTGAAGATGCTCTCTTTTTTATCCAGAATCATCAGTGTGACTTTCGATTGAATGAACGTTCATTCATTCTAGATGGGCACAACATCAAGTCAAGACGGCAAGATGAACTGATGCGGGGATGTATGCCTTTTGTCAGGCTACAGGCAGGAATGTGGAAGAAAAACACACAGATTGCCTGAAAAAACAACGAACAGTCCTTCGGTGACAGAAAAGTGTAGACAAACCAGAAACCATCATTAATAATGCGCCCCGTTCGACAGCGTAGCGCCCGTAGCTCAGCTGGATAGAGCGCTGCCCTCCGGAGGCAGAGGTCACAGGTTCGAATCCTGTCGGGCGCACCATCAAAAGTGCGTCGGTTAAACGGGCGTTGTTGTGGAACGAAAACAGCTGTGGTGGCTGTAGCTCAGTTGGTAGAGTCCCGGATTGTGATTCCGGTTGTCGTGGGTTCGAGCCCCATCAGCCACCCCATTTTACAGCTTGTCAGGTACGCGAAGGTGGCGGAATTGGTAGACGCGCTAGCTTCAGGTGTTAGTGCCCCCCGGGTGTGAGGGTTCGAGTCCCTCTCTTCGCACCATGCTTGCTGTATGACGAGGATGACCATAAGGTCGTCTTTGTTTTTTTGAAGTAAACTATTTTGAAAGAAATAGCCTCGGTGATTAGCGCAGCCCGGTAGCGCATCTGGTTTGGGACCAGAGGGTCAAAGGTTCGAATCCTTTATCACCGACCACATTTAGAAAAACCTCGCTTCGGCGGGGTTTTTTACTTTCTGGCCTCCGCTGGGCCAGTACTCTCTCCCTGTTACGTCTGTTTACACTCTATTTGGGCAGCGCGCCCCGCCTTTCGGTTATGCTTCAGCCTCGAGTCACTGACAACCGGATGTCATCGGCCCATTTCAGGCATTTTTCCATGAATGACAAAATTTCCTTTGCTTGCTCTCCCGCCCTGCTGGCTGCCTTGCTGCTGGGGGGGTGTACCATCAAACCGCCATCAACCGATGAAATTATGGACTCAATCGCTTCGAGACCGTCGGAGGATCGGGTGCTCTCTCCCTTGCTGACCAGCGGCGGCTTTTGTGTCGCAGTATCCCGACAGAAGGTGTTGGCACAACCTTGCAGCGGAAAAGACGATCAACTGTTCGAGTGGGATCTGGGTGAGTTGCGCCTGCAGGATCTCTGTTTGCAAGCCAAAAACGACAGCGAAGTGATGCTGGCACCCTGTGACGGTCAGGCGCAGTGGGAGTGGCAGAAAGACAGGCTGTTCAACAGCAAGGTCTCCCGCTGCCTCGATGTGGCCGGACGACGCCATACTCCCGGCACGCCGCTGCGGCTGGCCGAATGCTACGGCGGGGCGAACCAGAGCTTCAGCTGGCAGCGGCCCAATCCTTGGCTGGAAACCCTGAAAAAACAAAGCCTCACATGGTGAGGCTTTGCTGAATCGGATGGCGGTCTGAAGAGGATCAGGCTGCGCTGACGCTCTCCAGCTCGAACAGCTTCTCCAGATAGACGGCGACGCCATCTTCATCGGAGGTGAGGGTCTGCTCGTACTCCGGCAGCGCCATTTTCAGGCGGTCATGGGCGTTACCCATGACGATGCCGCGCCCCACCATAGTCAGCATCTCGAAGTCGTTCATGCCATCGCCGAATGCGATCGCCTCCGACATGTCGAAACCGTTCTGCTCCAGCACGGCACGCACCGCATTGCCCTTATGCACTCCGGCGTGCATCACTTCGAGGCAGTCCGGCAGGGAGAAAGTGACGTTGAGCTGATCGCCGTAGCGCTGGTTGAGGTGCGCCTCGATCTTCAGCAGCTTTTCGTGGTCGCCGATGTAGAACACCTTGTTGATCTGCTCTTTCGGTTCCTGTTTCAGGTCATCGACCAGACGGTAGGTGAACCCTGACTCGTCGTGGAACTGCAGCAGCCAGGGCAGCTCCTCTTCCACCACCCAGTCATCACCCTGATAGACATTGAGGTGGATAGAGGGGTCGCGCTCCAGCGCAATCAGTTCGGCGGCGATTTCGGTCGGCAGCGGCTGGTTGAAAATGAGCTGATCCTGTTTGTCATGGACCACGGCGCCATTGGAAGTAATGAGGTAGATGTCCATCCCCAGCGCATCGCGGAAGCTGCGTACGTCAACGTGATGACGGCCGGTGGCGACCACGAATTTCACACCTTGTTCTACCAGGCGGTGCAGGGTATCCCGGGTACGGGGAGAGATCTGGTGCTGCTTGTTGAGCAGAGTGCCATCGAGATCGGATACAACTACCTTGAACATCATTACCTCGGCATCGATTGAAAACAGGGGCAGTTTACCTTAGCCCGCACTGTCACCCCATTTATTTAGGGTTACAAAAAATAGCCAGCTCAGAAGCGGGCGAAAAAGTCGACCATCGCGGTCAGGGCGGGCTGGCGCTTGTCATCGGATTCGATAAACAGTTCGTGCCAAGCACCCTCGATGCGCAGTGGTTTGCCCCCTTCGCACTTGGCAATGGTGCAGAAGCGATCCTGTGCGGCATTGTCCACCACGCTGTCGTTGCCAGCCTGCAGCACCAGCAGCGGCGTCTTGATGGCGCCCGCATCGGCGATGGCAGCATCGGCACCGGTGATCCCCTGATAAATCCAGTGGGCGGTCGCGCCACCCAGCTTGATCTGCGGGTGCTGTTCGTAGAGCTGGCGGAACGCCTGATAGCGGGACTGACTGTGAGTCAGCTCGTTGTCGGCAAAGCCGTGATCCTGATAGGTGCTCTGACCCGGCCCATAGGGTGGTTCGCCAAACCAACCGCCGACCGTGCCTATGGTGCTCGCCAATCCCTTGGCCAGCCACTTGGGCAGACCGCCGAGATTGATGCCCAGCATGGGGGAGGAGAGCACGGCCGCCTTGATATCATCGGGCCAGCGCTCCAGATAGCGGGCCGAGATGGCACCGCCCATGGAGTGGGCCAGCAGGAACAGCTTGGCAGGTTGGTCCGCCATGATTATCTGGTCGTGAAACTGCTTGAGATCGAGCACATAATCGTCGAATTGGTCGACATATCCCTTCTGCGGGTCATTCAGCATCCGGCCAGACATTCCCTGACCGCGATGGTCGATGAGATAGAGGCTGTAGCCCTGACGCCAGAGATCCCACGTCAGCTCCTGATACTTGAGGTAGCTTTCGACCCGGCCATTGACGATGAGGATGGCGCGATCAACCTTCTCCTGCCGCAGCGCGGCATAGCGGATGGTCACCCCGTCCTTGCCCTTGAACTCCCCTTCAACCGCATGTTGGCGCCAGAAGTCGGGTAGGATTTGCTGGTAGAGGCTGGGTACATCGGCTTCGCTGGTGAGCTGATAGGTATTGGTCACGGCAAGGGCTCCGGCAGAAAACAGGGTCAGGGCCAACAGGGAAAGAGAGAGGGGTTTCATCAGGCACACTCCTGTTGCCAATGGTGATAAAGGGCAGCGATATCCTCCGAGCAGAGCAGCGCCATGCAGGCTTGCAAGCGAGGCAGGGGCCAGTCCCACCACTGCATCTCTTGCAGCATGAGGATCTGCTCATCGCTGAAACGACGGCGGATCGGCTGAGCCGGGTTGCCGCCGACTATGGTGTAAGGGGCCACATCCCTGGTTACCACGGCGCGGGTGGCGATGACGGCGCCATCACCTATGGTGATGCCGGGCATGATCATCGCTTCCGAGCCGATCCAGACATCGTTGCCAATCCGGGTGTCTCCCTTGCGCAGAAAGCCGCTGCGGGCCCCTTCGCCAAAGGTGTCGGGATTGAACGGGAAGGTGGAAACCCAATCCAGCCGGTGGCCCTGATTGCCCGCCAGCACGAAGGTGGCGCCCGAGCCGATGGAGCAGAACTTGCCGATGATCAGCCGATCCACCTCGCCCCAGAGGCCGCTCTCCCAGGTGTCGCGGGTCGAGCCATCGCCGAGCAGGTAACGGACGCAGTGATCCTCGAACGGCTTGCCGTGGTAGTAGCCGGAGTAGTAGCTGTAGTCGCCGGCCTCTATGTTCGGGTTGGTCAGGTGATCCCGGATGATTTGCGATTCCAGCCAGCTGCCAAAAGGGTTCTCCATCACTCCTCCTGCGGATCGTCCTGCTCGCTCTGCTGCGCCCAGCCTTTGCGGGTCAGCTGCATCCGTTGCCACCACTCTTCGTCCGCCAGAATTTCACCGGCCGGGCCGAGCTGGGGGTAGGGCATCTCTTTCTCTTTGCAGAGCTGGGCATAGATAGGATAACCCCCCTCGAACAGGATGCTGTTCTGCTCCTCCGGAGTGAGCGGGCAGCCGCGCTGATAGCAACCGGCCAGCTCGCGCTGACGCTGCGCTTCGTAGAGGATGGCGGCAGCAGCCACCGAGACGTTGAGGGACTGCACCATGCCCACCATGGGGATGACGATATGGTGATCGGCCAGTGCCAGCGCCTCCTCACCGATGCCATGCTTCTCCTGACCCACCAGAATGGCGGTCGGTTTGGTGTAGTCGATAGCGCGAAAATCGACGGAGCTGTCGGAGAGGTGGGTTGCCAGGATCTGCATGCCTGAAGCTTTCAGCTCGGCAACGGCTGTGCCGATATCCGGGTGCAGTTTTACATCCACCCAGTTCTGGCTGCCGCGGGCGGTGCCCTTGCGCTTGTGGATCCAGGTTTTGGGCCAGACGGCGTGTACCCGGTGGATGCCGATGGCATCGGCGGTACGCACGATGGCGGCCAGATTGTGAGGTTTGTGTACCTCTTCCATACAGACGGTCAAATCGAGCTGACGCTGGGCCAGCATGTCGGTGATGCGCTTGAAGCGTTCGGGGGTCATGGCTTGTCTCAATAAAAGCAGCAGGCGGCTTGCGCCGCCTGTGTTCAGTTCTTCTGTCGGCTCACCTTGAGCACGTTGGGCATGACGCGGATCTTGCGCATGATGTTGGCCAGGTGGATGCGGCTCTTGGTGGTGATGAGCAGGCTGACCTGATAGACCCGGCCATCCTTCTCTTCGGTGCTGATGGCGTGAATATTGGCGCCGGTGGCGGCAATCACGTTGGCCAGCTCGGCCAGCGCACCCTGATGGTTGACGATCTCGATGCTGATACCGGTGCGGAACTCCTGTTCCTGCTCCTTGTCCACTTCCCACTGCACCGGCAGGTACTTGTCCGGCTCCTTGCTGTAGCCCTTGATGTTGCGGCAGGCTTCCTGGTGGATCACCAGACCCTTGCCCGGGCTGATGTGGGCGATGATGGCATCCCCCGGGATCGGACGGCAGCAGTTGGCGAAGGTGACCAGCATGCCGTCGGCACCCTTGATCGGCATCTTCTTGCTGCTGGTTTTGGGCTGTTCTTCCGGCGGCAGTTCATCCCCCAGCATACGGCGCGCCACCATGACGCTCATGGCGTTGCCGAGGCCCACATCGGCCAGCAGCCCCTGCAGGTTCTCATGCTTGGTATCGGCCAGCACCTGTTTGATGCGCGGCTCGGGGATGTCTTCGATATTCTTGGCGCCCAGCGCATGGTTGAGCAGGCGGCGACCCAGCACCACCGACTCTTCGGTGCGCAGGTTTTTGAGGAACTGACGGATCTTGGAGCGCGCCTTGGTGGTCACCACGAAGTTGAGCCAGGCCGCGTTGGGGCGGGCGCCCGGCGCAGTGATGATCTCCACCGTCTGGCCCGAGTGCAGCGGACTGCTGAGCGGGTAGGGGTGGCGGTCGACCCGCGAACCGACGCAGGCGTGGCCGATATCGGTGTGCACCGTGTAGGCAAAGTCCACCGGCGTTGCGCCAGCGGGCAGCTCCATGATGCGCCCTTCGGGGGTAAAGACGTAGATTTCGTCGGGGAAGAGGTCGGTTTTGACCCCTTCGATAAATTCAAACGAGCTGCCGGCGCTCTGTTGCAATTCCAGCAGGCTCTGCATCCAGCGCTGGGCGCGGATCTGGGCAGTGGTGCCCGAACTGTCGCCATCCTGCTTGTAGGCCCAGTGGGCGGCAACCCCTTTGTCGGCCATCTGATCCATGAACTCGGTGCGAATTTGCACCTCCACCGGTACCCCGTGCGGCCCCACCAGAGAGGTGTGCAGCGACTGGTAGCCGTTGGTCTTGGGGATGGCGATGTAATCCTTAAAGCGGCCGGGGCGCGGTTTGTAGAGGCTGTGCATCTGCCCCAGTACCCGGTAACAGGTATCTATGTCCTTCACCTTGACCCGAAAGGCGTAGATATCCATTACCTCATGAAATTGCAGCTCTTTTTTCTCCATCTTGTTGTAGATGGAGAAGAGGTTCTTCTCGCGGCCACTGACCTGATGCTCGATCCCCGCCTCTTTCAGGCGACCGCTGATTTCGCTCTGGATGGAGTCGATGATCTCGCGACGATTGCCACGGGCGCGGCGCACCGATTCGCGCAACACGCGGGATCGCATCGGATAGAGCGCCTCGAAGCCCAGCTCTTCCAGCTCGTTCTTCATGGTGTGAATACCGAGGCGGTTGGCGATGGGGGCGAAGATTTCGAGGGTTTCCCGAGCTATACGGCGGCGCTTGTCAGGGCGCAGGGAGCCCAGGGTGCGCATATTGTGGGTGCGGTCGGCCAGCTTGATCAGAATGACCCGGATATCCTGGGTCATCGCCATCACCATCTTGCGGAAGTTCTCGGCCTGCGCCTCTTTGCGATCGCGAAACTTCAGCTTGTCGAGCTTGGAGACCCCGGCCACCAGTTCTGCAACCGCGTTGCCGAATTGTTCGGCCAGATCGGCCTTGGTGACAGAGGTGTCTTCGATGACGTCGTGCAGCACGGCGGCCATCAGGGTTTCATGATCGAGGCGCATGTCACCCAGGATCCGGGCAACGGCAACAGGGTGGGTGATATAGGGTTCGCCACTGGAACGCATCTGACCCTGGTGGGCATCACGGGCCACCACATAGGCTTGCTTGAGCTTCTCAACCTGCTCTGGCGGCAGGTAGGAACTGGCTATTTCTTTAAGGTTTTCAAATAAATACAAGACAGTCCCCGCAGCGGTGAAACGGCAATTCGTGGAATTGAGGGTATAGCCCTGAGTTTGCGAGGTTTTCGAGCGGTTGTAAATGGGGATGAACAGTCGGCACCCGGGCGGGTGCCAACCGGAGGAATAACTTAACCGCGGCCTTCGGCGATGGCAGCAACGGCAGCCAGCTCGGCGGCTTCCTGCTCTTGCTGTTCGTAGCGGTCCTGGGTGTCCATCACTTGATTGTTCACCAGACCCAGCTCGATCTCACGCAGGGCGATCACAGTCGGCTTGTCGTTCTCTTCGTCGACCAGGGGATCTTTGCCTTGTACCGCGATTTGACGAGCGCGGCGCGCGGCGACCAGCACCAGGTCAAAACGGTTACCTACCTGTTTTACAGCATCTTCTACAGTAACGCGTGCCATGCAGGACTCCAGTGTTTGGGCTTTCTGTATTTAGAAAAGCAGTGTTTAAAAATGACGCAAAAGTTTACTTGTTTTTGGCTTACTCTGCCAGTAGCTGTTGCAGCAAGTTTTTTTGAGCCTGTTGCTGGTGACGCATCTCCAGCCGTTGGCACTCAATAATGGACCTGAGCTGGAACAGCGCCTGCTCGAAGTCTTCGTTGATAATGACATAGTCATACTCGTCGTAGTGCACCATTTCGGCAATGGCTTTCGCCATCCGGCCGGCAATCACTTCGGCGCTGTCCTGACCGCGCCCAATCAGGCGGCGCTCCAGCTCTTCGCGGCTGGGGGGCAGGATGAAAATGGATTTGGTCGGCATCTGCTCGCGGATCTGGCGGGCACCTTGCCAGTCGATGTCGAGGAATACGTCGATCCCCTTGGCCAGGCAGGCTTCGATGGCGGCGCGTGAGGTGCCGTAGTAGTTGCCGAATACTTCGGCCCACTCCAGAAAATCACCGCGTTCGATCAGCGCCTTGAACTCTTCCACCTGGACGAAGTGGTAGTGGACGCCGTGCTCTTCGCCCGGGCGGGTGGCGCGAGTGGTGTGGGAAACCGACAGCTGCATCTTGCCCGCAGCGTTATGTTGGGTCAGCAAGGCATTGAGCAGACTGGATTTACCCGCGCCGCTCGGAGAAGAGATGATATAGAGAGTGCCTTGTTGCGCCATATTATTACCTTTAATCGAAACCGCTGTTTTGGTTGTAGCAGAGACCGCCGTCTTGTGCCCGAAAGGGAGACAGCCAAACGCAAAACGCGGAAAATTCTTGAGTCAGGAGGATGTAAAGGCGGCGAATTTTACCAGAATGCGGCGAATAAAAAAACGGCCGGAATCATATTCCAGCCGATCAAAGTATTCGTAGCTTGCTGCGGGAGCGTAACCCACATCAGCCTGCATTGTGCCTTTGGCTGAGAGCAGAGGCTATCAGGTTATCCCTGCCTGATGGCTCGGAATTCCCGAGGTGCCCTGTCACTACGGCAGCTGACGATCTGCACAGAGGCGGTCGAAGGCGGCGATCACCTGCTCGCTGGTGATTTTTCGCATGGCCTCCGGATCCTTGAGGCGGGTGCGCCAGCTCAATTCGGCCAGCGGCTTGCCGGTCTCCTGCTCGACCAGCTCCTGATAGACGCTGACCACGTAGTCGCGGCAGAGATATGGGCCGGTACGCGCCGGATTGTGGTGGGCATAGAGGCCGATCACCGGCGTGCCGACAATGGTGGCCATATGGGTTGGGCCAGTATCGGGGGCCAGTACCAGACTCGCCTCGCCAATCAGCGCCAGCAGCTGCTTGAGGTTGGTCTGCCCCACCAGATCGACCGGTTTGCTCTGGCTTAAGCGCTGGATCTCGGCAGCCAGATCCCGCTCCAGTTTGGCAGGCCCGCCACAGAGATAGACCTGAAAGCCCTTGTTGGCGGCGTGATCTGCCAGCGCGGCATAGCCTGCGGCAGTCCAGTTCTTGAAGGCCTTGCTGGCGGCGGCGCAGATCAGCAGGGTCGGTTTACCGCCAATCTTCTCCCTTGCCCATGCCTGATGATCGGCGCTGATGGGCAGTTGCCAGTCCGGGGTTAGATCCTTGATGCCGAGCTCTTTGGCGAAAGCGAGGAAACCGTCCAGCACATGGGGGGAGGCAGGCGAAGGCACCTTGTGGTTGGTGAACAGCCACTGGCCGTCGTTGGCCCGTTCCCGATCAAACCCGAGTTTGACCTTGGCGCTGATGCCGAGGGTGGCGATGCTGGCCCGCATCGCCGCCTGCAGGTGGAGCAGGGCATCGAATTTGCGCCCCTTGAGGGTCTGCCAGAGATCGCGATAGCCGCGCCACCCCTTGCTCTTGTCGAAGGGGATCACCTCGACCTCGGGCAGATCGGCAAACAGGGTTGCCTCGATTTTGCCGGTGATCCAGGTGATGCGGGTTTGTGGCCACTCCCGCTGGATGACGCGCACCAGCGCCAGTGCGTGGCAGCAATCCCCGATGGCGGAGAGCCGCAGGATGCAGATGGAGGAGGGGGGCGTTTGAAATAGCGGCATGTTGTGGCGCACGGCTGGCAAAAAGGGTGGATGGCATTATGCAAACTCCCCTCTGGATTGTAAAATTGCGCACAATCGTCAGCCGGGATAGGCCGGGCCCTGCGCCATGACCTGTTTCTGCACGTCGTTGATTAAAGGCCACTATTGCGGGCATGCCAGAGCGGCAGCCTCATCGCCAATTGAAAAATTGCGATCCATGACCCACCGAGCGGGATCTCCACGATGCGAGTACAGACCGAACACAACCAGATCTGCTGGTATGCCGAAGGGGCCTTTCGCGACCCTTCTCCCCAGTTATTCGATCCTGCCTGGTGGCAGAACAACCGTCAGGTGGTGGGGACCTCCATCGGGCGGGGGGTGACCTGGTTCGTCAAGGATGAGTCCCGCCATCTGGTGCTGCGCCACTACTATCGCGGCGGCATGGTGGGCAAGGTGGTGCGGGATCGCTTCTGGTTCGAAGGGGTCGAGTCGAGCCGTGCCATGGCCGAATACACCCTGCTGGCCAAGCTGTGCGAGCTGGGGCTGCCGGTGCCGCGTCCGTTTGCTGCCCGCATGGTCAAACAGGGCCCATTCTATCGTGCCGATATCCTGATTGAGCGAATTCGCGGTGCCAAGGATATGGTGGCACTGCTCAAGCAGGGGCCGGTGGCGACCGAGGTGTGGCACAAGATCGGTCAGACGGTACGTCAGCTGCACGATGCCGGGGTCTATCACGCCGATCTCAACAGCCACAACCTGCTGCTCGATAAAGAGGGCAAGGTGTGGGTGATCGATTTTGACAAGGGGGCGATCCGCTCCCCCGGCGAATGGCAGAAGGCCAATCTGGAACGCTTGCTCCGTTCATTCAATAAAGAGTCTCAACTGCATACCAGTTTCCACTTCGTACCGGAGAACTGGCAGACCTTGATGAACGGGTATCAGGGAAAAGCACTCTGACCCTGTTGCTCGGCGTGAACGCCAATGTTACTTATTGAGCAGGTATTCAGATCCTGTTTCGAGGCGCCCCATGGAAATGCTCAAGACACCTTTGGTCGATGTGACTGCCCGGCTTGATCCGGGTCTGCTGTCTGATGCCATGGCGCTGCTGGAGGCGGGGATCTGGAGCTGGTCAGCCCAACATGGACTGCAGCGTGATCCCTCCTGCCTGCGCCTGTTGGGATTGGGAGAGTGCTGGCCGGATGATCTCGGCTGGCTGGATCGGGTGCATCCCGACGATGTTGCCCGGCTGGAAGATGCCCTGCTCGCCTGCCAGAGCGGCCGCAGCAGCGGTCTGCGCCTCGAATACCGCATTCTGCATCATCACGGTCACTACATCCGGCTGGAAGAGCGGATGCGTCGTGATGAGCGGGGTTATCTGCTGGGCGTCGTCCGTCACCTCGATCCCGCTGCCGTGCTGTTGGAGGAGCGACATGGCACCGATCCGCTGACCGGACTGGAGAGCCGTGGCCGTTTCGAGCAACTGCTTGAAGAGCGGCTGGCGACCGAGAGCGGCACTTTCAGTCTGCTGCAGTTTTCTGTCGATCACATGGCCAAAATCCAGCAATTGTTTGGCGAAGCGGCTTGCGACGCCATGCTGGCCAAGCTGGCGCGTATCGTACGCCACGAACTGCGGCGGGAAGATCCCTTTGCCCGCTGGGATGAGGACGGTTTTATCCTGATGCTCTCCCAGACCGAGCGGATGAGTGCGCTGGAGATCGCCGAGCGGCTGCGCCTCGAGATTGCCGATGCCAGCCTGCTGTCACAGCGGCCGGTCACCGTCAGCATTGGGCTGGTGCAGAGTCAGGCTGGCGAGCAGCTCGATCATCTGCTGGCCCGGCTGGCCAGCTGTCACAGTCAGGCCAGACGGGAGCACAACACCGTCGTCGGCTGAGTGCGGTCAGGGTTGGCCGCGCTTGTCACGCTGGCAGACCCAGAGCGAGGCCAGCATCAGCAGGCCGCCGATGGTCAGTCGGGTCAGGTCGGTATCCTTGCCCCAGAGCAGCAGATTGACCAGCAAGCCGGCCGGAATGAGCGCATTGTTCATGATGGCCAGCACCCCGCTGGTGACCAGCGTCGCCCCCTTGTTCCAGAGGAAGTAGCCGAGGCCGGAGGCACCCACCCCCAGCCAGAGCAGAATACCCCACTGCAACCCTGAAGTCGGATATTGCGGCTTGCCCAGCAGCCACCAGGCGGGCAGTGCGATCACCAGCGCACCCAGATAGAAGCAGCCGAACACTGCCAGTTGCGGCGGTTGCTCCGCCTCCCTTGCCAGCAGTACCTTGTAGCCCACCTGACCCAGGGCGAAACAGAGGTTGGCCCCCTGCACCACCAGAAATCCCAGTACATAGCTTTCGGTAAGGCCATCGAAACGGATGACGGCAGCCCCGATCACCGCCAGCAGGGCGCCCCACAGATAGGTGGGCTTGAAGCGCCTTTCCAGCAGGTCGTGGAGCAGGGTGACGTAGATGGGGGTGAAGATGGTAAAGACCAGCACTTCCGGCACCGTCAGCAGCAGGAAGGAGTGGTAGTAGAAGAGATACATGATGCCGAGCTGGATGGCGCCCAGCGCCATCAGCTTGGCCGCCAGATCGGGGCGTAGCCAGCGGCGGCGCAGGAAGGGGAGAAACACCAGACTGGCGAGGGCGATGCGGGTCAGCACCGAGAAGTAGGCATCCACCTGGCCAGCGAGGTAGACCCCGATCAGGCTGAAGGAGAATGACCAGAGCAGGGTGACCCCTATCAAGTAGTTCATGTGTTTGATTTATCGTCAGTTGTCAATTTTAAGGGGGCTATGATGGCCGAGATGGAAGAGGCAATCCAGCGTTTATGGGCGCGATTGCCACAGGTCGGAGCATTTTCCTTTACCGCCAGCAATGGCGAGGGGTCGGCGACCGACTGGAATGGTCGGGGCGAGGGGCGTGTGCAGGTGACCGATCATCAGGGTGGCTGGCTGTTTAACGAGCAGGGCCGTTACATCACGCCTCATGGCAGGGAACTCGCCATGCACAACCGCTTCTGGTGGCAGCGCAGTGCGCGGGGGATCCGTCTCTCCCATCTGCGTTATGAAGCGCCGGTCGAGCTGTTCGAGCTGCTGCCGCAGGGGGATGGCCGCTGGCTGACCGCCGAGCCCCATCTGTGCGGGGCGGATCACTACAGCGCCGAGTTGACCGAGATCGACGGCGGTTTTCTGCTGAGCTGGCAGATCACCGGGCCGCGCAAGAACGAGCGACTCAGCTATCGCTATCTGATCTGACGCCGGCTGGCAGGCATAAAAAAACCGGCGCAGAGCGCCGGTAGCGGGGGACAAATCGGAGGTTTTTTAAAACAGTCCCAAAAACAGGAGAGATAGACTCTCGTCACACATTCAGAGATGGACTTCAGGCATTCAGGGCATAGCTCAACATGGCTTGCAGCTTGCTATCGAAGAACCAGGGCAGCAGTACCATCAGCAGGCCCAGGATCCCGGCCAGCCGCTGGCGATATTGCCAGCCGGCAATCAGTACCAGACCACCGCACAGTGTGGTCAGGATGCCTGACATAGGGAGACCTCGCGCTGCATGCGACGCTGTTGCGCCCACTGGTTCATGGCGACCGAGCCGAGGATCAGGGCCAGAGCAACACCTGTGGTGGGATGGATCTGCTCGCCGAGGAACAGGGCACCCAGCATCACGCCGAACAGCGGCACCAGATAGTTGCTGAAGGAGGCGAACGTCGGGCCGGCCTTCTGGATCAGCGCCATGTAGAGGAAGTAGACCAGACCGGTGCAGAGGGTACCCAGCACGGTGATCGCGCTCAGGGCCTGGGTGCTCGGCAGGGTCAGGCTGCCGAGATCAACCATGAAGGGGGCGACCAGCAGCAACTGGATTGCCGAGGAGATCAGGATATTGCGGGCGACCACGACCGGATGGTCCTTGGCGAAGCGCTTGATCATCAGCAGACCGATGGCGAAGCAGCTGGCTCCCAGCAGGATGGCCATGGCACCGAGCAGACCGGCGTTCATGCCCTGGGAGAGTTTCGGCCAGAACAGGGTGAGTACACCGGCAAAGCCGATGATCACGGAAAGCAGACCGGTTTTGGTGATTCTTTCACCAGAAATAAACAGCGGTGCAGCCAGAATGGTCACAAACGGGATACAACCCATGACCACGGCGGCGATGGCGCTATCCACATACTGTTGGCCCCAGGCGACCATGATGAAGGGGATGGTGGCATCCAGCAGGGCGATCAGCATATAGGTGCGCCACGGGGTGTGCTCACTCTTGAGCCGCATGAACAGGCAGAGCAGACCCAGGGTCAGGCTGCCGCACAGGGCACGACCGGCAGCCACCAGAATGGGGGGCAACTCGGCAACGGCCTGGTGCATGAAAATGAACTGGGAACCCCACAGCAGGCCAATGGCCAGCAATAACAGATAGCTACGCATTTGAATCTCCGATGTATTAAGCCAGCGCATTCTAGGCAATCTGTTACTATGGTAAAAATGAATTGTTGGCATTTAACTATGGCTAATATCGATGGATAGCTCGCTCGCCCGTCTCGACCTCAACCTGCTCGCCGTATTCGATATGCTGATGCAGGAGCGCAATGTCACCCGTGCCGCCGAACGGCTGCATCTCTCCCAATCCACCGTCAGTCACGCCTTGGGGCGGCTGCGAGTGGCGCTGGATGATCCGCTGTTCGTGATGAGTCGGCGCGAGATGATGCCGACCGAGCGAGCCAAGGCACTGGCCGGTCCGGTGCGCCAGGCGCTGGCGATGCTGGAGCAGGGATTGCGGCAGGCCAAGGGGTTTGATCCCGCCACTGCGCGGCGGATTTTCCGTATCGCCACCCCGGGCTCGGTAGAGCACGGGCTGGTGCCGGTGCTGGTGGACAGGCTCCATCGGCAGGCCCCTCACTGTCGGCTTGAGGTGTGCGAGCTGGCGGACAGCGACTACGAGCGGGAGTTGGAAAAGGGTGAGCTGGATCTGGTGATCGGTTTCGCCGGGGCGAATCACCTCTCACCCCGTTTGTGGCGGGAGGAGTGGTTCAACAACCCGCTGGTCTGCCTGTCGCCGCTCGGCAGCGAGTTGCCCGATGTACTGACGCCGGTTGAGCTGGTGAGCCGCCCCCACATCCACACCTCCAGCTGGGGTCACAGTCAGGCGATGGTGGAGCTCTGGCTGGCCCGTTTCGGGGTGGAGCGGGAGCTGGGGGTCAGGTTGCCGAGCTTTATGGCGGTGCCGCCGTTGATGGCGACCGGCCGCTATCTGGTGGTGGTGCCCGAGATGATCGGGCGCCACTTCTGCCGCTACTACCCGCTGCGGATGCACCAGCTCGACCCCGCCATCCCCATCGTCTACCTGATGGCGGGGCACCCGCTGACCGCCCATGACGAGGCGATCGGCTGGTTCAAGAGCCTGTTGCACCAGTTGGTGTTCGACCTCTACGGCGACGATGCACTCGGGACCCCCGCTCAGCGGATGCTGGCGAAGTAGTCGAGCCCCATGGCACTTTTCACCTCCGCCAATACCTCATCGGTGATGATGCGAGCCTGCTCGGTGCCCTGATAGAGCAGCTCCAGCAGCATCTTCTTGTCGGCAATGGCCGCGGCCCGGCGCTCTCGCATCGGGGCGAGCAGGGTTTGCAGGCCGTCATTCAGCACCTGTTTGCAGCGCATGTCCCCCAGTCCGCCGCGCCGGTAGTGCGCCTTCATTTCGGCGACCAGCGCCTTGTCGGGGTGGAAAGCATCGAGATAGGCGAACACCGTATTTCCCTCCACCTGACCCGGATCGCTCACCTTGAGGTGGTTGGGGTCGGTATACATGGCGAACACCGCCTGTTTGACCTCTTCCGCCGACATGCCGAGCTCTATGGTGTTGCCGAGAGACTTGGACATCTTGGCCTTGCCGTCGATGCCGGGCAGGCGGCCGGTGTCGCTCAGGATCGGCTGGCATTCGGTCAGCACCTCTTTGCCTACCAGAGAGTTGAAGCGGCGGACGATCTCGTTGGTCTGCTCCAGCATCGGCAGCTGATCCTCCCCGACCGGCACATGGCTGGCGCGAAAGGCGGTGATGTCGGCGGCCTGACTGACCGGATAGACCAGAAAACCGGCCGGCAGCGTGCGTTCAAACCCTTTTTGCTGGATCTCCGCCTTGACGGTGGGGTTGCGCTCCAGCCGCGCGACGCTGACCAGATTGAGGTAGTAGCAGGTGAGCTCGGCGAGGGCGGGCAGGGCGCTCTGCAGGCAGAAGGTGGTCTTGGCCGGGTCGAGACCGACTGCCAGATAGTCGGCCATCACCTCCAGCACGTTGTCTGTCACCTTGGCCGGGTTGTGGCCGTTGTCGGTCAGCGCCTGCAAGTCGGCGATCATCACGAACTGGCGGTAGTGGTGCTGTGCTTCGACGCGCTGGCGCAGGGAGCCGACATAGTGGCCGATGTGCAGTTTGCCGGTGGGACGATCGCCAGTCAGGATAACGGGGTTGTGCATGTCACTCTCTCCAGTTGGGTGAGCCGGGAGGCGACAAAGGGATAAAAACAGTTGACCGCCTCTCGGCGGTCACGGTGTTTTCTTTGGGAAATCTTGAATAGAAACGCGGTGCCGCCTGTTTAGGAGCAGCACCACCAGTAGTTGTGATTGAATGCGGTCATGTTCATAGCAAATCAAACTACGCCGGTTTCATTACTTCTGCAAGGGGACGACCAGCAGATCGCAGGGCACCGTATTCATCAGCTGACGGGCGCTGGAGGTGAGCAGGCTCCAGAAGCTCTGGCGATGGCCGCACACCAGCAGGTCGATCTCGTACTCCTTGACCGCCTGATTGACCCGCTCGCTCAGATCGCCGCAGATCACCAGCTTCTTCTCGATGGGGTAGTCCACCGAGGCCAGAAATGCCTCCAGCTTCTCTTTCGCTTCGGCGATCACCTGATCCTGCACGTTGTCGATGTCGATATCGATCATCTCGGTGTAGAGATCCTTGAGGTCCACATCGACATGGATAACCGACAGCTTGGCGCCGTTGGAGCGGGCTCTGTCCACCGCCTTGTCGATCACCTTGCGGTTGTCTTCAGAGAGGTCGATCGCAGCCAGAATATGCTTGTAATAGGTTGTTCCACTCATGGGGGTTCTCCTTACCGATCCTTCAGCCCACTATACCAATCTCTGCTGAAACTAAAATGGTGCCTCAGGCACAGTTTTGGGATTTAAATGAGTTTAATGACGTGTGACACAGGGTCAGCCACTCAGTTATTAACCACTATTTGCCTATAAATTAAACAATAGTTTGATGCCGGTCACACCCCTCGGCTTGCCGATCAGGGGGGAGAGGCATAGGATGGGCCCGTGCTTCGCAATGAACACAAAACAACAAAAAGCATCTGAATACCGCTTTGGGGAGCCACGTGCTCCCTTTTGTTTTTCTGCCTCAATTCCCGCGGCTTTTCTGACTGATAGCGATCCGGCATCAAGTTAATCTCTTTCGATTTGGTTATGCTGTAGCCAATTTCTTTGGAGGCCTTCCCATGATCATTCATCCCCAGATTCAAGGTTGTGTTGCCCGCAACTGTCACCCTATCGGCTGTCGCGCCGCCGTGCAGCAGCAGATCGAACGGATCAAGGCCGCTGGCCCGTTCAACGGCCCCAAGCGGGTGCTGGTGCTGGGTGCCTCCTCCGGGTTTGGACTGGCGTCGCGCATTGCACTCGCCTTTGGTGCCGGTGCCGACACCATCGGTATCTCCTTCGAACGCGGCCCTTCCGACAAAGGGCTCGGCAGCGCCGGTTGGTACAACAACATCTGGTTTCGCAAGGAGGCGGAGCAGGAGGGGCGTATCGCCATCAACCTGATTGGCGATGCCTTCTCCGACGGCATGCGTCAGCAGGCCATCGACACCATCCGCCAGCAGCTGGGGCAGGTGGATCTGGTGATCTATTCGCTCGCGAGCGGCATCCGGGTGCTGCCAGATGGCACGCAGGTGCGCTCCGTGCTCAAGACCACCGGCCAGCCGTTCAGCGGCTGGGGGCTGGATCTGGAGCGAGATACCTTGGTGCAGCAGTCGCTGGCACCAGCCACCCCGGAGGAGATCCGCGACACCGTCACCGTGATGGGGGGCGAGGATTGGCAGCTCTGGATGCAGGCGTTGCAGCAGGCCGGTTGTCTCGCCCCCGGCGCGCAAACCGTGGCCTACTCCTACATCGGCCCCGAATCCACCTATCCCCTCTATCGGGATGGCACCATCGGTTATGCCAAGGAGCATCTGCACGCCACCGCCGAGACCATCAACCTGCAACTGGCCGAGATTGGCGGCCACGCCTGGGTATCGGTCTGCAAGGCGCTGGTGACCAAGGCGAGCGCCTATATTCCGGTGCTGCCGGTTTATCTGGGCCTGCTGATGGGGGTGATGAAGGAGCGCGGTGTGCACGAAGGCTGCATCGAGCAGATGCAGCGACTGTTTGCCGCCAAGATGTACGGGCCCAATGGGGTGGTGGCCGATGGTAACCGGCTGATCCGGATGGATGACCACGAGCTCGACCCGGCCATTCAGGCCGCCGTTTCGGCGCTCTGGCCCAAGGTGATGCCGGACAACTTCCACGCGCTGGGGGATTTTGCCGGGCTGCGGCAGGATTTCATGCAACTCAACGGCTTCGAGCTGCCGGGTGTCGATTATGCTGCGCCGGTGGATGTCGCCTCCCTTGGCGAGCTGACCCCCTGAGCTGAAAGAAACGGGATCTCCCTCTCGTTGGCGGGTTGATTCGTGACGGGAGTGTGGCGACAATCGATACCAAATCACTGAGGAGAAACAAGATGCTGGCCCAAGCCATGATCGAGAAGTTGAACGAGCAGATTAACCTGGAGTTCTACTCCTCCAATCTCTATCTGCAGATGAGCGCCTGGTGCGAAGACAAGGGCTTTGAAGGGGCGGCGACCTTCCTGCGCCAGCACGCGGTCGAGGAGCGCCAGCACATGGAGCGTCTGTTCACCTATGTGAGCGAGACCGGCGCCATGCCCAAGCTGGGTGCCATCGATGCCCCTCCCCACGAGTTCAAGTCGCTGGGCGACGTGTTCCGTACCACTCTGGAGCACGAGTACCACATCACCAAGTGCATCAATGGTCTGGCCCACGTAGCCTTCACTACCCAGGACTACTCCACCTTCAATTTCCTGCAGTGGTATGTGGCCGAGCAGCATGAAGAGGAGAAGCTGTTCAAGAGCATCGTCGACCGTCTGGGTCTGGTGGGTGAAGATGGCAAAGGCCTCTACTTCATCGATAAGGAGCTGGCCGAACTGGCCAAGGGCGCCCCTGCCAGCATCATGGACAGCAACGCCTGATAGTCGTGGACACTTAGTGTTCAGCCAGTACAATAACGGCCCTTTTAAGGGCCGTTGTTTATTCTGGTGGGCAATCACCGTTGTGATGTCAGCCAGAGGCAATCACGGTTCTGGCCAGGTGCCGTTTCTATTTTGATAAGTGAGTGATGATGAAGCAGGTCGATGTGGTGGTGATCGGGGCCGGTGCGGCCGGATTGATGTGTGCGGCGCAGGCGGGCTACCGTGGCCGCTCCGTGCTGGTGCTCGACAACGCCAAGAAGCCGGGCCGCAAGATCCTCATCAGTGGCGGTGGTCGCTGCAACTTCACCAACCATCAGGCTGGTGCTCACGCCTACCTGTCGGAGAATCCCCACTTCAGCAAGTCGGCGCTGGCTCGCTATACCCAGCAGGATTTCATCGATCTGGTGGATCGCCACGGGATCAACTATCACGAGCGCACCTTGGGGCAGCTGTTCTGCCTCGAGAGCGCCAAGGATATCGTCGATGTGCTGCTCACCGAGTGTGACTGGGCCGGGGTGACCCTGCAGTTCCAGACCGAGATCCTCTTCGTCAGCAAGCAGGATGAGGGCTTTCTGCTGACCACCAGCAAGGGTGAGATCGGCTGCCACTCGCTGGTGGTGGCGACCGGCGGTCTCTCCATGCCCAAGCTGGGCGCGACTCCGTATGGCTTCAAGCTGGCGGAGCAGTTCGGTCTCAAGGTGCTGCCGACCCGCGCAGGTCTGGTGCCATTCACCCTCCATCAGGCCGAGAAAGAGGCCTTTGCCGATCTGGCGGGCATCAGCCTGCCGGTGGCGGTGACCGCCGAGGATGGCACTCGCTTCAAGGAGGCGATGCTGTTCACCCATCGCGGCCTCTCCGGCCCCGTCATCCTGCAGATCTCCTCCTACTGGCATGCGGGTGAGAAGATCCACATCAACCTGCTGCCGGAGCTGGATATTCCAGCCGCCCTGCGCGAATGGGCGCAGGCACACCCGGCGCAGGAGCTGAAAACCGTGCTGGGGCGCGAGCTGCCCAAGCGTTTCGTCGACAAGCTGGTGGAGCTGGGCCAGCTGGTCAGCAAGCCGATGCGCCAGTACAACGAGCGGGAACTTGAGGCGATCGCCAACCTGCTGGGTGACTGGCAGATCCTGCCCAACGGCACCGAGGGGTATCGCACCGCTGAAGTGACCCTGGGCGGCATCGATACCAACGAGCTCTCCTCCAAGACCATGGAAGCGCGCAAGGTGCCCGGCCTCTACTTCATCGGTGAAGTGGTGGATGTGACCGGCTGGCTCGGCGGCTACAACTTCCAGTGGGCCTGGTCCTCCGGCTGGGTGGCTGGTCAGTTCTGTTGATAGGAAGAAAAATCTGTGCAGAGATCTTGCCATACCTATTCATGTAAGAACTTTCCTTTTTGTGTGGCGAGTTCTTTTATTGTTCAACTGAGTGCAATGAAATATGCCCCTTATGAAAAAGGGGTATTAGATGATTGCTCGGGTGATAGGGTTGTTATGTATTTTCCAATGGTCATGGGCTGCAGAGTCATTTCAGTTCCAAAGCTATCGGGATGGATTCTTGCGCATGATGCTAATCACACCCAGCGTCCAGGGAGAGCTATTTTTACGGGGTGATGATAAATTGGTGCCATTACAAGGCGGTATAATCGAAGATTTGTTTACCCTGCGTATTCCAGTATCCTGTCAGTTATTAAGTTCGCAACAAACTATCTATTGGTCATCGCCAGGACGGCCACTAATCAAGGGTCAGGTGCCGGCACAGTCGTGCAAGCGTCTCCCTGAGTTGCCATTGAAATTGCCGGTTCGGGTTTTTTCCAAAGGTGGGAAATGCCTGATCGATACTGCGGGTAATACTTTGTGGCATACAGCATCTGAATTGGCAAAGAAAAATAGTGCGTCTGTCTATCAAAATGTTTACGCATTATTTCTTACAAATAAACCCGCCTTTGCGGGGCAAGATATTCATCGGTTACGTACTCAGGTTCTTCATTGTCCTGATCCAGCATTGTTTGAACATATCGATGCTGAACATGCCCGCCAGCTATTTAAGGAAGGACTACTGTTGCAAAAACAATAAAATCTATAATGAATTGAAAGCCATATTGCGATTGTTTTCGTCATTTTATACTGAATCAGTCTCAGCCTATTGCATAGGCTACCCTCCCTATTGGGCGTTTTTATGCCGATGTTACCACTCTCGCCTATTCAATTAAGTTGTTGTCATGTTGATGACTTTTAAATGAGTTTTTAAACGCATAAAAAGCATAGTATAGTTGCCTTTTATTTAGAGTGGTGCGCAGTTTTGAGATATTTATAACTGTGGTTTTATAAATATACAGAACAAGAATGTGTAGTAATGTTATACTAAGGCAGATGCCATGATTTCATCATGGCATCTGCCTTAATTGTTGTGTTATCTCAGCCTGGCAAAGCCAGGTATTAATTTGGTTAATATATTGGCAGCATCAATTCCAGAGACCGGTAAGAATGATTTTTCCACTCTGATGAACGAGCCCTTCCCAGTCATCACCGCTCACTGTTTTTCTGGTCATATTGTCAGTGAGTGAAAATTGCAGGCCCAGGTCATAGAAGCGGGTATAACCTATACCCCCCTCATCCCATTCTTGTGCTGGTCGTGATTCAATAATCTTTCTGGACCTCAGGTCTATGGGAGGACCATTACACTCTATGGGCGTGGATACCGGCTGGTTACCAGCAGAGCTGAAGATGATGCTGGTAGGCACAGGCACTGCCCGGGAGGATTCGATTTGTCCGTCCGGGTAGAAGGTACACCGACCCTGATGGGGAATACCGACATCTTGCGTGACTTTGACCTCCAGTCGGGCCGCATTGGTATAACCGGTTTCCGACAGCTCGTAGTTAAACACCAGATTGTCCTTGCCCACCTCACCGGTCTGATAAGGCGATGGGTTACCATCGGCCGACTTGATGCTCACTGTCTGTGCTCGCGGTATAAACTCAAAACCGCCCTTAAATGGTATGCGTAAACCTTCCAAAGGCGAGTTAGTATATGAAGTGATAAGTTGGGCTATGTTATCTATATTTAATTTTTTGTCATTTGCCATGTTTTTTATTAAATTTGAACTTAAAAACATTTTTATCTGTGATGTGCCACGCTGCTGCCTTACTCTTTGAGAGCTTGAATAGTTGCTACCTTGCAAGCCAACCCAGTCCTCATTGGCAAACTTAAAAGCCACTTTATCATAAAGAGTGATCTTGCGAGCAGAAAAGAAAAAAGGAGCTAAGGGCGAACTGCTAGTGCCGTTCCAATCTAGCTGATATGAGGCAACGGTACACGAGATCCCCTTGGCGTAAATAACCGTATCGGCAACACAGGAGCCGCTTCCACCGGGGGCTGGGAGCGGATTGCCATTGCTATCTATCACGATCTCTTCATTGATATCTTTGCTGACAAGCTTGATGTGTCCGACTTTATTGGTGGTTAATTTACGCACGCGCCAGTCGACTGGCCCGGTTTGGGCGGTGCAACGATTGGAGTTGTTCTTATCTTGGTAGATGCAATAGTTGAGGTCACGCACTACCGATGTGCCTACTGGCATATCCCGCAGATACCAGAATGCACTTTGCGATAATTTGCTGAGCAAGCCAACGGTACGACTGCTAGGGTCGCTGAAGCCATAGAAGCCTTTGGAGTCTATCTGAGCGGGCCTCACACGTGTATTCTTGCCGATGCATCCCTGCTTATTAGAGCCATTACTGTCACACAGCAAACCCACATACGGGAAGGGAATGGGGCCATCCTCCCATACATCTAGTTTGTAGCCATCCAGTAATCTTGATGGCAGAAAAGGAACATCATTGTTAAAGGCCAATACACCATCAGATGTACCGCCCAGATTAGTGATGTTAACATAAGTTATATCAGGGGTATAAGCCAAGAAATCGGGATGGTTCTCTACGCTAAGGATTACAATGTCTGACGCTCGTTCGATATAACGGACCGGGGTGTTGGCCATCACTTGGGAACTACTTAGCAGTAGCGTGAATATTTTTACAAGGTTTTTCATAAATTTCTCGAGGGTGTTTTAAATATTTCAAAGTAGTCATGCTTTGACATGTTTTATTTCAGTCGACAGGCCATGTTTGCAGATGTGGTATTGTTTTTATTGAATACTGCACCGCGAGGCAATAGTATTCATCATGGCATTTTCATTAATTGTTGTGTTATCTCAGCCTGGCAAAGCCAGGCATTAATTTGGTTAATATATTGGTAGCATCAATTCCAGAGACCGGTAAGAATGACTTTTCCACTCTGATGAACGAGCCCTTCCCAGTCATCACCGCTCACCGTCTTTCTGGTCATATTGTCAGTGAGTGAAAATTGCAGGCCCAGGTCATAGAAGCGGGTATAACCTATACCACCCTCATCCCATTCTTGCGCTGGTCGTGATTCAATAATCTTTCTGGACCTCAGGTCTATGGGAGGGCCATTACACTCTATGGGCGTGGATACCGGCTGGTTACCAACAGAGCTGAAGATGATGCTGGTAGGCACAGGCACTGCCCGGGAGGATTCGATTTGTCCGTCCGGGTAGAAGGTACACCGACCCTGATGGGGAATACCGACATCTTGCGTGACTTTGACCTCCAGTCGGGCCGCATTGGTATAACCGGTTTCCGACAGCTCGTAGTTAAACACCAGATTGTCCTTGCCCACCTCACCGGTCTGATAAGGCGATGGGTTACCATCGGCCGACTTGATGCTCACTGTCTGTGCTCGCGGTATAAACTCAAACCCTCCCCTAAAAGGTATGGATAGACCATACAGGTAACCGGTTTGATATGTGGCATACAGTTCCGCGATGTCATCAAAATGTACTTTATTTTGCTTGTACATTCTCTTGAGAAGTGCATTATTGAAAAATACTTTAATCTGTTCTGTCCCGCGTTGGTTGTTAATCCTTAATGAGTTAACTATAGTTTCGCTCCCAGGATAAAGAATCGACCAGATTTGTTGGCCAAATTTGAAGGCTATTAATTCATCGCTACTATATAGGCGTTCTTTGAGAACCCCAGAAAAAAAATACTGCTCTAAGGGTGAATTCGGAACTCCTACCCAGCTTAGGTTGTATGAGGCAATGGTGCATGTGAGCCCATTGCTATTGCCCACCCTGTCAGCAATACAGGCGCCGCTCCCACCGGGGGCAGGAGTAGGGTTGCCATTGCTATCTATCACAATCTCTTCATTGATATCTTTGCTGACAAACTTGATGTGCCCGACCTTATTGGTGGTTAATTTACGCACGCGCCAGTCGACTGAGCCGGGTTGGGCGGTGCAACGGTTGGAATTGTTTGTATCTTGGTAGATGCAATAGTGGAGGTCACGCACTATCGATGTGCCTACCGGCATATCGCGCAGATACCAGAGTGCACTTTGCGATAATCTGCTGCTCAAACCACCGACACGGCTGATACGGTCACTGAGGCCATAAAAGCCTTTGGCGTCTATCTGAGCAGGCCTCGCTCGTGTACTGAAACCGCTGCACCCCTGCTTATAATAGCCATTATTGTCACACAGCAAACTCGCATACGGGAAGGAAATGGGGCCATCCTCCCATACATCCAGTTTGTAACCATCAAGTAAGGCTTGTGGTAAAAAATTATCATTTTTACTGAAACTCAACCCTCCATTGGTCTTGTCCAGATTATAAATATTAACATAGGTGGTATCAGGCGTACGAACGAGCAAATCGGGGTGCCCCTCTACACTTATAACGACCAAATTCGATTCTCTGTCGATATAGCGGACCGGGGTGTTGGCCATCACCTGGTAACTACCCAGCAGTAGCAGCAATATTTTGGAAAAATGTGTCATGAGTTATCCTGATATGTTCAAAATATGTCAACCCAGTCGTGTCTTGAATACTGTTTTCAGTCCGCGACGTTTAGGGATGCATCATCACGAAGAGAAGCGGATGCGCTTATGCGTTAAGCTGGTGAGCATGCTTGACCTATGGTCATAAAACGGCGGTCATACACGATCAGCTTCTGATTGCCGGATTGTGCAATCTTGGTGTTATACCAAGTCTCCCCCGGTAGCAGATATTTGGTATCTGCCGTGCTGTCTGGTTCATTACAGCCTTTTTTGACAATAAACTCAAAGAAGGTGTTGCCTGTGTTGCGAATCGTCCCTTCGCTTTCATCGAGCTCGTAATTGAATTTCTCCTGACGGGGTCGCACCACCAGAATGGATTGCACCTCAATGTTCAGCTCCAGTGTACCTTTGCGATCGACGGGTGGTTTTTTTTCAAGCTGGGCTGCGGGTGATTCGACAAAAAAGACGCGATAGTAGCGCTCCTGATCATCCTTGGTTCCCTTGTAATAGATTTTGACATTTTGCCTCTGCCCTTCGTGCAGTACAAAGCGTTTGGGGGTGTACAGCAGCTCACCGGGCAACATGGCCAATGGGTAGCCTTTGGCTGTGGGGTCGCTTATCTTCTGTGCTTTGACTTCATACACCTTGGGTAAACGGTCATTATTAATAATGGTCCGCGCTATCAAATCACTTGATGGTTCCATGATTGCTGTCATGGCACCTATATCAATGGCTGTGACGGGAAGCCCCCAAACCAGCGAGATCAAACACAAGAAAGTACGATACATATCTATCTCTTCCAATAATAAGTTCTGGTGACTTTCATCATGGCCTGGGGCATTTTGCTATTCACCATCTGTCGAACATTCGATGAGTGACCGGAGCTTTGATTGTCATCAACATTGCCCGGAGTGATACATCCTTCCTTGATAAGGTGCTGCTTGTACCACCTTTATCGGTCTCACAAGCCAGCTGTCCTCGGTTTCGTTTTCAATTAACAGAAAATGATGGCGTCGTGCTTAATCACAATGACCCAATATCCGGTGCAGTCAGCGCAGCGTACAACCATTGCGTCGAGCAAAGAGAGGCCTTCACGGTTAATTCCTTGTCACCATCGCATATGTCGGCAGCCCCTTGCAGGTAATGACCCCTATCCAGGCGGCGCCAGTCTGCTCTTCAAGATCCAACTCCGCTTCACAAAAATCACTGCCGCGGCGGAACATCAACATGGGGTTGGCTTTATCCACATCCAGAGAGAACTCCCCTGCTTCATTGGTGACCGTGCTGCCGATGTGATTATCCAACCTGGCATTGGTCAGCAGGCTGCCATCCTCTGCCTTGATGATGCCAAACACTGTGACCATCTCTTTGATATTGTTGCGTGCATCCAGGGTGGCCACGTTGCCGGGAAACAGGGTGTAACGTTGTTTACCGGTGTTTATTTCATAGCTGTCCATGCTGGTTTTGCTGTTGAGCAGCTCGATTTCATATTCCTGATAGGGTTGCAGGGCCAGGAAGGTTTTCTCACCTTGCAGGGGATAGTCCTGGCCATTGACCTTGGCCAGCATTTGTCCACCACCAGATAACCCGGTATCGATAAGCACGCCAGCGTTGGCCTCGTTCCTGCCTGATGCTGCCAGGTGTTCACCCGCAGTGGCGATCGAGCCCCGTGCGATCAGGTTGCCGTTAAGATCACCCTGACTGCTGCGCGACAGACTGGAGGTGCCGCTAATGACTTGATGCTCGAAGCCCAAGGTACCCGAGAGGGCGGGTGAACCTCGTTCATCACCGTTCAAGACCTTTTGGACGTTGAGAGAAGCCAGGTTGACAACCCCCTCCAACCGCTGCTGGTAGTTGAGGTTGGCAATGCTCTGGCCCTGTTCGTTGCTGCTCATGCCCATGCTGAACAGCTGGCCCAGCGGCAAGCTGTAATCGAGCGTGATGCTCTTGTTGCTGTTGCTACCGATGCGGTCATCATTGCCGCTCTGCACGCTGGCGCGCATCGACAGGTTGCCATAGCGACCGGAATAGAGGTGCTGGTAGTAGTCTAGATAGTTGCGTGTGCTGCCTATCTCTTTGTCATGGGTAGTGCTGAACGAGAGTTGGCCCAGGCCATTCAGCCAGCCGCCAAGGCTCAAACTGAGTCCTGATGAGTAGAGGTGGCTTTCGCTGAGGTTAAGGCGTGAGCCGCTGCTCAGCTTCTCTTGTGAAGCCCAGAGTGACACATTGTCGATCGGTTGTACGCTGATGTTGCTACCTGCTCGCCAGGCGCTATCAGAAGAGGCCATGGCCTGGGCGCCCAGGTTGATGCGTTCATGGGCCTGCCACTGTATCCCGCTTTCAGCAACAACGGCCTGGTTGAAGGCATAGCTGGTACCGGAATAGGTGAGGGCATCCAGGGTGCGAGAGAAAGATACGCCCAACAAGGGAGAGTCACCCTGCTCATCTGAGGTTGATTCCATCCAGCCCCCCCACCACTGCCAGCCCCAACGGCCGACGAACTGGTTGCCCCCTCCCAATTTGGTGACGCGCTGGGTGCTGGTGTCGGTCAAACGTCCATCAACATAGACTTCAACGGTGACGTTATAGACACCACCAGGGAAGGAAGTGGTATCAATACTCTGGTTGCCGATATTGAGGTTCTGCAGCCCAATCAGACGGCCATCCCGATAGATGCGCGCTTCGCCGTTGGCGGGCATAAAGACCTGCACCGGGGTCGTGGATTGGTTGGCGTTCTGCTGGCGAGACTGGGCCTGGTTGCCATAAGAAGCACCATAGATACGTCTGCTGTTCAGGGCTGTGACCATGCCCAATGTTTGCAAATCCCAGGTCGATACCATGCCAGCGGCCAGACGACGATCATCCAGATCCCGCTCGTACATGGCACTGTAAAGTGTGCCGCTTTGCTGTGGCTCGCCCAGGTTGAAGAGAGAACCATCCAGCGTCATGTGATGCGCCCCGTAGCCGAAGGTACTGCCAAGCTGGACAAAGTTGGAGTCGAGATAGCCGTAATCCGTGTTGTTGAAGGAGTAGCCCAAGTTGTAACGATGCACGCTGGTCAGCGCCTCTACACTGGGTGTCAGGCTGGTGCTTGAATCTTGGGTAGCGGCCATCCCAAAGGCATCGCGAGAAACCTCTATATTCAACTGCATGGTGAGCAAATCCAGCTTCATGCTGGCATCGGAATTGACCTCCAGATGACCTTGCTCATCAAAGGTGCGTTGTTCGCTATCGGCAGAGAGGGTCGAGACCAGCGCCTCGTTGAGCTGCGTCTGTTGCTGGCTGGCGCCGAAGTCGATATTCAGCAGTTGCAACTGCTGTTCTCTGAGCACCAGAGTGGCACTGCCAATCGGATCTGAGGTGAGGGTTTCTTTCCCGCTCAGTTCATCCCGATAGTGCAGCAGCACAGGGACTGACAAACCATCGCGCAGTGCACTGGCAAAACTGGCTGGAATGATGACATTGGCAAGGCGCAACGGTGCGATCGATTCTGCGGCTGCGCTGGTGGCAAGCAATAGAGCGGCAACACTGACGGCATATTGTTGAATCCAGGGGCGCATCATTTATCCAAAGTAGTGATTAGTCTGCTGCTTGAGCTGGTCGCTGCAAGGTTACTTGACGGTGGCAAAGTCTTTGCCGAGCCAGAGACCGACGTGACTCTTCTCGTGATTGGTATCAACCCGTTTGAAGACGCGCTGTTTGCCCGGCAAGTCGTAATAGGTCTCTTTGCACTGCTTGCCCGGTTGGTCGCGGCAAACACCATAGGCCACCACCCGATAAGAGGCATTGCCCCGATTGGTGAGCTCGCCATGGCTCAAGAGATAGTCAAAGCGTACCTTGCGTGGGGTCACCACCAGAATGGTGCCGATCTGGGCAGAGGTAGTGGCCATCGCCTGACGACTCTCGTTGCGCTGCTCATCCATGGAGAGCGCCGTATCGCGCCAGGTGATGCGGTAGTAACGCTCCTGGTCATCAGCGGGACCTTTATAGAAGAAACGCACGTTGTTCTTCCCCTTGGCGGGCAACATCATGCGTGCCGGTGAGAGCAGCAATTCACCCTCTACCTCCATCGGAATGTCTACCCCTCCTTCTTCAGGGGATGAGATACGCGAGATATTCACCGTTACCAGTCGAGCCTGGTCACTGTTGTTTTCAATCTCTTTGGCCACTTCGGTTTCATTGCTATCGATAAAGGTCGTGACCGACCCTACGTTGATCGCATTGACCACCGGCAGATAAAACAGGCCTGCCAGCAGAAAGATCGTGAATCGCATGATGGTGTTCCGTAATTAAAAAAGGGGGACCAGATTGGCCCCCCAGTTGGAGTCGGGTGGCGTGTTTAGGCCCAGCTGGCGACAAACTCAACGCTGACCTCACCAGACCAGATACCGTCAGGCAGGGTGGTGAATGGAGCGTTTGTCCCATTGACGGTGGCGCTGTCGATATTGAAGCTGAAGGCGGCCTGAGCACTGGTGCGCTCACCAGCGGTATTGGCGCCCTGTGCAACTGGTGCCAGGTTGCCACCATTGATGCCGGCTGCGGTGTCAATCAGGGTGGTGTAGCCTGTGGAAGCGACCGGCTGGCCCATCCAGAACACACCCACATCGACAGTTGAACCGCCGCTCAGGTGGTTCAGGGTACCGCTCAACTTCTTGGCCTTGAGGGTAAATTCGGTCAGCTCAGCGCCCACCTCGCCGGCATTACCCTGAACGCTAACGTCGAACAGGCCATCGACGGTGTTAAAGCCCTTGATGCCTTCGGCATATTGGAATGCGAGGCTGCCCAGCGGAGTGACGACCAGGTCGCTACTGGTATCTTTCTTGGCTGTGGCTTTCCAGGTTGCAATGGAAGGAGGTGCTTCAACTGCAGCATGGGCAGCAGTTGACGCAAAGCCAGCTAGAACGATGGCGATCAGAGTCTTTTTCATTATAAATCCTCGGTTGTTTTTATATTCTGGTGATTGAATATGCGTTCTCGTGGTCTTGGCTGGTATGCAATGCACTTATTATCGGAATCTCACCGCGACATGCCTGTTTGCCAAGATGGAAAAATATTAATCGGCCATGTTTCGAGATGCGACCAAAAAGCATGTAGGACAATTCCTAAGGTGCATTTAAAAAACAACAACGGGGTTTGTTGTTTTTTTGTTGGTTATTTCGGCGACTGTTGTTACATCGATGTTTTGGCAGGGATGCTTGAAACAATCTATTACGAAATAGTTATTGCTAGACATAACAATGTGTTAAGTGGTAATCGAAAGTACCTTTGCTTTACCATTCCTTAACGTATAGTTATGTAGGGAATCTTAAAAAGGCATTAATTATCAATAATTTACAAGTAGATCTTTCTCTCCGTTAGCGATGGCCACATTCAGCTATAATCATGATGCATCAGACATTCATGTATTAGCTCCAGCAGTAAATGCCAGATAAGATTCATGATTGATGAGGCGTTCATTAAGCTATTAGAAAGCTTGGCTATGGCTTGATACGCCTTAGGAACTCAAGTAAAGCTAAGAATAGACAGCATTATTTTGGTTTTCAGTTGGAGCCGTCCTGGAGGGAGCATGAGAAAAGTATTAGTTGTGGATGATCATCCAGCAATAAGAGTTGCCATTCGCATATTGTTGCAACAAGAAAATTATATAGTTGCGGGTGAGGTTGATAATGGTGTTGATGCCCTGTCAGTTTTTAAAAAAATCAATCCGGATATTACTATCATTGATATCGGAATTCCAAGTTTGGATGGTATAGAAGTGATTAAAAGAATTAGAATGGAGGGATCGCCTGCTATTATCATTGTTTTCTCCGCGCTCGATAGTCAACATAATATGTTAAGGTGTTTGCAAGCCGGAGCAGATGGTTTTGTCTCAAAATTAGATGATATTATGATGCTTAAAAAGGCTATATTGAAATGCCAGAGTCAGAAAAAAGCTTTTCCAAAAAAAGTTATGCATCATGGGAAATATGCAGAGCTAATTGATGGAGATAATATTTTCAGCACCCTATCAAGTCGAGAAATGACAGTGTTGCGCAACCTCTGCCTTGGCAAGGCAAATAAGGAAATTGCTATAGATATGTTGCTTAGTGAAAAAACCATCAGCACTTATAAAGCACGACTGATGGCAAAGTTAAATGTTTCCAATATTGTGGAGCTAATAGAACTAGCAAAGAGCAAAAGTCTTTTTTGAGTGGACGCCAATGAAAATGAACAGCTTCATTAAATATCTTGCTATTATGCTGGTGATACCTTTTTTTAGCTTTGCATCATCGAAAGACGAATATATTAAAATTCATTCTCGTGAGAAATCGTATAACTATAAAAACACCTTGCCGGCATTTAATGCTGAACAACTAATATGGTTGCGTAAAAAAGAGCAATTGGTATTGGCTGTGCCATTGCCTGATAACCCCCCCTTGGATATTACCATTCGCTCAGAAAACTATGAGGGTGCAACGGCCGATGTACTTGGATTGCTGTCGAAAATTCTTGATATAGATATTTTTGCCAAAAAATACCCTTCACGTGATGCAGCGATCATGGCTGTCAAGATGGGTGAGGCTGACATGATCAGCTCTGCCAATGGGTATGAGATAAATAATGGATTGTTATTAACGGATGTCTATCTTGAAGATCAGCCGGCTCTCTATAAAAACATCAGTGTAAATAATAAAAAGATAAAAAATATTACGGTGGCAGAAGGTTATTTGCCTATGGCTGAAATAATAAAAATATTACCTGGTGTGAAGATAGATATACATGCCTCAAAATACAGTGCGGTAGCTGCGGTTGCCTATGGTGAGGCTGATGCCGTATTGATTGACATGATATCAGGTAACTTTATTGTCAATAAGCTTTATCAGGACAGTGTGCATCTGGTTAGACCACTTTTTGCGCAGACCAATGGTTTTGCATTTGGACTCAAGTCTGATGATGATCTCCTAAGAGATATAGTGAATATTGCTCTCCGTGTCGTCACCACGTTCCATCATGACTCTATTTTGAAAAGATGGAGTGGTGGGGGCCTATCTATCGAATCAAAGCCTGCCATGCTGACGGAAGAGGAATGGCAATGGATCAATAGCAAAGGGGAGCTTAGAATTGCGGTAAATAAAGGGGCACCGCCACTGAGCTTTATCGATGTCAGAGGTAACCTGCATGGCATCTCTCTGGATGTATTACAGGTGATTGGTGCCAAGCTCGGCATTCAGGTCACTCCCGTACCTATCGGCTCTTCTCTTGAACAGCTAGAAAGACTGGGGCGCAGAGAGGTTGATGCCATCGTCATTACCCCGACGAAAGCTCGTGAAGACACGCTGCTGTTTAGCCGTGCGTTTATGCTTGATCCCATTGTGATGGTCGTTAAGAAAAATCCACAGCGACCATCTGCCAGCGAGATATTAGAACGTGGCCGCATTGCGCAGATTGAGGGTGCTCGATTGGAATATCCTTATGGGGGCCAGCTATCAGTCAATAAGCCAGTATGGGTGAAAAAACTTACTGACGCGGTGGAATGTGTCTTCTCTGAACGATGTGATATGGCACTGGTGCCACTGCGAGCAGCCAAGTATCTGATTAACTCAGAATATTCAGATAGCTTGATCATTGCTGGTGAGCTTTTTGATTCGATGCCAATAAGAGCATCCTTTGCTGTCAACCAAGATCAGTCAAACCTGATTGGCATCATCAATAAAGTATTGGCCTCCATCCCACCTGATGAGCTGGATATATTGGCATCTCGCTGGCGAGTCAGTGCAAAACATGATGAAATGTCTTTTTATGAGTTTATAGTTATTTATGCTAAGTATATTTTTGCAGCACTGCTGACGCTGGTATTAGCCTTTTTTTGGATACTCTATTTGCGCCGGCAAGTCAAGCTGAGAAAAAAAGCGGAAATAGAGCTGAATGCACAGCTTAACTTTATTGAAGAGTTGGTGGATAGTACTCCCCATCCTATTTATGCTAGGGATGTAACAGGTCGCTTGATACTCTGTAATAGCAGTTATGCGGCATTTTTTGATGTTGAAAAAAGAGACTTAATCGGCTTGACAATAGAAGAATGTGAGCGACGCTGGCCATATATGTCAGTCCTTGGCGATGTTTATCGAGGGACTCTTCAGGATGCAGAGCCCAGAGATGGCGATCATGTATTGCTGCTGACCGATCGAGTTTTAAATATATATCACTGGATACAGGTTTTTCGTGGCCTTTCAGAAGAGGTCGATGGTGTTGTCGGTGGCTGGATAGACATCAGTGAACGAGTCTCTTTGATCGAGAGACTAGATAATGCAAGCCGTGATGCTCAGGCGGCCAGTCGTGCCAAGTCAACCTTTTTAGCCACAATGAGCCATGAGATCAGAACGCCGATGAATGCCATCATTGGTTTGCTTGAGTTGACATTAAGAAAGGATGGCTTGAATACGGAGGACCGTGATGCAATTCGAGTCGCCTATCAAGCGTCGCATGATTTACTAGGGTTGATAGGTGACATACTGGACCTTTCAAAAATTGAATCAGGCAAACTGGAGCTGTCTCCATCACCGCAACAAATCAATGTGCTTAACCAGTCTGTAATCAATGTTTTTTCTGTCGTAGCACGTCAGAAGGGACTGACCTTGAAATTATACGACCAGCATGATGTGGCCGTCATGGTTGACCCTATTAGGTATAAGCAGGTGCTTTCCAACTTAGTGAGTAATGCCATTAAATTTACCCGCCAAGGCGGTGTCGAACTGGCGGTTGATTTACGGCCAGATGGAGAATGGTGTGACATCACCGTAAGTGTCGCTGATACCGGGATCGGGATCAGTAAGGAAGATTTGGAGTATCTGTTTTTGCCCTTTAGTCAGGCTACGCAACCTGCCGATATACAAAAATCTGGCACCGGGTTGGGACTGATGATCAGCCGGACTCTGTGTCAGATGATGGGAGGTGATCTGGAAATAAACAGTGAGCTGGGACTGGGGACAAAGGTAATCGTGTCGCTTCGTTTGCCTCTTGCGGAAACCTTGGCTGTCCGAGAGTGTGGCTCAGAAGAGAGGTTTACTCCGTCATATGACAATGCGGGATACCGTATTCTTGTTATTGACGATCACCCGACAAATCTCTTGCTGGTCAGCCAGCAACTGACATTTTTAGGTCATGAGGTGCTGACGGCCAGCTCAGGTAAATCCGCTCTGCAACTGTTGTCACAGGAGCCTGTTGATATCATCATTAGCGACTTCAATATGCCTGATATTGATGGTTTGGAATTTACCACTTTGCTGCGCCAGCAGGAGCGAGATAATGAAGCCGTGCGTACCGTAGTGATTGGTTTGACTGCAGATGCTCGCCAAGATCAAGTGCAGAGGGCCATGGAGGCTGGGATGGACGATTGTTTGTTCAAGCCCGTGAGTCTCGATGACCTCAAGGCATGCTTGGCTACCCACCACCCAGGGAAAATATTGCTGGCTCCTGAAGATATGGCTACTCGATTCATGCATAAATTGAGCAAACTTACGGTAGGGAACAGTGAGCTGATGAGCGTATTGATTAATGAGTTTGTCACTGCATCTGAACAAGACATGCAGCATCTTGCTGAAGCCTGTATGCAAGGTCATAGCCAGAAGTTCTTGGCCCAGCTGCATCGTTTGAAAGGGGGGGCCAGGATTCTGGGAGCGGATGAATTGGTTGCCTGCTGTAGCGAATGGGAGCAGTCACCTCGTCTGTCGGTTTGCATGCCCGCAGCATTGAGACAGGTCCGAAATATGTATCAACAGGTAAAGGCTGGGGTCGATTATTGGAATAAAGCACACAAAACGAGAGGGGAGTAACCCCTCTCACTGCGGTCTTAGGCGATTACCAGTAGGCTACTAGCTCATACCCACTTTCGGTTAGCTGCCCAGCAGACTGGGCCGTTTGTTGATATGAAAGATAATATTGTTCCGTTGCTGGGACTGACTGGTACTTTGTAGTGAGCTTTTTGCCATTAAGCATCACAGTGGGGGTATCACTTGCCGTCGACAAGGTGCGAGCTTTAAACGTTAACCCGCTATCGGGAGAGGTTAGCTTGGCTGCCAATACTTGAGCCGCCGGGTTTGTTGTGGAAATGGCTTGTTGCCCCGGATGCAGCAAGCTGACGGAGGATTGGCTGTCTTTGCTGGCTGTTGCTTGCCAGGTCACTGTCTGGCTCAGTGTTTGTGCCTCGACCTGGTTGGCAATCAGCAGGGTGGGGAGTGCAAGCAGCAGGAAGTTCTTTTTCATGATGTGTATCTCCTGTGTGGTGGCCCCGAATGGAGTCAATTTCTCTATCGGCGAGCATTAGAAAAAGCTTAGACCGACCTGGAGTGGCACAATGCGCAGCCTTGTTGTTTTACATGCGGGAGAGGTGCGGGTGTTGCTCGAAAATCAAATGATGTTGTTGGCGGTGTTCGAACGGGCGGCGCTGATGCTGATGACCCTCTTCTTCCTGACCCGCACCCGGCCGTTCCAGCGGCTGTTCCAGAAGCGGGATCACACCCCGGCGGAGCTGGTGCTTGTGGCCTCCATCTTCGGCCTGTTTGCGGTGTTCAGTACCTACACCGGCATTCCGGTGGAGGGGGCGCTGATCAACGTGCGGATCATCGCCATCATCTCGGGCGGCATCCTGTTCGGCCCCTGGGTCGGCATTCCGGCCGGGGTCATCTCCGGCCTGCATCGCTATCTCATCGACATGGATGGCCACACCTCCATCCCTTGTCTTATCGCCAGCATCATTGCCGGTCTGCTCGCCACCTGGCTGCACCTGCGCTGTCGCAAGTCGCGGCTCTGGCTCTACGGCATTCTGGCGGGGATGCTCTGCGAAGGGCTGACCATGCTGCTGATCTGGCTGCTGACCGAGCCCCATGAAGTCGGGGTGGAGATCGTCAACCATATCGCCTATCCGATGATCGCCGGGGCGCTCTGCATCGGCCTCATCATCAAGCTGGTGCAGGATCTGGATGACGAGAAGGAGCTGATTGCCGCCAAGCAGGCCAAGCTGGCGCTCGATATCGCCAACAAGACGCTGCCCTTCTTCCAGAACATCGATCGCCACTCCCTCAGTCAGGTGTGCGATGTGATCCGGCGCGACATCAGCGCCGATGCGGTGGCCATCACAGATACCCATGACGTGCTGGCCTATGTCGGGGTGGGCAAGGACTATTACGAGCTGGATGAGCACCACGCCATCAGCGGCATGACCCAGCAGGCGGTGCTGCTCGACCAGATCATCATCAACAACGATCTGCGCCAGTATCACCTCTCCGATTTCCACTCGGTCATCATTATTCCGCTGCGGGAGAACGGCTCGGTGAGCGGCACCCTCAAGATCTACTACCGCCGCACCCACAGCATCACCAGCTCCCTGCGGGAGATGGCGGTGGGCCTCTCCCAGCTCATCTCCACCCAGATGGAGGTGTCGCGCATCGAGCAACTCAAGGAGATGACCCGCAAGGCGGAGTTCACCGCCCTGCAGAGCAAGATCAACCCGCACTTCCTGTTCAATGCCCTCAATGCTATCTCGTCGCTGATCCGCATCCGGCCCCAGCAGGCGCGCCAGCTCATCGCCAATCTGGCGGACTACCTGCGCTACAACCTCAACAAGGGGGATGAGCTTATCGACATTCAGGAGGAGCTGCAGCAGGTGCGTGACTACGTGGCCATCGAGCAGGCTCGCTTCGGCGACAAGCTGGAGGTGGTGTTCGAGGTGGACGATGTGCACATTCAGGTGCCGAGCCTGCTGTTGCAGCCGCTGGTGGAAAACGCCATCCTGCACGGCATCCAGCCCCGCAGCGCGCCGGGTCGGGTCACCATCGAGGTGAAGCAGCTGGCGGGCGGCATCCGAGTATCGGTACGAGACACCGGTTACGGCATCAGTCAGGCTGTAATCGACGGGGTGGCCGCCGGTCGGGTGGAGAGCCGCAGCATCGGCCTGATGAACGTGCATCAGCGGGTCAAGCTGCTCTATGGCGACGGCCTGCACCTCAAGCGGCTGGAGCCGGGTACTGAAGTGAGTTTCTATCTGCCGGATCAGGAGTCGATGCCATGCTGAGTGCCATCATGGTTGAGGATAAGTGTGTGCCGCGAGAGGTGTTGTCATGCTGAAAGCCATTATTGTCGAAGATGAGTATCTGGCCCGCGAGGAGCTGATCTATCTGGTGAATCAGCACAGCCAGATCGAGATAGTGGCGAGCTTCGAGGATGGGCTGGAGGCGTTCAAATACCTGCAGGATCACGAGGTGGATGTGGTGTTTCTGGATATCCAGATCCCCTCCATCGATGGCCTGCTGCTGGCCAAGAACCTGCACAAGTCGAGTCACCCACCCCACATCGTTTTCGTTACCGCCTACAAGGAGTTTGCGGTGGAGGCGTTCGAGCTGGAGGCGTTCGACTACATCCTCAAGCCCTACAACGAGCCGCGCATCATCAATCTGCTGCAGAAGCTCGAGCATGCGGGCAAGTCGCAGCCAGCCACCACGGGGGAGGCGAGCGGTGAGGGGAATAGCCCGCACAATCGCACCGTCAATCTGGTGAAGGGGGAGCGTATCATCGTCACCCCCTGCGAGCAGATCTACTACGCGGAAGCCGATGAGAAGCTCACTTATGTCTACACCCGCGACGATCGCTACGTGATGACCATGACCATCAGCGAGTTTGTCAACCGGCTGCCCGCCGAGGGGTTCTTTCGCTGTCACCGCTCCTACTGCGTCAACATCAACAAGATCCGCGAAATAGTCCCCTGGTTCAACAGCACCTATCTCATCCGGCTCCATGATCTGCCGTTCGAGGTGCCGGTCAGTCGCAGCAACATCAAGGCGTTCCGTCAGCTGATGCGGCTCTGATTGTCATTCATTCCCGCCGATCTGCATTTCATGCCTTAATCGATCGGCGCGAACCGCGTCTTGTCTATAGTGGCCCCAGTTTCCTTAAGGCCATCGACCGAGACGCATCATGACCAAAGAGATGAACCGCACTCGGTACCTGACACTGATCGGTACCATCATCACCCAGTTCGCACTGGGTTCTGTCTATACCTGGAGCCTGTTCAACGCCCAGCTCTCCGACAAGCTGGACGAGCCGGTGAGTCAGGTCGCTTTCGCTTTCGGCCTGCTCAGCCTGTCGCTGGCGGTCGCCTCCTCCATGGCGGGCAAACTGCAGGAGCGGTTCGGGGTGCGCAACGTCACCCTCGGTGCTGGCGTGCTGCTCGGCATCGGCTTCTTCCTCACCGCCCACGCCAGCAATCTGGCGATGCTCTACCTCTGCGCGGGCATTCTGGTCGGTTTTGCCGACGGTACCGGCTACCTGATGACCCTCTCCAACTGCGTGAAGTGGTTCCCAGAGCGCAAGGGGCTCATCTCCGCCTGCTCCATCGGTGCCTATGGCCTCGGCAGTCTCGGTTTCAAATATATCAACCTGCTGCTGCTCTCCAGCTCCGGCCTTGAGACCACCTTCCAGCTGTGGGGCTTGATTGCGATGTCCATGGTGCTGGTGGGCGGCATGCTGATGAAGGATGCGCCCAAGCAGGCCGCTTCCGTACAGCAGAGTGAGAGCCGTGACTTCACTCTGGCCGAGGCGATGCGCAAGCCGCAGTACTGGATGCTGGCGCTGATGTTCCTCACCGCCTGCATGAGCGGCCTCTACGTCATCGGCGTGGCCAAGGATATCGGCGAGAAGATGGTGGGTCTGCCTGCTGTAGTCGCCGCCAATGCCGTCGCCATCATCGCCATGGCCAACCTCGGTGGCCGTCTGGTGCTGGGTATCCTCTCCGACAAGATGTCCCGCATCCGGGTTATCACCATTGCCCAGCTGATTACCCTGGCGGGCATGGCGCTGCTGCTGTTCGTGCCGCTCAACGCCAACCTGTTCTTTGTGGCGGTCGCCTGTGTGGCATTCAGCTTCGGTGGCACCATCACCGTCTACCCCTCGCTGGTGAGCGACTTCTTCGGTCTCAACAACCTGACCAAGAACTACGGCGTCATCTATCTGGGCTTTGGTCTGGGCAGCATCATCGGCTCCATCGTAGCCTCCCTGTTTGGCGGCTTTATGGCGACCTTCCACCTGATCCTGGTGTTGCTGGTGGTGGCGCTGGTGCTCTCCCTCACCATCCGCCTGCCGGCACCGGTAGCGGTGGAGCGGGCCTGATAAGCCTCCCTGCCATAGCAAGCAAAAACAGAGACCCGGGCCATGCCCGGGTCTTTGCATTTCCGATGGTCGATCAGCGCGGCGCTAGCCCCAGCAGCTGGCGGGCCTTGCGGCAGGTTTCCTCCACCGTTGACCAGTCGTCACCGGTTACCGTGATATGACCCATCTTGCGGCCGGGGCGGGGTTCGCTCTTGCCGTAGAGGTGCAGATGCAGGCCGGGCAGCGTCAGCAGGGTAGCCCAGTCGGGCGTGCCGTTTTGCCAGAGATCCCCCAGCAGGTTGATTAACAGGGCGGGGCGTACGGCGATCTGCTCCGGTAGCGGCAGATCGCACAGGGCCCGCACCTGCAACTCGAACTGGCTGCATGCGGCGTTGTCGAGGCTGGGGTGACCCGAGTTGTGGGGGCGGGGGGCCAGCTCGTTGACCAGCAGGCGCCCTTCCACCAGAAAGAACTCCACCGTCAGCACCCCGACGTAATCGAGGGCTGCGATCAGCCGCTCGGCTATTGCTTTGGCTTCGCTCTCCAGCACCGGCACATTGGCCGGGGAGCGGGTCTGATCGAGAATGCCACCGCTGTGCCAGTTCTGCACCAGCGGCAGGGCGCTGATGGCGCCGCTCGGGCTGCGGGTCAGGGTAAGGGCAAACTCCCCCTCCAGCGCCAGCCGTTGTTCCAGCACGCAGGGGACGCCACTGGCTGCCAGCGCGCTCGCCAGCTCATCCAGATCGCTCACCTGCCACTGTCCCTTGCCGTCGTATCCTTCGCGGGCCGTCTTGAGAATGGCGGGCAAGAGTTCGCTGGCCTGTGCGGGGATGGGCTCTTCCGGCAGTAGCGCCAGATAGAGGGCAACCGGGATGTCAGCTCTGCACAGAAAGGCTTTCTCCTCGCGGCGATCCTGACAGATGCGCACCGCGCTGGCGGTCGGGCGTACCGGCTTTTGCTGTTCGAGCAGCGCGAGGGTGGCGGCGGGCACATTTTCGAATTCGCAGCTGATGGCCTCGCAGCGGCTAGCCAGATCGTGCAGGGCGGCCTGGTCATCATAGGAAGCGACAATATGGTGATCGGCGGCGGCACCGGCGATGCTGGCCGGGTCGGGATCCAGTACCACCACCTTATAGCCGAGGCGGTGGGCGGCCATCACGAAGTAGCGGCCAAGCTGGCCGCCCCCCAGCATGCCGAGGGTGGCGGGTGGCAGTATCATGTCGGCTCCTCCAGTTGCAGTGCCAGCACCCGATCTCGCTCGTGGGTGCGGAAGTCGTCGAGTTGCTGCCGGTATCGGGGGGCGTCGTCGTCTTGTGCAACGGAGAGCAGGGAGACCGCAAACAGGGCTGCGTTGGCGGCCCCCGCCTCGCCGATGGCGAAAGTGGCTACCGGCACCCCTTTGGGCATCTGCACGATGGAGAGCAGGGAGTCCATTCCCTTGAGATGGCGGGAGGGGATGGGCACCCCCAGCACCGGCAATGTGGTCTTGGCGGCAACCATGCCCGGCAGGTGTGCGGCTCCACCGGCCCCGGCGATGATGGCGCGCAGACCGCGCTCGCGGGCAGTGGCGGCATACTCGAACAGCAGATCCGGGGTGCGATGGGCCGATACCACCTGTGCCTCGTAGGGCACGCCGTGCTCCTTGAGGATGCGGGCGGCAGCCTGCAGCACTGGCCAGTCGGAGTCGGAGCCCATTACCAGGCCGATCAGCGGAGGGGTGTTCATGTGTATTGGTTCCTTGCTGTTAAACGTTTGCTTTTGGTAAACAAAAAGAGCCGGCAAGCCGGCTCAGAATTTCTCGGGTCGCACGATTTCGACCGGTTGCAGAAAGGCGATCATGGCGTAGTCGGGGTAGTAGCGACTCTGCAGGTGGGCCAGCAGCCGCTCCGCCTGCTCCCGGCTGCAGATCGCCTCCAGCCGGATGTTGCCGCTCTCGCTCCAGCTGGCGTTGCGCTCGCCATGATCCCCCCGACCACGGGCATCTGTGATGGTGTAGCCGCGCAGCCCCTCGCGGGTGAGGGTGCGTAGCAGGGTTGGCTCCAGATTGGCTTCCGTGATGACGGTCAGCAGGGTGCGGGTCTCGGTCTGCATGTGGCTACTCCGTGAAGTGGCGGGCCCAGCTGTGGTAGAGCGGGATCCCCAGCATGATGTTGAACGGGAAGGTGACCCCCAGCACGGCGCTGAGGGAGAGCCCCGGGTTGGCCTGGGGCACGGCGATGCGCATGGTGGCCGGCACAGCAATATAGGAGGCGCTGGCCGCCAGGGTGGCCAGCAGGGTCAGGCCGCCGAGGGAGAGCCCCATCAGCTGGCCAGCAGCCAATCCCAGTCCCGCCGAGGCGAGCGGCATCAAAAGGGCGAAGCCGAGCAGGAACAGGCCATGGCGGCGCAGATCCTGACACTGGCGGGCGACGATGAGGCCCATCTCCAGCAGGAACAGCGCCAGCGCACCCTTGAACAGGTCGACAAACAGCGGTTTGAGTGGGGCAATTCCGTCCGGCCCGGCCAGATAGCCGATGGCCATGCCGCCCAGCAGCAGGGTGACCCCTTTGCCGAGGAAGGTCTCGTGGGCCAGCATGCGCCAGCGAGTCTCGCGACTGATGCCGCGGGCCAACACTATGCCCACCAGAATGGCGGGGATCTCCATCACCGCCAGGAAGATGGAGAGCTGGGATTCAAAGCTGATGCCCCGCTCGGTGAGCCAGTTCACCCCGACCGCAAAGGTGGCTACGCTGACCGAACCATAGTGGGCGGCGGTGGCGGCGGCATCGACCCGGTTCATCTTGAGGCGCAGCACGGCAAAGCCGAGCAGGGTCTGCACCACGCCGAGCAGGATCACCAGCGCCAGTTGTGGCAGCAGAGGTTGCAGGGATTGCTGGGCCAGACCGACGCCGCCCTTGAGGCCGATGGCCAGCAGCAAAAAGAGGGAGAGAGTGTCGTAGAGGGCGGGCGGCAGCTTGAGCTCGGAGCGCACCAGACCGGCCAGCAGACCAAACAGAAAGAAGAGTACAACAACGTCCAGCATGATGGTTCGCAGGGCAGTTCAGATAATGGTTGCATGCTAGAGCCCGCAATGTTTCGATAAAATCAGATTCTCACTGATGGTTGTTCGGTAAAAACTGATTGGGGACGGCATGCTCAACTACAAACAGCTCTACTACTTCTGGCATGTGGCGCGCTGCGGCAGCGTGACGCAGGCCGCCGAACAGCTGCACTTAACGCCGCAGACCATCAGCGGTCAGGTCGCCGAGCTGGAGCAGTCACTCGGGGTGGCGCTGTTCAACCGGGTGGGGCGGCGTCTGGTGCTGACCGCTGCCGGACGGCAGGCGCAGGAGCAGGCGGGGGCGATTTTCTCGCTCGGCGCCGAGCTGGAGCACACCCTGCGCCACGCCAGTCAAGAGTTGACAATGCAGGTGGGGATCGCCGATTCGGTACCCCGTACTCTGGCGTTCGAGCTGCTGGCCCCCGCCATGGCGCTGGCGACGCCGCTGCGGCTGGTGTGTCACGAGGAGCGAGCCGAGCAGCTGTTCAGCGAACTGGCCCGTCACAAGCTGGATATGGTGCTGATCGATCGCCCGCTCCCTCCCGACAGCGGCGTGCGCGGCTACAACCACGAACTGGGGCGAACCCCGCTGGCGCTGTTTGCCAGCCCGGAGCTGGCGGCGCGGGCGCGGGATGGCTTTCCCGCCTCGCTGGAGGGGTTGCCGCTGCTTATTCCCGGAGAGAAATCGGCTACCCACGATCGGCTGCTGGCCTGGTATCGCCAGCAGGGCATTCATCCCCATATGGTGGGGCAGTTTGATGACTCCACTCTGATGAAGTCGTTCGGCAAGGCGGGGATGGGGATCTTCCCGGCACCGCTGGCGATGGCTGACGAAATTGGTCGCCTCTACGGGGTGGAGCGAATTGCGACCCTCACCGACGTCACTCTCTCTTACTATCTGGTCTCGGCAGGGCGCCATCTCTCCCATCCCGGGGTACAGGCGGTGATGGAGGGGGCCCAGCAGCGGCTGGCGGCGCTGGCGGGTAACAAATAGAAATCTGGATGGCTATACATCCAGCTTGGCTCTGCCTATAATCCTCCCGCTTTGGCGCATCATGCTTAATAGGGAATCCGGTGAGAATCCGGAGCTGGCGCGCAGCGGTAAGGGGGAACGAAGCGACATCAGGGCACTGCCGTCAGGCGGGAAGCCGTCGCCGTAGGCCATCAGCCCCCGAGCCCGAAGACCTGCCAGAGTTCGTATTTCGGGCCGAGAGAAACCGGCTACGAAGTAGATACTTACGCGAACTTAAGGATCTCTCATGTCGAAGAAATTTCTGGCGGCTGCCCTGTTGCCGACGGCGGCGTTTGCCCAAACAACCATCCCTATCAATCCAACGCTGGTCATTACGGCCAACCGCGTGGAACAACCGGTCAGCTCGGTGCTGGCGCCCGTTGTGGTGATCGATCGCGCCGAGATCGAATCTCGTCAGGTGCAGAGTTTGCCTGATTTGCTGAAAACCCTGCCCGGCGTGCAGATGGCGACTCTGGGAGGCCGAGGGCACATCAGCAGCCTGTTTGTCCGTGGAACCAACTCCAACCACTCTCTGGTTTTGATGAATGGTCGCCCGATTGCCGCCATGGTGGCGGGTACGCCCGATCTCAGCCAAATCCCGCTCGGCAATATCGAGCGCATCGAATATATCCGTGGCCCACGCGCGGCTGTGTATGGTTCCGATGCCATTGGCGGCGTTATCAACCTCATCACCAAAACATCCGCCAAGAATGGCAGTGAGACACACCTGAAGGGCGGTGCTGGCAGCAATGGTTATGGCCAAGGCGAGCTCAGAACGGTTCAGTCATTGGGTCAAAAAACCGATATGAACATGCTGATCGGCTACGAGCGTACCGATGGTTTTGATATTAAGGCGCAAGATGGCTCTACCCCTATACAGCCTGATCGGGATGGGTTTGCTGGTTTGAATGGCCAGATTGGTCTGAATCACCGTTTCAATGATGCTTGGAGTGCCGACATTAACGCGCAGGGTTATAACAACCTCACTGATATAGATGGTGGTGAAGACTGGCTTGCGCCCGGCGTTCCATCATCAGATCAAAGTCGGGTTCAGGCTTTCCAATATGACGGTGGTCTTAAGTTCCAGAGTAAGGATCTGATCAGTCGATTTGAAGCCAGTTACGGTGAGAACAAGCTGAAGAACTGGCTGGAGAGTAATGGGGAAGAGACTGGCCAGCCCATTCATACAGGTTTGACACGCTTATCCTGGATCAATAGCTGGAGTGGTATTGAAGGGGTCAGCCTGACAGGCGGTGCAGATTGGCAGCGTGAGGAGATGAAGTCAGACTCTCGAGGGTCTAATAAAGCTTTCAATGCCCCCGACCGCGACAATACCGGTCTGTTTGCCGTAGGGAGCTACCGTTGGCAGGCGCTGCTGTGGGAGCTGTCAGGTCGTACCGATGACAACCAGCAATATGGTCGTCACAACACCTGGTCTGCCGCCAGCGGGCTGGATATCGATGAGAACCATAATGTCCGGCTGAGCTACGGTACTGGCTTCAAAGCGCCCACCTTCAACCAGCTCTATTATCCTGGGTTTGAGAATCCGACACTCAAGCCGGAAGAGAGCAAAAACCTGGAGTTGGGTCTGTCAGGTCGCTATTCAGCATGGGATTGGTCTGTGAATCTGTATCGCAACCGCATCGACAATCTGATTTATTGCCTGACCAGCATGAGCTACACCTGCAACCCCAAAAATACCACGGCGGATATCAAAGGAGTGGAAACGGAGCTCGGCATCGACACCGGACCAGTGCATCATCGTTTGAGCTACGACTACACCAGAGCCAAAGATACGGGTAACCAGGATTTGCAGCTGCTGCGTAGAGCTGAACATAAAGGCAGCTGGATCGCAGATACCCGATTCGATGCCGCAACACTAACTGCTGAACTGCTCTATGTGGGCAAGCGCTATGACAACAACTGGGCGACTAGCCAGCGGGTGGAACTCAGTGCCTATACGCTGTTGAACCTGGCTGCCAGTTACGAGGTGACTCAGCAATTTATCTTGGGGGGGCGTATAGATAACTTGCTTGATCGTGATTATGCCCCCGCTTATGGCTATGCATCATCGGGTACAGAGTTCAAAGTAACTGCCGATTACCGTTTCTGATGCTTTATTTGGTTCATCCTTGAAAAACCGAGGCCCTGCCATTGGCAGGGCCTTTTCTATTGGCTGCAGGCGGGAGTATGATCGCCGCCTTGCACCAAAGGGGAGCTCAAGTGGCCAATATTCTCGTGTTCGACTCCGGTATGGGTGGCCTGACCATCTACCGCGAGATCCGCCGCGTTCTGCCGGCTCACAACTATTTCTACTGCTTCGACAACGCCCACTTCCCCTATGGTGAATTGAGCGAGCCCGCCCTGATTGCTGCCTGCACCCGCTTGGTGACCACCATGGTAGCCCGTCATCATATCGATCTGGTGGTGATTGCCTGCAACACTGCCAGCACCATAGCGCTGCCGGCCTTGCGTGAGGCACTGGATATTCCCGTGGTGGGGGTGGTGCCAGCCATCAAGCCAGCAGCTGCGCAGACTCGCAACGGTTGTATCGGTTTGCTGGCTACACCGGGCACCGTCAGCCGCGACTATACCCACGAACTGATCGCCCAGTTTGCCCCGGGCAAGCGGGTGTTGCTCAAGGGCACCACCGAGCTGGTTATAGAAGCCGAACACAAGCTGGCGGGCCTGCCGGTCAATATGGCGCTGCTGCGCGAGGTATTGGCCGACTGGCTGGAGGGGGAAGAAAAGCCGGATACGCTGGTGCTTGGTTGCACTCACTTCCCGCTACTCAATGAAGAGATTGGGCAACTGATGCCGCAATGTCAGCTTATTGACTCGGGCAGTGCCGTTGCCAAACGGGTGGCCTGGTTGCTGAGCAATGGAACGCATGCCGCCGCGCAGCCTGTACATATAGAAGAGGTGATCGCCAGGGCTTACTGTACCCGGCTGGATGGGGAGGCTCAAAAACTGACAGCCCCCTTGCAAGCATGGGGGCTGTCATCATTGGAAGAGGTGAAGTACTGACGAGCGGTTAGGCGTCAGTTTCGCTACCTTCTCTTTCCTCTTTATCACGTTTGTCATTTGCTTCACGCACCTTTAGGGTGCGCTGCTGATACTCTTTGTCATTCAAAGCGGCAATCGCCTTGGCGGCATCGGCGGCGGGCATCTCCACGAAACCGAAACCTCTGCGCTTGCCGGTTGCCTTGTCCTTCATCAACCGCACGGAAATGACCTGGCCCTGTTCGGCAAACAATTCGCGCACTGCAATCTCATTGGCGCGATAGGGCAGGTTGCCTACATATAAGGTGCAAGTCTCCTGATTGGCGATCGACTCGGCGACATTAGCCGGGGTTCGCTTCAGGAACAGCGGTACCACGAAACCGCCGATGGCCAGACCTGCTGCAAAAATCACTTCCGCTTTCAAAGAGAACTGCAGGGCCTGGGCAACCAGGTAGCCAACCACTGCCAATACCAGAGCAAGGATTGCGGCCTGCATATATACGGGAAACTTGGATAAATTCATCTTAAAAGACCTTTTGTAAATGAAAGCAAAAAAGGTGCAACACTATATTCACCTCCATGGTAACCAGCTTTCCTGATTGGCGCTACCATGGACCACTCGGGAGAGGTTATCGGCTCCAGTATGGCATTCCCAAGGTCACTGAAGGCGACATAAATGACGCTAAAATGGGAGTGAAATAACCGGATTGTGGATAACATTGTATATATACACTGAATAAGCTGTTTCTAATTGAATAATTTGAAATTTTCGTGATTATCTTCAAAAAAAGTCTTGTCATCGCAGCGCCGCCCCCTATAATGCGCCCCTACCAGCACGGCGGAACACGCCGGACTGATGAGCCAGCTTCCTAGCGAAGTGGGCGCCGAA
>NZ_JAAKMI010000012.1:0-144203 GCF_049170315.1 Aeromonas sp. 604443
GAAAATCAAAAATTGTTTTTGATGTTCGATGCTGTGAGTGCCCACACAGATTGCTTGATTCAAATTGTTAAAGAGCGATGCAACAGAGTGTTGCTGCGGGAGTGGAATTCTACTCAACCGCCTTCTCGAGTCAAGCCTTATTTTCAAAGGCTTTTCGAGGTTATCGACTCGGCTGTTTGCGTTGCCGCTTGCCCTGTCGATGTGGCGCATTATAGAGATCCAGCTCACATTGACAAGGCTTTACCGCAATAAAATTGCAAAAAAGTGCAATTTCTTGGTTATTCATATTAACACACAGCCTTTATACAGACTTATCCACAACCAAGGGTGAAGTGAGGACGTTTTACACCGGATAAATGGCTTACAAGGGTACTGGCCTGGCACTCATCCACCATTGCCGCACTGTCGCGTCTAACGCGCAGCGCCCTCGACATCTTCTATATAAGAAGGCCTATGAGGAATATATAGAAGCGCTTATCCCAATCCAGCCTCTTTGACCCAGCACGCCATCAGCTCACCAGCGGGAAGATCCCGGCAGCCCGATACATCCTGCCCAGCCCAGAGCGGAGAGAAGCCACTATCCCCCGCCTTCTCGGCGGCGACGAGCAGCGGGGCCAGTGCGCCACTGGCATAGGGGAAGTGAGGGGCAAGATCCGAGAGCGGGCCCAGCTCTTTCATAAGACGGTTGACGATCCCCCGCGCCGGACGTCCACTGAACAGATTGGTCAGTGCCGTCTGCTGGCCCTCTGGTGAATGGATGGCGGCGCGATGCAACGCCGAGGTGGTCGCTTCATGGCAGCAGAGAAAAGCAGTGCCCATCTGCACGGCGCTCGCCCCCATTGCCAACGCGTTGGCGATCCCCTTGTCATCGACGATACCGCCAGCGGCAATCACCGGCAGATCGGTCACCGCGAGGATCTGCGCCAGCAGGGTCAAGGTGCTCTGCTGCAAGGCGAGATCATCGGAGAGGAAATGACCGCGATGGCCGCCCGCCTCCAATCCCTGAGCGATGATGGCGTCGGCACCGTGCTGGGCAAGCCATACGGCCTCCGCCACCGTGGTGGCGCTGGCCAAGACCTTGGCCCCCGCCGCCTTCACTTGGACAAGCAACTCGGGCGCGGGCAGGCCGAAGTGAAAGCTGACCACCGCCGGTCTGAACTCAGCCACCATGGCGGCATGTTCCCCATTGAAAGGTGCACGGCTTGGCGCCGTCGTAACAGCTGGGGGCTGTACGCCGAACTCGGCATAGTAGGGAGCAAGGCACTGCTGCCAGCGGGCCAGTACAACGGGATCCGGTTCCCGTTGCCGATGGCAGAAGAAGTTGATGTTAAATGGCCCAAGACCACTTTGGGCAAGACGCTCCAGTTCGCTGCGCAGCTCCGCTGGCGTGAGCATGGCGGCAGGCAAGGAGCCCAAGCCGCCCGCACGGGTCACGGCCAGCGCCAGCTCGCAGCCCTGCACACCGGCCATCGGTGCCTGAATGATGGGATAACGCATCCCCAGTTCGCTAAAGAAGCTCATCCATTCATCCCACTTGTCGTATCGGCGACCAGATGTGCACGGGCCAGCGCAATGGCGCCGTCGATGGCACTGCGCGCCTGCGGGCTGTTCTGCCAACAGGTCGAGCCCAGCATGCTGGCTACCCGCTGGACAATATGGGTGGTGTCGGCCTCGGCCAATCCGGCCAGGGTATGGTAGCCAAGCTGTTCGATCCGCTCGATAACCGTCGGCCCCACTCCTTTCACCCCGAGCAGCATTGCCCGCTCTTGCGGGCCAAACCGGTTGTTGCCATCCATCTTTCAGACTCCTTTCCGATAGCTGTGGTTAAACATCAGGCCCGCAAGGGGCCTGATGGAGAGAGTGAAGGCTTAACGCACGCTGCGCAGCAGGAAGTCCGGCTGACCACAGGAGCGACGCTCACGCTTTTGCATTTCGGCGGAGCAGGTGACCGCATCCGTCCCCTCTTTATTGACGCAGATGTAGATCTCCCGCAGGAAGCGGCCACCATCGGCGCAAGCCACCGTGATGTTGTCGGGCGCCAGCCACTGGTTGGCGCTCGCCAGATCGGCCTTGAGCTGGAAGGTGCTCTTGCGCAGCGGCGCTTCCGGGGATTGATAGGCCACCGGGATCTTCACCTTCTGGCGCAGATCGCTAGCCAGCTGATGGAAGGCCTGCTGGCTCAGACCGGAGCAGGTACCGTGCTTCTCCCACTCATGGCGATAGAGGAAACGGCTGGGGTAAAGGTCGGCAAACTCGCTCTCCATATCGGGATCGAGCCGTTCGCGGGTGCAACTGCTGGGATAACCGCGATCGTACTGAGGCCAGAGACCGTGCAGCACGAACCCCAGCTTGCGGGAACACTGGTCCCGATCCGCCGGTTTGACGGCGCAGTGCTCGGGCGACCAGGAGAGCGCCATGGCGTAATAATCAAACTCCCCCGCCTCCCCTTTGGCCTGTGCGGCCGAGGAGAGCAACAAACCACCCGCCAGCAGGGCAATCATCTTCTTCATCTATATATATCCATTTCAACCAACTCGGGAATGGCTGCAATGCTCCCATATTCCAGCGCGCGGAAACAGTGCTCCCGCCAAGGCTTGCGACAAGGGTCAGACCACTTCGGGGTTTCACCGGATAATAACGAGGCGTAAGCTGGCATCCTGGCGCCGGGTGCGCCACCGCATCATTTCAAGCAACCACAGGATGTAACATGATCCGCAAGAATCCCTCCGGCCATCTGCCTGTCATCGACGAATCCGCCTATATCGACAAGACCGCCATCATCTGCGGCAAGGTGATCATCAAAGAGAATGTCTTTGTCGGCCCCTATGCGGTGATCCGTGCCGACGAGGTGGATGAGAGTGGAGATATGGAACCCATCGTCATCGGCGCCAACTCCAATATCCAGGACGGGGTGGTGATCCACTCCAAATCCGGCGCCGCCGTCACCATCGGCGAGTACACCTCCATCGCCCACCGCAGCATAGTCCACGGGCCGTGCGAAGTGGGGAACCGGGTCTTTATCGGCTTCAACAGCGTGCTGTTCAACTGCCATATCGGTGACGGTGCCGTGGTGCGTCACAACTCGGTGATCGATGGCTGCGATCTGCCGCCGGAGTTCTACGTCCCCTCCACCACCCGTATCAACCAGCAGAGCGATCTGACCCATATCCCGCGGGTTTCGGTAGATGCCGCCGAGTTCTCCGAAGACGTGGCCCACACCAATATCGATCTGGTCAAAGGGTACAAGGCGCTCTCCAACGAGTTCTGATCCCTTTCTTTATGACCAGAGAACAAAACGGGCGCCGAGGCGCCCGTTGCTGTTTCTATCTCTACTTATATATGTGCGGGTCAGGAGCACTTCTTCAGGCTGATATGCCAGTTGGCACCGGATTGCACCTGATGCTTGGCAGCGAAGCTGTCCATGTTCAGCGCCACCGACACCTGCAGCAGACTGTTGAGGTAGACCAGCGGCTGACCTTCCGGCACATCACCGAAGCTGCTGACGTAAGGGGCCTTGCCGTCATATTTGACCACATCCCCTTCACGGATCTTGATGCAGGCGTTATCCCCCTTGTTGATCCCCGCCTTGGTCAGCAAGGCATCGTCGATATTGGTCCAGACGTTGCCGTACTGCACATCGAGGATCGGGATGGTGCCCTTGAGGGTGCCATCTTTCTCTGCTACCGCAGGCTGATAGGGGATCTTCACTACCTCGGCGGGCAGCAGCGGGCCCACCTGCTCGTAGCTGATGGCGCCGGAGGCTAGCCGTGCGCCGGTATAGGCATACACATCGCGGCCGTGGAAGGTGTAGGACTTCTCGGAACCCTTGAGGCGGTTGAGTTTCTCGTCGATCTGGCGCACCGCCTCGATGCCGAAGTGCTCGGCCACCAGGGTCAGGGTGCCGTTGTCCGGGGTCACGATGTAGTGGCCGCTCCTGGTCTTGAGTACTACTGACTTGCGCTCGGTGCCGACACCGGGATCAACCACGCTGACAAACACTGTGCCCTTGGGCCAATACTGCAGGGTCTGGTAGAGGCGGTAGGAGGCTTCCCAGATGTTGTAAGCCGGGATCTCGTGGGTCAGGTCATAGAGCGGCAGGGTGCGATCCACCCCGAAGGCAACCCCCTTCATGGCCGATACGGCGCCATCTTTGAGGCCGAAATCGGTCTGGATCACCAGCGCTTCGTTGGCGGCGGCGATGCCGCTTGCCAGCATGAGGGCGAGCGCAATGGCGCGGGGAGCGGTACGAATATCCATATCTGAACTCCTGAATCATCTGAGGATAACGAAACGGAAACAGCCATTTAGACATCCAGACTGCCACCAATGGATTTTTTTGCAAGGGGTTTGCAACAAAGTGAGGGACGACTCGCAGAAATTGTGCTCGCCAAACGTCGGCGGCGGGGGTATCAAAGGCAGAATGGGAAAACGTTTACAATACAGGAGCTCAGCACCATGACACAACCCGTACCGGAGATGATGACCCTGCTGCTGGAGATTGGTGAACAGAGCAGCCAGCTCTGGCTGAGCCAGCCAGATGCGGCCCCGTCACACTACCCGCTGGCCTTTGGCACCCACGCCATCCAGCCCGGGCCGTTTCGCCACGCGCCACCCACCCCGCTCGAACTGGAGCGGGCCATCATGGTGGTGGAAGATGAGTTGATGCGCATCGCCCCGCAGATCCCGCCCGGCTTGCAGCTGACCCTGCGCAGCCAGCCGTCGCTGGCCGAAGTGCTGGGGGACAACCAGCTCGACCGGGATCTGGTGGAGCAAGCCTTTGGCCAGCTGGCCGCCATGGCGGAAGGGGATCCCCTCGCCGCCAGCTTGCTGCCCCGCGACGAGCACTTTGCCGCCGTGCTGCTGATCGTCAGAGAGTGGCTGCACCATCTGGCCAGCGAGAGCGTGCTGATTGTGGAGTAGAGTCATGGCGGATGTCCCTTGCACTGCCGACTCGCGGTAAAACAGGAGCGCGGCGACGAGGTCCTGCGCCACCGCCATGCACGGCATGCAAAACCGGGAGCTATGCGCCCTTGCTCATCATCGCCTTCTGCCGCGCCCCCTGCTTCTGTTACCATCGCGGCCACGATCACTCATTGTATCGTGGCCGCAGGCCGCGATAACCCCGACTGGTGCCCCTATGTCCACTGCCTCCTTTGCCAAACTGGCCCTCTCCCCCCGCTTGCAGCAGACCCTGAGCGAACTGGGCTATGCCGCGCCGACCCCCATTCAGGCTCGCGCCATCCCCGTCATTCTGGCGGGTCGGGATCTGATGGCGGGGGCACAGACCGGCACCGGCAAGACCGCCGCCTTTGTGCTGCCGCTGCTGGAACAGTTGCTTGCGCAGCCACAAGCAGAGCCCCGCCCAATCCGCGCACTGGTACTGGTGCCGACCCGCGAGCTGGCGGTGCAGGTCGCCGAGAGCGTGGCGCGCTACGGCCAGGGCACCGGTCTCACCAGCACGCAAGTCTACGGCGGGGTGAGCATAGCGGCTCAGATAGAGGCGCTTCAAGCCGGGGTGGATCTGCTGATCGCCACTCCGGGCCGTCTGCTCGACCATCTGCGGCAGGGGGCGCTGAGTCTGGCGGAGCTGCGCCATCTGGTGTTTGACGAGGCGGATCGCATGCTCGACATGGGCTTTATGGACGAGATCAAGGCGCTGCTAAAACAGCTCCCGGCGGATCGCCAGACCCTGCTCTTCTCCGCCACCTGCGACGACAACCTGTTTGCCCTCTGCAAGGTGCTGCTGCGTGACCCCGAGCTGATTGAAGTGGCATCGCGCAACACCACGGCGGCTGAGGTGGAGCAGCGGGTCTACACGGTGGACAGCGATCGCAAGCTGGCGCTGGTCGAACACATGCTGAAAGTGAAAAGGTGGGCACCGGCGCTTATCTTCAGCCGCACCCGTCAGGGGGCGGACAAACTGGCCCAGCAGCTTGGCAAGACGGGCATCAATGCGCTGGCCTTCCACGGCGATCTGTCGCAAAGCGCGCGGGAAAAAGTGCTGCTGGAGTTTCGCGCCGGCACCCTGCAGGCGCTGGTTGCCACCGACGTGGCGGCCCGCGGCCTCGACATCACGGATCTCAACTATGTGATTAACCTCGAGTTCCCGTTTGTGGCGGAGGATTACGTCCACCGTATCGGGCGCACCGGCCGTGCCGGCAACAAGGGGCTCGCCATTACCCTGTTCAGCCCGGAAGATGCGCCGCTGCTGGAGAAGGTGGAAGCGGTACTCGACACCCGTTTGCCCCAGCAGTGGTTCCCCGGCTTTGAGCCGGATCTCACCCGCTTCGAGCCCGAGCCGCGCCGCAATAGCAAGGCGGCCCAGAAGCAGCGTGCCAGAAAGCAGGCCCTCGCTGGCAACAAGGGTGGCAAGGGCAAGCGTTAAGCCTGCCCTGCGCCGCCAATAAAAAACGCCCGCACGGGCGTTTTTTGTTATCTGACAGGGGCCAGCTCTTGGCGAGTCACACCCTAATGGGTCGCCAGCACCAGTGGCAGGGATCGCAAGATCTGCCGCTCCGCCAGGGTCGAGAGAATAAACATCACCATATAGCCAAGCCCCAGCGCCACGATAATCGCCACCACGTTGGCGGTGAATTCGGCCACCAGATAGTAGGCCGCAATCAGCGCCACTATGCCTGCCAGCCGGATCAGCAGGCTCTGGGTAAAGTGGCCGTGAGCCTTGATATAGGCGAGCTGATAGCCGTTGAGCATCATAAAGATAAAGAAGATAGAGAAGTGGAACAGCACCGGCACCGCCCCCACGTAGTCAGCGGGGAAGAACAACAGCACCAGCGGCTTGCCCGCCAGAAGCATCAAGCCAAAGAAGGCCAGACTGACGATGGCGGAGAGGCGGAAGATCCAGCGGCGGATCATCCTGATCTGGCGGTGATCGCCATTGCGCAGATTGACCGCCAGCTCCGGCAGCACAAAGCGGTAGATGGGGAAGACAAACAAGGTGGTCATATAGGTGAAGATGGGGCGCACCACCACCTGAAAATCCCCCAGCTCGTCGATGCTGAAGTGGCGGATGGTGAGCAGCACAGTGATGTAGATCATCAGGATACTGGCCCCCGCCTCCAGCGAGGCGGTAAAGCTCTTCTTCACATAGCTCACCATCTCGGGGCCGAGCGCCACCTTGGCCAGCGGCCTGGTGGCGATGGCCCGACGACGCGAAACATACATATAACCGGCGATGGCGAGTGACGAGAAGGTCAGCCCGTAGAAGAGTGAAGCGAGCGCATCCATCCCGAGCCCAAAGTAGCAGGCCATAAACAGCAGACCGTTGGCCAGCGGCTCCAGCCAGGTGACCCGGTTGGAGAGCTGATACATCCGGTACATGGCCACCAGATTGGTGAAGTAGACCTTAAGCCCCAGCCCGAAGATGACCCCCACCAGTTGCAGATACTCCACCCGGATATGGAGCCCGTGCTTGATATAGGGGATCACCGCCCCCCAGGTGAGCAACACGATGCCGATGAGGAAGTAGCGAAAGATATTGATGATGTCCCGATCGTTCTTGGTCTGGGAGTAACTCACCACCATGGAAGAGCGAAAACCTGTCATCAGGATAAAGGAGAGGGAAATCAAATCCACCACGCTGTTGAACAGCGCCAGCTCTCCCTTGGCGACCCACTGCGCCAGCCACACCTTGAAGGCGAAGCCAATAACGATGCTGACCAGCGAGGCCCACATCCCGGTGATAAAGGCCTGCTTGAGGCGCGCGAGAGAGGCGTATTGCATAACGAAAATGGATAACTTTCAGGGAAAAGAGAGAGGGCCATCTTATGAAAGCCCCGCCCCCTTGAACAGCCTTAATCCCGCCAGCCCCCCAGGTCGCAACGACTCCTTCACTCACCCCCCTTCATCAACCCGAGCTCACAAAGCCAAAGACGCCGTTAAAAACAGCCGCAATTAATCGAATACCCATTTGGTGTAATTGATGGATTTGGCATCCACCATTACCCCTCTTATAGTAGGGCCGAAGCGGCCTCAATCGCTCCCTCCCCACTCATTCCGGACAGGAATCTTATGAAAAAACTCACTCTCGCCCAGCTCGCCGCACTCGTGACCGTGCTGCTGGCTATCGTCTGCTGGCAGCTGCCAGCCCCGGCCGGACTGGCACCGGCGGCCTACCACACCGCCATTCTGTTTATCGCCACCATTCTGGTCATCGTCACCAACATAGCGCCGACCGGCTATATCGCCATTCTCTCCCTCGGGCTCTACGCCGTGCTCCATGCCGGCGGCGAAGCAACCCCCAAGGCGGCCATCGAAGGGGCGCTGGTCGATTTCAACCACCCGCTGATCTGGCTCATCGTCATCGCCTTCATGATTGCCAGCGCCTTTGCCAAGACCGGCCTTGGCAAGCGGATCGCCCTGCTGCTGCTCAGCCGCTTCGGCCAGTCCACCCTGCGCTCCGCCTACTGTCTGGCGGTTGCCGACTTTATTCTGGCCCCCGCCACCCCGAGCAACACGGCTCGCGCCGCCATCGTCGCCCCCATTGCCGACTCGCTGGCCAAGACCATCAACAAGGATGACCGCAAGCTGGGGCAGTTCCTGCTCTCCAGCGTCAGCGCCATGAACGACGCCTCGGCGGTCGCCTTCAGCACCGGCTTTGCCGGCAATCTGGCGCTGGTCGGCATTGCCGCCAGTGTCGCCGGGCTGACGGTCGGCTTTCGCGAATGGGCGCTCTACCTGCTGCCGCCCGCCATCGGTCTGCTGCTGATCATGCCGCTGGTGCTCTATATGGTGATCCGCCCCGAGACCCGCGACACGCCGGATGCCCCCCGCTTCGCCCGCGAGGAGCTGGCCAAAATGGGCCCCCTCTCCCGCCATGAGAAGAGCCTGCTCGGGGTCTTTGTCGGTCTGGTGGTGCTCTGGGTTGGCGGCAGCAATCTGGGGCTGGATGCCACCACGGTCGCCTTTCTCGGTCTGGCCGCCCTGCTGCTGCTCGGGGTGCTGAACTGGAACGATGTGAAGGGCAACAGCGCCGCCTTCGATACCCTGATCTGGTTCAGCGTGCTGATGGGGATGGCCGACAACCTGAAACGGGTCGGCTTTACCGGCTGGCTGGGGGATGAACTATCCGGCTTTATGCACAGCACCCTCGGCGGGCTCGGCACCATTCCCATGTTGCTGGTGGTGATGGGGCTCTACCTCTTTACCTCCTATGCTTTCGCCTCGGCCACCGCCAAGGTGGTGGCACTGGCGCCGGTGATTGCCGGGGCCCTGCTGGCGGTCGGCGTACCTGCCGAGCTCGCCATCTTCAGCATCGCCGCCATCACCAACGTCGGCTGCAACCTCGCCACCTACTCCCACGCCCGCATCCCGCTGCTGATGGGGATGGGCTATCACACCAGCGCGGAGTGGATGCGCATCGGTCTGGTGATCGCCATCGTGGGCTTTGCCGTGGTGATGAGCATCGGCCTCACCTGGTGGCAGTGGCTGATCTGATAGCAAAAGGGCCCGTAACGGGCCCTTTTGCATAGAGGGTGTGCAGCGTTCCATACCGGCGCTGCACTTGCCACAAGCTGCGGCATTGTTAAAAACAGCGCGGGTCAGCTCTGCGGCGCCGCCTTGATCAGCGCCTCGTAGTGATCAATCAGCTCAGGGCCGTGCAGCGGTGAGTCGTGACCGCCAATCACCGTCTTGATCGGCAGCTTCATTGCTTTCAGCCGCTCGATGGTCTGCGGATACTCCTTCACATTGGCAAAGCTCAGGTTGCCCAGCTTCTCCTTGAGGATGCAGTTGCCATAGAGCACCTGCTCGTCGGGGAAGTAGACAAAGATGCCGTCCGGCGTATGGGCCGGGCCTGCGTAGAAGGCGCGCACCTTGCCCTCTTGCAGGGTGAAGTCACCATCGTGCACCACGTTGGGCAGCACCAGCGGCAGATCCGGATACTCCGGCAGCCCCTTGCGGGTAAAGGCGACAATCTCGGCCCAGTCGCTCTTCATCAGATCCCGGGTCTGGCGCGTCGCCACCACCTTGGCGCCGATGGACTTCCAGTAGGCGTTACCGCCCGCCCGATCGGTGTGGTAGTTGGTGTTGATCACCTCCAGCACCGGCTTGCTGCTGACCCGTTTAATGAGCTTGTGCAGCTCGCGGGCAGTATCCGGCGTCCAGGTCGCCCCCACCACCGTCACCCCCTTGGCCCCGAAATAGACCATGGAGTTCTCTTTGACGTAGTAGTTGTCCTCCACCACATAGACAGGGCCGCTTACCTGCTTGAGGGAGATCCCCGCCGCCCGCACGCTGCCGCCCCAGAAACTCGCCATCAGCACCACGGCCCCGGCCAATCCGCACTTCATCCAACCTTTCATCATCTTGCTCCCTCGAACCAACCGCCCCCTCGCCACCCCTGTGGCAAGCCGGGCCTTTTAAGCAGTGGGCAGAAGATACGGGGGATTTGTGAGGGGAAAATGAGGTTGTGTGAAGTCTGGGTGAAGTCAGGGGGAATGCAGAAAATTCAGGGGGGAATCGGCGACGAGCCACGACCAATATGGCGTTCGACGGTACGGGAAGTGGAGAGAGGTAAAGGCTCAAAACGAAACGACAACACAGATAGCAGCCCCTCACCCTAGCCCTCTCCCGAGGGAGAGGGGATGGCCCGTGCCAATTCCAAGCCACTCATATTCACCCGCACCACAGAGCCAACGCACAATCAGCGGAGCATATTTGCCCCCTTCTCCCCTTGCGGGAGAAGGGCTGGGGATGAGGGGGGAGGTAACAATAAGCCACATAATGTAGGGTCGATTAGCGCAGCGTAATCGTCCGCATACCGCCGAGCATCGAGTCATGGCAAGGCCAACAGGAAACTCTGAATATCACCTGCTTATCGGCCACGACCTGTTCGCGATCGTCCGAATACGCTTCGCTATTCGAACCAACAGCGCTTATAAATCATCATCAACTTCTTTTTCTGTTTTTAGCCTATGTAATCGCTCAACAAACTTAATGTTATTTACCATCACGGATAACATTGCCTTTATTTGATTTATACATAAAAAGACTAACAACCAAACATTTAAAAATCTAATCTCAGGTATATATCCCACAAAAAAAGGATGATTTGAATAGAGCGCATACAAAAGACTGCAAAATAAAGTACAAACAAGAACTGATGCCGAAGTGAAAATTATAATAACTAATGATTCAATTCTTCTGGTACTTTCCGTCCCTTTTAACAAGGAAACTTTTGAAGGATTAGTAAATGAAGTGATTGCCTCTGGGTAAATATAAGCAATCCATATACCTGCAATAGTAAATATTGCAGCGGATATATTCTGAAGAACTGACATAACTGATGATATATCTGAATATGACACATACTCAAAACAGCTGTATGCGACTAGTATACCCGCGACTAAATAGATAAATTGTGCAATGAAAACTCTCAGCATATCAAGCCACCACAGTTACCTTGTATTCATCAGCTACATTTTCATTATTTTTCTCAGTAAAACTAATTAATGACTTACGTTCTTTTAACAGCGAACCAAGAATTACTTTAGCTGGAAAGTAACTTTCATTCATTTTTTCATTTTTCTTGATCAGAATTTTTTTCCTTTCAACATATCGATCAAACCACTTTGTCGGCGCATCTCTACCATCCGTTTTAAACCCAACATTGTCCCACTTACTCCGAGGATCATGTTCCTCAGCATAGGTTTCCAGAATACCCTTTAATTCAGAAACAGTAAGGGATTCTTCTGATATAATCTCAACTTGCTTACTTCTGGATACCCTTTCATTATTTCCAGTTACTTTATCCCACATTTCAAAAACCACATTTCTTTCTACTTTTTTAGTAGTTGAAATGGTCTCCCTAACAACAAGGTGTGAAATATTTTTAGCAAGTTCAGCCAATGTTGCATCTCCAATTGATAATTCTTTCATATCAGCCTTTAATTTAAAAACCAAAGAAAAAGAACCATCACGTGATGTATACGATACATGTTTAGTAATTATTTCACGGCCTGCCCTAACATTTGGAATTGCGCTCTCTGTAGTCTTTTTCCTAGGATGGCTAACTCTTAAATCAATGCAGTTTTTTATAAATTTAACGACATCATCTGTATCAGATAATGAGTGAGGGAACTTAATAGATGCAAGCAAATTAAGCGAAGGCATGAACCAATAATACATTGGCTGACCCAATATTAATTTTTTACCGCCAACACTGGCTTTTACAATGTGTGAATCAGTGACTCCATCACCGACCTTTGAATCTCCAATAACCCCATTAATATTCCCATCATCTTCGCCAAACTTTTTCCAAAAAATAAATAGATAATCACCCGTTACAGGATCATATTCCATAGACTTACAATATACTTTGGTACGATATGGATGAGTTTCTACATCCCACGGGATTGTTTGTTCTACCTCTCGTCCTTCTAACCACTTTGTCACCAGTGACAACGTATCGGCAAGAGATCCTTCTATTAATTCTTGAGCTTTCTCTTTCCTCTGTCGATAAAAGCCACATTGAGAAACATCGAAAAATGTGATTAATCCTTGCTCCATGATTACCTCTATATAAGAACATTAATTTTCTAAGGCTAACACAACCCATATCGTTCTCATACAGATACCAATTAAAACTATCAATAAGCATGAATTTCAACCAGAACTATCATGCCAACTTTGTAACATAGATGTAGATATAAGTTTGAAAAATAAATGATCAGCTAAGCCATTCACTAGATAGCAATAAAAAGCCACCCGCATCTTGCGAGTGGCTTTTTGTATTCTCGGTTGACCCCCAGAGATTTAACTTACAACAGCAATCACCCCAACGGCGGCGTGCGTGGCGGCACCATACGCTTGCTGCCGGTGGACTCGAAGGCCGAGGCAAAGCGCAGCAGGTTGTTGTCGTCATAGGCGCGACCGGCGAAGGTCAGCCCCACCGGCATACCGATATCGGCCATGACGCCCATGGGGACGGTGACGGTCGGCACGCCGAGGTGGCGAATGGCGAGGTTGCCGTTGGCAACCCAGATGCCGTTGCTCCAGGCGATATCGGCGGAGGCCGGATTCACATCCGCATCAGCCGGGGCGACGTCGGCGACGGTCGGGAACAGCACGGCGTCGAGTTTGAGCCCGTCCATCCAGTCCTCGAGATCCAGCTTGCGGGTCTTCTCCAGACCGCGCAGGCCGTCCGGCACTGTGGCGATCTCGTCCCAGGATTTCAGGCCACGCTTGGCCATATTGACGTACTCGTCCATGCCCGCCGCCAGATCGCCCTCGCGGTTCGGCAGTGTGCCCAGATCGTGGGGGAAGATCTTCGGCCCATCGACATCGGCCAGCTTGTTGAGTTTGGGATCGCCGTTGGCGCGCAGGAAGTCGTCGAACGCCCAGCCGGAGAGCTCCCACAGCTCGTCATTAAGAAACTCCGGGCTCACGATGCCGCGATTGAACACGGTCGGCGCGCCGGGTCGGTCCCCTTCGCAGTTGGAGACCAGCGGGAAGTCCACTTCGATAACTTCGGCGCCAGCGGCTTCCAGCGCCTTGCGCGCATCTTCCCAGAGGGCGATCACGGTCTCGCGGGTATGGATGCGCTGACCGGTCGGGCCGCCGATGCCGGGGTTTTCGCTGGTGCCGGCCAGTTCATCCTTGTTGATAAACATGCGCGGCACACCGAGGCGCTTGCCCTTGAGGGCATCGGGCTTGGCAGCCAGATCCAGATAGGAAGCCGGACGCACTTCAGAGGCCTTGGGCAGCTGCACCCAGGGCTGCAGGCGCCACAGATCGCCACGGGGATCGCTATCGTCGGCAACCACTACGTCGAGCACTTCCAGCAGATCATTCATGGTGCGGGCATAGGGCACCACCACATCCATGGTCGGGGTCAGCGGCCAGTTGCCGCGTACCGAAATCACGCCACGGGACGGGGTGTAGGCGCACAGACCGTTGTTGGAAGCCGGGCCACGGCCGCTCGACCAGGTCTCTTCCGCCAGACCAAAGGCGGAGAAGCTGGCGGCGGTGGCGGTACCGGCACCGTTGGAGGAGCCGGAGGCAAAGGGCGCGGTCAGGTAGTCGGCGTTGTAGGGGCTCTCGGCACGGCCATAGACGCCGCGCTGCATGCCGCCATTGGCCATCGGTGGCATATTGGTTTTGCCAAGGCAGATGGCACCGGCGGCTCGCAGGCGCTCAACGGTAAAGGCATCGCGCTGGGCCACCAGATCCTTGAAGGCCGGGCTACCGGAGGCGGCGGTCAGCCCCTTGACCAGATAGCTATCTTTGGCGGTGTAGGGGATGCCGTCGAGCGGACTCAGGGTCTCGCCACGGGCGCGGCGGGCATCGGAATCTTCGGCTTCTTTCAGCGCATCGGGATTGGCGACCACCACGGCGTTGAGTTTGGTGGCAGTTTCGGGGCCGTTGTAAGCCTCGATCCGGGCCAGATAGGCCTTGACCAGTTCGACCGCTGTGGTGCGGCCTGATTCGAGCGCGGCACGCAGCTCGGCAATGGAAACCTCGGTCACTTCGATCATGGGGATCTCCTGTAAAAGGGTGACTGTTTGTCATGATGATCGCCGCATCAGCGCCTGCGACCATCACACCATCAAGAGAGAAAACCCCACGGCGTGGGGTTTTGAATACTAACTAGAACCGGTTTACGACCCGTCGCGAGAGGCCGTCAGCAAGGTGAAGAGCAGCGCAGGAACCGGAGCGTATAAACATACGTGAGGCTTCCGAGCAGCACATGAGCCTTGATCACGGCTTCGCAGCAGGATCGTCATCCGGTTCTTATTTGCCGGACGGGATCTGCTGGGTAATGCAGTGAATATTGCCACCGCCCAGCAGGATCTCGCGGGCCGGCACGCCGACCACGGTGTGCTCCGGGAAGATCTCTTCCAGAATGCGCTGGGCTTCGCCATCGGTGGCGGCATCCAGCAGCGGATAGACGATGCGATCGTTGGTGATCAGGAAGTTCACGTAGGAACCGGCCAGACGGCCTTCTGCCTCGCGCGGCACACCAGTACCGCTCTCGACACCGGCTGACTCCTCTTCGGTACAGAACAGCGGGCCCGGCTGGGGCAGCTTCCACACTTTCAGCTTGCGACCCTTGGCATCGACTGCCGCTTCCAGCACCTTGAGGGCGGCCACGGAGCGGGCGTACTGGGGATCGTTCTGGTCGTCAGTCCAGTGCAGGGCCACTTCACCCGGACGCACGAAGCAGCACATGTTGTCGATGTGGCCGTCGGTTTCATCCATGTAGACGCCTTCGTCCAGCCAGATAAAGCTGGTGACGCCCAGATAGTCGCGCAGGTAAGCTTCGATCTGCTCTTTGGTCAGGTGCGGGTTGCGGTTTTCGTTGAGCAGGCACTCGGCGGTGGTCAGGCAGGTGCCTTCGCCATCAACATGGATGGAGCCCCCTTCCAGAATCAGCGGCGCGTCGTAACGAGCCATGCCGTGCTGGGCCAGCATCTGGGCAGCGACCTCTTCATCCTGATTCCACGGGTAGTAGAGACCACCCTTGTGTCCGCCCCAGGCGTTGAAGCCCCAATCCACCCCACGGCACTCGCCGGCAGCGTTGGTAACGATGGTGGGGCCGGTATCGCGGGCCCAGCAGTCATCGCTGTTCATTTCAACCAGAGTGACGTGGGCGGGCATGATGGCGCGGGCCTGCTCCATAAACTGGGCCGGAACCCCCATAAAGACCGGGGTGGCGCCACCGATGGCATCGGCCACCTTGGCGAAGGTCTCTTGCGCGAAGCGACCGGCTACGCGCCAGTTGTCCGGGCGAAACGGCCAGATCATCCAGACGGCCTGCTGGTGCGCCCACTCGGCGGGCATGGTGAAGCCGTCGGCGGCCGGCGTGGAGTTAATGGTCTTGATGCTCATCGCAAGGCTCCTTGCATGGATTGAGGCCCCCGTTTACGCCCGATGCGGCGCGGGAACCCGGAAAAATAAGAGTGGGTCGCAGATTAAGACGTTGCGCCCCCATCCATCAAATGAATAGGATGGATTGTCCCATAAACACGGCGAATAATCCCCCCATGAAACTGCACCAGCTCGACCTCAATCTGCTGCTCGCGTTTGACGCCCTGATGACGCAGGGCAGCGTCACCCGCGCCGCCGAAGCGCTCTTTATCAGCCAGCCCGCCATGAGCCATTCGCTTAACCGGCTGCGCACCTTTGTCGGCGACCCGCTTTTGGTGCGCACCCCGCAGGGGATGCTGCCGACCCCGCGCGCCCAGCGGCTGCACCTCGGGGTACAGCAGGCGCTGCGGCTGCTGGAGCAGCAGCTCACCGAGGAGGAGGAGTTCGAGCCGAGCCAGTCGAAGCGGCGCTTCGTGCTCTGCACCACAGATTACGTGGAGTGCGTGCTGATCCCGCCGCTTATTCAGCGGCTCAGACGGCTGGCGCCGGGGGTCACCATCGAGATCCGCATCCTGCGCGACACCCTGCCCGAAGCCGAACTGGCAAGCGGGGAGATCGATCTGGTGCTGGGGTTTGACGAATACATGCAGGTGCCGGGGTATCTCGGCAAAGAGACCTGGCTCACCGAGCCGCTGGCCGGGCTGGTACGCGCCGATCTGCCGATTGCCAAATCGGCCCCCGCCGGCGCCGAGGATGACCCCTCCCAGTGGCAGGAGCGCATCACCCTGCAGCAGCTCATCGCCATGCCCCATGTGTTCCACTCGCCCCTTGGCACCTCGGAGGCGAGCCTCGACCGCTATCTGAAAAGTCAGGGCTTTAGCCGCACCATCTCGGTCAACAGCCAGAGTTATATGTCCGCCGCAGCCATTGTCAGCCAGAGCGATCACCTGCTGGTGCTGCCCAGCATGGTGGCCGAGCTGCTTGCCACCCACTGGCCGCTGAAAAGCTTGCCGCTGCCCGCAGACGTGCCGGATTACCACCTAAACTGCGTCTGGCACCCCGTTCATGCCCAGCAACCCGCACTGGTATGGCTGAAAGATTTGATGAAGGAGCTGGTGGGGCCGAGGTGAGGCCGCAGCGTCTGGCATACCCCATCGGCGCATACGCAACAACCGGCGCAGGTGTGGCTCAAGGATTTGATGAAGGAGCTTGTTGACCGACCATGATGCCCAAACCGAACCTCGATCAATTCCCTCTCCCTCTGGGAGAGGGTTAGGGTGAGGGCTGCTCCTGCTCCATCCCCTCATCCCCTCATCCCCAGCCCTTCTCCCGCAAGGGGAGAAGGGAGCTGATCCAGTACAATCGGCAACATCACGGGTAACCAACTAGCAGGGCAATGCCCATCCACTCATCAGCTCATCAGCTCATCAGCTCATCAGCTCATCAGCTCATCATTACCAAACACAACGATAGCTCGGTTGGGGTCAACAAATCCTGACAGCACCTAGATCTGTTCCCTCTCCCTTTGGGAGAGGGCTAGGGTGAGGGGACGCAATATCCAACCGGTAAACACAAAGGAAGCTGGCTATATCTATAGGGCCAAACAGAACTGGAGCCCTTTATGGAAAGCAACCGCTTTGCCAAACGACTGAGACGTGATGCCACGCTGGCAGAGCAGAAACTGTGGCAACACTTGCGCAATCGCCGTCTGGCGGGAGTGAAATTTCGCCGCCAAATGCCCATCGGCCCCTATGTGGTGGATTTCATCAGCCTTGAACAGGGATTGATCATCGAAGTGGATGGTTCGCAACATGGAACACTAGCGAACCAGATGCATGATGAGGCTCGGACAGCCTATCTCAATCAGCAGGGATTTCGGGTGATACGAGTGTGGAATAACGATGTACTGGGCAGGCTCAACTCCGTGCTGGATTTTATCCTGTTCTCATTACGTCAATCCGATTGACCCCTTCCCCTCAATTCAAAAAGCAAAAACGGAGAAGGGGAAACCTAACTTACGCCCGCAGGGCCCGCATCAGCTGGGCGACTACGTCGTCGAGCAGGGGGCGATCGGGGCGGCACTGGGCGAAAGTGACCAGCCCTTGCAGGTTGATCAGCAGCAGTGCGGTGAGGGTGTGGATATTGCTATCCGGGGCCAGTTCACCCTTGGCCTGCGCCTGTGTCAGCAACTCGGCCAGATCCTGCTCCAGCTCGCCATAGATCCCCTTGACCCGCTGGGTCAGCTCCTCATCCTGCTCGCTCAGCTCCATCATGGTGCGAGTCACCAGACAGGAGCCGCAGAGCGCCTCCCCCACAATCCGGTCGAGATAGGCAGCAAGACCCGCCAACGGGCTCGGGTTGTCGAGCAGGGAGCGGCGCAGGGTGCGTTTGCCCTCGACATAATGATCCACCGCCGCCAGCAGCAGGCCGCGCTTGTTGCCAAAGGCGCCGTAAATGCTGCCCGGGTGCAGGCCGGTGGCAGCCACCAGCTCCTGCATGGTGGTCTTGGCATATCCCTTGGCGCGAAACGCTTCCATGGCATTTCGCAGTACCTCGTCCCGATCAAACTCGGCTATGCGCATGGTTCCTCCCGTGGGAAATGGTTCACCGGCAAGGAGCAACAGGGCCCGCCGATAAAGAGTGACTGGAAAGGGCGGCAAGTTTACCCCAGCCGCCCGCTCGGGCCAACCTTCTTGAACGCGCATTCAAAAAAAGCTTGCGCCCGACGCAAAAAACGTCTTGAATGCACGTTCAAGAATAACCCGTTCAGGACAACCTATCATGAATACCCTGTTTCAGCCGTATCGACTCAATGACACTCTGACCCTGGCCAACCGTTTCATGATGGCCCCGCTCACCCGCTGCATGGCAGGCCCAGGTCTGGTGCCGACCGAGCAGATGGCTGCCTATTACGGCCGCCGCGCCGACATCGGCCTGATTGTTTCCGAGGCCGTCATCATCCGCCCCGACGCGCAGGGTTACCCCAATACCCCGGGCCTCTTCACCCAGGCGCAGATCGATGGCTGGAAGAAAGTGACCAGCGCCGTGCACGCCAAGGGCGGCAAGATCTTCGCCCAGCTGTGGCACGTCGGCCGCCTCTCCCACCCCTTCTTCCATCAGGCTGAAGTGTTGGCCCCCTCTGCCGTGGCGCACGAGGGCACTGTGCCCCGCATGCGCGAGCTGACCTATCAGGTGCCGCGTGCCCTGACCGAGGCGGAAATCGCCCAGCTGGTACTGGATTACGCCCAGGCCGCTGCCAACGCCATCGAGGCGGGCTTTGACGGGGTGGAGATCCACGGTGCCAATGGCTACCTGATCGATCAGTTCCTGCACCACTCCACCAACCTGCGCACCGACAACTATGGTGGCAGCCCGGAAAAGATGAGCCGCTTCGCGCTGGAAGTGGTCGATGCCATCAGCGCCCGCATCGGCGGTGATCGGGTTGGTATTCGTCTCTCCCCGGGTGCCTATGTCCATCTGGCGGGCAGCCCGGAAGATCGCACCGTGTTCGACTATCTGCTGGGCAAGCTCAACGATCGCCCGCTGGCCTATATCCACCTCGGCATCTTTGATGACAACCTCACCTTCGATTATCTGGGTGGCCGCGCCTCCGACTATCTGCGCGCCCACTACAAGGGCAATCTGGTCGGGGTGGGCAACTACGACGCCGAGCGCGCCGCAGCGGCCATCGAGGCCAACCGCTTCGATCTGGTGGCCATCGGCCGTCCACTTATCGCCAACCCGGACTACCTCACCAAGGTGAAGAGGGGCGAAGCACTGGTGCCCTACGCCGACACCATGCTGGCCGAGCTGGTATAACCACGAAGCCATCGCCAGACCACAGGCAATAAAAAACGAGGGGAGCTGTTGCTCCCCTCGTGCTATCTGGCTGATGCGCTGATCAGTTGGTGCGGATGCTTAATTGGTACGAAATAACGCCTCGATGGAGAGCCCCTGGCTCAGCAGGATCTCCCGCAGACGGCGCAGCCCCTCCACCTGGATCTGGCGTACCCGCTCGCGGGTCAGGCCAATCTCGGCCCCCACATCCTCAAGGGTGGCGGGCTCGTACCCCAGCAGACCGAAACGACGGGCCAGCACTTCCCGCTGCTTGGGGTTGAGCTCCTCCAGCCAGTGCACAATGCTGCTGCGCATATCATCTTCCTGTGACTCCAGCTCCGGCCCCATGCCGCGCTCGTCGGAGAGCACATCCAGCAGCGCTTTGTCGCGATCGCCACCAATGGGGGTGTCCACCGAGGTGATCTTCTCGTTGAGCTTGAGCATGCGGTTCACATCATCCACCGAACGATCCAGCGCGAAGGCGATATCCTCGGCGGTCGGTTCATGATCGAGACGGTGAGAGAGTTCGCGCGCGGTGCGCAGGTAAACGTTTAACTCCTTGACCACATGAATGGGCAGACGGATGGTACGGGTCTGGTTCATGATGGCCCGCTCTATGGTCTGGCGGATCCACCAGGTAGCATAGGTAGAGAAACGGAAGCCGCGCTCTGGGTCAAACTTCTCGACCGCGCGGATAAGACCGAGGTTGCCCTCTTCAATGAGATCCAGCAGCACCAGGCCGCGGTTGTTGTAACGACGGGCGATTTTCACCACCAGCCGCAGGTTGGACTCGATCATGCGCTTGCGGGCGGCTTTGTCACCTCGCAAGGCACGACGGGCGTAGTAGACTTCCTCTTCGGCTGTGAGCAGCGGGGAGAAACCTATCTCCCCCAGATAGAGTTGCGTGGCATCCATCACCTTATTCAGCTCAGGTGCCAGCAACTCATCGGAGATAGTCTCGTCCGCCTCGGCGGCTACCTCCTGCAACTCTTCTACCTCGTGAGATTCGGGTTCAGCGTCAAACTCTAACTCTGCATCCTGCATTACCAGTTGTTCTTGGCTCATGGTGTGTCTCCCTGACGTTACCAGAGTAAGACGGTCTCTCTGGGGTTAACGCTTTGGCAAATAGCTCATCGGATTGATCGACTTGCCTCTGTACCGGATCTCGAAATGCAATCGCACATCCGGCGCGTCCGTGCTACCCATGTTGGCAATGACCGAGCCCCCCTTGACGCTGTCCCCTTCCTTCACCCGCAACTCGTCGTTGTGTGCGTAAGCGGAGAGATAGTCATCATCATGCTTGAGGATAATCAGCTTGCCGTACCCCCTTAAAGCACTGCCAGCGTATACCACTTTACCGCTGCTGGCGGCGTAGACGGGTTGCCCCTTCTGGCCGGCTATGTCGATCCCCTTGTTACCCTGTTCTGCAACAGAGAACCCCTCGACAATCCGGCCTTTTGCGGGCCAGTGCCAAGCAAGTCTCGACTGGGGGTTGTTTATTTTTTGTTCTTTGGACTGAGCGTATTCCTTCGGTGCTGCCGGAGCAACGGATTTCTGAGAGATGAATGGCGTGGTCTGACCAGATCCACTCGGCTCGGCCAACGGACGCGGACCGCTGCTGGGACGGCTCACTGCCACCGGCGTCACGGTTGCCGGACGAGTCGCAGCCACCATCTGGGTCGAACCGCCGCCTGCGGTCTGGACATTGAGCACCTGACCCGGTTGCAGCGCATAGGGGGCACTCAGGTTGTTGCTCTGGGCCAGCGCCTGCGGCGTCATGCCGAACTGGCGGCCGATGCTGCTCAGGGTATCGCCGCGGCGCACCTCATAGGTACCGGCACTGCGGCTGCTGCCAACACTGGCGCTGGAACCATCGAGTCGCAGTCGCTGCCCCGGATAGATGTTGTAGGGCGGGCTGATGTTGTTGAGGCTGGCCAACGAGGGTACATCGTTGCCGGAGTTGAAGGCGATGGAGTAGAGGGTATCGCCCCGCTTCACCACATAGCTACCGCCCTGAATGGGGGCGCTGACCTGGGCACCGCTTTGGCGAGCCGGAATGGTCGAGACAAACTGCCCCTCATCAACACCATCTACCGGAGCTGCATTTTTACTGGAGGAGCAGGCAAGCAGCAGCCATGACAACACCACGACACTGCTTCCTTGCCAAATACGCGAACGCATAATGGATCCTTAACGACTAAACCAGAAATAGGCCACCACGGCCAGACCAATACAGAGCCAACCGAGCACATCAACATAGTGCATCAGTTTGCGTTCCATCTTCTCGCCACCCCAGCGCATCAGGCCCGCAACCAGGAAAAAGCGCATGCCACGACCGATGAGGGAGGTGATGATGAAGGGCAGCAGAGCCATTTGCAACAACCCTGCCGTCACGGTAAACACCTTGTAGGGGATAGGGGTGAAGCTGGCAATGAAAATGACCCAGATCCCCCACTGCTCAAACCAGTTGCGAGCAATCTCGATCTTGTCCTGATAGCCCACAGACTCCACCAGTGGCAGCACGACCGGATCCCAAAGGGCATAGCCAAGGGCATAGCCAAACAGGGCGCCCAGAACAGAGAAGAGGGTGGCCAGCGTGGCGTAGTGCCACGCCTTGTGGGGCTTGGCGAGCGCCATCGGCGCCAGCATCACATCCACCGGGATCGGCCAGAATACCGACTCGATGAAAGCGGTGATGGAGAGATACCAGGGGGCATGCTTGTGGCGAGCCCACTGCATCACCAGTACGTACAAACGGGAAAACAACTTCACTCAACATCTCCGTCAATCAGGGGAACAAAACGTACCGGCTCCAGAATACGGCTGGTAAGCTGGGATCCGGATCGTTCGATCAGCTGCAAGGTCTGCTGGCTGTCACCCACGGGCAACACCAGTCGGCCCCCTTCGGCCAGCTGATCGGTGAGCGCCGTCGGGATCTCGCTCGCCGCGGCCGTCACCAGAATGGCGTCATAAGGCCCCTTGTTGGGCCACCCCAGCCAGCCGTTGCCGTGCTTGGCCGAGACATTGTGCAGATCGAGCTGGCGCAGTCGGCGTCGGGCCTGGAACTGCAGCGACTTGATCCGCTCAACGGTATAAACATGCTCCACCAGATGGGCGAGGATCGCCGTCTGGTAGCCCGAGCCAGTGCCAATCTCCAGCACATGGGCCGGATTGTTTTGCATCAGCAACTCGGTCATTCGCGCCACCATATAGGGCTGCGAAATGGTCTGGCCGTGGCCAATGGGCAGGGCGGTGTTGTCCCACGCCTTGTGCGCCATGGCCTCGTCCACGAACAGCTGGCGCGGCACTTTCGCGATGGTCGCCAGCACGCGAAAATCGCGAATATCCTGCGCAATGAGCTGATTTAACAGGCGCTGTACTATCACACCACCCTCATCCCTGCAGATCTAACCAGGCCCCCAGACCGGCGAGACTGTCATAGGCAGTCATATCGATGGTCAGGGGGGTAATCGAGACATAGCCCTGCTCGATGGCGGCAAAATCGGTGCCTTCACCGGCATCCTGCTGGCTACCGGGGGGGCCGATCCAGTAGATGGGCTGACCACGGGGATCCTCGGTGCAGATCACCGACTCCGCCCGGTGGCGGTTGCCAAGGCGGGTGGTCTTGATCCCCTTAATCTGCTCGAGGGGCAAGTCCGGCACGTTGACGTTGAGGATCTGATCGGCAGGCAGGGGGTGTTTCATCAGCCCCTTCACCAGCAGGGCCGCATAGTGGGCCGCCGTGGCGAAGTGGGTCTTGCCTACCAGCGAGATGGCGATGGAGGGGTAGCCAAGATGGCGCCCCTCGGTGGCCGCGGCGACCGTGCCCGAGTAGATGACATCATCCCCCAGGTTGGCTCCGTGGTTGATGCCGGCCACCACCATGTCGGGTTCAGGGCGCACCAGCTCGTTGACCGCCAGATGCACGCAGTCGGTCGGCGTCCCCTTCACCGCATAGCTCTCGCACCCATTAAAGCCGTTTTCTGCAATGCGGGTAACCCGCAGCGGTACTTCCAGCGTCAGCGAGTGACTCGCGCCGCTGCGGTTGCGATCCGGCGCAACCACAATGACCTCGCCGCAGGCGCGCAGCGCCTCGCTGAGGGCACGAATGCCCTCGGCATGCACACCATCATCATTACTGACCAGAATTCGCATCGGTCTGATTCCTGAAACCGTGATCGGCCTCTTCGGCCTGCATTAACTCGCGCACCACGCTGGTGGCAAACGCGCCCGCCGGCAGGAAGAAGGAGAGGGTCAGCGCCTCGCCATCCAGCTGCCAGCTCATCTGCTCCGGCTTGAGCAGCAGGGGGCGCCTGTCCTGATCCAGCCCGGCTTTCTCCAGCCCGTCACACCAATCGCTGTAAGGAGCCAACACGCCCTGTTCGAACTCGGCAGCGGCGCCCTGACTGACCAGGCGGCCACGGCCCCACTGGGGGGCGGTGAGCTGCACGTCGCCGGAGGCAAGACGCGCTTCCAGCTCGGGGGTCACGCTCTCTTCGCTGAAGATGGAGTGGCTGCCCTTGAGCATCACGCAATCACCGGCCAGCAGCTGATGAGCCAGCCCCTGCTCGATACGGGCGCTGACAATGGCGTTGAACAGCATGCTGCGGGCGGCAGAGAGGTAGAGGGAGCGCTTGTTGCGATCCTTGATCCGCTTGCCGGCAAACATCGCCTTGGCCGCTTCCAGGTTGTTGCCATCGCGGCCAAAACGCTGCTCACCATAGTAATTGGGCACGCCCTGAGTGGCGATGGCCTGCAGGCGCGCTTCCAGCCCGTCGGCCTGTTCCAGACCGGTGAGACGCAGGGTGAAGTGGTTGCCCTTGAGGTAGCCAACCCGCAATTTGCGGTTGTGACGCCTGGCTTGCAGGATCTGGATGCTGTCGCTCTCGATAACCGACAGGTCCGGTTCGGCCTTGCCCGGCAGGTGAATGCCGAACCACTGCTCGGTCACCGCGTGGCGATCTTTCAGGCCCGCCCAGGTCACCGCATTGCGGTTGACCCCGGCCGCATCGGCCAGCAGACCCGCCACCCAGGCGGTGTTCTCGCCGGTTTTGCGCACCCGGACGAAGATATGCTCCCCTTCACCGCAAGGCTCAAACCCGAGATCTTCATTGACCACGAAATCGGCGGCCTCGGCCTTGAGGATACCGCGGGCAGTGGGCGCCCCGTGCAGATAGGCAAGTTGTTCCAGCATTATTGTTTCACCAGTAGGACGACGGCTTCGGTGGCGATCCCTTCCTTGCGCCCCGTAAACCCAAGCTGTTCGGTGGTGGTCGCCTTGACGTTCACCCGGTTCAAATCACATTGCAGATCGGCGGCCAGCACGGCGCACATGGCGTCGATATGGGGCGCCATTTTGGGGGCTTGGGCGATGATGGTCACATCCAGGTTGCCGATGGCATAACCCGCCTGCTGTACCCGGGCAAAGACATCACGCAGCAGAATGCGACTGTCGATCCCCTTGAACTCGGCAGCGGTATCGGGGAAGTGGCGACCGATGTCACCGGCGCCGATGGCCCCCAGCAGGGCATCGCTCACCGCGTGCAGCACCACATCGCCGTCAGAGTGGGCAACCAGCCCCTGCTCGTAGGGAACCGGCACGCCACCCAGCATGCAGGGGCCAACACCACCAAATTTATGGACATCAAAACCATGACCAATGCGCATCATCAGCGGCAACCTCCCAACATGCTGAAACCAACCCCATCAATTTTGTGTACGTCCACACCATGTCCAATCCGGATCATGCTAACTCCTTGTTCGGGCCTGTTTGTTCGAGACGCTCTGCTCTGAACGGTCTGTTATGACTGAGGGGCTTATGCCTGCTGGCTTAAAAACAGCCCCGCCAGCGACAAGTCTTCCGGCCGGGTCACTTTGATATTGTCGGCGCGCCCCTCCACCATCCGCACCGTGAATCCGGCCCGCTCCATGGCGGAGGCCTCGTCGGTGATGGTGGCGCCCAGCAGCAACCCCTCTTCCAGTGCCCGCTTCAGGGCACTAGTCGGGAACATCTGGGGCGTCAGGGCATGCCAGAGCTGCTCGCGCTCGACGGTGGCGATGATATTGCCCTCCCCATCGGAGCGTTTCATGGTATCGCGCACCCGGCTGCCGAGAATGGCACCGCCGCAGTTCATGGCCGCGACAATCAGCGCATCGAGATCGCCGTGAGTCAGACAGGGGCGGGCCGCATCGTGCACCAGCACCCACTCCCCTTGCGCCAAATGGAGACCATTGAGGACGGAAAAGGCGCGCTCGGCGCCTCCCTCTACCCGCACAATGCGCGGGTCGGCCGCCACGGGCAGGGCCTCGAACCAGCGATCATGGGGCGCCAGCGCCACGATCACCTGGGCGATGGCCGGGTGGGAGAGCAGCCGCTCCAGGGTATGTTCGAGAATGGTTTTACCCGCCAGTTGCAGGTACTGCTTGGGGCAATCGGCCCCCATTCGGCTGCCGATACCGGCGGCAGGGACGATCGCCGTCAGGCCGGATACCCGGCTGGCATCAGTCATCGTAGGGCTCATCGTCCGGCGCTGTCTCTTTGTCTTTCTCTTTGGGGATGATCCGGTAGAAGGTCTCCCCCTGCTTGATGTAACCCAGATCGTTGCGCGACAACTCCTCGATGGCCTCGAGGCCAGAGGTGAGATCATCTATCTCGCGGTAAATGAGGTCGTTACGATCCTTGAGAGTCTGGTTGTCCCGCTGTTGCTGCGAGATGGCCTCCGACAGGTTCTGATAATCGGATAGCCCGTTCTTCCCCAGCCAGAGGTCATATTGCAGTCCCCCCAGCAGGAGGATCAGGATCAGGGTGAATAGCCGCATGCACTAGGTCTCCTTCAGGCGGCCTAGTGTCCCATATTCGGTGCCAAGACAAAAGAAAGCGAGCACCCGGGAGCCACTGGCCGAACATAAAAAAGTGCCCAAGAGTGAATCAGATAGCACAAAGCCCCGCCAAACCGGTGCAAGGATGGCCAACCAGGGCGCTCCTTGTCCGGGGGCGGGGCTCTCAATCAGAAAGCGGTAAGGGGGATCAGTTCACCGCGACCGGCTCTCCCGCGCTCTCGGCCGGGGTGTTGTACTCCTCCTCGGCATCGCGGAAACGCTCCAGCATCGCTTTTGAGGGCGCTTCGCCCAGCAGACTGCCCACCACGATGGCCAGCAGTGCGAACAGGAAGCCCGGAATGATCTCATACAGCCCCAGCCAGCCGAACTGCTTCCAGACGATGACTGTGATAGCACCGACCAGCATGCCGGCCAGCGCGCCGTTGCGGGTCATTCTCGGCCAGAGCACCGAGAGCAGCACCACGGGACCAAAGGCGGCACCGAAACCGGCCCAGGCGTAGCTCACCAGCCCCAGCACCCGGTTTTCCGGATTCATGGCAACGGCGATGGCAATCACGGCGATCAGCAGCACCATCAGGCGACCCACCCACACCAGCTCACGCTGGGAGGCATTCTTGCGCAGGAAGGGCTTGTAGAGATCCTCGGTAATGGCGCTGGAGCAGACCAGTAATTGACAACTTAGAGTGCTCATCACCGCCGCCAGAATAGCGGAGAGCAGCACACCGGCGATCCAGGGGTTGAACAGGATCTTGGAGAGCTCGATAAAGACCCGCTCCGGGTTGCCGGTCACTCCAGCCGCCACTTCCGGGAAGCGGGCGAAGTAGGCCAGCCCGAAGAAGCCGATGGCCACCGCGCCTGCGAGGCAGAACACCATCCAGGTCATGCTGATGCGACGGGCATTGGCCATGGAGTGGTGGGAGTCCGCCGCCATGAAACGGGCCAGAATGTGGGGCTGACCGAAGTAGCCAAGGCCCCAGGCCATCAGCGAGATGATGGCGATCACATCCAGATTCTTGAACATGTCGAGGTTGGTGGCGCTCTTGGCGGCCACCTCGATCATGGCGCTGTCTATCCCGCCGACGGCGATGATGACGAAGACCGGGGTCAGGATCAGGGCGAAGATCATCAGGGTCGCCTGCACCGTATCGGTCCAGCTCACCGCGAGGAAGCCGCCGAAGAAGGTGTAGGTGATGGTGGCGGCGGCACCTACCCAGAGGGCGGTGTTGTAATCCATGCCGAAGGTGCTCTCGAACAGACGGGCACCGGCCACCACGCCGGAGGCGCAATAGATGGTGAAGAAGAGCAGGATCACCAGCGCCGAGAGAATGCGCAGCACCTTGCTGTGATCTTCAAAGCGGTAGGTGAAATAGTCCGGCAGGGTCAGGGCATTGCGGTTCTTCTCGGTATGTACCCGCAGGCGACCCGCTACCCAGCGCCAGTTGAGGTAGGCGCCGATGACCAGACCGATAGCGATCCAGCTCTCGGAGATGCCACTGACGAAGACGGCGCCGGGCAGGCCCATCAGCAGCCAGCCGCTCATGTCGGAGGCGCCGGCGGAGAGAGCGGTCACCCAGCTCCCCATCCGGCGGCCGCCCAGAATGTAGTCATCAAAGTTGCGGGTGGCGCGATAGGCGACGAAGCCGATCAACACCATTCCGAGGATATACACCAGGAAGGTGATTAACATGGGTGTGCTAGCTGTCATGCGAAACTCCGTTTTGTGTCATTTTATGCCCGCTCTGGTGACGGGCTCATCCCTAAAAAACCGGCCTAGCTTAATCAGCCGTTCGCGCCAGCTCAACCACTTTTAACAAACACAAAACACAATAAAAACCTTTGCGCATCAAATCATCTGCCACATCAAGAGGATGGCGCCAGATTTCCTGCCGTGGCCGTGGCTGCCATATCGCCGCAACGGCGGCTATTGAGCGTTATGTTTTCACATTTTGTTACTATCCATTTTTTTACAAGCCAGCGCCCCGCTCCTACACTCCCCGCCCTGTCTCATCACACCAGTCAGAGGTCGGCACCATGTCATCTCATCTGTCACACCTGCGAACCCTCGCCCGCCGCCTTCATCCGGTGGAGGAGTCGGGTCATCTCATCCGACGGGCCAAGTATGTGGGGCGTCTCTGGCTCAATCCCGGCGCCCGCGCACTCTATCGCCAGCAGCAGGAGCAACCGCTGCTGGCGCAGGCGATCAGCCGCTTCCCCGATATTCTGGAAAAGCCGATCCACCCCTATCGCCACAAGGGGCTCCGCAAGCGCCTGCGAGCCGGGCTTATCAGCGGCCACTACCAGCAGCTGGCACGTCAGCTGCCCAAGGCGCAACAACTGGCAATCTACAGCGGGCGCGGCCTGCTGCTGGCCCAGTGGCAGAGCGACAAGCTGACGGCACCGCTGACCCTGCAACTGGATTACCAAACCCACATGGGCAAAGAGGGGGAGATGAGCCTGACCCTCAAGCTGGGTGACGCGGCGCTCTATTACATGGCCCTCAATCTGCGCCCCGCGCCGAACCCGACCCTCGAGATCTGCTCGCTGCAGGGCGGCAAGGGGCAGAGCGAGGAGATCAAGCAGGTCACCAAGGCGTGCGGCGGGCTGCGCCCCATGTCCCTGCTGGTCTATATGGCCGCCGAGCTGGCCCGGGGGCTGGCGTGCAAGAGCCTGCTCGGGATCCGCACCCAAAGCCACGTCTATCAGAGCAGCAAGCGCACCGCCGATCGGGTCAAGTTCGACCTCGACGGCTTGTGGCAGGAGCATCAGGGCAGCGTGCAGGATGAACTCTGGATGAGCCTGCCGCTAGAGGTGCCCCGCAAGACGCTGGAGGAGATCCCCTCCCGCAAGCGGGCCAGCTACAAGGCGCGCTATCAGCTGCTCGATCAGCTCGGCAGCGAGCTGCAGGCAAATCTGCTGCGAAGCTGAGTCAGCACAGCAGAAACACAAAGGGCGAACAGCATGCTGTTCGCCCTTTTTCATGACGGGGATTTGCCGTTAGCGGTTGATCGCCATCGGCATGCCGTTGCGCTGCTCCAGCGCCTGCTTCACCAGTTGGGAGTCGCTGTCGGCGTGGGCAATGAAGCGGGTCACCGCCGGAGTCATCGGCAGCGGTGCCGGCAGCTTGGAGTTGAACTCTTCTTCGCTGCGCGACAGCGGCTGATGCACTTCCAGATAGCGGACGCCGTTGGGCTCGAGAGAGGCCTTGATCGGCTGGTTGACGAACTGGACGCGGGTACCGACCGGTACCTGCTTGAACAGATAGGCGATGTCGTCGTTGCGCAGACGCACACAGCCGTGGCTCACCCGCAGGCCGATGCCGAAGTTGGCGTTGGTACCGTGGATGGCGTACATCTTGCCGATGTAGAGGGCAAACAGACCCATAGGGTTGTCCGGGCCGGCTGGCCATACCGCAGGCAGGCTCTCGCCACGGGCGGCGTATTCGGCATGCATCTTGGCGGTCGGGGTCCAGGTCGGGCCCGCTTTCTTGCGCTGCACGCTGGTCACCCAGTTTTCCGGAGTATCGGTGCCGAGCTGGCCGATGCCGATGGGCAGCACTTCCACCACTTTTTTACCCTTGGGGTAGTAGTAGAGTCGCATCTCGGCCACGTTCAGCACGATCCCTTCACGGGGTGCATCCGGCAGGATCAGTTGCTGGGGGATCACCAGCTTCTCGCCGGTCTGAACCAGCAGGGGATCCGCATCGGGGTTGGCTTCGGTCATGTTGGTGAGCCCCAGCTGGAATTTGGCCGCAATGGCCTCCAGCGGCTGGCCGTTCTCTTCGGCCGGAACCACATATTCCAGATTTTCCCCTACCAGACGGCTGTTGGCCGCAGGCAGAGCATATTCAACAGCGAAAACCGGCGCAGCGGTCAGCAGCAGGCTGTAGCAGAGTGTTGCCACACTATTGCGAAGGAGCTTCATAACTTTCCCATGATGATGACTTGAAGTGACGTCTCTGGGCTGGCAGCTGATCAAGAGGGGATCAGGGGCGCGAAGAGAAGGCCGCCATTTTTCTCCTCTGCACGGCAAATTTCAACTGACAAGTGGCGACGGGTCGATGATTAATATGCGGTTTTTTCCACGTCCCCGACCCGCCCGGTTTCCCTGTTTATCCCCGTTGCCAGGCACGCATATCGTAACCTGTGGGAGATTGGTGCAACCGCAGATGAAATTGCTCAATGATGGCGAAGATATGGTCGAAAATATCGGCCTGGATCCCTTCGTAATCGGCCCATGCCGTTGTCGCGGTAAAGCAGTAAATTTCCAGCGGCAGACCGTCTGACGTGGGTGCCAGCTGGCGCACCATCAGGGTCATGTCCTTGCGAATACCGGGGTGGGCACGCAGGTAGGCATCCAGATAGGCGCGCAGGGTGCCGAGGTTGGTGAGGTGACGACCGTTGATGGGGCAGCTCAGGGCATCGCTCAGCTGCTGGTTGTAGGCACTCAGCTCCTGCTCCTTGCGGCTCAGATAGGGTGCCAGCAGTTGGGCCTGCTTGAGCTGCAACTGCTCCTCGGCCGTCAGAAAACGCACACTGGTCATGTCGATATTGACGCTGCGCTTGATGCGGCGGCCGCCCGACTCGGTCATCCCCTGCCAGTTCTTGAAAGAGTCGGAGATCAGGGCATAGGTGGGAATAGTGGTGATGGTCTTGTCCCAGTTCGACACCTTGACCGTGGTAAGCCCGATGTCGGTCACCTCACCATCGGCGCCATACTTGTCCATCTGCAGCCAGTCACCGACACTCAGCATCCGGTTGGCGGAGAGCTGAATCCCCGCCACCAGCCCGAGGATGGGGTCCTTGAATACCAGCATCAGCACTGCGGTCATGGCACCCAGACCGCTGAACAGGAACAGCGGCGACTTGCCGAGCAGCAGGGCGATCATCAGGATGCCCACCAGAATGCTGCCTACCAACTTGGCCCCCTGGAAGATGCCGCGCAGGGGCAAATCCCGGCCAAGGCGGGTGTAACGGCTCACCGACAACAGGCAGTCGAGCAGGGCGAAGAAGGCCAGCAGCAGGAACAGCAAAATCCAGAGCTGGGCCACCATCTCGATAAGCTTGAGGCTATCCGATTGGCGGGGTAGCCAGATCTCCGCCTGACCGAGCAGCACGGCCCCCTGCAGCACAAAGGCGAGCCGGTTGAAGAGGCGCTGTTGCAGCTGGGGCGGCAGCCACACCTGCTTGGCCTTGCCGAGGATCCCCACCAGCCGGACCAGCAGTACCCGGTGCAGCGCCATGTGCAGCAGCAACGAGGTGATGACGATAAAGCCCAGTGCGATCACCAGCGCCATCAGGCTGGTCACCTCCACCCCAAGGCCCGACAACCAGTTAAAAAACGCCTCTTTCATTGCTCTCTCCCGAACCGGGCAGCCCGCTGGCTGCAAAAACAGTGGTGGTCAGGGTACCGCTCCCCTCCCCCATGTCAAATCGGCGTACGCCAGAAATGACAACGCCCGGCACAGGCCGGGCGTTGTTTCAAAGCGAGGCTGACTTAGCAGACCAGGCTCAGGGCATCGCGAGCGATGACCAGCTCTTCGTTGGTCGGGATCACCATGGCGCAACGGCTGTCGGCGGTGGTGATGCGACCTTCGCCACCCAGTACCGCGGCGTTGTTGGCCTCTTTGTCCACCTTGAAGCCGAACAGAGCCAGGCGGTTCAGCACCATCTCGCGCACCATGGCGGCGTTCTCACCGATACCGCCGGTGAAGACCACGGCGTCCAGACGACCGTCCATCGCAGCGGCGTAGGCACCGACATACTTGGCCACACGGTAGGTGAAGACATCCAGCGCGCGCTTGGCACCGGCGTCGGTGGCGTAGTTGGTGGTGACGTAGCGGCAATCGCTGCTCGCTTCGGTCATCCCCAACAGACCGGACTCACGGGTCAGGGTGTAGTTGATCTGCTCAACGCTGTAACCGAGCTGGTCGTGCATGAAGAAGACCACGGCCGGATCGATATCACCGGAGCGGGTACCCATCGCCAGACCTTCCAGAGGAGTCAGACCCATGGAGGTGTCAACGGATTCGCCGTTCTTGATGGCGCAGACAGAGGCACCGTTACCCAGGTGGCAGTTGATGATGTTCAGTTCATTCAACGGCTTGCCCAGCTCTTTTGCGGCTTCTTCCGCGATGTAGCGGTGAGAAGTACCGTGGGCACCGTAACGACGGATGCCGTGTTCGCGGTAGAGCTTGTGCGGCAGCGCATACAGGTATGCCTCTTGCGGCAGAGTCTGGTGGAAGGCGGTGTCGAACACGGCCACGTTCTTCTCGGACAGCTGCGGGAACACTTTCAGCGCGGCGCGAATACCGATGAGGTGGGCCGGGTTGTGCAGCGGGGCGAACGGAATGGCGGCTTCGATACCGGCGATCACGCCGTCATCAATGCGCACGGAGCGGGAGAACTGCTCGCCACCGTGTACGATTCGGTGACCGATGGCCACCAGTTGCTCGGCAAGAGTCGGATCCTGCGGCAGGATGTGACCCACGATATGGTCGAGGGCCTCCTGGTGAGCGGCACCCGCTCCCAGCATGGCTTCGCCCTTGACCCCGTGGAGTTTCCATTTGATACGTGCATCATCCAGATTGAAGCATTCGGCCAGGCCGGACAGCATGTCCTCACCTGTTTCGGCGTCCATTACGGCAAATTTCAGGGAAGAGCTACCGCAGTTAAGGATCAATACCAACTTGCTCATTTTCTACATCTTCCTGTGCTTCGGCTTTATGCCGACAGTGTCGTGTCATCCAAAAGAGGATGGGATTCCCCTGCCGGGGGCTTATGGTCGCAGGAGGGTGCGTCCAATTTTTCAATTCTTGCTCTTGAAAGAGTCATCGCAACCTGTGGTGCGTATCACTGGTTTCAATTCTTGCTCTTGAAAGAGTGATCGCAACTTGTGGTGCGTATCACTGGTTTCAATGCTTGCGAGTCTCAACGCATCAGCTGCGCAGGGCTCGCCTCAATGGGAATGCTCAGGCGATAGCCAACAGATCCTTGTGTACCTTGACCACCAGCTTCTTCACCTTGGCGGGCTGGTTGAAGGTACAGAGCGGGCGGTGCAGCTCGCCCGGCCAGAAGATGGCGAAATCGCCAGGTTGCAGCGCCAGATAGCTGGTCTGCTCGTCATCGACAAACCAGAGGTCGGGATGGGGATGGTCGGCGCCGTCGCTCACATAGTCGTGGGGGCCCACACCAATCCACTCTTCACCGCGCAGCAGCAACTGGATATCGAGATACTGCTGATGGAATTCGCCACGGCGATCCGCGGCTGGCTCGGTCAGATCTTCGCTCACCAGACAGAACAGGTTGAGACCATCGATCTCGGTCTTGCCGAGCGGAGCGTCACCCCAGTGAGCCACGCTCTTCACCACCTCGGCCATGATATGGGCCAGCGGGGCGGGCAGCGGCGTCCGCTGCAGGGTGTTCAGGCTACCGGTGATCATGGCGTCTGTTTCCTGTTAGGTATATCTGAGCGGCATCTTTGCCAGCCAATGAAAAAGGACCTGTGACAGGTCCTTCAATAATGCCGTCTGCAATCCGTGCAAACCGGTTTAGAGCTTTTGCTCATGTTCAGCTATATGGGCACTGTTACACACTCGTCAGCACCTTGCCAAGAGACATAATCCCATTTTCATAGTGATCGTACCAGCTGAAACCATATTATTCACCACCCTTTCCCCCTCGACTTTGACCAGACGCAAAAACGGGCGCATCAGCGCCCGTTTTTTTCGCAAAACCGTTTAACAACCGGTTTCATTCAAGCCTTTTTGGCGTTTTCCACCGGTTTGGCGTACATGGCCCGCCAGATCGCCTTGTGCTCTTCCGGCACCTCTGACTGACGGGTCAGGAAGGCCGCCTGTTCGATGGTATTGGCCTTGCCGGAAACATCGGCCGCCAGATAGTTGCTGGGGAATAGGTGGTAACTGCTCCAGATCGCCTTGTCGATCAGCGCGGCCAGTTCGTCCGGATCGCTGAAGCCCTCGGTGATCGGCGCGCCGAAGGAGACGTGTACCCGCCCCTTCATGCCGACGATACCGGCGACGATACTCTCGATATCCTCGAACTCGCCCTTCTCGTAGCTGCCGTTGACCGACTTCTCGTAGAGCTCGCGCGCCTTCGCCTTGTCGGTAGGGTCCAGCTCGTAGCTGATGCTGACCGGCACGATATTGAGGCTGCGCATGTAGTCGACGAAGTCGATCTTCTGCTTCTTGCCGTCGACGTAGAACATCTTGAGGATGGCCGGATCTGTCTTGTCATCGCCATTCTTGGCGCGCCCTTCCTTCTGGGCAATCCAGATGGAGTGACCTTCGTGGACCGAGTTGCCAATATAGGCAGACAGCTCGCCGAGCGCCTTCATCATCTCCCGCGGCCCCTTGGCGGAGCGTTTGACGATAAAGCTCTTGTTGAGCTTCATCAGCTCGGTGGCACAGGGTTTGCGCAGCAGGTTGTCACCGATGGCGATGCGCACGGTATCGAAACCGTGGGTGTGCAGCCCCCAGTTGACGAACGCCGGATCCATAGCGATGTCTCTGTGGTTGGAGACAAACAGATAGCCCTGCTCTTTCTTAAGATGCTCGATCCCGGAGAAGGTCACCCCCTTGGTGGAGGTGGCGATCATGCGGGACATGTACCGGGTGACCCCCATCTGGACCTGATGCACTGTGGTCACTTTTGACCATTTGCGGCGCAGGAACAGGCGGATCATCGGGCGGATGGCCCAACCCAGCCAGCTCATCAGGGAACCGAAACGATACTTGGCGATGGCGCCGATAAATTCATCATCCTGGATCAGCCGTTCGATGGCTGCCGGCACTTCTTCATCGCGGTAGGGGCGAATATCCGCGAATCTATCTACTTCAGTCACAATGTCAGCCTTGCATGCTAGGAAACCGCAGCCAACCCGCGTTGGCCGGGGAAAATTCAGGGCGCAATTTTACACGCTTTTATGGCAAGGGGTATGAGACAAGCATTAATAGTGAGATCTGACCAGTTTATTAATCAGCTGCCAGTGCCAGCGCGACCGCCGCTTCGGCATGGATGGCAGTGGTGTCGTAGAGCGGCACCGCCGCCCGGGCATCCCCCACCAGCAGGGCAATCTCGGTACAACCGAGGATCACCGCCTCGGCACCCGCGGCCGCCAGCCCCTCGATAATCGCCAGATACTCGGCCCGCGATGATTCACGGCTCTCCCCCAGACAGAGCTCGTCATAGATGATCCTGTGTACCCGCTCCCGCCCGGCCTCATCGGGTACCAGCACCGCCAACCCGAAGCGCTCCTGCAAGCGCCCCTTGTAAAAATCCTGCTCCATGGTGAAGCGAGTGCCGAGCAGGCCGACCCGGGTTATCCCGTCCGCCTGCAATTTGGCCGCGGTAGCATCGGCGATATGGAGCAGCGGGATATCGATGGCCGCCTCAATCTCGGGGGCGACCTTGTGCATGGTGTTGGTGCCGATCAGCAAGAAATCGGCGCCGCCATCCTGCAACTTGCGCGCCTCCGCCGCCAGCTGACGGGCGGTAGCGGGCCAGTCACCGGCATGCTGCAACCGCTCGATACCGGCAAAGTCGACGCTATTGAGCAGCACCCGCGCCGAGTGCAAACCACCGAGCTGTGCCCGCACCCCGCGATTGAGCGCCTGATAATAACTGACGGTGGACTCCCAGCTCATGCCACCCAGCAGACCGATACATTTCATATGAACTCCTTTCATCCCAAGGGAGGGCAGAACCACGCAACCTTGCAGGCAAGGTCACGCGGGCGAGATAAAAAAGGCCCCGCAGGGCCAACAAGACAGCCGGTAAAGGCCCGGGTCAACCCCGGGCTAAATCCAGATCATCCCGACACAGGCGGCCGTCGCCAGCCCCATGCCCAGATTGAAACGCCGCCAACCCTGGGCGGTGCGAATGATTTGCCGCACCTGGGCACCAAAAAGCACCCAGAACGCCCCTGTGTAGAGGCCGGTAATAAAGAAGATCACCAACACCCAGAGCGCGGAGGGCCAGTAAGCCTCCCCCGCCAGAGTGAAACCGCTGATGGCGGAGAGCGCCATCATCCACGCCTTGGGGTTGAGCAGTTGCAGCATGGCCCCCTGATGGGCGGGAATGAGCGGCCGGTTGCCCTCGGCCGGGCCGCTGGCGGTCGCCACCTTCCACGCCAGCCAGAGCAGATACGCCGAACCGATAAGCTTGAGGCCGTCGTGCAGCAGCGGCACCTTCTCGAACACCACGCCAAGCCCCAGCGCGGTAGCGAGGATCATCAGATTGATCCCCCCGACCACCCCAACCAGCAGGGGAATCGTGCGGCGAAAACCCTGCGCCGCCCCGGCGCTGGTGAGCAACATATTGTTGGGCCCCGGCGTGCCGCAGGTAACCAGGGCAAACCCCGCCAGGGGCAGTAACCAGTTCAGATCCATCTCAACCTCTTGTCGATACAACGCCCCCGTTATGGGGAAAGCCTTCTAATATGCAGAGCCAACCCCTTGGCGACAAGTCAGAAATGCCTCTTTCTCGGCCACCTCCCCCATCAGCGCAGCACGGCTCAATACCAGAGCATCACCACGCAGAGCGCCGTCAGCAGACCGAGAGAACCGTTGAGTCGCCGCCAGCCCCGATCCGAGCTGATCCAGTTGCTCAGCTGATGGCCGAACAGTACCCAGACAAAGCAGACCGGCAGGGCCACCAGCACAAACATGACCATCACCGCCAGCTGACTCGACCAGTAACTGGCGCCGGGCAGGCTGAACAGACTGATGGCGGAGATCCCCATCATCCACGCCTTGGGGTTTAGGAACTGAAAGCCCAGCCCCTCCAGCATGGTCAGCGGACGGGCCCTACGGGCCGGATCCCCCGGCGCCCCGACCACCGCGATACGCCACGCCAACCACAGCAGATAGAGGCTGCCGAAGATCTGCAAACCGAGCCGTAGCAGGGGCCAGCGCTCGAACAGCGGATAAAGCCCCAGCGCCAGCACCAGTTGCAACACCGGCTGCCCCAGCCCCACCCCGAGCAGATGTGGCAGAGTGCGACGCACCCCGAAGTTGGCGCCGGAGGCCGTCAGCATCAGGTTGTTGGGCCCCGGCGTACCGCAGGTGAGTACGGCAAAACCGAACAGGGTGACATACCACTCCATCGTCATATTGTGACTCCTTGCCTGCCACATTGTATCGATACAATATGTGCTATTTGGTTGTTATCAGGTTGAAATTCACGCTATATTGACAATGAATTTGGATCAATGGATTTATTGTCACCATGACAATCTGGACGCCCGACCTTGCGGCCTTCGATGGCCCCCTCTACCTCAAGCTGGTCAAAGCGATCGAACAGGGGATCGTGAATGGCGAGCTGCCACCGCAGACCCGATTGCCTACCCACAGATCCCTGGCGGATCGTCTGGGTGTCACCGTCGGCACCGTCACCCGCGCCTACAGCGAGGCGGAGCGACGCGGCCTGCTGGCCGCCCGGGTGGGCCACGGCACCTGGGTCAAGGGAGCGAACACGGATCCCGCCAATGAGTGGGTGATCCGCCAGGAGGAGGGGCACCGCATCGAGCTGTGGCAGAACCTGCCGGTACAGCTGGATCGGGCGGCCATCATTCGCCCCATGCTGGGGGAAGTGGCAGACGGGGATCTCAACGCCCTGCTCGGCTACGACAAGGAGGCGGGACGACCGGATCAGCGCCAGCAGTTCGTCAACTGGCTGGCGGAGCAAGGGGTGGCCTGTAGTGAGGATCGCCTGCTGTTCAGCCACGGCGCCCAGCACGGCATCATGCTGGCGCTGCTGGCGACCGGCTGCGTGGGGGAAACCATCCTGTGCGAGGGGCTGAGCTACCCCGGTATGCTGGGCAATGCCCGCCAGCTGAAGAATCAGGTGGTGGGGCTGGCGATGGACGAGGAGGGGCTGCTGCCCGAGGCGCTGGACGCCGCCTGCCGTACCCGCCGGGCCAAGCTGCTCTACCTCACCCCGACCCTGCAAAACCCCACCACCGCCATCATGAGTCTGGCGCGACGGGAGGCAATCGTCGCCATCGCCCGTAACCACGATCTGCTGATCATCGAAGATGACGTCAACGGCCTGTTGCCCCAGCAACCGGTGATCCCTCTGGTCAATCTGGCGCCGGAGCGGGTCATCTATCTGGGCAGTCTGGCCAAGATCGCCTGCGGCGGCCTGCGGGTGGGCTTCGTGCTGACGCCCCCTGCCCTGCGCAGCGCCTTCGCCCAGACCATGCGGCTGTCGAGCTGGATGGTGAGCCCGCTGCTGATCGAGCTCGCCTGCAAAATGGTCAGTCAGCGCCAGATCATGCCGCTGGTCGAGCAGCAGCGTGAGATCCTCAAACGCCGTGGCGAACTGCTGCGCCACCTGCTGCCTGCCGCCCGCTGGCAGCCTGGCAGCATGCACGCCTGGCTACCGCTGCCTGAGCCTTGGCGCAGCCAGCAGTTTGCTGCCGCCGCCGACGCCCTTGACGTTGGCGTGGCGAGCGGGGAACACTTCGCTGCCGGTCAGTTTGCCGCTCCGCAAGGGGTGCGCCTGAGCCTGAGCCAACCCGCCACCGACGCCCGAGTCGGCGAAGGGCTGGCCCGTCTGGCGCAACTGCTGCAGGGGACGCCCCCCAGCAATCCCCTGCTATAGTCAGGGCCAACCGACCTGACCTTCACGCTTCATCGTCATTGCCAAGGAGATGCCGTGCCCCCCATCAGAGCCGCCCTGCTGCTTGCCACCCTGTTGTTGGGTGGCTGCGCCTCGTCAACGACCCACCAACAGCTGGGGGCCGCGCTCAATGGACTGGAAGGGGAGTTGCAACGACTGGAAGAGGAGCTGGCGGCGATGAACGGCCTGCACTATCAAAAGGCGATCGATGCGCCGCTCAGTTTGCGCCGTGCGCTCGGGGCGCCGCAGCCCACACCAGAGGGGCTGGTACCGATGACCAGCAAGCTGGAGGATGGGCCAATCCTGCGCTATCAATACCGACTGCCAGCGGGGATGGCGAGCCTACCCCAGGACAACCTCTGCCAGCGCTACGAGTTCGAGCTGCGCCATCTGGGCCGCCTCGGCAAGCTCGAAGTCAGCTGGCAAGGGAAACTAGGGAGTGGTTCACACCTGATCCGTCAAACAGAGTGTGTCTTTCTCACCGGGGTACATGGCTCCCGGTAACCACCTATAGTGCCCTCTCCCTTCCCGCGCTGACTACTGTCACTTTTCCTCCCTCCGCAGAGTTGTCGCTATGTTCCTCTTGGGTCTACTCTGATCTACTCGTGGAGTATTGAAAGGACGCGTGCATGACGATACTGCTGCTCGAAGAGGATCCCCTGCTCCGTAGCGCCATCACCAGAGAACTGACCGAACAGGGTATTCCTGCTGAACGGATCCACCACCACAGCCATCCGGGTCAGGAACGCAGCGGTCTGCTCACCCTGCTGCAACAACAGCCATTCGATGCCATTGTCTGCCAGCAAAATAGAAAACTGGGCCATGACGGCGCCCGCCTGCTGCATGAGGCACACTACCTCGGCCTGCTGCAACCCGCCTGCGTCCTGTTGTTGCTGGATGCGGACCAGAACGAGCAGGATTTTCTCCCCTCGGACCTCTACTTCTCCCTCCATCTGCCACTCCCCTTCATGGCAGGAGAGCTCACGACTGTGCTCAAGCAGTTGGCACAACTGAGCAAAATGACCCACACCCTCGCCCCTCCGGCCCTGCTGCGGGAGTGGAAACTGGCGACCGCACTCTGTGAAGACCTGCTCTATCAACGGGACAACCGCCCCCTTGCCCCCTGGCTGGATCGGTTCAAGGGCTACCTGCTGCTGCAATCCAGCGAACAGCTCACTGCCGCTCAGCATTATGCCCTCTGCGCCAACGAGTATCGGGCAAGCTGGCCAAGGGTCGGACTGTTTTACGCCATGTTGGGATTGGGCAAACTGCAGAGTGCCGAAACTGACTTGCAGCGTCATCAGGCCATATTGCCGACCGCCACCCGACTGGAGCTGCAACTCGCCAGCCAGCTGCACCAACATCAGTGGCAGGCAGCCTGGGAGACCATGGTGCAGCTGCAGCAAGTCCGCCCTCATCAACCACGCTGGCATCAGCTGGCCATGATTCTGGGACTGTTACAGCAAGACGAGAGGAAGGTACTGGAACAAGCCAGCACCCTGAATCTTCACTATTTCAGTGAGCTGCGCGTCCGGTTGGCCATCGACCACTTCATGATCAATGCCATGCTGGCGGTACTGTGGCATGCACCGTCCAGCAACCGGATCCGCTCCCTGAAACAGGAGTGGACCCACCTGCAGCGAACAGTGAACCTGCCTCCCCAGGAGTACGAGCTGCTGCAAGCACTGATGCAGGGACTGGATTACTGCTTCGACGAGGCGTTGATCCTGATCGCCCACCATCAACCCAACCAGGCGAGCGAGAACCATCTCACCCTGTTGTTGGGCTTTGCCGTCTGTCAGTTTTGTGGCCTGCCCCATCATGCCCAGCGTTATCTCGCCCAACTGGCACACTACCGTGACCGTGTCGCGCCCCACCCACTGACCCGTAAACTGTTTCACCATCTGCTAACGGAACTGGGCCAACGGTTGACGACGCGGGAGCAGCGCCTGACCAGCTTGCGCCAGACCCGCCATCAGGGGATACAAAAAGGTGATTATCAACTGGCTCTGCAGGCCGGCTTGCAGTTGCTGGAGGAGTTCCCTGCCCTGCCCGGCGATGCCTGGCAATTGCTGGAACTGCTGCAACACAGCTGGCCGACGGGCATGGCTGCCCCTAAGGTAGCGCTGCTGGTCGATACCCTGGAGCGGCGCCTCAAGCACAGCCCTGCGTTTCTGGATCAACATGCCCAGCAGTACCAGCGTACTCTGCAGGAGATCCGCACCCACTTGCAGCCGCACCTCTCCGGCAGTGGCCCATCCAGCCTGGCCAAGGGGCCCCCGGAGTCATGATGAAGCAGCAGGGGGTGCACTTACCTGCGCCACCAGCCACCACATAGAGAGAGGGGAGCCTTGGCTCCCCTCTATTCATTTCGTGTACCCTTATGGCCCTCAAGGACGGGCACAAGCAGATACGGTGACAGATGACTGTTAAGTCCCCGGGCTCAGCCCAGTGCATCACTCTCCAGCGCCGCCTTGAGAAAATCCTTCCAGCTGATGATGCCGACCAGGGCGCCATTCTCCAGCACCGGCAGGCAGGAGACCCCCTTCTCCAGCATCAGCTTGACGCCGTCGCGCACGGTGAGATGGGGAGCGATGGTGACGAGCTGACGACTCATGATCTGGTGGGCCCGCTTGTTGAGGGTTTCGGTATCGCGGCTCATCTCGGCTTCGGAGTCGAGATAGGGGCTGATGGCGCGGAACAGATCCCGATCCGAGATGACCCCCACCAGCTCCTCCTCTTCCAGCACCAGCAGGTGGCGAAAGTGTGCCTGCTCGAAGATATCCCTGATGACTCGGAGTCGATCATCCATTGAAACGGTGGCGACCCGGGTCGTCATAATATCCCTGATATGCATGCTAACCTCCCGTAACCAAACTGGTTTCTCTGTTATGGCATGTTTTTGCAGTGCCAGCCAGTAGCCAGCCCTTCGCTACAGTGCAAATCAGCGTCATTTCACGTAAGATCCGCGCCAGTTTTTCTCCTCCATTTTGAGCAAGCAGATCCCACCCATGATAGTTGCCAGTCAAATCGAACTGATCCGCGGCGGCCGCAAGCTGCTGGACAACGCCTCCGCCACCATTCACCCCGGCCACAAAGTGGGTCTGGTGGGCAAAAACGGCTGTGGCAAGTCCACCTTTTTTGCACTGGTACGGGGCGAGCTGGCCATCGACAGCGGCACCTTCAGCCTGCCCGCTGGCTGGCAGATCGCAGGCGTGGCGCAGGAGACCCCGGCGCTCGACTGCTCCGCGCTCGAGTATGTGATCGACGGCGACAAGGAGTTCCGCTCGCTGGAAGCCCAGCTGGTACAGGCCGAACAGGATGACAATGGTCTGCTGGTAGCCGAGCTGCACGGTCGCCTCGATACCATTGGCGCCTACAGCATTCGCGCCCGCGCCGCCGAACTGCTGCACGGCCTCGGTTTCAGCGATGAGCAGCTGAGCTCGCCGGTTCGCAGCTTCTCCGGTGGCTGGCGCATGCGTCTGAACCTCGCTCAGGCGCTGCTCTGCCGCTCCGATCTGCTGCTGCTCGATGAACCGACCAACCACCTAGATCTCGACGCCGTCATCTGGCTGGAGAAGTGGCTCAAGGGCTATCAGGGCACGCTGGTGCTTATCTCTCACGACCGCGATTTCCTCGACTCGGTCATCAGCCGCATCATCCATATCGAGAACGGCAAGCTCAACGAATACACCGGCGGCTACTCCGACTTCGAACTGCAGCGCGCCGAACAGCTGGCCCAGCAGCAGTCCATGTACGAGAAGCAGCAGCGGGAGATGTCCCACATGCAGGCGTATGTGGACCGCTTCCGCTACAAGGCCTCCAAGGCCCGTCAGGCCCAGAGCCGCCTGAAAGCGATGGAGCGGATGGAGAAGATCCTGCCCGCCCACGCCGACTCGGAATTCAGCTTCGAGTTTCGCGAGCCGTCGGCCCTGCCGACCCCGCTCATCGCCATGGAGAACCTCTCTGCCGGTTACGGCGACAAGGTGATCCTGGAGAAGATCAAACTCAATCTGGTACCGGGTTCGCGCATCGGTCTGCTCGGTCGCAACGGCGCCGGTAAGTCGACCTTTATCAAGATGCTGTCGGGCTCCAACCCGCCGCTCTCTGGCAAGCTCGAAGTGAGCGCCGGGGTGAGCATCGGCTACTTCGCCCAGCATCAGCTGGAGACCCTGCGTCTCGATGATTCCCCGCTCGATCATCTGGCCCGCCTCGCGCCGGACAAGACCGAGCAGGAGCTGCGCAACTATCTGGGCAGCTTCGGTTTTCACGGTGACAAGGCGCTCGACAAGGTGGCGCCCTTCTCCGGCGGCGAAAAAGCGCGGCTGGTGCTGGCGCTGATCACCTGGCAAAAGCCCAACCTCTTGCTGCTCGATGAACCGACCAACCACCTGGATCTGGAGATGCGCCACGCCCTCACCATGGCGCTGCAAGGCTTCGAAGGGGCCATGGTAGTGGTCTCCCACGACCGTCACCTGCTGCGCACCACCACCGACGACTTCTATCTGGTACACGGTGGCCGGGTCGAGCCGTTCGACGGCGATCTGGACGATTACCACAAGTGGCTCGGCGAGCAGGAGAAAGAGGCCAACGCCAAACCGGCGGATGGCCCCGTCTCTGCCAACTCGGCTGTGGCGCGCAAGGATCAGAAGCGGCGCGAGGCGGAGTTTCGCCAGCAAACCCGTCCCCTGCGCCAGAAGCTGGAAAAACTCGAAGCGAGCATGGAGAAGCTGCAAGGCAAGCTGGCCGACATCGAGAGCCAGCTGGCCGACACCGCCATCTACGAAGAGAGCGCTAAAACCAAGCTCTCCGAACTGCTCAAATCCCAGGGCCCCCTCAAGGAGCAGCTGGAAGAGGTGGAGCTGGAGTGGATGAGCCTCTCCGAAGAGCTGGAAACCATGGAGCAAGCCTTCTTTGCGTGACGAACAGCTGATGGCCAGCGAGCGGGTCGCGGTCCACGAACTGCCGACGCCGATTGGCTTCTGGCACTGGAGCGGCAAGGTCTATGGTGAGCGCAGCCAGGATTGGCTCACCGTGCAGGAGCAGGGGGGCAACGTCAATCTGGCGCTGCTGCTGCACCGGCTCGATCAACTCGACATCGTGGTCGATCTCACCGACCTGCAACCGGCGCTGGTGCAGACCGAAGCGGTGCTGACCCCGTGGCGCGCCCTGCGCCAGAGCGCCAAGACGCGACTCGACGAGCAGCAGTATCAGTCGATGCTGGCCCACGAGCTGGAGCTGGAGCGGCTGCAACAGGGCGTCCTGTTGCAGACCCTGCGCAGCCTCTCCCTGTTTCGCGGCAACAGCCGCAATTTGTTGAACTATCTATCGTTACTGGGTGCCCAGCAGGGCCCCCTCAGAGATCTAATATGCTGAGCTACCGCCACGCCTTTCACGCCGGCAACCATGCCGACGTGCTGAAACACGCCGTTCAGGCCCTGATCATCGAGTCCCTCAAGAAGAAGGAGAAACCCTTCATCGTGCTGGACACCCATGCCGGTGGCGGTCTCTACGACCTGCGCGGCGACTGGTCCCAGAAGAAGGCCGAGTATGCCGACGGCATCGGCCGCCTGTGGGACGAGCGGGCCCAGTGGTCTGCCATGGCCCCCTATCTCGGCGTCATCGAAGAGATGAACCAGAACGGCGAGCTGCACTACTACCCCGGCTCGCCGGAGCTCTCCCGCCGCCTCACCCGCGAGCAGGACAAGCTGGCGCTGATGGAGCTGCACAACAACGAGGTCGAAGACCTGCGCGCCAACATGGGTTACGACCCTCGCGTCGCCGTCCACCACCGTGACGGCTTCGAGGGGCTGATCGCCCTGCTGCCGCCCACTCCGCGCCGCGGGCTGGTGCTGATCGACCCGCCCTATGAGCTCAAAGAAGATTACTTCGCCGTGGTCGATACCCTGAAAAAGGCGCAGAAACGCTGGGCAACCGGCATCTACGCCCTCTGGTATCCGATCCTCGGGCAGGAGGCGGACAAATCCCGCGACATGCTGCGCGCCATCAAGCGCGAAAACTTCGGCAACGTGCTGGTGGCCGAGCTGGAAGTGGCCGGTCAGACTGCCGACTGGGGCATGAACGGCTCAGGCATGCTGATCATCAGCCCGCCCTGGATGCTGGACGAGCAGATTGAAGCCTTCCTCAAACCGCTGTGCGCCAAGCTGGCACAGGGTGCAGGCGCCCAGTACAAGGTGGAGTGGCTCAACAAGGCCGCAGAGTAGGCCCGCACCAGCCCGCTCTGGCGCCCGGTCAACGCGCCAGCAAGTCGCTCACCCAAGCCGTTCACAGTGGCGGCATGGCCAGCAAAGAGAAGCCCCGTTCAGGGGCTTCTTGTTTTTTACCCGCTACAGCTTTACCCACTCACTCTTTTCCCCACTAACGCTTTTCCTCACCAATGGCAGCACCCGTCCCATCTGCACACCAGATCAGTCGTTATTGACCAATTAGTCGATCCAGATCAGAAATCGGCCATCTGGCCCTTTCCCTCCGCCTGCCCACCGCTAATATACCCGATTGGCAACACACACCTCGTTGGAGCCACCCCATGAGCCATGCCAGCTACACCCCGTTGCTTAAACGCAGCAGACTGGAGGCTGAAATTCAGGGGCGGTAGCCATGCCGGATGGAATGGATAAGCGAGAGTTGCCTACGACCCACTCAACATGGTGACGGCCCCATTTTTATTTCTGACCTGCTCACGCAGGCGTGATCTGGCGGCGCTTGCCAAGAGTGCGCTGAGCACTGATTTTTTTATACAGTAGTGACGGTGGCGCAAAAAGAGGAAGTCAAGCGAATACGCCCAGCATGCGAAGAAAGCTGATGACGTTATGATTTAATGATTATTTTTACTTGGCGGCAGTGAAAATGTTACGGAGTTATATGGAATACTCTGCTAACGGATTAGTGCCGCCTTCCATCTAATCACTGTTAGGAGTCACTAATGAGCGTTGCATGCAACAAATGCGGTAGCCGAAACACTGAGGTGGTGAAAGCCAAGGATCTTGCAGAGGCTTCGGGAGATTCTCGGATTTTCACCGCAACCGCAGGCGCAGTAAGCCCAGAGGTAGTAATTGGATTGCTCGCAGCAATTGCTGCCGCCGTTAAGGCAATATTTGAGTGGCTGACCGAATCAGAAAAAAACGAAAAGAAAGTTGTTGTTTGCAAAGACTGTGGATACTGGGAGCGCGTGTAAAGCATGGCAACCAACAGCATGTTTGACGTTATTCATATCACCAACGCAGCCGCTCCGTTTTGCCAAGGACAAAATGACTATTCTTGCCTTCAGGAAATGGCTGGTAAATTTGGCGTTTATGTCTTTCAAAGCAAGTCAACAAATGATGTTCTGTATGTTGGCGAAGCACACAAACAGGACTTGAAAACCAGAATAAAGCAACACTACACCGAAAACGATACTGGAGGCACCTTCAGAAAGAATTTCTGCGAAACCGAAGGCAAATCGTTCGAAGAATTCAAAGCATTGCTCACCGACAGTAACATTAGGGCGATATCGATCGAGACCAAGTCAAAAATACTAATAATTGGTATTGAGGCGATTTTAATTTCCGCACTTAATCCGAAGTACAACAAATGACTCTTAACTTTTCCATCAACCGGACATCCAAAAAGCTGCGCTTTTTGTCTGCCGGTTATGTCAGACGTTATGCGATTACGTGACTCTCCAAGTAAGAAGGTAAATATGGAAAATTCCTTAGGTTTAACTCGAGATATATTTCTGGAGTGCAACTGGACTTATGACGTCCCCCCAGATGACCGCTATGGGTACTCTTCGGTTATGAGTTGTCTGCAGAAGCATTCAAAGGAAATGTTGGAACAGGGAAAGATAGAGCATTCCAAAACGCTCGATCTGCTAGCACGATCGGCATCAATGATGTTGGCACCGAGAAGTATAAATGAACCCTTCAAAGCCTACATTCAAGACTTTCAGGCAGGGCGTCGGTCAGCATTACCTGATGACTTTACCGAAGAAGAGTTGATGTTTTTTGAGGCAATCCTCAATGATGTCAATGAGCCATGGTTGAAAGCACGACTCGCTGATCTGCTATGGCTGTTAAGAAAACCGAAAAACCCAGGACATGCGAAGGCGGCAATTGATTCATATATTTCCCAACCGCTAGATGATGAAACCTGGCATCGGGATGTAAAGAACTGCTGGGAACGTGCCGCGAGACTATGTATGCAAGTCAGAGACTTTGATCGCTTGAGCACGATCAAGAGTCAGCTATTTTCCGCATTTTGTTCTGAATATCCAAGAAGTAAATTTATGACGTTTTGGATAGCGGACTTATTGGATAATCTCAACATTGATGGCGATTTTAAAGAAAATATAGCGTCCACACTTCATGGAAAGGCAAATGACTTACTGAAAGATGGTGACTTCCATTCTGCCAGGTCGTACTTTGAGTTGGCTTCAAAGAAGTACCAGCAATGCTCTGATGAGAATGGATGGCTGGGGTCCCTAATTGCGATAGCTGAATGTTTCGAACTAGAGGCAGATTCTCGATCTAGCGGGAGCAATATGGTTGCAAACTCCTTCTATGAAAATGCTATACAAGCATATCGTCGCATTCCGACTAAGCATCGAGATACTTATTGCGTCGAAGAAAAGATAATAGCTATTCGCCACAAAATGGCAACTTCAGGAAAAGCCTCCCTAGAAGAAATGGGTGTGGTAAAAACCCCGGGAATTGATATTTCCGACATGGCGAAGCAGTCTATTGAGCATGTTACTGGCAAGAGAAATGCTGAAGAAGCGCTAATGTATTTCACGGGTCTATTTAGCGGCCCCAGATACAAAACTCTTAGTGACAGCGCGAAAGAAATAATGCAGAAAAGCGTGTTTGGTAGCTTATTTGGATCGAGCCACATGAGCAGCGATGGGCGTGTTATTGCTAAAACCCCGGCTATGAATTTGAGTGCAGGTGAAGATGACCCAGCTAATCAAGCAGCACTCCACAGGCAAATTCAGCAACAGTTTTCTATTGAAATTCAGCTTGTTGTTGAAGGTCAAGTATTACCCGCGTTGAGACATTTGCTTATGGAGCATAGGTTTACAAAAGAGCTCATGGTGGCCGCTTGTCACCACTCGCCTATAGTTCCACAAAATCGAGAGGAGCTATTGGGATATGCGCTTTGGCTAGGTTTTGAGTACGAATTTGGCGCAGCAATTCACTTACTGTGTCCGCAAGTCGAACATATTGTGCGATCACAGCTAAAGGAAGCGGGAGCCCATACAACTAATATTGATAGAGAAGGCATTGAAAATGAGAATGGATTGAGCACACTAATGGACCTGCAAGAAGCTCTTAAATTATTCGGAGAAGATTTAACCTTTGAGATAAAGAGTGTTTTTACAGATGCGCTTGGATTTAATTTGCGCAATGAAGTGGCCCATGGATTGTTGGATGATAATACCTCAGCATCAATACATACTATTTACGCTTGGTGGATGATTCTTAGGTTGGTGATTCGCTCAATTGTGGATGGAAGTCCAAAGGAATAATAGCTATATCAGTCACCGAAAATGGTAACAACAAATCTGGGACTCCCACCTTTTTGAGCAAGGCGTAGCATAGCCCGAACCCAAAAGATGGGTGTCCAAGGTCTTCTGCTCACCGAGTTCAAAAGCAAAAGCCCCATCACGGGGCTTTTGCTATTGGTGCAGCCGGTGTGTGCGGCAGCCTGAACCTGCGCGTCCTATGAGCGGGCGGGCAGATCCTGTTTCAGCGCAACCAGCAACAGGGCCAGCAGGCCAAAGGGCGGAAACAGACAGAGCAGGGAGCAGATAAGGGTGATCAGCGCCGGATGCTCGCTCTTGCGGCGCGCCAGTCGCCAGGCGATGAGGCCGACAATGACCATCAGCAACGCAATGAACTGGCCAAGCAGGGTGGCATTGATATTCATGAAAGATCCTTTTTCATGGGCAAGTGTGAAGAACCTGTACTTTATCGCCTTGGTTGCGATTGGCAACCGCTGAAGCGCACCGGCCACTCGCCCGTTGATAGGTTCTCTCTATTCCGGCAATAGATGAGAATAGTTTTCATTTAATCTCATTTCGGCGGATACTCTCATCATCAACAGAGGGAGCCGCCATCATGAAAAAGACCATCAGCTTTGCCATTCTGCACTTCGGAGTCGCCTTTACCGTGGCCTACCTGCTGACCGGTGAGCTGCTGACCGCCAGCCTGATCGCCCTGATCGAGCCCGCCGTCAACACGGTCGCCTTCTACTTTCATGACCTTGGCTGGCACAAGCTCAGACCAAATCACAGCCTGCAGGCCAAGACCAGCAGCTTCGCGGTGGTCCACTTCTCGGTGGCCTTCGGAGTGGCCTTCCTGCTGAGCGGCGAGCTGCTCACCGGCGGCGTGATGGCGATGATCGAACCGGCCATCAATACCGTGGTGTTCTTCTTCCACGAGCGGCTATGGCGCGCCCGCAGTCAGCAACTGGCGCTGGCCTGATCAACCGTGCAACCCGCCTCCCCCTTTATCGCGGCCACAAAAAACCCGACATTCCGGCCAGGAGTGTCGGGTTTTTCCGTTTGGCAGCCATTCAGCAGTGCAAGTGCGCTCGGCTCCCCTGCTGCATTGCCCTGTAGAGTGTGTTGTAGTAGGCAGATATCCCCTCCTCATTGCTGGAATCTATCGATGAACAAGACCTTGCTTGCCGCCCTGCTGTTTGCCCCTCTGCTCGCCAGTGCCGCAACCCCTTCCTTTGACTGCACCAAAGCCTCCGGGTCGGTCGAAACCCTGATCTGCAAGGATGCCGGACTGGCCGCCCTTGATAACGAACTGGCGGCCCTCTACCCCAAGGCGATTGCAGCGCTCTCTCCCGAACAGCTCAAGACAGAGCGCGCCATGCAGCGCGGCTGGATCAAGGGTCGCAACGACTGCTGGAAGGGGCAGGATCTGCGCCAGTGTGTGGAGGATAACTACCTGCTGCGGATCACCGAACTGCAGATCAGCGGCGGCCAGCTGATGGTGCCGGCACCGGTCAACTACCAGTGCGGCAAGAACGTCACTCTCTCTACCTACTTCTATAACGATGCCAAGCTGCCCGCCGCGGTGATCAACCTGAGCGAGGGCGACAAGCAGCAACAAGTGCTCGCCTATGAAGCACCCAGCGCCAGCGGCGCCCGTTATGAAGGGCAAAACCTTACCTTCTTCACCAAGGGGGACGACGCCACGCTGGAGCGTTACGGCCAGCCAACCCTCACCTGCATGGAAAATCCGACCAAGGGCTGAGGCTCATAGGGGCGGCTCGCCTTGCCGCCCCACCTTCACTAGATGGCGATATCCAGCGGTTTTCCTTCCCGCACAATCCGCAACTTAAGCGACCCCGGCTTGCTGGTGCTGAGCAGTTCACGCACCTTGTCGATATCGAGGGGACGATAAGCCACCCCGTTGATCTGTTCCAGAATGTCGCCGTTGGCCAGACCATAGGGGGCAAGATCCCGTTCGTCGCTGTAGTAGACCTGCAGATGCTCGCCATCAAAACGCACCCCGATATTGCGCAGGACTGGCGGCACTTTGCGCGCCAGGCTGTCAGCGTCGTAGCAGAGCATCATCCGCCCGGGCATGATCGCAAAGCGATTGAAGCGGTTAACAAAATCCAGCCCCAGACCATACTGCTCATTGCTGTTTTCCGACACGCGCAGCTCACCGAGCTGGCGCTCATCAAAGTGCAGGCCGGTGAGGATATGTTCACGCCCCTCCACCATACCGCTGGCGTCCACCCCTTTGCGTGGCATCGCATCTTCGCCAGAGATCGCCTTCTGACTGGCCATAAAGTCGATAAAGGCATGATCGGCATAGCTCTGATCGGCCCCGGTATCCAGATACATGCGCACGCTGCTCTCGCCGTGGGTCAGATACACTGCCGGGGAGCGGTTGTAGCTGTCTTCATAGCCGATGCAACGCTCGAACGTGGCTGCCGACGGTGCCGTCAGCGAAGCCGTGAGCTGATGCCTGTCGCGATCAAACACCCAGTTGAAGCGGCGGATGGTGTCGATCCCGAGGATGCCATCGATACGGCTGCCGAGAGACTGGGAGAAGAGATCGAAATCAACGGTTGCCCACAGATCGCTGTCATCAATGGTGACCGACCCCAGCGAGAAGGGCTGCGGCTCAACAAAGCCAAGCTGCTCGCTACCCAATTGGCTCGAAACGCTGCTCACAGTGGCAAAATCAGCCTGATAGGCCCTGGGCAATTCGCTTAAGGTCAGCGCCTTGAAGCGGCTGGCCAGACGACGATCGATAAAGGTGATACTGGCCCCGGTATCCAGCAAAAACTGGTACTGCTCACCAGCGATGGTGACGGGGATCAGGGGGGCACTTTCGTAATGCACTGTCAGCACCGGGCCGGGTGCATTGCGCTTGGCGGATGAATCCGGGGCTGTGCAGCCTTGGACGACGAACAGGGCCAACATGGCCAGCGCCACTTTGAACTGCGACTTCATAACTCTCCTTCCCGATAGCAGATGCCCCCGCGACGCCACCACATAATGCTATCTTGTTGATTTATAGATAAATAAGCTATTTCAGCGGGGGAGGCGGACAATAACAAAGAGTTTTATGCTGGTTCAAGCCAGATATGACCATGAATATTCTATGGTGATAGTTCAAGAATGGTTGTTCACGCTATCTCGGCGCGTCATCAATCGTTGGCGAGATTTGATTAATTTATTGATCTTGAACAGAAATCCTCAATATTGAGCTTTCTCTCCACAGCGCCATGGTTAATATTGCCATTTGGCAACACTTGCCTCGTCGGAGTCTCCCATGAGCCATGCCAACCCCATCCCGTTGGTGAAACGCAGCAGACTGGGAGCTGAAATTCAGGGGCGGTAGCCATGCCATATCTCGCCCGGTCCCTTTTTGATCCAAACACACTGACCGGCAAGCCGCTGACTCATCCACAACATGCAAATCAAGGTGGTGTATGGAAACACAAACCCTGCATCGTGGTCGCTTGATCGACCATATCCAGCTGGTGGTCAAAGATTTGGTAGCCAGCCAGCGCTTTTATACGGCCATTCTCACCACCCTCGATATTCCGCTGGGCGGCACAGGGGAGGGCTACTTCTGGGCAGACGAACTGTTTGTCACCTCTGTCGATAGCCCCGCCGCGCTGGGGGTCTTGACCGGTCGCCACCATCTCGCCTTTCAGGCAAAAGATCGCGCCATGGTGGATCGTTTTTATCAGGCCGCACTCACCAATGGCGGCAAAGACAACGGCGTCCCCGGCGAGCGCAATTATCACCCCGGCTATTACGCAGCCTTTGTCCTCGACCCGGATGGCAATAATATCGAAGCGGTTTATCACGGTGAGGCAAAGCGTAGTGTAGAGTCGGTGGAAATTACGTTTTAGAACGCTGATAAAAAATTTCATCACCATCATTTGTCAAAAAAGATCTACCACCTCACTACTAAAAATATTAAATATAAATATTCACAGCACTTCACAGAGTGATTCTTATTCACTTATACTTAAATGAAGGAATATAAATGAGAGTTTCTGAATTCTTCAACTTAAATAGAACACAACCATATCTTGATTTTGTAGACATCCCGTTAAATACAGATATCCCAGTATTTCTTGACCCTAACGCAATAAAGTCGCTTGAGTCAGCATGGGGGAATGAACTTTCTTCATTACTTCAAACTTTTTTTGAAGTAGTTTTACGGCTAATTAAAAACAATCAGCATGATAAAGCAAAAAAGTTATTGTCATCATTAAATGAAAGGAATGAATTTCATCTAGGGTATTCAGCCGGTGAATCTAAAGGTCATGCTTTTGGATCTGAGTCAGCAAAATCCGTTTGGAGTGCACTGACAAAAAGTAAAGCAGCTGCAACGGGATTATTACAGGACTTAGAAGATACGGCATTGCTAATTCATGGTATTGGTACTGACATGATTTCTGATGCAGTTTGCAACATCCTTAGAGGCCCATTAATCAAATACACGCAAGACATGTGTATGTATTATGGCATTCCATTAACACCGAATGTTGCATCTGGGCCCATATGGAATCCACAAAAAGAACTATGGGAGGAAACTTTTGTTTCTTTACCGATGACGAATTTTGGTAAAGTTATACTTGTCCCTAAAATTATTGTTAGACATCGACTAACCTTTCAATACAATGAATATTATAGATATTTTTTATTACCTGAAATGCAAGATGAACATCTGCGAGCAAATTCCTCCCTGGTTGAAACACTGAAAAGTGGAGAGAGACGTGTAACAAAAAAGGCACTTCAGGAAAAATATGGGAAAGACAAGTTAGCTGTAGTAGAACAAACTTTAATTAGACCTAATATTCTTAATGAATACCGTGAGGCAAAAGCAGAGTCCCCATCTAACCCGCTTACTCATGAACAGTTTTCTGAAATTGAGCAAACTGAAAAACCTCAGTTAGAGCTATTACTAGTACAACTAAAAGCATTACGTCCAGGCAGAGATACCGCTGAAGATTATGAGAGTATAATAGAAAAAATTTTGTCAGTGTTATTTTATCCATCCCTCTGCAATCCGACAAAACAACATAAGATACATAATGGCAGAAAAAGAGTAGATATTACTTATGTAAATGAAGCTAAAAGTGGATTTTTTTACTGGCTATCCATGCATTACCCATGCCCTCAGATTTTTGTGGAGTGTAAAAATTATGGTAAAGATGTTGCTAATCCAGAGGTAGACCAATTATCTGGTCGTTTCTCGCCTAGTCGCGGAAAAGTTGGCATTTTAATTTGTAGAGAGATTCAAGATAAAGAGCTTCTATATAATAGATGCCAAGACACGGCAAAAGACCAAAGGGGATTTATCATTCCTCTCGATGATAGAGATGTTGAAACCATGGTAAATAATTACATAGAAAATGAAGGGAACCAGTCATTTGATTTATTACGTGGACTTTGGTCAACCTTAATTAATTAATTAATAACAAGCTTAGCATTGGTCAAATTACAGTGATATAGTTGCCACTTTGTGACCAACATCAAATTAATTTATCATTTCTTTCTTATTTTCGCTAACACCACTCCCAATAATGGTTTGGCGCAACACTCCCCAAGGAGATAAATGAAGCCTGATTTAACCGGCACTCGGGTTGTACTGCGCACCATTGGCCCGCAGGATGCCGCCGATCTGTTCGAGATTTATGGCAATCCACTGACCATGGAGTTTGCCTCTGATCCCTGCTTTACCTCCCCCGCCATGGTGGCGCAAATGATGATGAGCGTGGTACGGCTGGAGCAAACCGGTGAGTCGCTGGAGTGGGCGATTGTCGAACGGGAGGGCAACAAGGTGATCGGCACCTGTGGCCTGCACAGTTTCAGTGAGGCGGGCCACAGCTGCGAGGTAGGTTGCCTGCTCAATGCGGCCTATTGGCGCAGAGGGTTTATGTCAGAAGCGCTGGGATTGCTGTTCGCCCACGCCAGCACAATGGGAGTCACCTGCCTCACCGCAGATATCGATGCAGATAACGTCCGCTCTATCGCCCTGTTTGAAAAGCTGGGCTTCAAGGCGCATGCAGGGCGCTATCAGCGCATGCTGCCTTTTGTCTGACCCGAGACCAGAGACATAACCCCCTCGCCTCTCAGGCCGTTGTGGCAAGGATCAGGCATAAAAAAACCGGAACCCAGGGGTTCCGGTTTTTTTCATTCCAGCCGAGGCTGGCAAACCAGTAAATTAAGCCTGGTTTTTAACTTCTTTCAGACCGCGGAAAGGAGCTTTGGCACCCAGAGCTTCTTCGATACGGATCAGCTGGTTGTACTTGGCAACACGGTCAGAACGGCTCATGGAACCGGTCTTGATCTGGCCAGCAGCGGTACCAACAGCCAGGTCGGCGATGGTAGCGTCTTCGGTCTCACCGGAGCGGTGGGAGATGACGGCAGTGTAGCCAGCGTCTTTGGCCATCTTGATGGCAGCCAGAGTTTCGGTCAGGGAACCGATCTGGTTGAACTTGATCAGGATGGAGTTGGCGATGCCGTTGTCGATACCGCGCTTCAGGATCTTGGTGTTGGTTACGAACAGGTCGTCACCAACGATCTGGATTTTCTTGCCCAGTTCAGCAGTCTGGTAGGCGAAACCTTCCCAGTCAGATTCGTCCAGGCCATCTTCGATGGAGACGATCGGGAACTTGGTGGTCAGGTCAGCCAGGAAGTCGGAGAAACCGTTGGAGGTGAAGACACGACCTTCGCCTTTCAGGTTGTACTCTTTCTTCTCTGCGTCGTAGAACTCGGAAGCAGCGCAGTCCATAGCCAGGGTGATGTCGGTGCCCAGTTTGTAACCGGCAGCGGCAACGGCTTCAGCGATAACTTCCAGCGCTTCGGCGTTGGATTTCAGGTTCGGAGCGAAACCACCTTCGTCACCAACTGCAGTGTTGTAGCCCTTGGACTTCAGCACTTTGGCCAGGTTGTGGAACACTTCTGCACCCATGCGAACGGCTTCTTTCAGGGTCTTGGCGCCAACCGGCTGGATCATGAACTCCTGGATGTCGACGTTGTTGTCGGCGTGCTCACCACCGTTGATGATGTTCATCATCGGCAGCGGCATGGAGTAAACACCCGGGGTGCCGTTCAGCTCGGCGATGTGGGCGTACAGCGGCATGCCTTTGGCAGCAGCGGCAGCTTTGGCGTTAGCCAGGGAAACAGCCAGGATGGCGTTGGCGCCGAACTTGGATTTGTTCTCGGTACCGTCGAGGTCGATCATGATCTGGTCGACAGTGGCCTGGTCCTTGGCATCTTTACCCAGCAGAGCTTGAGCGATCGGGCCGTTTACGGCTTCGATGGCTTTCAGCACGCCTTTACCCAGGAAACGGCTCTTGTCGCCGTCACGCAGTTCCAGCGCTTCGCGGGAACCGGTGGACGCGCCAGACGGAGCGGCTGCCATACCAACAAAACCACCTTCCAGGTGAACTTCGGCCTCAACGGTCGGGTTACCACGGGAGTCGATGATTTCACGACCGATCACTTTAACGATCTTGGACATGTGTATTTCCTCAGGTTTCGTAAAAAAACAACAAAAATATGCCAAAAAAAGCGGCTGTGGCACAGTGCCCCAACCGCATTTATTTTCAATTACTTCAAATTACGCTTCTGATACTCGCCTGCCGCCTTCACAAAACCGGCGAACAGAGCGTGGCCATCACGAGGAGTAGAGGTGAACTCCGGGTGGAACTGCGCAGCCACGAACCAGGGGTGATCCGGGATCTCGATGATTTCCACCAACTTCTTGTCGGCGGAGAGACCGGTCACTTTCAGACCTGCCGCTTCAATCTGCGGCAGCAGCTTGTTGTTTACTTCGTAACGGTGACGGTGACGCTCGTAAATGGTCGGGCTGCCGTACATCTGACGCACCTTGGAATCTTCGACCAGGTGGCAGAGCTGGGAACCCAGACGCATGGTACCGCCCAGATCAGACTTCTCGGTACGGGTCTCGACGTTGCCCTCTTCATCCACCCACTCGGTGATGAGGCCGACGACCGGATAGGCACAATCTTTCTTGAATTCGGAGGAGTGAGCCCCTTCCATGCCCGCCACGTTGCGAGCGAATTCGATCATGGCAACCTGCATGCCGAGGCAGATACCCAGGTAGGGGATCTTGTTCTCGCGGGCATACTGGGCAGCCAGAATTTTGCCTTCCACACCACGCTCACCGAAGCCACCCGGCACCAGGATCGCGTCCAGACCTTCCAGCAGCTCGGCGCCACGGGTCTCGATATCCTGAGAGTCGATGTACTTGATGTTGACGGAAAGGCGAGTCTTGAGACCACCGTGCTTGAGCGCCTCGTTGACGGACTTGTAAGCGTCCGGCAGGGAGACGTACTTGCCGACCATACCGATGGTCACTTCACCAGTCGGGTTGGCCTCTTCGTAAATAACCTGTTCCCACTCGGAGAGATCGGCCTCTTTGCACTCCAGACCGAAACGCTCGGTGAAGTAGGAGTCCAGATTCTGGGACTTGAGCAGTGCCGGGATCTTGTAGATGGAGTCGACGTCTTTCATGGAGATGACGGCGCGCTCGGGCACGTTGCAGAACAGGGCAATCTTGGCGCGCTCGTTGGCCGGAATGGCACGGTCGGAGCGGCAGATCAGCACATCCGGCTGGATACCGATGGAGAGCAGCTCTTTGACGGAGTGCTGGGTCGGCTTGGTCTTCACTTCACCGGCAGCGGCCAGGTAAGGAACCAGCGTCAGGTGCATGAACATGGCGTTGTTGCGGCCCACTTCGGCAGCCAGCTGACGAATGGCTTCGAGGAACGGCAGGGACTCGATGTCACCTACGGTACCGCCCACTTCGACGATGGCAACCTGATGGCCTTCGGCACCGGCAATCACCCGCTCTTTGATGGCGTTGGTGATGTGCGGGATAACCTGAATGGTGGCGCCCAGATAGTCACCACGACGCTCTTTACGCAGGACGTCGGCGTAGATACGGCCGGTGGTAAAGTTGTTGCGACGGGTCATCTTGGTGCGGATGAAACGCTCGTAGTGGCCCAAATCCAGATCGGTTTCGGCCCCGTCCTCGGTTACGAACACTTCACCATGCTGGGTCGGGCTCATGGTGCCCGGATCCACGTTGATGTACGGGTCCAGTTTCATGATGGTCACATCCAGACCACGGGCTTCCAGAATGGCTGCCAGAGAAGCTGCGGCAATGCCTTTGCCGAGGGATGAAACAACGCCACCAGTAACAAAAATATATTTGGTCGTCATGCTGAACCTGAAAGAAGTTTAGGGAATTTTAAGGGGTGCTTCGGGGATGAAGCAGGACGGGGAAACAGTATACCAAAAACCCCTCTCCCAAACAATGAGCAAAAATCTATCAGGCTCACCGCCCCCCCATCTTGCGCCAAATCAACTTTGCTCGGTTTCCTTCGCCTTATCCCAAGCGGCATCGAGCTTTTCGAGGGTGCAATCGGTCATTTTCAAGCCTTCTGCGGCGATTATCTGCTCAACCTGACGAAAACGACGTTCGAACTTGGCGTTGGCGCCTCGCAGTACCTGCTCCGGATCCTTGCCCAGATGACGCACCAGATTGACGGTGGCAAACAGCAGGTCACCGAGCTCATCGCTCACCCTCGCCTCGTCCACATCGGCCATCAATGCCTCTTCCATCACCTCGTCGATCTCTTCGTGGATCTTGTCCACCACAGGCCCCAACGTCTTCCAGTCAAAACCGACGGTGGCGCAGCGTTTCTGAATTTTGGCGGCGCGAGTCAGGGCAGGCAGCGCCTGCGGGATATCGTCCAGCACGCTCTCTTTGTCGAGGGCCGCCCGCTCTTTGGCTTTTTCTGCTTCCCAGTTCGCTTTTACCGCCTGCTCGTTGGAGAGATCTGCATCGGAAAAAACGTGGGGGTGACGGCGAATGAGCTTTTCACTCACCGTGTCGACGATATCGGCGAAGTCGAACAAGCCCCGCTCTTTACCCAGCTGGGCGTAAAACACCACCTGAAACAGCAGGTCACCCAGCTCCCCTTTCAGCCCCTGCCAATCCTCGGTCTCGATGGCATCGGCCACCTCGTAGGCCTCTTCCAGGGTGTGCGGCACTATGCTCTGGAAGTCCTGTTTCAGATCCCAGGGGCAGCCGTTTTGCGGGTCACGCAGAAGAGCCATGATGTCGAGCAGTTGGGGCAGATCGTAACGTTGAGACATGAGATATTCGCTTTCAATTCGTTCAAAAAGGGTCGTAAATGCAGACCGGCCACTGGGGCCGGTCGGTTCGCTATCAAAGCCGCTTGGCGCTGATCACGTCGTTAAGCTGACTGAGCTTGGCCAGCGCCCGGTTGAAGGCATTGATGTTGTAAATCTCCAGCTCCATGTCGATCTCGGCGGTCTGCTCGCGCACGTTAGAGCGGGAGCGCACCCCCATCACATTGATCTTCTCGTTGGCCAGCACGGTAGTGATATCGCGCAGCAGGCCGGAGCGATCGTTGGAGATGATCCGGATGGTGAGGCCATAGCCGCCGGAGTAGTTCTCCCCCCACACCGCATCGATCAGCCGCTCAGGGTTGCGACGTGACAGCTCCTTGAGCTGCTCGCAATCTTCCCGGTGAATGGATACGCCGCGCCCCATGGTAATAAAGCCCTGAATGGAGTCCCCCGGAATGGGCTGGCAGCAGCGGGCAATATGGGTCATCAGGTTGCCGACCCCTTCCACCACTATGTGATCCTTGGGCTTGTGGCGCATCGGCGCATTGGCCTTCTGCTCCAGCTTCTCCAGCAGGCGGCGATCTTCCTCTTCCGCCGTCGGCTTGTTGTAACAGGTGTCGAGATAGTTGAGCACCTGGTTGATGCGGATATCGCCGCTGCCGATACCGGCCAGCAGATCGTCGGTGCTCTCCAGATTGAAGCGGCGCAGCATGTTGCCCTTGTCGATCTTGGACATGCTGAGGTTGTGGCGATCCAGCTCCTTCTCAAACAGCTCGCGACCGGCCACGATATTCTTGTCCCGATCCAGTTTTCTGAACCAGGTCGCCACCTTGGCCCGCGCCCGGCTGGAGCGCAGGAAGCCGGCGTTGGGGTTCATCCAGTCGCGGCTCGGGTTGGGCTCTTTCTGGGTGATCACCTCCACCTGATCGCCGGTCTGCAGCGCGTAGGTGAACGGCACGATGCGGCCATCAATCTTGGCGCCGATGCAGCGGTGGCCGATCATGCTGTGGACGTGATAGGCAAAATCGAGCGGGGTGGCGCCTGCCGGCAGGTCGATGACATCCCCTTTCGGGGTGAAGACGTAGACCCGGTCCTCGAACACCTGACTGCGCAGATCTTCCAGCAGGGAGCCGCTCTCGGAGAGATCTTCCTGCCAGGCGAGCAGCTTGCGCAGCCACTCGATCTTGTCTTCGAAGGTGTTGGCCTTGCCGCCAGCTTGCGCCCCTTCCTTGTAGCGCCAGTGCGCCGCGACGCCGAGCTCGGCGTCCTGATGCATCTGGTCGGTACGGATCTGGATCTCGACCGTCTTGCCCTCCGGCCCCACCACTACGGTGTGGATCGACTGATAGCCGTTGGGTTTGGGGTTGGCGACATAGTCGTCAAACTCGCGGGGAATATGGTGGAACTGGGTGTGCACGATACCGAGCGCCGCATAGCAATCCTGCAGCCGCTTGGTCACTACCCGCACCGCGCGCACGTCGAACAACTCGTTGAATTCGAGGTGCTTCTTCTGCATCTTGCGCCAGATGCTGTAGATATGTTTCGGCCGACCGTACACCTCGGCGTCAACTCCCGCCTCTTTCAACCCATTACGCAGGGATTGCACAAACTCGCGGATATAGCGCTCGCGGTCGAGCCGCTTCTCGTCGAGCTGCTTGGCGATCTGCTTGTAGGTATCCGGGTGCAGGTAACGGAAGGCGAGATCTTCCAGCTCCCACTTGAGCTGGCCGATACCCAGACGGTTGGCCAGCGGCGCATAGATGTTGGTGATCTCCTGGGCCATCAGCACCCGGGTCTCTTCATCTGCCGTCTTCGCTTCCCGCAGGCAGGCGATCCGCTCCGCCAGCTTGATCACCACGGCGCGCACATCCTCGACCATGGCGAGCAACATGCGACGCACGTTGTCGACCTGCTCCGGTGAGGTTTCGCTGCGATGGAGGGTCTGCAGGGAGCGGATGGCCTCCATCTCCAGCACCCCTTCCACCAACTTGGCGATCTTGGAGCCGAAGTCCTCGTCCATCCGCTCCTGGCTGATGAGACCGGCTTCGACGAAGGGGTAGATGATGGCCGCTTTGAGAGTGCCGATATCCATGCTGAGCATCTGCAGGATGCCCACCATTTCGATGCCGCGTACCAGCAGCTTGCTGGTCAGCGCCTCGTCACCGAGCGTCAGACAATACTGATAGACGGTTCGCAGCTGATCCTTTTCACTGTCACTCAAGGAGAGAGAGCTGACCCACTCTTCCAGGGTGAAGTTGTCTTTCAAATGAATATCGCGAACCGCAACCATGGTATCAATCCTTTAAATTATCGGGCCGAAAGCTGTCACTTTCTCCCCTCATGAGATTGCCTCAAATGGGGATCTACAGCGCACTTTTCAAGGCATATTGTCCAGAAAGACAATAGAGCGCGCCAACAGGCCCTGCCGAACGATGAGGGTCTAGATTACCCCAATCACATCAGCTCAAACAGACGCAGACATGCCAGATTACACATCCGCATCGCCGTACCGATGAGCAGGATTACTTCATATACACACCTGCTCAAACAGCCGCAGACACGCCAGATTGCATATCTGCATCGCCGTACCGATGAGCAGGATTACTTCATATACACACCAGCTCAAAGAGTAACGAACATGCCGGATGACCTATCCGGCATCGCCCAGCTGATGAGTCATTTACTCCCGTTCAAACAGCGCCATGGACTCCAGATGACCGGTGTGAGGGAACATGTCGAGCATGCCGAGGCGCACCAGACGGTAACCCCCTTTCACCAGCACCTGACTGTCCCGCGCCAGGGTGACCGGGTTACAGGAGACGTAGACCACCCGCTTGGGTGAAAGTTTCACGACGTGTCCCATCACTTCCAGCGCGCCGGGACGAGCCGGATCCAGCAGCACCAGATCAAACCCTTCCCGCGCCCAGGACATGCCGACGATGTCATCGCTCAGGTCGGCCTTGTAGAAACGGGCATTGGTGATGCCGTTGCGACGAGCGTTCTCTTCGGCCCGCTGCACCATGGCCAGTTCACCTTCCACACCCACCACTTCGCGAGCCTGACGGGCCAGCGGCAGGGTGAAGTTGCCGATACCGCAGAAGAGATCGAGCACCTTGTCATCCTTGCTCGCCCCGAGCCATGTCAGCGCCTGCTCAACCATGCTCTGGTTTATGGGGCCGTTGACCTGAATGAAGTCACCGGGAGCAAATGCAAGAGACAGGCCATCCAGCGAGTAGGATGGGGAAAATTGTTGCTGCAGCGCTTCGATGCGATCATCCGCCGCCTGCAGATAGAGGTCGCTCCCCTGCGCTTTGGCAAACTCCACCAGCAGGGCGCGGTCCGCCTCATTGGGACGGCCAGTATGGCGCAGCAGCATCATGATCCCCTGCTCGGCCTGGATTAGCTCCGCATGGCCCAGCTCGCGCTGGCTCTTGAGGCGATTGAGGCATTCACGCAGCGGGGCAATCAGCGCAGAGAGCGGCTCGGCCAGTACAGGGCAACTGTCGATCTCCACCAGATCGTTGCTGTTGCGGCGGCGGAAACCAACCCGGGTGCAGCGACCGTTCTTGTCAAATTTGATGGCCAGACGACAAACCCGGCGGTAGGCGCGATCTTCACCGGTCAGTACCGGCTCCAGCGCCGGTGCCTTGATGTTGCCCAACCGCTCGAACAGGCTGACCAGTCCGGCCGCCTTGGCGGCTTGCTGATCGGCAACCGACATGTGCTGGGCACTGCAACCGCCGCACTCGCGATAGTGGCTGCAGAAGGGGGCGATACGGTTGGCTGCCGGGGTCACCACCTGCTGCAAGGCGGCGTGACCATACTGCTTTTTCTCTTCGGTGATGCGTGCCTTGACGGTCTCGCCAGGCAGTGCCCCTTCGACAAAGATCGCCTTGCCCTGATGGCGACCGATACCGACGCAATGGTGATCGAGGGTGTCTATCGTAAATTCAATGCGTTGGAGCTGGGTGGACTTCTTTTGGGGCTTGAAAAACTGGGCCATAAAACTTGGTGCCTATAGGTGGCTATGTCATGATTGTGGAATCTGCTGCCGGGTATTGTCCCACAAGAATAATAGTATGACCAAATACGGCCACAGAGCCCGTGTATTGCCATCAACCCTATCGCCAACCCTGTTCACTGGTGGCCTGTTCGTATGACCAAATATGGCCTGAGAGCACGCGTTCTCGCCTTCACCATCCTGCCGACCCTGATCATCGGTGGCCTGATGGCCGGTTACTTCACCTTCCACCGCTACCAGCAGCTGGAAAACAACCTCATTGATCAGGGGATCAACATCATCGAACCACTGGCAATCGCCAGTGAATACGGGATGACCCAGCACAGCCGAGAATCCCTCAAGCGGCTGATTGGTCTGACCCATCGCAAGAACTCTCCCTTTATCAAGTCCATCGCTGTTTTCACCCAGGACAACCAGCTGTTCGTTACCTCGAACTATCACCGGGATTTCACCCGACTCAGACTGCCCGATGGCGAGCCCATTCCGGATCTGACCAGCGTGACGTTTCAGGGGGACGACATCATTTTGCGCACCCCGATCCAGGCTGAAACCAGTCTGGATGGCTTCCCGCTGCCCAGCGATGTAGAGCCGCCGATGATCGGCTACATCTCGATGCAGATGGCGACCGATAGGGCCATGTTGCTGCAATACCGCGACACCTTCTTTGCGGTGATCATGGTGCTCATCGGGGTGGCCTTCAGCACCCTGTTTGGCTTCCGTCTGGTCAAGAGCGTGACCCAGCCCATCACCAACATGGTGCAGGCGGTGCACAAGATCAGGGAGGGGCGCCTCGATACCCGGGTCAGCGGCCAGCTCACCGGCGAGCTGGATATGCTGAAAAACGGCATCAACGCCATGGCCAAGGCGCTCTCCGAATATCACGAAGAGATGCAGCAGAATATCGATCAGGCCACCTCTGACCTGCGCGAAACCCTGGAGCAGATCGAGATCCAGAACGTCGAGCTCGACATGGCCAAGAAGCGGGCGCAGGAGGCGGCGCGGGTAAAGTCGGAGTTTCTGGCCAACATGTCCCACGAATTGCGTACCCCGCTCAACGGGGTCATCGGTTTTACCCGCCAGCTGCTGAAAACCAGCCTGACCCCGAGCCAGACCGACTACATGCAGACCATCGAGAAGTCGGCGCGCAACCTGCTTGGCATCATCAACGACATCCTCGACTTCTCTAAGCTGGAAGCGGGCAAGCTGCAGCTGGAGCATATCCCGTTCAGCCTGCGCGACACCCTCAACGAGACCATGCACCTGCTCGGCCCCAGCGCCCACGACAAGCAGCTGGAGCTCTCCCTGCGGGTGGATGCCGATGTGCCGGACTACCTCACCGGCGACCCCATGCGTCTGCAACAAGTGCTGACCAACCTCACCGGCAACGCCATCAAGTTCACCGAACAGGGCAACGTGGATGTCCATATCGAGCAGACCGGCAGTGGCAACCACAAGGTGAGGCTCAACGTCCAGATCCGTGATACCGGCATCGGCATCTCCCAAGAGCAGCAACATCAGCTTTTCCAGGCCTTCAATCAGGCCGACTCCTCCATCTCTCGCCGTTATGGCGGCACGGGCCTGGGCCTCGTCATCACCCAGAAGCTGGTGCAGCAGATGGGCGGCCAGATCCGCTTCGAATCGGAACTCGGCAAAGGCTCCATCTTCTCGTTCAGTCTGGATGTGGAGGTCTCCCCCCTGCCCCAGACCGATCAACTGCCGCTGGATCGGATCCGTGGCAAACGGCTCTGGCTGCTGGAACCGGATCCCTTCGCGCAAGCCTCTCTGCTCGCCCTGCTGGCGGAGTGGCGCCTCGACGTGCACCCACTGACCAGCGATGATCCCTGGCCCGAGATGAGCGAGCAGGAGATGGTGATCATCGGCAGCAGCACCCTGCATACGCCGCAGCAGGTGATCGGCCGTCTCGACAGACTGAACGGCCAGCAGCAGAACACCATAGTGCTGCTCAGCAGCCACGAGCCGGCGCTCTATGAAGCGATGCTGGCCCATGGCGCCCAGCACTGTCTCTCCAAACCGGTCAACCACCGCAAGCTGCTGCACGCCCTGCTCTCGCCGGAATCGAGCCGCCAGAAGCTGCCCGCCCAGCCTGCACCGCGCCAGTTGCAGCCAATCAAGGTGCTGGCGGTGGATGACAACGCCGCCAACCTCAAACTGATCGCCGCCATGCTCAAGGAGATGGTGAGTCAGGTGGTGGTGTGCAAAAACGGCAAGGAGGCGGTCAAGCAGGCACAAAGCCAACCGTTCGACATCATCTTCATGGATATCCAGATGCCGATCATGGATGGCATCAGTGCCACCCAGGCGATCCGCAACCAGTCCCTCAACACCACCACCCCGATCGTGGCGGTGACCGCACACGCCATCCCCGGCGAACGGGAGCGGCTGATCCGGCAGGGGATGGACGACTACCTGGCCAAGCCCATCGACGAGAGCATGCTGGCCCAGCTCATCACCGACTTTGCCCATCGCCGCCACCAGAATAATGGTGCCCAACAGATCGACTGGGCACTGGCGGTGCGGCAAGCGGCAGGGAAAGAGCATCTCGCCAAAGAGATGCTGACCATGCTGCTGGCCAGTTTCGACGAGGTCGAGCCAGTGCTGGATAGCGCGCTGGCTGGCGAAATTGAAGATAGCGAAGTGTTGGCCCAGCTCCATCGCCTCAACGGTGGCTGTGCCTATTCCGGTGTGCCGGGGCTGCAACGGCTGCTCTCCCAGCTGGAGCAACAGCTGCGTGACGGCGTGCCGGTCAGCGAGCTGGAACCCGAGCTGCTGGAGCTGCAAGATGCGCTGGAACTGGTGCGCCAGGAGGCGCCCCGCTATCTCGGCAAGGCTTGATGAGCTTGACCTGAACTGTATCGGCCCCCGCTTTTTCTGACGCGAGGGCTGCCAGATGGTAAAGTTGCGCCGTTTACACAGGAGTCAGCATGACCAACAACGATATTCTGCGCCGTCTGCGCTACGCCCTCACCATCAGCAACGACCAGATGGTCGAGATGTTTGCCAAGGGCAACCTGACGGTCACTCACGCCCAACTGCACAGCTGGTTGATGAAAGAGGCGGCGGAAGGTGAAGAGCAAGAGGCAGGCTATGTTGCCTGTCCCGACTCGGCCCTGAGCCAGTTCCTCGACGGTTTCATCATCGCGCGCCGCGGCGGGCGGGAAGATGCACCGGCCCAGGTGATCCCGAACCGGATCAACAACAATATGATCCTGCGCAAGCTGCGCATCGGTCTCAACTTCAAGGAAGAGGATATGCTCGGCACCCTCAAGCTCGCCGACTTCAACCTCTCCAAGTCCGAGCTCAGTGCCCTGTTCCGCTCCAAGGATCACAAGCACTATCAGGATTGCGGGGATCAGATCCTGCGCAACTTCCTGATCGGTCTCACGGCCAAATACCGCGGCTAACCAGCCGCGCGACTGACCAGGCAGAGCCTTCGACATGTGCCAGCGACTCACTCCTCCCACGCTCAGCAGCCTGGCTGTGGCAGGGGGATGGCGCTGGTGCTCTCTTCTTCCCCTCTTTTTTCTGCCACTGGTTCTGCTGCTGGGTGGTTGTACTCCGTCCGAATACCAGCTCTCTACCCGCTATCAGAGCGCCAACCAGAATGAGCGGATCGCCTTTCTGATCCTCCATTACACCGATGAAGATGATGCCAACTCCCTGCGCCTGCTGACCGAGCCGGAGCACAAGGTGAGCGCCCACTACCTGATCCCCCGCGACAGCCACGAGACCCCGCTACCGGTCTATCAGCTGGTGCCGGACAGCGCGCGCGCCTGGCATGCGGGACGCAGCCGCTGGCACCAATATGCCGGGCTCAATGCCAGCTCCCTTGGCATCGAGATCGTCAACCTCGGCTATCCAGCGGAAGATGAGCCGCTGGCCCCCGATGCCCGCCGCTGGCAACCCTATACCCCGCAGCAGATAGCTGCCGTCGGCGCACTCAGCCGGGAGCTGGTCGCCCGCTACCAGATTCCACCGACCCAGGTGCTGGGCCACAGCGATGTCGCCCCCGAGCGCAAGCAGGATCCCGGCCCCCACTTCCCCTGGCGCCAGCTCTATCTGACGTACGGAGTCGGCGCCTGGCCAGATGAAGGTCGGGTGGCCGAGTTACTGGCCAGCCCCTTGCCCGATTGGGATGCGGCCATGTGGCAGCAGCAGCTGGCCCGCTATGGCTATGGCCTGCCCCGGAGCGGCCAGTGGGATGAGCAGAGCCACGCCGTCATGGGCGCCTTTCAGCTCCACTTTCGCGCCAGCAAGGTCGATAGCAAACCGGACCGCGAGTGCCAGGCCATCCTGATGGCGCTGCTCGAAAAATACTTCCCCTAATCCTCATCTATTGTCACCGTTGCTGCGTACTGTTTGATAGCCGTTAGCTATCAAACAGTTAGGCACAAGCAATTGTCCCTGCATTTTGCAAGGCGTTATTCTGACTGCGTTCCGAAAGAGAATTTCAAACCGATTTCCAAATCTGGAGGTGAATGATGAAAAGCCCGATTGGTCTTGATACTGCTCAATCACAAGCCCTGGCAGCCGAGTTGAACAAATTGCTGGCCAGCTACCAGATCCTCTACATGAACGTGCGCGGCTTCCACTGGAATATCCGTGGCAACCAGTTCTTCGAACTGCACCTGAAATTTGAAGAGATTTACAACGACCTGCTGTTGAAAGTCGATGCACTGGCCGAGCGGATCCTGACCCTGGATGGCGTGCCAATGCACAGCTTCAGCGACTATCTGAAAGTCTCTGCCATCCCGGAGCAAAAAGGGCTGCACGATGGCCGCGCCTGTGTCGAATCCCTGCTGGAGAGCTTCCGCGAACTGCTGGTCGCCCAGCGCCGTATTCTGGGTCAGGCCGCCGAAGCTGGTGATGAGGGCACTGCCTCCATCCTCTCCGACTATGTGCAGCAGCAGGAAAAACTGGTCTGGATGCTGCGCGCTTATCTGGCCTGATAGTGAACCAAGCCGACTACAGCGTACGTATGCTGGGTTGAGTAAGTTCCGGGCCGAAAGCTCCTGACCAGACCACGGCCCAATCCGTCTGATTGTTATGTTCTGTTGCAAACCTGAGTTGTCTCTCCTTTTATCCACCCGCTTGCCGCCCTGTTTGGGCGGCTTTTTTTGTTTTTGATCTGCATCAAAGGAATCTTAATTGGCAAATTGAATACCTATTAAGTTTTTCGCGAGAGGAATAGAATCGCCACAAAACAGACAACTGAAATGTCCAATTAGGAGAGGCATGATGTTTTGTGTGCAATGTGAACAGACAATTCGTACCCCGGCTGGCAACGGCTGTGCCTACGCACAAGGTATGTGCGGCAAGACGGCGGAAACCTCGGATCTGCAGGATGTACTGATCTACACCCTGCAGGGGCTCAGCGCCTGGGCGCTGGCCGCCCGCGAGCAGGGCATCATCGACCGCGAGATCGATGCCTTCGTGCCCAAGGCCTTCTTCGCCACCCTCACCAACGTCAACTTCGACTCGAATCGCATCGTGGCCTATGTCAATCAGGCGCTCGCCTATCGCCAGCAGCTGGCCGATCGTATGACCGCCATGGCGGTGCAGGTCAAAGACTTGCCACAGTCCGCTTACTTCGAACCCGGTGCCGAGCTGCTGGAGCAACTTGCCCATGCCGCACCAGCCGCCCCCAATCGGGGCAAGAACGAGGTAAACGAAGACATCATGGGGCTGCGTCTGCTCTGCCTCTACGGCCTCAAGGGCGCCGCCGCCTACATGGAGCACGCCCGGGTGCTGGATCAGCAGAGTGACGAGGTGGCCGCCGAATTCCACCGCATCATGAGCTGGCTAAGCACAGACCCGAGCGAAATGGGTCGGCTGTTCAGCTGTGCCATGGAGATCGGTCAGCTCAACTTCAAAATCATGGAGATGCTGGATCTCGGTGAAACCAGCGCCTTCGGCCATCCGGAGCCGACCCGGGTCAGGGTCACCCCGATCCCCGGCAAGTGCATTCTGGTCTCCGGCCACGACATGATGGATCTCAAGCTCATTCTGGAGCAGACCAAAGGGACCGGCATTCATGTCTACACCCACGGCGAGATGCTGCCCGCACTGGCCTATCCCTTCTTCAAGCAGTACCCCCATCTGGTGGGCAACTACGGCTCCGCCTGGCAGAACCAGCAGAAAGAGTTTGCCAACTTCCCGGGCGCGGTGGTAATGACCTCCAACTGCATCATCGACCCGAACGTGGGCAACTACTCGGACCGCATCTTCACCCGCTCCATCGTCGGCTGGCCGGGCGTAACCCATCTTGAGGGGGATGATTTCTCCGCCGTGATCGCCAAGGCCCAAGCGCTTGAAGGCTTCAAACACACCGAACTCGAACACTTCATCACCATCGGCTTTGCCCGCAACGCCCTGATGCAGGCAGCACCCGCGGTGATCGAGAAGGTCAAGGCCGGGGAGATCAGCCACTTCTTCCTGGTGGGTGGCTGTGACGGCGACAAGGCCGAGCGCGCCTACTTCACCGAGTTTGCCAAGGCGGCACCGCGCGACAGCCTGCTGCTCACCCTGGGTTGCGGCAAATACAAGTTCAACAAGCTCGACTTTGGCGACATCGGCGGCATTCCGCGTCTGCTGGACGTGGGTCAGTGCAACGATGCCTACTCCGCCATTCAGTTGGCGCTGGCACTCTCCGAGGCGTTCGAGTGCGGGGTCAACGATCTGCCGCTGACGCTGGTGCTCTCCTGGTTCGAGCAAAAAGCCATCGTCATTCTGCTCACCCTGCTCTCCCTCGGGGTGAAGGACATCCGCACCGGGCCAACCGCCCCCGCCTTCCTCACCCCGGCGCTGCTCAAGGTACTGGAGGAGCAATTTGGCCTGAAAGGGACCACCACCGCCGAGGCTGACCTGGCCGAGATCCTGGCGGCCTGATCGGTACCTCATGTTGTAAGCGTTTGGCGAGCCGCCCGGCTCGCCTTTTTTCTGGATCCGGCTTTTTCACCAGACGTTTTTCAAACCGTTTCAAACCTTATCAAACCCAAGGAGCCTTGTGATGACCTCTCTCACGCTCACCTGCATTGGCCGCCAACAGAACACCCACGACGTCGTGAGCTGGCAGCTGGCGCCCCTTTCCGGCAGCCTCCCTCCCGTACTGGCTGGCCAGTGCATCACCCTGCATACCGAGATTGACGGCCAGCCGGAGTGCCGCGCCTATACCCTCTCCTCCAGCCCGCAGGATGCATGCTGGCAGGTCACCATCAAGGATGTGGGACGGGTCTCCCACCATCTGCATCAGACCTTGCAGGTGGGAGACAAGATCCGGGTGGATGGTCCCTTTGGCGACTTCAACCTGACCGCCCTGCCTTGTGAACGGCCACTGCTCTTGAGCGCCGGTTCCGGCATCACCCCCATGTGGTCCATGTTGCGGGACGAGCTGGCCAAACGGCCGGATGCCGATATCCGCTTTATTCATAGCGCCCGCTCGCCAGCAGATGTGATCTTCGCAGATAACTTGGCTGCACTGGCTGAGGCCCATGCCGGTGTACGGCATACCCTGATTCTGGAAGATGCCCCAGCAGATCACCCCTGGATTGGCCGACTCACCCCCGCCATGCTGGCCGAACTGGCTCCAGATCTGCGCGAACGCCATGTCTATCTCTGCGGCCCGGCCCCCTATATGGCGGCGGTCAGCGCCATGCTGGCAGAGCTGGGATTGCCGCCGGAGCAACTGCATCAGGAGTCCTTCGGTCTTCCTCCAGCAGAGCCCATCAAGACCACCAGCGACCACTTCTGGCTAACCCTGAAAAAGAGCGGCAAGAAAGTGAAAATCCTGCCGGGTCAGACCCTGCTGGCGGCGCTGGAAGCGGCGGGCGAAACCATAATGGCGGCTTGTCGCGCCGGGGTATGTGGCAGCTGTCGTTGCACCACCACAGGTGACATCGAGCGCCAGAGCGTGATGACCTTAAGTGCTCAGGATCTGGAGAGCGGCGTTGCTCTAGCCTGCTCCTGCACCGCGAAAGGGGATATCAGTCTCGATTATTGAGGCGTGGTGCAGGCTTTTGTGAGGTGCGGTGAAGGCGTCATCGGTATCCCAACCTTTTCCCAAGTAGACAGGGGCGCTAGACTCGGCCCCAGTTTCACCAGAACACGGGATAAAAAATGACAATACTGGTCACAGGGGGCGCTGGCTATATCGGCTCCCACACCCTGGTTGAGCTGCTCGGCGCGGGGCAGCAGGTCGTGGTACTCGACAACCTCTCCAACTCCTCACCGGAGTCACTCAAGCGGGTCGAGCAGATCACCGGTAAACCGGTCACCTTCGTCGAAGGGGATGTGCTGGACAGAGCCTGCCTGCAGCAGCTGTTCGCCAACCACCAGATCGAATCGGTCATCCACTTCGCCGGCCTCAAGGCGGTCGGGGAGTCGAGCCAGATCCCGCTCACCTACTACCAGAACAACATCAGCGGCACTCTGGTGCTGTGCGAAGAGATGGCCAGGGCCGGCGTGTTCCGGCTGGTATTCAGCTCCTCGGCCACCGTCTATGGCGATCCCGCCTCGGTACCGCTGCGGGAAGATTTCCCCACCAGCGCCACCAACCCCTATGGTCGCTCCAAGCTGATGGTGGAGGAGATCCTGCGCGATCTCGCCAAATCCGATCCCCGCTGGGCTATCGTACTGCTGCGTTACTTCAACCCGGTCGGCGCCCACGAGAGCGGCCTGATTGGTGAAGATCCCAACGGTATCCCCAACAACCTGCTGCCCTATATCAGCCAGGTGGGTGTCGGCAAGCTCAAGGAGCTGGGGGTATTTGGCAACGACTACCCGACCCCGGATGGCACCGGCGTGCGCGACTACATCCATGTGGTGGATCTCGCCATCGGTCACCTCAAAGCGCTGGCACGCATCAAGAGCGACACCGGCGTCTTCACCTACAACCTGGGTACAGGTCAAGGCTACTCGGTACTGGAGATGGTCAAGGCGTTTGAAGCGGCCAGCGGCCGACCCATTCCCTACCAGATCAAACCCCGTCGCCCGGGCGACATCGCCGAGTGCTGGGCAGAGCCGACGCTGGCCCGTGCCGAGCTGGGCTGGCAGGCAGAGCGCGGTCTGGAGCAGATGATGGTCGATACCTGGCGCTGGCAAAGCAACAACCCGAACGGCTATCAAGGCTGATCTCTCGCGGGTTGATAACAAAACGCCCCGACATTTTCATGTCGGGGCGTTTTATTTTGCGACGTTCAATCAGTGGGTCTGACTGCGCAACAGCGGCACACGGGCCAATCGGGGGGCGAGGCGCTCTATCAGCCGATCCGCCAGCGGGGTCAGCAGCAACCAGGGCAGACAGAGGGTCGCCAGCCCCAACGCGCCGACATAGACATCGGTAAACCAGTGGGCGCCAGCCAGAATGCGCGGAGTGGAAAAGATCGGCACCATCAGCAATGCGGTGACTCCCGCCCAGCGCGGCAGATAACGCAAGGCGTAGCCGGCGAAGATCATCAGAAACAGGGCGTGATCCCCGGGGAAGCTGTCACCGGAAGAGTCCTTGGTCGGAATAGCGCTGATCTGGGTCACCCGCAGCGCATCGGCCACCATCAGGGTCGGGCTGGGTCGCTCCACCGGCAATCGGTGGCCAAGCTGGTTGATCACCAGTGCACTCAGCAGCATCACTATCCCCATCGCCACCAGTTGGCGACGACCCGCCAGATCCCGTGCAAAGAAACATCGGGCCAGGATCAGCCCCATACAGGCCAACACCGCCAAATCGAACAGCCGGTTATTGGTGATGGCCACCAGATCGGCCCACAGAACCGACTGGCCGAGCCAGCCGTTAACGGTATGAAAAATCGCGAGGTCCCACTGATCCCAGGGACCATGAGCGGGCAGCGCAGCCCAACTGATGGCCACCAGACCACCGACCAGATAGCAAAGCAGGAACTTGCCCATGGGGACTCTCCGTTTGAAAAGGGCGATATCGTAAAACTGTAGGGTGCGTCACAAAACCGAAGAATTGTAAGAAAGTGCGACACAAAATCAAGCCTCAAATAAAACCCAACAACCCACTCCAGCCTCGCACACCGCGACAGCGACAATATTTCTGCCTCCAGTGCGTCATCTGTGGGCCTCTCACCATGAGTGCGGCTTGTGCCACCACCGCAACACCCCCTAGAATGCCCACTTCCCTTTACTGCGAAAGGAAGCGGTATGCATATTCACATTCTCGGGATCTGCGGCACCTTTATGGGTGGTCTGGCGGTGTTGGCAAAACAGCTTGGTTATCGGGTGACCGGTTCGGATGCCAATGTCTATCCCCCCATGAGTACCCAGCTCGAGCAACAGGGCATCGAACTGACCGAAGGCTATGACCCCTCCCAACTCGATCCGGCGCCGGATCTGGTGGTGATTGGCAACGCCATGAGCCGTGGCAACCCCTGTGTTGAATATGTGCTGGATCGCAATCTGCCCTACATCTCCGGCCCCCAGTGGCTGCTGGAGCATGTGCTGCAAGATCGCTGGGTACTGGCCGTTGCCGGCACCCACGGCAAGACCACCACCGCCAGCATGCTGGCCTGGGTGCTGGAGTATGCCAAGCTGGAGCCCGGTTTCCTCATCGGCGGCGTGCCGGGCAACTTCCCGGTCTCGGCCCGTCTCGGCTCCGCCCCCTTCTTCGTCATCGAAGCGGACGAGTATGACTGCGCCTTCTTCGACAAGCGCTCCAAGTTCGTCCACTACCACCCGCGTACCCTGGTGATGAACAACCTGGAGTTCGACCACGCGGACATCTTCCCGGATCTCGCCGCCATCCAGCGCCAGTTCCACCACCTGATGCGTACCGTGCCGAGCAACGGCCGGGTGCTGTTCCCGCAAACGGATGACAACCTCACCACCGTACGCAAAATGGGCTGCTGGAGCGAAGTGGAGCTGGTGGGTCAGGACGACGCCAAGTGGAAAGCGGTCAAGCTGGCCGATGACGGCTCCGCTTTCGAGGTGTGGCTGGATGGCGAAAAGCAGGGCGAGGTGCACTGGGAGTGCATCGGCGAACACAACGTCAACAATGGCCTGATGGCCATCGCGGCCGCCCGTCATGCTGGCGTGATGGTAGAACATGGTATTGCGGCGCTCTGCCAGTTCAAATCCCCCAAACGGCGGATGGAGCTCAAGGGCGAGGTAGCTGGCATCAGCGTTTATGACGACTTCGCCCACCACCCCACCGCCATCGAAACCACCCTTGGCGGTCTGCGCGCCAAGGTAGGCAAAGCCCGTATCCTGGCAGTGCTGGAGCCGCGCTCCAACACCATGAAGCTGGGGGTACACAAGGAGGAGCTGGCCGGCTGCTTCGATGGTGCTGACGAGGTATTCTTCTTCCAGCCTCCCAACATCGGCTGGGATCTCGGCGAAGTGACTGCCCATATGACCCGACCGGCCAAGGTGTTCAACGATCTGGAGACCCTGATCAACCGGCTGGTGGCCGAGAGCCGCGATGGCGACCATATTCTGATCATGAGCAACGGCGGCTTCGGTGGCATTCATGACAAGCTGATCGCCCGCCTCAAGGATTACCACGGCGAACTATGAACAAAGCGATCACCCTGGCGCTGACCGGCGCCTCCGGCGCCCCCTACGCCCTGCGCCTGCTCCAGTGTCTGGTGCAGGCAGACTATCGGGTCTATCTGCTCGCCTCCTCGGCGGCACGAGTGGTACTCAAGACCGAGCAGCAACAGGATTGGCCCGGCTCGCCGAAAGAGCTCTCTGCCTATCTTTGTCGCCAATATGGCGCCAAGGAGGGGCAGATTGTCGCCTGCGGCAAGGAGGAGTGGTTCTCGCCGGTGGCCTCCGGCTCGGCAGCCCCCAAACAGATGGTGGTCTGCCCCTGCTCCATGGGCACCGTCTCGGCCATTGCCAACGGCACCTCCGACAACCTGCTGGAGCGGGCAGCGGATGTGGTGATCAAGGAGCGCGGCCAGCTGATCCTGGTGCCCCGCGAAACCCCCTTCTCGGCGATCCATCTGGAGAACATGCTGAAACTGGCACGGCTCGGGGTGACCATCATGCCTGCCGCGCCCGGTTTCTATCATGAGCCGAAAAGCATCGCCGATCTGGTGGACTTTATGGTCGCCCGCATCCTCGATCATCTCGGTGTCGAGCATGAGCTGACCCACCGCTGGGGCTATGGCCACCATTGAGGTGACCGCCACATTCGGCCATAAAAAAACGGCGCCACTCAATGAGTGACGCCGTTTTTTCGTTAAGCCGTGTTAGCGAGCCTGAATTGGCGCCGTCACGTACTTGAACAGGAAATCAGTCACCTCTTGGCGCGCCGGGCGCTGAGGTTGATTGATCATCTGCATCATCACATAGCCAAAACCGGTCAGAGAGCGGGCCAGATCCTGTGCTGACAGCACGCTGGTGATCTCCCCTGCATCCATGGAGGTTTGCAGCTCGCTGGCGATCAGCTCAAGGCAGTGATCGAGCAGCCGGGTATAGCGGGGCCATACCTCTTCCCGAACCGATGAGCTCCACTCCAGCCAGATACCGGCATAATCCGGTTGATCGTAGGCGGCATCGACAGAGAGGCGTACATGACGCTGGATCTTGTCGAAAATGGAGCCCTGGTCACCGTATGCCTGCGACAGCATCTGGTTCACAAAGCGTTCGATCTCGGCCAGCACCTCATCTACCAACTCCTCGCGGGTGTTGAAATAGTTGAAGACGGTAGCCACAGAGACCTTGGCCTGTTCGGCTATCTCGGCGTGACCTGCACGGCCAATGCCGCGACGGGAGAACACCTCGATGGCACATTCCATCAATTGGGAGCGACGAGCTTCCGGCGACAGCCGGGTACGACGTCTTATTTCTGCGCGTGGTTCCATAGTTTTTATCATCTAATAGTTATTGATTATGGTGTTTATAGTATTTTAACTAATCATGCCTGAGTGCCTGCTAACTCTATCAATTAAAATAAGCCGATAAAAGCACCACGTATCTCTAGCACCCTTCAACATGAGTGGTAGAATCATCGGTTTTGATATTCATGAACGGCCAAATCCCCTTTGGCCTTATGGGAGTAAGTGATGAAACACACCGTCGAGGTGATGATCTCCGAGGCTGAAGTAGCCGCCCGGATCGCCAAATTGGGTGAAGAGATCACCGCCCGCTATAAGGGTTCTGACGAAGTCGTGATGATTGCGCTGCTGCGCGGTTCCTGCATCTTCCTGGCCGATCTCTGCCGCCAGTGCCAGCTGCCCATCACCCTGGACTTCATGACCGCCTCCAGCTACGGCTCCGGCATGCACAGCACCCGTGACGTCCGCATCCTCAAAGACCTGGACGATGATATCAAGGGCAAGGATGTGGTGATCGTGGAAGACATCATCGACACCGGTTACACCCTCAACAAGGTGCGCGAGATCCTCTCCCTGCGCGAGCCGAAATCCCTGGCCATCTGCACCCTGCTGGACAAACCCTCCCGCCGCGAAGTGCAGGTGCCGGTCGACTGGATTGGCTTCGCCATTCCGGACGAATTCGTGGTCGGCTGTGGCATCGACTACGCCCAGAAGTACCGCAACCTGCCGTTTATCGGCAAAGTGGTACCCCAGGAGTAAGCCAGGTTCAGGAATATCACGGGTGAAGCGGCCTTGCGCCCTTTACTCTGTGCAGGCGGCCTTGGCCGCCTTTTCTGTATCGAGCCGGATTCAACCATCACAGAGGTTGCAATGAACGCACTGGAAATCAGCGGCCTGAAAAAGACCTATCAGGGGGGCGTTGAAGCCCTTAAAGGCATCGATCTTACCGTCAGGCAGGGGGATTTCTTCGCCCTGCTCGGCCCGAACGGTGCGGGCAAGTCCACCACCATCGGCGTCATCAGCTCGCTGGTGAACAAGAGCGCCGGCAAGGTGAAGGTGTTTGGCTACGACATCGACAGCGATCTCGAACAGGCCAAGGCCCAACTCGGACTGGTGCCGCAGGAGTTCAACTTCAGCCAGTTCGAGAAGGTGATCCAGATTGTCACCCATCAGGCCGGTTTCTACGGCGTGCCCAAGGCGGAAGCCAAGATCCGCGCCGAGAAGTACCTGCGCCAGCTCGATCTGTGGGAGAAGCGCGACATGCCTGCCCGCACCCTCTCCGGCGGCATGAAGCGTCGCCTGATGATCGCCCGCGCCCTGATGCACGAGCCCAAGCTGCTGATCCTCGATGAGCCGACCGCTGGGGTCGATATCGAGATCCGCCGCTCCATGTGGACCTTCCTCAAGGATCTCAACGAGCAGGGCGTCACCATTATTCTCACCACCCACTATCTGGAAGAGGCCGAGATGCTCTGCCGCAACATTGGCATCATCGACAAGGGTCGTCTGATCGAGAACACCAGCATGAAAAACCTGCTGGGCAAGCTGGGTCGTGAGACCTTCCTGCTCGACCTTGCGCCAGGTTCTGCCGTACCTGAGGTGCCAGAGTTCAACGGCCGCATGCAGGATGAACGTACCCTTGAAGTGGATCTCGACAAGAGCCAGTCACTCAACAGCCTGTTCGAACAGCTGTCGAACCAGCAGGTGCAGGTCGTGAGCATGCGCAACAAGGCCAACCGACTGGAAGAGCTGTTCGTCAATCTGGTCGAAGAGGGGAGAAAAGCATGAATCTGGCCATCTATTACATCGCCTTCAAGAGCATTCTGGCCAAGGAGGTGAGCCGCTTTACCCGGATCTGGATCCAGACCCTGGTGCCACCGGCCATCACCATGAGCCTCTACTTCGTCATCTTCGGCAACCTGATCGGTTCGCGCATCGGTGACATGGGCGGTTTCACCTACATGGAGTTCATCGTGCCCGGCCTCATCATGATGTCGGTGATCACAAACTCCTACTCCAACGTCGCCTCCTCCTTCTTCAGCGCCAAGTTCCAGCGCAATATCGAGGAGATGCTGGTCGCACCGGTGCCCAACTACGTCATCATCGCCGGTTACGTGGGCGGGGGCGTGGCACGCGGCCTCTGCGTCGGCCTTATCGTCACCCTGGTGTCGCTGTTCTTCGTGCCGCTGCAGATCCACCACCTGTTCAGCGTCTGCTTCACCGTGCTGCTGACCGCCATCCTCTTCTCGCTGGGTGGCCTTATCAACGCGGTGTTTGCCAAGACCTTCGACGACATCAGCATCATCCCCACCTTCGTGCTGACGCCGCTCACCTATCTGGGCGGAGTGTTCTACTCCATCAGCCTGCTGCCCCCCTTCTGGCAGGGTGTCTCCCAGGTGAACCCCATCATCTACATGGTGAACGCGTTCCGTTACGGCTTCCTCGGTATCTCCGACGTGCCGCTCGGCACCGCCTACCTCATCATCATCGGCTTTATCGTGGCCCTCTACGGTATCGCCTGGTGGCTCATCTCCCGCGGCACCGGCCTGCGCCACTAATGACCAGAACGGGCACCTCGCGGTGCCCGTTTTTTATTCCCCCTGTAGCCCCTTCAACCTGCCAGCCCCCTTCTCAATAACCTGCCTGTCATTAAGGATTTACCTGACACCTTGTGATCCACCGCAATTTTCGAATCCCCCCCAAAGGTATAATTCTCGCGGTTGGATGTGCCGTCACGGATGGCTCGTCCGTCTCTTCATTTCTCTCATCAGGGCAAGATCGCCTATGTCACTTATCACCGAGTTGCCAGCCATATTCGATAGCTTTTCAGATGCCCGTCGTCAGGGCTTTCTGGCTGTAATGGCACTCAAGGAGCGACAGATCCCCCTGGTCGGCACCTACTGTACCTTTATGCCGCAGGAGGTGGCGATAGCCGCCGGCGCCGTGGTGGTATCGCTCTGCTCCACCAGCGACGAGACCATCGAGGAGGCCGAGAAAGATCTGCCCCGCAACCTCTGCCCGCTGATCAAGAGCAGCTACGGTTTTGGCAAGACCGACAAGTGCCCCTACTTCTACTTCTCCGATCTGGTGGTGGGGGAAACCACCTGCGACGGCAAGAAGAAGATGTACGAGTACATGGCAGAGTTCAAACCGGTGCATGTGATGCAGTTGCCCAACCGCGCCGATGACGAGGCCTCCCGCACCCTGTGGCGCAGCGAAATCGTCCGCTTCAAAGAGTTGCTGGAGCAGCAGTTCGGCAAGCCCATCAGCGAGCAGGCATTGCGAGACGCCATCGTGCTGAAAAACCGCGAGCGCCGCGCGCTGGCCGATTTCTACCGGCTGGGCCAGCTCAATCCGCCGGCACTCAGCGGTACCGACCTGCTCAAGGTGGTCTATGGTGCCACCTTCCGCTTCGACAAGGAGCAGCTCATCAGCGAGCTGCAGGAGATGACCCGCCGCATCAAGGTAGAGTATGCCGAGGGCAAGCGGCTCGATGCCCGCCCGCGCATCCTCATCACCGGCTGCCCCATCGGCGGCGCGGCCGACAAGGTGGTCCGCCTCATCGAGGAGCACGGCGGCTGGGTGGTGGGTTACGAGAACTGCACCGGCGCCAAGGCAACCGAGCAGTGCGTCAGCGAAGAGGGCGACCCGTTCGATGCGCTGACCGACAAGTATCTGGCCATCGGCTGCTCCTGCATCTCCCCCAACCACCAGCGCATGAATCTGCTGAGCCAGATGGTGGAGGAGTATCAGGCGGACGGAGTGATCGATGTGATCCTGCAGGCTTGCCACACCTATGCGGTGGAGTCGCTCGCCATCAAGCGCCATGTGCGCGAACGCCACGGTATCCCCTACATGGCAGTCGAGACCGACTACTCCAGCGCCGACAAGGGACAACTGGCCACCCGGCTGGCCGCCTTTATCGAGATGCTGTGAGGAGACGCCGTGTCACTCTCCATCGGGATTGACTCGGGCTCCACCGCGACCAAGGGGATCCTGTTCGACAGCCGGGATGGTGGGCGTATCGTCCGCCGTTTTCTGGTGCCGACCCCCTTTCGTCCGCTGGCTGCCATCGAGCAAGGCTGGGAGGAGCTCTCGGCCGATTTGCCAGAGCGCCCCCACCTGACCCTGACCGGCTATGGCCGCGATCTGGCGTCGTTCGCCGATCGCCGGGTTACCGAGATCTCCTGCCATGGGCTGGGGGCTCGCCTGCTCTGCCCGTCGGTACACACCGTCATCGACATCGGCGGGCAGGACAGCAAGGTGATCCAGCTCGATAGCGACGGCAACCTCACCGATTTTCTGATGAACGACAAGTGCGCCGCCGGCACCGGTCGCTTTCTCGAGGTGATCACCCGCACTCTGGGAGCTCGGGTCGAGCAGCTTGACGAACTGCTGCAAGGGGCCGAGCCCCACGACATCAGCAGCATGTGTACCGTGTTTGCCGAATCGGAGGCGATCAGCCTGCGCTCGGCGGGCATTCCCGCCGAGTCGATCCTGGCCGGTATCGTCCGCTCCATGGCCCGGCGCAGTGCCAACTTTATCGGCCGCCTCGGCGCCCGACCGAGCGTACTCTTTACCGGCGGTGTCAGCCACTGCGCCACCTTCCGCCACTATCTGGCCGAAGGGTTGGGCTGCGAAGTGGCCACCCACCCGGATGCCCAGTTTGCCGGTGCGCTGGGTGCCGCCCTGTTCGGCGCGCGCGCCAGCACGGGAGGCAAATCATGAATCAGGAGTTTCTCTACCTGTTCCACTCTACCCTCGGCACGGTCAGACTGCGCAAGCGGCTGGAGCAGCACGACCAGTCGTTTCGGGTCTGCGACGTGCCGCGCCTGCTCAGCGCCGGCTGTGGCCTCGCCATTCGCCTCCACTGCCCGCCAGATGAGTGGCAACAGTGGTGTCAGAACGGTGAAACCGCTGCCGTCTTTCGCTGCGAAGCGGACGGCGACTATCAGGAGCTGGCCCGCTATCCGGCCGATAGCCCGGACATGGCGAAGCAAACGCCTGTGGCTGGCAGTCGGAGTCATGGATGATAAAGAGCTCTCCCATGGCCGTTTATCTGCGCATGCTGGCCAATCTGGCGTTGGGGGGATTCTTCCTCGCCTCCGCCGGGTTCAAGCTGGTCTCCCCCGCCCTGTTTTTCGAACAGATCGCGGCCTTCGGGCTGATCTGGCCGTCACTGATCCCGCCAGTGGCCTGGGGGCTGATTGCCCTTGAGCTCTGCGCAGGGCTGGCGGTCATCGCCAACCGGCGCTGGGGACTCTGGCTGGTGATCGGGCTGCTCGCCCTGTTTATTCCGGTGTTGGGCTATGGCGTTGCCATCGGGCTCGACATCTCTTGCGGCTGTCTGGGCAGGGCTGATCTCAGCTCGTTGCCGGAGGCCATTGTGCGGGATCTGCTGCTACTGACGCTTGCGGGCGCCCTGCTGCGAACTTCCCGCCCCGTTTTTCCCGTTCCCGTTTTTCCTGTACTAAAGGAGTAGTGACATGATGACATTGCGATCCCGCACTCTGCTGGCCTCGCTGATCGCCGCCAGCTTTGCCCTCGCGGGCTGTGGCGACAACCAGTTCGAGCAGGAGGTGAAGCTTGAGCAATCGGCTGTGCAGCTGGCACAGGAGGCGCAGCAGGGGGGCTATCAGCTGCTGACCGTGGCCGAGCTGAAAACCCGGATGGACAAGGGCGAGGAGCTGGTGATCATCGACACCATGCCCTATGAGGACTCCTACAAGAAAGAGCACATCCCGGGCGCCAAGAACTTTGCCTTCGTGAAAGAGGCGAAAGCGGGCGACAACTGGAGCGAGATTGTCGAGGGAAGCGGTACACCGGAGCAGTTCCAGGCGCTGCTGGGTGAAGACAAAGCTCGCCCCGTGGTGATCTACTGCGGCTTCGTCAAGTGCGGCCGCAGCCACAACGCTGCCGCCTGGGCAGTCAATCAGGGCTATCAACAGGTCTATCGGGTGCCGGGCGGCATCTTCGCCTGGAAAGGCGCCGGTTACCCCGTCTCTGCCGAGTAACCGCGTTTGCTCACAAGGCAACACAGCCGATATGAAAGAAGCCCGCAACTGCGGGCTTCTTTCATATTGGGCAACACTCGGGGTTAGCTGGCGGCCTGCTCTTGCGGCTGCTCCGCTTGGGCCAGCTGTTGCTTGCCCAGCAACCGCTTGGTGATCATGGCCGCCATGATGGAGCCGTTGACGTTGAGAGCAGTACGGCCCATGTCCACCAGCGGCTCGATGGCGATCATCACCCCCACCAGCGCGATGGGGAAGTTGAGGGTGGAGAGCACGATCAGCGCGGCGAAGGTGCCGCCACCGCCGACACCAGCCACCCCGATGGAGCCCAGCGCAATCACCGGCAGCAGAGTCAGCAGGAACAGGGGATCAAACGGGTTGATACCGAGCATGGGGGCAATCATCGCCACCATCATGGCCGGATAGATGCCAGCACAACCGTTCTGCCCCAAATTGGCACCGAACGAGGCGGCAAAGTTGGCGATGCTGGCGGGCACCCCAAGACGCTGCTGGGTCTCGATGCTGAGGGGAATGGAGGCGGCGCTGCTGCGGGAGACAAAAGCGAAGGTAAGCACGCCCCACACTTCCCGCAGGTAGTGTAGCGGGTTCTGGCCGATCAGCAGCAGGATCACCATGTGCACCGCAAACATCGCCAGAATGGCGACGTAGCAGACCAGAATAAAGCCGAGCAGGCTGAGGATCTCGCTCAGCGGATAGTGGGCCACCACCCGGGCGATCAGCGCCATCACGCCATAGGGGGTGAGCGCAATCACCACCCGCACCATCTTCATCACCCACAGTTGCAGAGTGTCGATGGCGAGGGCGGCGCGAGCGCCAGCCTCTGGATGCTCCGCCTTCAACTGCAGCAGGGCAACCCCGGCCAGCACGGTGAAGATCACCACCCCGATCACCGAGAGACCGCGGCTGCCCGCCATATCGGCGGCAAAGTTGGTGGGCACCAGCGAGAGCAGCAAGGCCGGCAGGGTCTGGGCACTGTCGATGGTGCTCATGCTCTGTTGCAGCGCAGCCGTGTCGCTGCCGTGGCTCAGCAGCCCCTCGGCAGTGAGACCACTCAGATGGGTCACCGTCATCCCCACCACACCGGCGATCATCACCAGGGTCAGCATGGAGCCGATCAACACGGCGCTGATCTTGCCGAGGGACTGGGCCTGCTCCAGCTTGTTGATGGCAGAAAGGATCGAGGTGAACACCAGCGGCATCATCACCACCTTGAGCAGGCTGACATAGCCGCCGCCGATGATATTGACCCACTCCAGGGTCTGCTGGACGCCGGCATCATCGGCACCCCACCCCAGTTGCAGCGCCAGCCCGAACAGGGCGCCAAACAGCAGACCCGCAAGCACCTTGCGCGAGAGCGGCAACCCGGAGGGTAACCGGGTGAGAGCAAAACAGAGCAGACAGAAAACAAGCGATGCAATCAGGACAAACATCATGAATACCTGTAGCGGCCATCAGGCCGAGAGTGGATTGAAACAAAGGAGGATGCGGGCAGGGCCGCAGAACAAAACGCCGGAATGCAGGAGAGTGCAGGCGTGAAAAAGCAGCGGACGCCCGGGAAGGCGTCCGCTGGCAATCGGGAGAATTACTTCTTTACGGTGACGACGCGGTTGTCGATAAGACGGGCCTTGCCAAGATAAGCAGCCATCAGGATCACCAGCTGCGCGCTCTCGTCAGTGGCAGATTCGAGGGTGGCGGCATCGACGATGTCGATGGCATCGGTACGAAAACCGGCGTTGTCGAGGCGCTGGCTGGCCTGCGCCACCAAGGAGGGCAGGTGGTGGTCACCCGCTTCAATCTGCTCGGCGATCCAGTTCATGGTGCGCGCCAGCTCGGGAGCAATGGCACGCTCGGCGGCCGTCAGATAGCCGTTGCGCGAAGAGAGCGCCAGCCCGTCTTCAGCCCGCACGGTCGGCACGCCGACGATCTCGATGGGCATCGCCATGTCGGCCACCATCTTGCGAATGAGCGCCAACTGCTGGTAATCCTTCTGGCCAAAGCAGGCCACATCCGGCTGTACCAGATTGAACAGCTTGGTGACGACAGTGCTGACCCCGCGGAAGTGACCCGGGCGCAGCGCCCCCTCCAGCAGATTGGAGAGACCCGGCACCTCGACGAAGGTCTGGCTGGCCAACCCCTGCGGATACATGATCTCCGGGGTCGGGGTGAACACCATATCGACACCGGCCGCTTCCAGCGCAGCGCAATCCTGCTCCAGAGTGCGCGGATAGTTGGCGAGATCCTCGGCCTTGTCGAACTGCATCGGGTTGACGAAGATGCTGACCACCACCTTCTCGGCGTGGCTGTGTGCCTCCTTCACCAGTGTCAGGTGGCCCTGATGCAGATTGCCCATGGTGGGCACGAATGCGATGGCACGCCCTTCACGGCGCCATTGGCTTATCTGCTCACGCAGAACGACGGGATTGTTTACGACCAACATCAGCAGTTCACCTTCCGATAAATCAAAAAGAGAGACGGGTTGCATCCACAAATAGCGCTCGGGCGGGATGGGGCACGAACATGACTATCAGCAGTTCACCTTTAGATGAATCAATAAGATACGGATTAACTGTGCGAGGCTGAGAAGCAGAGACGGGGGCCGCAGCCCCCATCATGCAACCGCCAGGATCAGTTGAAGCAGTGCTCCGGGCCGGGGAAGCTCCCCTCGCTCACCTGCTGAACATAGAGGCGGATGGCGGCACGCACATCGCCGGTCTCGGCCAGGAAGTTCTTGGTGAACTTGGGCACATAGCCGGAGGTGACGCCAAAGGCATCATGCATCACCAAAATCTGACCGTCGGTCGCGGGGCCGGCACCAATGCCGATCACCGGGATGCGAAGCGCCTTGGTGATGCGCTCGGCCAGCGCAGTGGGCACACACTCGAGCACCAGCAGCTGGATACCGGCCGCTTGCAGTTCGAGGGCCTGACGGTAGATCTCCTGCGCCTGAAACTCATCGCGCCCCTGCACCTTGAAGCCGCCAAAGACATGAACGGATTGCGGAGTGAGACCGAGGTGACCACACACCGGCACCCCGTTGCGGGTGAGGTGGCGGATGGAGTCACACAGCCAGTCGCCCCCTTCCATCTTGACCATGCGGGCACCGGCCGCCATCAGGCGGGCGGCGTTCTGGTAAGTCTGCTCGGGGGTGGCGTAGCTCATGAACGGCATGTCGGCGACCACCAGTGCCTTGCTGGCACCGCGCGCCACACAGCGGGTGTGATAAACCATCTCATCCATGTTGACCGCCAGGGTATCCTGACCCCCTTGCAGCACCATGCCCAGTGAATCGCCGATGAGCAGCACGTGGGCCCCCTCGTCGTCGAACAGCTTGGCAAAGGTGGCATCATAGGCGGTGATGGCGGTGAACTTTTGACCGTCCTGCTTCATCTTCAGCAGGCTGGCGGTGGTGATCTTGCTCATAGAGGCTCCTGTACGTCTGCACGCGGGGCAATGATGGCCAAATCATTGTGCGGGCAGCGGGCAACCAGTCGGGCGAGCGGGGTGCCGCAGGGCAGCACCAGAGCAGGCGCAATTTCGGCAAGGGGCAGCAGCACGAACTCCCGCTCCTTCATGCCGTAGTGGGGTACGATCAGGCGCTCATGGTTGATCACCTGATCCCCATAGAGCAGCAGATCGAGATCCAGAGTTCTCGGCCCCCAACGCTCATCTTTGCGCACACGTCCCTGTTCCAGCTCGATTTTTTGTAATTGATCCAGCAGCGCAAGGGGCGCGAGCCGGGTATTGAGCCGGGCCACGGCATTGACGTAGTCCGGTTGGTCAGCAGGCCCCATGGGGCGGCTGCTGTAAAACGACGAGGCCTCCACCAGCACAGATTCCGGCAACCTTGCCAAGGCGGCAACGGCGCGACGAGCCTGACCCAGCGGATCAGACAGGTTGGAACCAATGGCGATGAAGACCTCGGTCATCACGTCTGTTGTCACTCGGCTACTTTCGGTTTGCGGCGACGGGGGCGACGACGGTTACGGCTGTTGCTGCTGCGCTTCTCGCCATCGTGGCTGCGAGCCTCGCCGCGCTCACCGCTGGCCGGGCGACGGGTCGCTTCACGCTGCAGTTGCGGGCGCACATCCGGATTGGAGGCAACATAGCGCTCCCACCAGCTGGCCAGCTCGCCGAGACCACGCTCGACCCGGTTGCGCAGCAACAGGAAGTCGAACGCCGCGCGGAACTTGGGATGCTCCATGGCGCGCTCGGGGTGCTTGCCCTGACGACGGGTCAACCGCTGTTGCAGTGCCCAGATATCGCGGACATCTGTGGTGAAACGGCGGGGAACGGCGATGATCCGCACCTGATTGTCCAGCACCTCGTTGATCGCCAGCATGAAGGCGTCATACCAGGGCAGGCCGCTCTCGTTCTCCAGCACCCGACCACGGGCCTCGACGCAGCCCCACAGCAGGGTGGCGTAGAGGAAGGCGGGAGTGACGCGTTTATCTTCACGAACGCGAGTGTCGGTATCGATCAGTGCCTGCTCGATAAACTGCTCACAGGGCGAGTTGCCGTGCGGGGTAAACAGCGCCGCCACTTGCGGGAAGAGCTGTTGGAACAGGCCATACTCGCGCAGCAGTTTGTAGGTCGCCAGAGCGTCGCCAGCCAGGAACAGCTTGAGGGTCTCCTCAAACAGGCGGGCAGCCGGTATGTCTTGCAGCAGTGGCGCCAGCTCCTTGATAGGGGCGGCGGTACGCGGACTGATGGTCATATCCAGCTTGGCGGCGAAGCGCACGGCGCGCAGCATCCGCACCGGATCTTCACGATAACGGGTCTCGGGATCGCCGATCAGCTCAAGCTTGCGCTCGGCCAGATCTTCCAGACCCCCTTCGAAATCGTGCAGAGTGAAATCTTTGGCGCTGTAGTAGAGGGCGTTGACGGTAAAGTCGCGGCGCTCGGCATCCTCTTCGATGGTGCCGTAGACGTTGTCGCGCAGCAGCATGCCTTCATCAGACTGGGCCGACACATGTTTGCTGGTATTGACCTGATGGTGGTGACCCCGGAAGGTGGCCACTTCGATCACGTCACGACCAAACACAATGTGGGCCAGGCGGAAACGACGGCCAATCAGGCGGCAGTTGCTGAACAGCGCCTTGATCTGCTCCGGCGTCGCATCGGTTGCGATGTCGAAATCCTTGGGCGTCTTCCCGAGCAGCAGATCCCGGACTCCGCCGCCGACCAGGTAGGCTTCGTAGCCGCCCTTGTTCAGGCGATAGAGCACCTTGAGTGCATTCTCGCTGATCTCTTTGCGCGAAATCGGGTGCTGGTCACGACTCAGGGTTCGACGTTGTCCGGCAACACGGGCCGGAATGGGGGACTCCGCCGACTGCTCGCCGTCTTCCTTGCCGAGCACCTTGCGGCAAAAGTTTGCGATCTGGGAAAAAATGGTACACCTCTTCATGACTTCTAAATTGACGGGAGGCCAAAAAATAGCGGCCTATCATAGCTCACGCCTGCACAAATGAAAAACCATGTGGCTACTTCAGCTCATTTGAATCAAACCGAGCCAAAAAATAGCGGTCTACTTGCGCATAGCTCACGCCTAACCAAATGAAAAACCGTGCTGACAATTGATCCCGCATGAAACCGTCTGTCAGCGAAAATAGCGGTCAATCTGCACATAGCTCGCGTACTGTTACACGAAAACCGGCTCTCTTTACTCAATGTCCAGCGGGATCTTCTGGCTGGCTGGCACCCGATCGAGCCGCCAGTTGGCGATGCCCCACCCGATGATCTCGTCGATCCTGCTTGCCATCAGCTCGGGGGGAGGACACTGGCCGAGGAAGTGCAGCGCCTGCCACAAGGCTGGTCGCACCTCATCAAGCGCGAGGGCCGGCGCATGGTTCTGCTTGGAGAGCTTGTTGCCATCTGCCAACACCGCCAGCGGCAAATGCACCCAGTCGGGCACCGGCGCCCCCAGGGTCTGGTAGAGGGCAATCTGGCGCACCGTGGGCTCCAGCAGATCGGCGCCGCGCACTATCTCGGTGATGCCGCTGTCCATATCATCCACCACCACTGCCAGGTTGTAGGCGTAGAGCCCGTCGCGGCGGCGGATAATGAAATCCTCCTCGGCGAGCGCCGCCGGGACCGCGATATGGCCCTGCAAACGATCGTCGAAGTGGTAGACCGGATGGTGCTGGCGCAGCCGGGCGGCGCAACCTTCGGCCGCCAGCCCCAGCGTGCGGCAGTGGCCGCTGTAGAGACCGCCCGCGGCCATAATTTCGCGCCGGGTGCAACGGCACCAGTAGAGGTCCCCCGCCCGATAGAGCTGGTCGATGATCTCGTCATAACGGCCGTGGCGCGCACTCTGGAACATCACCTCCCCATCCCACTCGAGACCATATGCCTCAAGGGTTTTGAGAATAAGGTCGGCCGCCCCCGCCATCTCCCGAGGCGGATCGATATCCTCGATGCGCACCAGCCAGCGCCCCTGCTGCGCTCTGGCCTGCAAAAAGCTGCCGAGGGCGGCGATCAGCGAACCGAAATGAAGCGGGCCTGAGGGTGAGGGAGCAAAGCGGCCGACATAGGGGCGCACAAGGGGTGAGGACGGGGGATTCACTGGCATGACTGTTCGGGTAAGCGATTCATTGAGGCTGCATTCTGGAGCGCGACCGCCAAAAGCTCAATAAAAAAGGGAGCCCGCAAGCTCCCTTTTTCATATACCAGAGGGTCGGGATCAACCGGCCATCTGTTTTTCCTTGATCTCGGCCAGCGTCTTGCAATCGACACAGAGGTCGGCAGTCGGACGGGCTTCCAGACGACGGATACCGATCTCGATACCGCAGTGTTCGCAGTAACCGAAATCATCGTCTTCAAGCAGCTGCAAGGTCTTCTCGATCTTCTTGATCAGCTTGCGTTCACGGTCGCGGGTACGCAGTTCAAGAGCGAACTCTTCTTCTTGCGCGGCACGATCCACGGGATCCGGGAAGTTGGCAGCCTCGTCTTTCATATGGTCGACGGTACGATCAACTTCCTGCATCAGTTGGTTGCGCCAGGCACCCAGGATCTTGCGAAAATGCGCCTTTTGTTGGTCATTCATGTACTCCTCACCCGGCTTTTCCTGGTAAGGCGCGACACCCGCAATGGCCAGGGGGCCCAGAGATTTCCTGTTTTCGCCTGTTGGCATGCCCTGTCTCCTAATTCAGCACGCTACCCGTGCCATCCATAAATTGAGGGCGACATCTATAGCAGAAGGGTAACGGGTAAGCAAACGAGCCGTACCAATAATGTTACCCACTCCAATATTTATGCCCTCCCCTCGGGTAACAGGTGACCAGATTCAAACGGGATAAACCCTTGAGCCACCATGCCTTGCACCCCAACATGGGGCCGATAGCATAAAATTTCAACCCCCGCCGCAATTGCCTGCTCAATTAGCAGACTATAGTGCGGATCTATATGGGTTGCAGGGCGCATCCGGCTTATTCCTGAGTGCAACACCATAAAGAGCAGCACAGCCCTGTGGCCCGCCGCTTTCATCGCCATCAACTCGCGCAAATGCTTGGCACCACGGGCGGTGACCGCATCCGGGAAGTAGCCCATGCCAGCCTCCTCCCGCTCGTCGAGCAGGGTGACCGATTTTACCTCGATGTAACAATTGCCCTTTTCGTCATCTTCCAGCAACAGATCGATGCGACTGTTCTCTTCGCCATACTTCACCTCGGTGCGCAACCGGCTGTACCCCGCCAGCGGAGCGATAGCCTCCTGCTCGATCAACTCCCGGGCGATCTGATTGGCGCGCGCCGTGTTGACGCAGATAAAGTGGCCCGCCGGGCTCTCGGCGATCTCCCAGCTGTTGGGCAGCTTGCGCTTGGGGTTATCGGAGGTGGAGTACCAGACCCGGGTGCCCGGATCGGCACAACCGGTCATGGCACCGGTATTGGCGCAGTGGATAGTGATGACCTCGCCGTTATCGAGTTGCACATCGGTCAGAAAGCGCTTGTAGCGGGCCACCAGCTGGCCCGATTGCAGGGGGGGATCAAAGATCACGGGTTAGCCCTCCGCGCGTCTTCTTTTACCCGGGCGCGCAGCGGCCAGCAGGCAAGCGGCTCGTAGCGCACCCCGTCCGGAGTCGAGATGGATTGATAGAGGCAGAACTCATCGGCCTGCAGCAGAAAATTTGGGGCAGGCAGGATGGCCGGAGCCTCACCCGCCTTGCGCGACAGGGTGACATGGGGGCGATAACCCTGCTCGCCATTGCCAAGGCGCAGCTTCTCGCCGTGGCGGCGCAGCGCCTTAGCCAGCACGGTCAGCTCGTTGGGCCACTCCTTCGGGCCAATCCAGGCAGCCTTTGCCCGGCTGAACCAGCCGATCTCATCCAGCCTGATGGAGAGCGGCGGACAGTGCTGACGCTCTACGGCGGCGATCAGGCGGCGGGTGGTCAACTCGTCCGCCTCACCCAGAAAAGCCAGGGTCAGGTGGAGGTTGGCTTGTGGCACCGGCTGACCGGGCCAGGGCAGCTTATCGCGCCAGGCGATGAGCTCGGGGGCGAGCTCCTTGACGGGCAGGGCAAAAAAAAGTTTGGCCATGTGGTGATAATGCCTTTTTCACGCTCATTGGATGGGCCCATTCTATGGCAGCCATCCGGCCATGTCTCGCCACCCTCCCGCCCGAGTGACCATCTCCGCACATCCACTCACGGTGGTGCGGGTGGCTGTGGCAGAATAGGCGCCGTTTTACCGGTTGCCACAAAAGGTGCTAATCGCTTTGTCCCAGCTCCCCATCGTTTCGGTATTACCCGAACTCTTTGCCGCCCTCGACAGCCACACCAGCGTGATCCTGCAGGCGCCTCCCGGCGCAGGCAAATCGACCCTGCTGCCGCTGGAGCTGGTGCGTCAGAACCGGCTGCCCGGCCGCATCATCATGCTGGAACCAAGGCGCCTGGCTGCGCGCAATATCGCCACTTTTCTGGCGCGCCAGCTGGGGGAGAAGGTGGGCGAGCGCATCGGCCTGCGAGTGCGTGGCGAGAGCCGCACCAGCTCAGCGACCCGGCTCGAGATCGTCACCGAAGGGGTGCTGACCCGGATGTTGCAGCAAGACCCTGAGCTTACTGGCGTTTCGCTGGTCATCTTCGATGAGTTCCATGAACGCAGCCTGCACGCCGATACCGCATTGGCCTTCGCCATCGAGAGCCAGCAGGGATTACGCGATGACCTCAAGCTACTGGTGATGTCCGCAACCCTGGATGGCATGGCACTCGAGACCTTGTTGCCGGATGCCCCTGTGGTTCGCTCGGAAGGGCGCGGTTTCCCCATCGACTACCACTACCGCCCCGCCAATCGCCAGCAGTGGCTGGAGCCGCAAGTCGGCGCCGTGGTGCTCGAAGCGCTGGCCGAGCAAGATGGCAGCCTGCTGGTCTTTCTGCCGGGACAGGGTGAGATCGAGCGACTGGCGCAATGGTTGGCAGACAAACTGCCGGACGACGTGACCCTCGCCCCACTCTACGGCCGCCTCGACATGGCGGCGCAGCAGGCAGCCATCGAACCAGCGCCTGCGGGCCGCCGTAAGCTGGTGCTCACCACCAATGTGGCGGAGACCTCCCTCACCATTGAGGGGATTTCGGTGGTGATCGACAGCGGGTTGGAACGACGGGCCTCCTTTGATCTGAAAAGCGGTGTCACCCGACTGGAAACCCGCCAGATAGCCAAATCCTCCGCCACCCAGCGGGCAGGCCGCGCCGGTCGCCTCGGCCCCGGTATCTGCTACCGGCTCTGGAGCAGCGAGGTGCAGGAGCGGCTCGCCGAGCAGAGCCCGCCAGACATCCTCACTCAGGAGCTGACCGGCCTGCTGCTGGACGCCGCCCAGTGGGGGGCAAAGGTGGAAGATCTGCCGCTTCTCGATATGCCTCCCGCCGCTGCGGTGGCCAGCGCCCAGCGGCTGCTGGTGGCTCTTGGCGCCATGAAGCCGGAGGGTGAGCAACAACTCACTCCCGCTGGTCGTGCCATGGCGGCCTTCGGTACCCACCCTCGTCTCGCCCGCATGCTGCTGCGCGCCCGCGAGCTGGAAGCTGAAGGTCTGACAGGGATTGTCGCCGATGCCGCTTATCTGGTGGCGTTGCAGGAAGAAGATCTGCGAGGATCGGAGCGCCTCTCTGTGCTGTTTCACCGCCGTCAAAGTGCCCTGCGCCAGAGCGCGGCCCGCTGGTTTGAACGGCTTGGTGTGCGCCCTGCCAGTGCGCAGGGTCAGTGGCTGGGGCTACTCTGCGCCCTCGCCTGGCCGGATCGCATCGGCAAGCTGCGCAGCGGCAGTCGCTATCAACTCAGTGGTGGGGTGAGCTGCGATCTGGTAGAAGGTCATCCCTGTCAGGGACAAGGGGCCCTTATCGCCATCGAGATGGGGCAAAACGATCGCGGCAGCCGCATCTTTATCGCCGAACCGGTCGATCTGGACGAGCTGGTACGCCTGCTGCCGGAACTGGTAAGCGAGCGCCAGTGGTTCGACTGGGATGAACGGGAAGAGCGGGTGCGCGCCGAACGCCAGCAGGTGCTCGGCGAGCTGGTGCTAAGCCAGCGACCACTGACCGAACTCTCTGACGAGCAGAAAGGGCGCTGCCTGCTGCAAGGCATTCGCCGCAAGGGGCTGCATGTGCTGCCGTGGGACGAGAGCAGCGAAGGGCTGCTGGCCCGTCTGCGCTGCGCCCGCGACTGGCTGCCCGATGAGGGGTGGCCCGCGATGGATGAGGAAAATTTGCTGGCCACGCTGGAACAGTGGCTGCTGCCAGCGGTGAGCGGCATGACCCGGTTGGAGCAGTTGAAAAAGCTCAACCTCGGCGACATCCTGCGCCAATCCCTGCCCTGGCCGTTGCCCAAACGGCTGGACGAGGCGCTGCCGAGTTACTTTGCAGCGCCCACCGGCAGCCGGGTGCGGATCCGCTATCAGCCAGGGCAAGCACCGGTGATCCCGGTGCGCATTCAGGAGATGTTCGGGCAAGGCTCAACCCCCTGCGTGGCCGATGGCCGGGTACCGCTGGTAGTTGAGCTGCTCTCCCCCGCCCAGCGACCGCTGCAGATCACTGCCGATCTGGCCGCTTTCTGGGCAGGATCCTACGAACAGGTGAAGAAAGAGATGAAGGGACGCTATCCCCGCCACTACTGGCCGGATAATCCGCTGGAGGCGATGCCGACCAAAGTCACCAAAAAGAAGATGGGCATCTAGGTTCGACGGGTTAATCCCGCTCGGACGTTCGCGAATGCGACATAACAAGTAGAAAGGAAAGCAAAGAGGATTTATGGCAACCCAACGACGCAAGCGTGCCCCCAAGAAGGCAGCGCCCAAACGCACCATCTGGCGCAAGCTGTTCTGGCTTGGCTTCAAGCTCTCCCTGGTGGTGGCGGCCTTTATGGTGGTGTTTGGCATCTACCTCGATACCAAGGTGCGCGAGCGCTTCGATGGCGAGAAGTGGCAGCTGCCGGTGATGGTCTACAGCCGTCCACTGGAGCTCTACCCCAGCCAGCGCCTGTCGCGGGACCAGATGCTGCGCGAGCTCAACATGCTGAGCTACAAGCAGGTGCGCCAGCCTCACACGCCGGGTGAATACACCATCAACGGCAACCGCATCGAGCTTATTCGCCGCCCGTTCGAGTTCTATGACGGCGCCGACGGAGCCCGCGGCCTGCGCCTCACCTTCAACGGCCCGCGCCTTGAGGGGATCCAGTCGCTGGAGAACCAGCGCCAGCTCGGTTACGCCCAGATGGACCCGGTGCTGCTCGATCGCCTCAATACCGAAGATCGGGAAGATCGCCTGCTGGTGCGTATCGCCGAAGTGCCCGACAGCCTGCTGGTGACCCTGCTCACCACCGAAGATCGCGACTTCTACCAGCATGGCGGCGTCTCGCCGGTGGCCATCATGCGGGCCATGTTCGCCAACCTGATCGCGGGTCGTACCGTGCAGGGGGGCAGTACCCTGACCCAGCAGCTGGCCAAAAACTTCTTCCTGACCCGTGAACGCAGCCTGTGGCGAAAACTGCAGGAAGCCTATATGGCGGTGCTGATCGACTATCGCTACAGCAAGGACGAGATCCTGGAGTCCTACCTCAACGAGGTCTATCTTGGGCAGAACTTCTCGCAAGGGGTCTATGGTTTCGGCCTCGCCTCCTACTTCTACTTCGGCATTCCGGTCAACGAGCTGGATATCGATCAGGTCGCCCTGCTGGTCGGTCTGGTGAAAGGCCCCTCCTATTACGACCCATGGCGCTTCCCGGAGCGGGCCAAGACCCGCCGTGATCTGGTGCTGAAGCTGCTGATGGATCACGGCAGCCTGACCCAGGCAGAGTATGAACTGGCCAGCCGCCAACCCCTCGGCATCATCACCCGTGGCCAGATGAGTTATGGCCGCACCCCGGCCTTTATGGGACTGCTCAAGCGGGAAATCCAGAGCCGCTTCGGCGCCGATCTGCTCAAGCAGTCCGGCCTCAAGATCTTCACCAGCCTCGACCCCATCGCCCAGCACGCGGCCGAGCGAGCGGTCGAATCGGGCCTCGCCGATATCGAAAAACTGCGCGGCAAGAAGAAGCTGGAGGCGGCCATGGTGGTCTCCGACTGGCACAAGGGCGAAGTGGTCGCGCTGGTGGGTGGCCGCGATCCCCGCTACGCCGGGTTCAACCGGGCACTGGATGCCCGCCGCCAGATCGGCTCGCTGGTGAAACCGGCGGTCTACCTCACCGGTCTCTCAAACGGTCTGACCCTGGCGACCCCGCTCAAAGATCAGCCGATCCGCATTCGCGGTCAGGATGGTCAGGTCTGGACGCCACAGAACTACGATCGCAAGTTCCGCCAGAGCGTGCCGCTGATGGATGCGCTGGCCAGCTCCCTCAACGTACCGACCGTCAATCTGGGTCTGCAAGTCGGGCTGGAGAAGGTAGTCGACACCCTGCACAAGCTGGGAGTCCAGCAGGAGATCCAGCCCTATCCGTCGCTGGTGCTGGGGGCAGTGGCCCTCTCGCCGCTGGAGGTGAACCAGATGTATCTGCCCATCGCCAATCAGGGACTGACCCAGCCGCTGTCGGCCATTCGCGCCGTAGTCAACGGGGATGGCAGCCTGCTCTATCAGCATGATCAGACCGCCAAGCGGGTCACCGACCAGCAAGCAAGCTGGCTGACCCTGTTCGCCATGACCAAGACGGTGAGTCAGGGCACGGCCCGCGCCCTCAGTGCCAAGTTCCCCGGCGCCACCATGGCAGCCAAGACCGGCACCACCAACGAGCTGCGCGACTCCTGGTTTACCGGGATGGACAACAACGAGCTGGTCAGTATCTGGGTCGGGCGCGACGACAACACCCCGGCGGGCTTGACCGGCGCAAGCGGGGCACTGCAGCTCTTTAGCGGCTACATGAGCCAGCGAGGCGTCAACAGCCTGAGCCTGCAGATCCCGGAGGGGATCACCTGGGCCAACTTCTCCCGTGCCAGCGGCAACCGCGTCACCAGCGACTGCCCGGGCAGCCTGCAGGTACCGGCCAAGACCTCGACTATGGGCTCCCCGACCAGCTGTGCCGGCAGTACGACGCCACGCAGTGCCCTGGATGAGTGGTTCGGTGGATTCTTCAACTGACATCGCGAGAGGGGCTGCACGGGCGGCCCCTCTCCCCAGCCTGCTTACAAGGAGTCATCATGAGCCAGCCGTTGTTTGAGGCTATTCACCACATTGCCATTATCGCCAGCGATTACCAGCGATCGCGCCACTTCTATCACGAGGTGCTGGGGCTGCCCATCATCGCCGAGACCCTGCGCGAGGCGCGCCAGTCGTGGAAACTGGATCTGGCCCTGCCGGACGGCGGCCAGCTGGAGCTGTTCAGCTTCCCCTCGCCTCCCGAGCGCCCCTCCCGCCCCGAGGCGTGCGGCCTGCGCCATCTCGCCTTTCGGGTCAGCGATCTTGACCGGGTCATCGCCCATCTGCATGCCCATCGAGTCGATGTTGAGCCAGTGCGGGTGGACGAGCTGACCGGCAAGCGCTTTACCTTCTTCGCCGACCCCGACGGCCTGCCGCTGGAGCTCTACGAAGCGCCGCGCTGAGCCTGAGTCGGTCAAACTGTCGGCCAAACAAAAAGCCGCTCGGTTGCAACCGGGCGGCTTTTGTTATTGCTTCAGGTTATCAGGCGGTAGTCAGCATAACGACAGCCAGCGCCATCACCATCATGCCAGCCCAGCCGATGGGCTTGAGCCGCTCACCGAAGAAGAGCAAACCGCCCAGCGCCGTACCGACGATGCCGATAGCCCCCCAGGTGGCGTAGGCAACAGCCAGGTCAATCTGGCCACCACTTACCGCTTCCGAGAGCAGGGTAAAGGCGCCGAGTACCAGCATGATCCCCAGGAAGCCCCACCCCTTGTAACGAAAACCCTTGGAGCGGTTGATGGCCATGTTGGCGCCGATATCGATCAGTGCGGCACCCAATACAATCACAAACGGACTCATGCTGTGGCCTCCGCTTCTACTGACTTGTCTGCAGGCTCATCATGGGTCTCCCCCATGGTCACCATAACAATCCCCACTATCGCGAGAGCCAGGCCAATCAGCTCCTGAACGGTCACATCGTAACCGAGGAACATGACCGACACTATGGTGATCAGGGTGATCCCGAGCCCTTCCCAGAGCGCAAACGCAATACCAATGGAGATTGTTTTGGCGGCTTTCGCCAGCAACCAGTACGAGAAACCGATCAACAGCCACATCGGGATGTAATTCATCCAGCCAGCCCCCTGCTCGGGGATCATGGTCATGCTGGAGGTGCCGGCGACCTCGGTCACGATGGCGCCGGTCAAAAACAGCCGGGCCAGAAACATACGACTTAATAACATATAGGATGCCTTTGTTGCTTCGACGGGAGAGATGGTAAACGGGGAGAAGCAACTCGCGACAATCGCTCAGCGTCGATTATTCCGACGCCACAGGTTTGCCTTGCCTTGGTTCGGCACGCTAAGGTGATGGTGAAAAACTCCGCCATGGTCTGTAAAACATGAAGCTATATCAGATAGAACTCTTTGTAGAGTCAGCCAATAGCGGCTCTATAGCCAACACCGCCCGTCGTCTCGGCAAAAGCCGCAGCGCTGTCAGCACCTCCATCGCAGCACTGGAAGTTGAGCTTGGCGTCGAACTTTTCGAACGAGGAGCCAATCAGAGTCGCCTGACCGAGATCGGCGAGCTGGTACTTGATGATTGCACTCGCCTGCTACAGGCGGCCAACAGCTTGCAGCAGAAGTGCAAACATTACGCCTCGGGTGCCGAAGTGGCGCTGCGGGTTGCCCGCGATGACGCCATCCCCGAGCAAGTGTGGCGCGAGATGCTGGCCAGCCTGCACAACCAGTTTCCCGGCACCAGTATCTCGCTGGTGCTTGCCTCTCCGCCTGAACTGCCAGCGCTGGTTGAAGAGGGGTTCGTCGATGCCGCATTTGGCCTTATTACCGAGGATCAGGAGCGCAGCGGCCTCAACATCGATCTGCTCAACCCGATCCGCACCCTGATGGTGGTGGCGCCCAGCCATCCGCTGGCCGGACTGAAGCGGGTCAAACAGCAGGATCTGACCGATCACACCCAGGTAACTCTCTCGTATGTAGATGAATTTTCTGTAAAAAGCCTGCTACCTGTGGGAGGCCAGCATATAGGTCTCTCCAGCTTCGAGTTGATGCGTAACGCGGTCCTCGATGGGCTGGGCTGGGCGGTGCTCCCCTCGCCACTTATCCAGAGCCAGCTGCGACAAGGCACCCTGCTGACCCTGAAGCACAAGTTCAGCCTGCAGTGGCGAGACTATGGCGTCTATCTGGCAGAAAATGCCTATCACGGCAAAGTATTGGCCTGGTTGAAAAAATCGATCCAGAGTTATCTTGAGCCTTTCGAGTAAAGATGAAAGAGGCGGTGCCAGCTCACGATATCTGCTTATCCTGATGATCCTGACAGAGGTGATCGTGCATACTCTTCACATACTCATTGAGCGCCGGAGGCGTAACCGATATGAGCAGTGCCCAAGACAAGGACGATATCTGGCTGGATGACGACATCATCGAACTCGATGATGAAGAGGTCGTGGTCCCCAAGGCACTCAATCCCTGGCAAGTGCTGATCGTGGATGATGAGCCGGATATTCATCACGCCACCCGGCTTGCCCTCTCCAATATTCAGTACAAATCTCGCCCGCTGGAGCTGCTCAACGCCTACAGCGGTGCTGAAGCCGCCACCATGCTGGAGGCCAATCCCAGGATTGCCCTGATCCTGCTCGATGTGGTGATGGAGACCGAAGATGCCGGTTTGCGGCTGGTGCACCGGATCCGCAACGAGATGCGCAACTCGCTGGTGCGGATCGTGCTGCGTACCGGCCAGCCCGGTCAGGCACCGGAACAAAGGGTGATCCTCGATTACGATATTAACGACTACAAAACCAAGACCGAGTTGACGGTACAAAAACTCTTCACCACCGTCATCGCCTCCCTTCGCTCCTACGAAACCCTCAGCGCCATCGACAAGAGCCGACAGGGACTCGGCAAAATTCTGGAGGGCGCGGGCGATCTCTACCATCTCCATTCACTCAAGGAGTTTGCTTCCGGCGTGCTCAAACAGATCAGCGCCATTCTCGATGTGGGCACCGAAGGGGCCATCTGTGCCGAACGCCGCCCAGGAGAACATGGGCTTGAGATCCTGGCGGCAACCGGAGACTACGAGGCGCTGCTGGAGGAGAAGAGCCTTGATGAATTTTCTGCCCTGAAAGAGTCGGTCATGAAGGCGTTAAACGAGCGCTGCAACCGCTTTGAACACCCTCAGGATTCCCTCTATATCGCCGCCCAGAATGGCCGCGAGTTCGTGTTGAGCTTCACCCCGACCCAGCCTCTGGATCCTCTCGAGTGCGACCTGCTGGATGTCTTCTGTCAGCGCATCTCGGCGGCCTACGACAATCTCTATCTCTACAATCAGCTGCTGCGCGCCCAGGAGGCCACCGTGGTGGCGCTGGCGGCGCTGGCAGAGTTTCGCGACTCCGATACCGGCGAGCATGTCTTGCGGGTGCAGAAACTCTCGGATGCCATCGTGGCCGAATTGAAGCAGATGGCAGCCTATCCCGAGCAGCTGACCCCGGAGTTTGTCGAGATGATCGGCATGGCCTCCATCCTGCACGATGTGGGCAAGGTGGGCACCCCGGATCATATCCTGCACAAGCCCGGACGTTTCGACCCGGAAGAACGGGCCATCATGGAGCAGCACGCCGGTATCGGCGCCAATATCCTGCACAAGGCGGGCGAAATGGTGGAGGGAACCAGCTACCTCTCGCTGGGGGCAGAGATCGCCCGGGGCCACCATGAGCACTTCGATGGTAAAGGCTACCCGCAGCAGCTGGCAGGCCAGCAGATCCCCCTGTCGGCGAGGATTGTGGCGGTGGTCGATGTATTCGATGCCCTGCTCAGCAAGCGCCCCTACAAAGAACCCTGGACGCTGGCGCAAACCATGGAGTATATCCAGTCCCGCTCCGGCACCCAGTTTGACCCTCATGTAGTGACAGCCCTGTCGCGACTGGTCAACGAATCGAGACTCCCCTACTCGCTCTGACCCTCGTTGCTCGCAACTCCACATGCCCTGCCGGTGACCAAGGTCAGCGGCAGGGCATCAAAACAGCCGTTTTGTTGCATCCCGCACACATCAACGCGCCGCAAACAGGAAACATCCCCCTTCTTTGTTAGCGATAGCCGCTGAAATATGGTCATTTAACATCACATCGCTATAATATCGGCCTGCAAACCTGATACTAACAACGAAGGAATTATCATGAGCCTGAACCTGGTACCGGCTGGCAAGAGCCTGCCCGACGATATCTATGTCATCATCGAAATCCCGCAGAATGCCGACCCGATCAAATACGAAGTCGACAAGGACAGCGGTGCTATTTTCGTTGATCGCTTCATGTCTACCCCGATGTTCTATCCGTGCAACTACGGCTACGTGAACGCGACCCTCTCTCTGGATGGTGACCCCGTCGACGTACTGGTTCCGACCCCCTACCCGCTGCTGGCCGGCTCCGTCATTCGCTGCCGCCCGGTTGGCGTGCTGAAGATGACCGACGAATCTGGCGAAGATGCCAAGATCGTTGCCGTGCCGCACTCCAAGCTGACCAAGCAGTACGACCACATCCAGGATGTGAACGATCTGCCGGAACTGCTGAAAGCCCAGATCCAGCACTTCTTCGAGCGCTACAAAGAGCTGGAAGCGGGCAAATGGGTCAAGGTGGAAGGTTGGGGCGACAAGGCCGCTGCCGAAGCCGAGATCAAAACCTCTGCCGAGCGTTACGCTGCCAAGTAAGCATCACTCGGTTTGTAAAAAAGGCGCCTTATGGCGCCTTTTTTGTCGGTGTTTGCGGCAGCTGACCGGCCGCATCTTCGGCAGGATTGCCCTGAATGTATATTTCACGGCCATCTTTCTGGTAGGGACGATAGTAATCACCGCCACAGCGATAGCCGCCGCCCGGCTGGCTCATCAGCTCGCAGTTGACCGGCAACACCTCCAGCCACTTGATGGCCTGCTGGTAGCGCAGCCACTCCTGCCATTCGTGTTCGCGCGCCAGCTGGTCACGCAGGGCAAAGGTATCCGCAACGGACATCCCCTTGTTGACGATCACCTGACCCGCCATGGCTGGCAGGCTGAGCAGCCCAAACAGCACTATGATCCAAGGCTTCATAACCCCTCCAGAGTGACTTAATTTCACAATTAAATTAAAAGTCACATCAATCTGTTATCCAGATCACAAAACGAAACATCACCAAAGTGGTGCCGGCTCACCTAGTTGTTAATTATCGTCCACGGCAGGAAGCACCACCATGAAGCTGACCCCCGCGCTGTTGCTCAGCCTCACTCTCTACACCACCCTTGGCGCCACAAGCAACGCCAGCGAGATCAACATGAGCTGGCAGTGGCAATCCACCGATGGCCAGCGCAAGCACTTCCAGCTGACCACCGACGATCAGGTGATGGCCGCCAGTCGCCACGAGATGAGCCTGCTGAAGGCCTCTCTCACCAATCCGCTGGAGACCCTTTACGCCTATATCAGCCCACGGCTCTACAACAGCATCAACCTGATCAATCAGAGCAGCCCCGAGACAGCTACCAAGTTTCGCAATCTGGAGCAGGCCTTCACCCTGCGGGACGACAGCATGGAGTCGCTGCTATTCTGGCAAGCCTACCAACAGTATCAGGAGGATGCCTTCTACCAGATGAGGGTGATACCCTGCGTCCATCCTGCCAATCGCAAACTGCCTTGCGTACGCCCCGATTACTCCCAGCTCTTCTACCACTTCAAAGGGCACCTCAAGCCACTGGCGCAGCAGTTTGCCGCCAAGGATCTCGCCACCAGCGTCAGCCTGATGCAAGAGTGGCTAAACGCCATCCCCACCCAGCCGGAGCAGCTGGATCACTTCGCGCCGCCGCTGCAGGCACTGCAAGATAACAAGGCCGACAGCGATGAGAAGGCTCTGCTGATGGCCAGCCTGCTGGCAGAGCTGGCCCCGCAATATGTGCTCAGCATCATCTATCCGGATATCAGCATCGGCAGCGTCTCCCCTGCCTGGCTGGCCATTACGGCAGACAGTGGCGTACCCGGTGATGTGGTGGTGATCAACAATCAGCGCCATGTGCTGCTGACCGGCTCGTCCCTGCTGGCCCAGCAGATGACCATGGCCAAGATCCCCCTCATCAGCGAGTCGCTCTACTGACGCAGACAGCTCAGACCAGCTGCCAATTCATTGATTTTTATCGATGTCATGCCATCCTAGCCGCCCTTGCCAGCCAACCACCTGACTGGCGGGGCGCCGACGCTTCTGAATTGCGATCTTATTTAACACTTCTTAAACAGATCCGATCAGTTTAGGATGAAGCTCGCCCATTCCCTCAATCCGAAACTCGTTATAACATAACAAATGGAGTGTCATCAGGATGAAACATCTCGTACTTACTTTGGCGCTGCTGCCATCCCTGGTCTTTGCTCACAACTTCAAGGATGGCAACCCGGTGCCGCTGGTCAATGTCAGTGACAAGGGCGAGCTGGTACTGAATGGCAAGGATATCGGCTACCAGCCGTGGCAGAGCACCTCGCTCACCGGCAAGGTGTTCCTGATCCAGCATATTGCCGGCCGCTCCAGTGCCAAGGAGCTGAACGCCCCGATGATCGAGGCGATCAAGGCCGCCAAGTTGCCGCAAGACAAGTACCAGACCGTTACCGTCATCAACAGCAATGACGCCATCTGGGGCACCTCCGGCTTCGTGAAGAGCAGTGCCGAGGACAGCAAGAAAGAGTTCCCCTGGTCCGCCATGGTGCTGGATGCCAAGGGCATGGCGCGCAACGCCTGGGATCTGACGCCGGAAAGCTCGGCGATCATTCTGCTGGATAAAGAGGGCAAGGTGCTGTTTGCCAAAGATGGCCAGCTCGATGCCAACAACATTGCTACCGTGATGGGGCTCATCAAGTCCCATCTCTAAGTCAGAGAGAAAGGGCGCTGATGGCGCCCTTTCCATAAGGGTCTATGGGTCGTATCAAGCTGAAAATCTGGATCTTGCTGCTGGGCTGGTTATGGCTGCAGCCTGCCCTTGCCCGGCACCAGTTTGAATCCGCCCTGCCCGGCCACGACGACCATCACTGTCTGGTTTGCGCCCTCCATCTGGATGGCAAGCAGGTCATCACCGCCACCCCCTATTGTTTCCCCGGTTCAAGCTCTGTTCTGCCCGTCGTTGCAACCATGCAACGCTCGGCGGATACCGCCACGTTTCACAGCTATGCCATCCGTGCGCCGCCCGCCTCTGTTTTTATCTATCCCTTTGTTTAATTTCGCTATTTGTTTTGAAAAAAGGATTAAAGATGAAAGCAGTTACTCTGTTGCTGGCCGCTGCGGCCTTTGGCGCACACGCAAATCACGACGAACACGAGAGCCACAGCCATGGCGCCCACGAGCATGGGCACGGCCACCTCAATCTGGTGGTCGATGGCGACCAGCTGATGATCGAGCTGCAGGCCCCTGCTGCCGATCTGGTGGGCTTCGAGCACGCCGCCAAGAGCGATGAAGAGAAGGCGCAGTATGCCAAAGCGGTCGCCCGCCTCCAGCAGCCTGACGCCCTGTTTCGCTTCGACCCGGCAGCTGGCTGCAAACTGACCCTGCAAGAGCTGCAAGCTGCCAAAGAAGAGCATGATCACGACCATGACCATGACCATGACCATGACCATGACCATGACCATGACAAGGCTGCCAGCGACAAACATGAAGACCACCATGATCATGACGAAGCGGGTCACGCCGATATGGGCGCCATGTACACCTACACCTGCGCTACACCAGCCAAACTGACCGGTCTTGAGGCGACCCTGTTCAGCGTCTATCCGAGCCTTGAAAAGCTGAGCGTGCAGGGGATCCTGCCCACCGGCCAGACCGCAGCCGAACTGACCCCGTCCGCCAACAAGCTGAGCTGGTAACGCCATGAAAAAAGCCGTGGTTGAGATCCGCGATCTGGCCTTTGCCTGGCCAGGTGGCGACGCTGTACTCGATCTGCCCGCCCTCACCATCCGCGAGGGTGAGCGGGTCTTTATCAAGGGCCCGTCGGGCTCTGGCAAGTCGACCCTGCTCGGGTTGCTGGCCGGGATCCAGACCGCCAACCACGGCACCCTGGAGGTGCTGGGCCAACCATTGGCCCGGCTCTCTGGCCGTGCCCGTGACCACTTCCGGGCGGCCAATCTGGGTTATATCTTCCAGCAGTTCAATCTGCTGCCCTTTCTCTCGGTGCAGGACAACGTGACCGCAGCCCTCACCTTTTCGCCCGCCAAACGGTCTCGCCTGCAAGGGAGTCCGGAGCAGGAGGCGCGCCGCCTGCTGGCGGAGCTGCAACTGCCGGATGACGCACTGCATCGCCCCGTCCATGCCCTCAGCATCGGCCAGCAGCAGCGGGTTGCTGCCGCACGGGCGCTGATCGGCTCGCCGCCACTGGTGATCGCCGACGAGCCCACCTCGGCCCTCGACACCGACAACCGGGCGGCCTTTATCAAGCTGTTGTTCGAGGAGTGCGACAAGCAGGGCTCGACCCTGATCTTCGTCAGTCACGACCCTTATCTCGAACCCCTGTTCCCGCGGGTCGAAAACCTGCAACAGCTCAACCGGAAGGCATCATGCTAAAGCTAGCCCTACAAAGTCTCTGGGCCCGCCGACTCACCGCCGGGCTCACCCTGCTGGCCGTCGCCATCAGCGTCACCCTGCTACTCGGGGTGGAGCGGGTGCGCACCCAGGCCCGTGAAAGCTTCTCCAACACCGTCTCGGGCACCGATCTCATCGTTGGCGCCCGCTCCGGTCAGGTGAACCTGCTGCTCTACTCGGTGTTTCGCATTGGCAACCCCACCAACAACGTGGGGTGGGACTCCTATCAGGCCATCAAACAGAAACCGGGCGTCGCCTGGACCATCCCGCTTTCCCTTGGTGACTCCCACAAGGGATTTCGGGTGCTCGGCACCAATGGCGACTACTTCACCCACCTGAAGTACGGTCAGCAACAGTCGCTGCAACTGCGGGAAGGTCGGCCGTTCGACACGCCGTTTGAAGCGGTGCTCGGCGCTCAGGTGGCCGAGAAGCTCGGCTATCACCTCGACCAATCCATCGTCATCGCCCACGGCGCTGGCAACACCTCGTTCAGCCAGCACGACAATCTGCCGTTCAAGGTGGTGGGTATTCTGGCGCCGACCGGTACGCCCATCGATCGCACCATCCATGTACCGCTGGCGGGGATCGAGGCGATCCATCTCGGTTGGGACACCGGCCGCCACAGCAAGAACGTGACACCGGAGCAGGCGCTGGCGCAGGATCTCACCCCGAAAACCATCACCGCCTTTATGGTGGGGCTGAGCAACCGCATTCTGGCGTTCCAGCTGCAGCGCAGCGTCAACACCTATCCCAAAGAGCCGCTGATGGCGATCCTGCCGGGGGCCGCCCTGCAGGAGCTGTGGAGCCTGATGAGCGTGGCGGAAACCGCGCTGTCGGTCATCGCCGGTTTCGTGGTGGTAGCGGGCCTTATCGGCATGCTGACTACCCTGCTGGCGGGGCTTAACGAGCGACGCCGGGAGCTCGCCATATTGCGATCCCTCGGCGCGGGCCCTGCCCACCTGTTCCTGCTGCTGGCGCTGGAGGCGATGGCGCTGACCACGGTCGGCATCGCCCTCGGGGTCGCCGTGCTCTATCTGGGGCAGGGGCTTGCCTCGCCCTGGCTGCTCAGCCACTATGGCCTGCAACTGAGTCTGGGGCTTCCGAGCGCCTACGAGTGGCAGTTGCTGGGGATAGTCTGGCTGGCAGGCATGGTGATTGGCCTGCTCCCTGCTGCACGCGCTTACCGCTACAGCTTGAGCGATGGCATGAGCATTCGCGTCTAGCGAGACGCCCAAAATCGAAACAGAAGGACAGATGATGAAGTGGAAAATTGTGGCGCTGCTCGCCAGCCTGCTGGTGCTGCCCGCCCTGGCCGCCGATTACAAGACCATCGACTGGGATGTGCTCATCCCGGAAGGGGAAAAACTGCTGCCACCGCCCCAGGTCAATCACGAAGATCCCATGTCGGTGCCGCAACCGGTGGGCGGGGTAAACAAGAAGCTGGACAACCAGGATGTGCGCATTCCGGGCTTCGTGGTGCCGCTGGAAGGGGATGCCAAGAAGATCACCGCCTTCCTGCTGGTGCCCTACTTCGGCGCCTGCATCCATGTGCCGCCGCCCCCCACCAATCAGGTGATCTATGTGAGCTACCCCAAGGGTGCGCCGGTGGATGATCTGTGGGATGCCATCTGGGTCAAGGGCAAGATGCGCACGGTCAGCTCCAGCCACGAGATGGCCACCGCCTCCTATTCGATGGAAGCGGTCGAGGTGAGCGTTTACGAGGAGTAATCCTCCCGTTGCAAAAAAAGCGGCCTCCACGGAGGCCGCTTTGTTATCTTGGCATCCCGGTTGGAGTAACATTCAGCTCCAGAACCTGTGCGAATGGAGTCAGCATGGCAGACCTCCCCCCCCCGAAGAAAGAGAGTTCGATCCTGAGCAGCCAGGAGCAGACCCTGCGCCTGGCCCGCAGCCGCGGCATCGACGGCATGCTCACCCGCAATACCGACAGCACCTTCGAGCAGCGCGCCACCTTTCGCCATCTGGCGGATCAGGCCGCCCGCCAGCGCAATCTGGAAGCCATCATGGTGATGGCCTCCCGCCACTGCGAAGAGACCGCGGCCGGTGGCGAGATGGACAGTGATTGGCTGACCCGCTTCCTGCAACTGGCGGAAGATATCAGCATGGTGCCGATGCAGCAGCTGTGGGGGCGGATCTTCGCGCTGGAAGTCGCCACCCCGGGCCGCTTCTCCATTCGGGCGCTCGCCACCCTCAAAGAGATGACCCAGCGCGAGGCCCAGCTGTTCCAACGTATCTGCTCACTGACTTGCCACTACACCGGCAGCGACGAGCAGCGACTGCTGCTGGGGCTGCACAAGGGGGCCAGCCTGCTGAGTCGTGCCAAGGCAACGCGCCTTGGCCTTGGCAAATACCGACTGCCCTACAACGCCCTGCTGCAACTGTTTGAGCTCGGGCTGCTGCATCGCGCGGAGCTGGAGTCCGGCCCGCTGCCCGCCGATGGGGTCGAGCTGGAGTTCGGCAACCAGCGCTGGCGGCTGCAGTGCAAGCAGAACAACATCACCCTGCTCTACTACCGCCTCACCCCGGTGGGCAACGAGCTCGCCCAGCTGCTGCAAGAGTCGCCGCTGGAGGAGTACCTGCAGGATCTGAAAACCGTGCTGGTGCAGGGTATCCAGATTGAAGTGATGCAGCTCGTCAGCGCCCCCTCCGCACCCGCTCCCGACCCTCTCCCCTGATCTCTGGCGGGGCAGCGGATGCCCCGTCGGTTCATGCTTCCTTCGCATCCAGCTGCTGGCTCCAAGCTTATGGGCTTGCCCAGAATAGGTTGCAAATTGCAGATGCCGCAGAGGCACACCCCGTCAGATCCATTGCATATTGCAAACAACCACGCGTTTTTCCTCTCCAAACCTCGCTAATAACACATCAATCATTAGTTTTTGCCAGCTGGCCCGCCCTTTGCACATGTCTTGACGCAGATCAAAATTTAACCACCACAGCTCGGGAGCAAGGCCATGAGAATCAATCAACCGGTTACCCAAAGAGAACGTCTCTATCCAGACCACCAGAGCCTGATCTCCACCACGGATCTGGAGAGCCGCATCACCTACGCCAACGATGAGTTCTGCGATATTGCAGGCTTCTCGCTCGACGAGCTGAAGGGGGAACACCACAATCTGGTGCGCCATCCTGACATGCCGAAACAGGCCTTTGCCGATCTGTGGGGTCACATCAGGGATGGCAAGAGCTGGATGGGGCCGGTGAAAAATCGCTGCAAGAATGGCGATCACTACTGGGTCAGCGCCTTTGTCACCCCCATCAAGGATGCCAGCGGCCGGGTGGTGGAGTATCAGTCTGTGCGCACCGCCCCGAGCGAGGAGATCAAACAGCGGGCCGAGAAGGTCTATGCCGACCTTCGCAACAACAAGCTGCCGCTGGCGCTCAAGTTGCCCACCTTCTCCCATACCCTGGCCATCAACCTCTGTCTGCTGCTGAGCCTGCTCGCCATGTTTGCCCTGGGCTACAACCACGACATGAACTGGCAACTGGCGCTGGCCGCCCTGCCGCTGGCGATAGCGGCCATCACCCTGAATGCCCTCTCCCGCCGCCTCGGCAAGCTCAACAAGATGGCCCGCAGCCGCTTTGACAACCCGCTGATGCAGCTGCTCTACACCAACAAGGTGGACAATATCGCCGCCATCGAACTCTCGATGGTGATGAATCAGGCCGAGTTCAACGCCGTGCTGGCCCGCACCCAACAGACTTGCAGCAAGATCCTGCAGGCCGCCGAGGGAGATCTGCGCAACGCCGAATCCATCACCGACAACCTGCAACAGCAGCAGGCCGAAACCAATCAGGTAGCGACCGCCGTGACCGAGATGTCGGAATCCATTCGCGAGGTGTCACAAAGTTCGACTGACTCCTCCAGCCTGCTGGATGAAACGGCCGTGCTGTTCAAGAGCGGCAACAGTAGCGTGGCCGAAACCGTGGCTGCCGTGGCGGGCATGAACAGCGAACTGATCACCTCCAAGAGCGTGATCAGTGCGCTGGTCGGCCACTGCCGCGATATCGACGGCATCCTCGATGTGATCAACAACATCGCCAACCAGACCAACCTGCTGGCCCTCAACGCCGCCATTGAAGCGGCCCGGGCTGGCGAAGCGGGTCGCGGCTTCTCGGTAGTGGCCGACGAGATCCGCACCCTCGCCATCAAGACCCAATCCTCGACCAGCGAGATCCAGAAGATGATCACCGAGCTGCAAAACAGCTCTGGCGAGGCTGAGCAGGCGATGGAGAAGGGCTGCCAACTTGCCGACAGTTGCCAGCAGAAGGCCACCGCGACCGGCACCATACTCCAGCAAATCAACAACATGTTGCAGCAGGTCGCCTCCGGCAGCAGCCAGATTGCCCAGGCGGTGCAGGAGCAGTCCCACGTCACCGCCGAGATCAACCGCAACGTGCTCAGCATCAAGACCCTGGCCGATGACTCCAGCGTCGGCAGCCAGCACGCGGTGCACGGCATCACCCAGCTGGTCAACCAGTTGAGCGATCTCGACCGGCTGGTACGCCAGTTCCAGAAGGGGGCTCCGGCAAGCCAAAGCCGCTACGAAGTGGCCACCACCCGCGCCGTGCCGGTACGCCAAGCCAGATAACCACTACCCAAACAATCACCGCAGAAAAACCCTATGGGCCTTTGGGCCCATAGGGTTTTTTAATGCCCACCAGCAAGATGGCGACATCCTCGCTTCACTGTCCGATTTCCCTCTGCGCTGATGGGCTGTTGCTGTTGCACGGCTATATCGCAGCCCGTTACTGATTAATTTGTTGATCTTGCTCAGGAAACGGCCCGCTTGCGCTTTTCACCCCAGCCCCGTTCGGTAACATAGCCGCTTGGCAACCTCGCGCAGGAGTCAGCCATGAGCCAAATCAGTGCCAAAACGCAGGTAACAAGCAGCAGACTGGAGGCTGACATTCAGGGGCGGTAGCGTGGTTTTTGCTGGTTGGTGCAGAGCGTAGCGAAGCCCAACAGATGAACATGATCACCTCAACCAGAGCGGAATAAACATGGGTTGGGTCGATCGGTAAAACAAATTTGCAGATACGTTTCGCAGTAAACGTTGGGCTTCACTTCGTTTAGCACCAACCTACGATTTTTAGCCCAACATACGAGATCAATACAGAGGTGAAATTTGAGTTTCGAGGATTTTGTAGATGTACTTAGCTCAGTGGCATCGCTTGTAGCGATTGTATCAGTCCTTATCGCTTGGTATCGAAGTAGACTTCAGCCATTGAAAATAAAAAGAGTATTGGTGCATAAAAAGAAAGACTCTACGACATTTTTCCTCTACTTTATTAACCGCCAAGCGTATCCAGTCAAAGTTAAGAACCTTAAATGCTTCACGAAAGTGACGTTTCAAGTATCACAGAAGAATAACTATTGCCCCGAAATAGTACAGATGTTGGATTACAATGATTTTTTATTCCAAACTCAAGATGAACATGAAATAGATGCTTATGCAGACAGCTCGATAAAGATAGATTATGATAAGCCAATTAGCGTCGATTCAGATAAGTTTGTGATTTCAACTCAAACATCTCACGGTTATCACTTATTGAAAGTACGTAACATTGACATTGTTCATATAGGTACTGGCTCGGTTAGCTATCGAGTACCTTTTGAAGAAACGTTCGACAGCAAGATTAAAGCAAGGATATACCATGTATTTGCTATAGCACGATTTTATATCCGCAATATTTTCACAAAAGAGCGCTAAAAAATGTTCAAGAGTTATTTTAGTGTTCAACTTATAAAATTCTAGTTATTACCTAACACAGGCCTCAAACCGATGTCCTGTTTGCGATACTTTAGCCAGTATGTTCGAGTAGTGCAGTGTATTCGGACTATCGCGAATAAACCCGCCACCACATAAGCAAAGATCGGAAGCCCCCCTTTCGGCGTTAATATCGGCTTCGGTGAGGTGGGTCAAGGGTCAAGGGTCAACATAAAGGTGGGTGTCCCAGAATTTACTGTCCCAGATTTCACTTCAACATTTTTCGTTGTCACTCCCTTAACCAAACGTTATATGTCAGAGCAAACTGAAGGAATAAAATGGCACGCCTAGCACCAAAAACTGATGTGTTGAGAGCACTCTTCGCTAGATCTGGAAATCAATGTGCCTTTCCAGGTTGCACTCAGCCATTGATCAATGACAAGAATAAATTCATTGCACAAGTTTGTCATATTGAAGCTGCCTCGGAGGGTGGGGAACGATTTAATCCAGATGGAAATGACGAGCATAGAAGAAGCTACGAAAACCTACTGATTTTATGCTATCCACATCATATTGAAACTGATGATATTGAAGAGTATCCAGTAGACAGGCTCTTACAGATAAAAAGAGAGCATGAGCAGTTATTTCTTAAGTCTGACTTCAACATTGATGAGTCGGAACTTACAAAGCTCTCTTATGAAATGGGAAAATATTGGTCTGACATAGAACGCCTTAATAAATTTGATCACATATTTTCAGATAGCGGATTAGCGATGGATGTAAATGGCAGGAATAGTTTCTTTGATGTGATCGCTAGTGCTTATGATGCTGTTAATGGTATTGAGCTCCTTCTAGAGTCATTTCATAAGAGTGATGAAGAACTAAAATCAGACTTTGCAGCACTCTTAATTAAAAAGGGTATACCTCCTGAGTTGTTCAGTGATATTCCATATTATGAAAATCCTTTTGAAAACAGGAATTGGGAATCACATAATCTCGGAACACCAAACTGGCTTCAGCGGCTCAGAATTGATCTTGTTCATATTGAGGTTAAATTTTTAGAAGAGTATTTAAAAACTCATAGCGATGATCTCCATGCTAAAGCCAGATTCGAAAAGGCGAAAAAGGCGCTAAAAGAATATGCTGAGACTGCAATGCATGTTGACTAAAGGTATAACAAGGGGCCAATGCCCCCTTGTTTATCAAAAATGCGTCCAAACAATAGACCTTAATCGATCAACCCCCGCAGCCTTAAAGCAGTAATCAATTCCTCCACCAGCTCTTCCACCGCTTTACCGGCATTAAGCAGATGGATTTCTGGATTTTCCGGTGCCTCGTAGGCGGAGTCGATACCGGTAAAATTCGTAATTTCCCCTGCCCGCGCCTTTTTATAGAGCCCCTTGGGATCGCGCTCTTCACAGATGGCGAGCGGCGCATCGACAAAGACTTCGACAAACTCCCCTTCGCCCAAGAGGCTGCGCACCAGCGCCCGCTCGGCACGGAACGGCGAGATAAAGGCGGTGAGCACGATAAGGCCCGCATCCACCATCAGTTTTGCCACCTCGCCGACCCGGCGGATATTCTCCTGCCGCGCAGCATCATCGAAACCGAGATCGCCACAGAGACCGTGGCGCACATTGTCGCCATCGAGCAGATAGGTGTGTTTGCCTTGTGCCGCCAGCGCCTGCTCCAGCGCCCCCGCCAGGGTCGATTTACCCGCCCCGGAGAGCCCGGTAAACCAGATCACCAACGGCTTTTGCCCCTTCAATTCGGCCCGGCTCTGTTTGTCCACGGTATGCTTGTGCCACACGATATTGCTCATCCAACACTCCTTGCTTGGCGCTCACGCCTCAAAACTTAAACTGTCCGGCACCACGGGGAGCCGCCTCGGGCTATCAGCCGACAACGTGCTGATGCCATGGCATTACTCATCCAACACGCCTTGATTGGCGCTTACGCCTCAAAACTTAAACTGTCCGGCCCCACGGGGAGCCGCCTCGGACTATCAGCCGACAACGTACTGGTGCCATGGCATTGCTCACCCAACACCCTTGAAAGGCGCTCACGTCTTAAAACGGAAACAGCAGGGGCACCATCACAATCACCCCGAGGCTATAGGCCAGCGAGACCGGCAGGGCCAGCTTGAGGTAGTCCGGCATCTTGTAGTTGCCCGCGGCATAGACCATCAGGTTGGTCTGGTAGCCGTAGGGGAGGATAAAACTGGAGCTGGCCCCGAACAGCACCGCCAGAATAAACGGCATGGTCGAGACATCCATGCTGAGCGCCAGCTGGTAACCCATGGGGAAAGCCAGCGCGGCCGCCGCGTTGTTGCTCATCAGCTCGGTCAGCACCAGCGTAAACACATAGATACCGATAAAGGCGATGATGGGGCTGGCACCATTGAACTCCCCCATCAGCCAGTCGGCGATAAGCTTGGCCAGCCCGCTCTTTTCCAGCTGATCGGCGATGGCGAGCGCCCCGCCCACCACCAACCAGATATCCAGCGGAAAGCGGCGGCGGATCTCGTCCAGGGTCAGAATGCGGGTGAGCAGCAGCGCCACCAGCATCAGCAGCAAGCCCTTGAACAGCGGCACCAGATCGAATACCGAGAGCGCCAACACCCCGAGAAAGCCCAGCACCACGGCAGCGCTGCGCTTGCCATCGAGGCGGGTGGAGGCCTCCAGCCCGCTCACCACCACAAACTCCCGCCCCAACGATTTGTTGCGGGCAAACTGGGGGCCGGGGGCCAGCAGCAAGGTGTCACCGGCATGCAGCTCAATCTGGCCGAGGCCACCGGTGAGCTGGGTTTCGCCGCGGCGCACCGCCAGCACCACCGCATCGAAGTGGGTGCGAAATTCGGCATCCTTGATGGTCTGACCCACCAGCCGCGAGCTGTGGCTGACGATCACCTCCACCAGATGCTGGCCGTTGAGGCGGTGCTGGCCGTAGAGATCCAGCCCCTTCATCTCCTGCAACACGCCGACGCTCTCCACATCGCCGCAAAAGAGCAGCACATCCCCTTCGTGCAGCTCGTGTTCCGGCTGCACCGGGCAGATCACCTGCTCGCCGCGAATGATTTCCGCCAGATAGAGGCTTTTCAGGCTGCGCAGGCCGTTCTCCTTGACGCTGCGCCCCGCCAGCGGCGAACCGGCGCCCACCTTGGCTTCGAGAAAGTAGCCGGATTCGCGGCTCATCTCGGTATCCTGCTCCGGCAGGTGACGGGCAAACAGCAGCACGGCCACCAGACCGGTCAGCAGGGTACCCGCCCCCACCATAAAGAAGTCGAACATGCCGAGCGGCGGTACCCCCATCTTGATGAGGAAGCTGTTGACGATCAGGTTGGTGGAGGTGCCGATCAGGGTCAGCACCCCGCCAAAAGTGGCCGCGAAGCACATGGGCAGCAGCAGCCGCGATGGCGCATGGTTGGGGTTGCGTTTGACCGCTCCCAGCATGGAGGCCACCACGGCGGTGTTGTTGACGAAGGCAGACAGGAAGGCGGTGGAGAACCACACCTTCACCAGCACCTTGTTGAATGAACCCGTGCCCACCAGATTGGCGAACCAGCTCATGATGCGGGTCTTCTCCACCGCCAACGACACCAGCAGCAACAGCACCAGCGTCAGCAGGGCACTGTTGGTGTAACCCGCCACCACGGCATTGATATCCGCCAGCCCGCTCAGGTAGGTAATGAGCACGGCGCCCGAGAAGAGCAGCGCCGGGCGGAGTTTGCCCTGGATCAGCAGGGCCACGAGAGCAGCCAGCAGACCCAGCACCAGGAATTGTTGCCAGGTCATGGGCTTACTCCTTGCTTGTGTCGTTACCGATGGCAAGGGCTTGCCAGTGCGGGAAGTGCTTGCGCACCAGGGCGTTTAGCTCGATTTCGAACTCGCTGTAGTGCCCTTTTACCGCTTTGGCCGCCAAGCCTTCCACTATCATGCCGGCGCCGACGGTGACGTTGGTCAGCCGGTCGATCAGGATAAAGCTGCCGGTATCGCGGATCTCCTGATACGGGTCGAACGCCACCGGGTCGGTGAGGCTCAGCTCGCACAGGCCAATCTCGTTGAGCTTGAGCTCGCTCGCAGGCAACTCGTCGAGCTTGTTGATCTCGATGCGGTGGCGGATAGCCTCCACCTGACCGCGACTCTTCTTGGTGGCCAGCTTGACGTCGTAGACCCGGCCCGGTTGCAGGGACTCCTCCCCCATCCAGACGATATGGGCCAGCACATTCTGGGTCACTTGCGGCCGCTTGGCGGCATCCACCAGCAGGTCGCCGCGGCTGATATCGATCTCGTCGGCGAAGGTGACCGTGATGGCCTGACCCGGCAGGGCGTACTCCAGATCGCCGTCGAAGGTGACGATGCGGGTCACTGTGCTCTCCTTGCCCGATGGCAGCACCGCCAGCTTGTCGCCCACCCGCAGAATGCCGGAGGCCAACGTGCCTGCGAAGCCGCGAAAATCGAGGTTGGGGCGGTTCACATACTGCACCGGCAGGCGCACCGGATGACGCTCCAGCTCGCGCTCAACCTCGGCAGACTCCAGCAGGGAGAGCAGGGTTTCGCCTTCGTACCAAGCCAGCTTGTCGCTCGGGTTGACCACGTTGTCACCGTCCAGCGCCGAGACCGGCACGATATGGATGGTGTCGACACTGAGCTTCTTGGCGAACTCGCGGTAGTCGGCACTGATGCGCTCGAACACCTCCTGACTGAACTCCACCAGATCCATCTTGTTGACCGCCACCACGAACTGCTTGATGCCGAGCAGGCTCGCGATAAAGCTGTGGCGGCGGGTCTGATCCAGCACGCCTTTGCGGGCATCGATCAGAATGATGGCCAGATCGCAGGTGGAAGCGCCGGTGGCCATGTTGCGGGTGTACTGCTCATGGCCCGGGGTATCCGAGATGATGAATTTGCGCTTGGCGGTGGAGAAATAGCGGTAGGCCACGTCAATGGTGATGCCCTGCTCGCGCTCCGCTTGCAGGCCGTCAACCAGCAGTGCCAGGTCCAGCTTCTCGCCGGTGGTGCCGAGCTTCTGGCTGTCGGACTCCAGCGCTTTGAGCTGATCTTCATAAATCTGCTGGGAGTCGTGCAGCAGGCGACCGATAAGGGTGCTCTTGCCGTCATCCACGCTGCCGCAGGTGAGAAAACGCAGCAGGCTCTTGTGCTGCTGGGCGTGCAGATAGGCTTCGATGCCCTGTTCGGTGATGGCGGTCTGAATATGGCTGTTCATGCTGACGACTCCTTAGAAATATCCCTGACGCTTCTTCTGCTCCATGGAGCCGGCCTGATCGTGGTCAATCAGCCGCCCTTGCCGCTCGCTCGAGGTGGTGAGCAGCATCTCTTCAATAATTTCCGGCAAGGTGGTGGCATCGGATTCGATGGCACCGGTCAACGGGTAGCAGCCGAGGGTACGGAAACGCACCAGCTCCTGCTTCACTTCGTCTTCCGGGCCGATGGGCATACGATCGTCATCCACCATGATCTTGATGCCGTTGCGCTCCACCACCGGACGGTAAGCGGCGAAGTAGAGCGGCACTATGTCGATCTTTTCCAGATAGATGTATTGCCAGATATCCAGCTCGGTCCAGTTGGAGAGCGGGAACACCCGGATGCTCTCCCCCTTGTTGACCTGGCTGTTGTAGACCCGCCACAGCTCCGGACGCTGGTTCTTAGGATCCCAGCGGTGAGACTTGTCACGGAAGGAGTAGACACGCTCCTTGGCGCGGGACTTCTCCTCGTCGCGACGGGCGCCACCGAAAGCAGCGTCGAAGCCGTATTTGTTGAGCGCCTGCTTGAGCCCCTCGGTCTTCATGATGTCGGTGTGCTTGCCGCTGCCGTGCACGAAGGGGTTGATGCCCATGGCGAGCCCTTCCGGGTTCTTGTGGACGATCAGATCCAGCCCGTACTTCTTGGCGGTCTCGTCGCGGAATTTGATCATCTCCTTGAACTTCCAGTCGGTGTCGACGTGGAGCAAGGGGAACGGGATCTTGCCCGGATAGAAGGCCTTGCGGGCCAGATGCAGCATGACGGAGGAGTCCTTGCCGATGGAGTACATCATCACCGGGTTTTCAAATTCGGCAGCCACCTCGCGGATGATATGGATGCTCTCGGCTTCCAGCTGCTGCAAGTGCGTCAATCTTTCACGGTCCATGTTGGTCCTCGGGTCATTGCTTATGCGCCTGCTCAAGGCGCTGGGTGGTTCAGTGCGCGGCCGCACCGGCAGCCGCATCAAATATCTCTTTCCGGGTCAGGCCAGCTGCACCAGCTTGAGGTCACAGCCATCGAGATCCGGGTCAGCGCGCAGCTGCTCGCCGCCCTGCTCTCCAAACCAGGCGAGCCGATCGCGCAGGGCGACCACTTCGCCGATGACGATAAGCGACGGGCTCACCGCCTGTTTGGCCAGCTCGGCCAAGTCGGCCAGCGTGCCGGTCAGCACCCGCTGACGGGATGTGGTGCCGCGCTCGATGATGGCGATGGGGGTGGCTTGGCTTCGGCCGTGATCCACCAGCTGCTGCTGGATATGCTCGGAGCGCATCAGCCCCATGTAGATGACCAGGGTCTGACTGGTGGCGGCGAGCTGCTGCCAGTCGGGCTCCTTGCCCTCTTTTTGGCAGTGGCCAGTGATAAAGACGGCGCTCTGGGCATAATCACGGTGAGTCAGCGGAATACCGGCATAGGCGGTAGCACCGGCAGCAGCCGTGATGCCGGGCACCACCGTGAAGGGGATGCCTTCATCGGCCAGCACTTCCAGCTCCTCGCCGCCCCGGCCAAACATAAAGGGATCGCCCCCTTTCAGCCGCACCACCCGGTTGCCCGCCTTGGCGTATTCCACCAGCAGGCGATTGGTCTCCTCCTGCGGCACGCTGTGGGCACCCGCCTTCTTGCCGACCGACACCAGAGTGGCGTCGCGGCGCACCAGATCGAGGATCTCGGCGGAGACCAGCTGGTCGTAAAGCACCACTTCAGCCTGTTGAATCTGTTGCAGCGCCTTGAGGGTCAAGAGGCCCGGATCGCCGGGGCCCGCGCCGACCAGCACCACCTCGCCCACTTCGCTTTTCGCCTGGTCGAGGCCATCACTCAGCCACTGCTCGGCACCTTGCCAATCCTCTTTTTCAATCAGGCTGGCGAGGGTGTTGGAGGCAAAGGCCCGCTCCCAGAAGCGGCGGCGATCGGAAATAGAGGAGAGCACCCGCTTGGCCTTGTCACGGACCCGACCGGAGAGCTCGGTCAGCCCGCCGAGATGGCGCGGTAGCAGGCTCTCCAGCCGCTCGCGCAAGAGGCGCACTAGCACCGGCGCCTTGCCGCCGCTGGAGACCGCCACCATCAGCGGCGAGCGATCGATGATCGAGGGGAAGATAAAGCTGGAGCGTTTGGGGTCATCCACCACATTGACGAACAGACCCAGCTGATTGGCACTTTGATAAACCAGTGCGTTGACTTCGAGGTTGTCGGTCGCCGCCACCACCAAAATCTGACCAGCCAGATGGGCCGGGGTGAAGCGCTCCGCCAGATGGGTGAAACGACCGGTGAATTCCGCAAATTCCGGTTCAAGCTCCGGGGAGACCAGGGTCAGCCGGGCACCGGCTGCCAGCAGCAGGCGCGCCTTGCGCAGGGCAACCTCGCCCCCGCCCACCAGCAGTACCGGGCGGCCTTCCAACTTGGCAAACATAGGTAAATAATCCATTTCGGCCCATCCCTCGGAACACGACTAATATGGGGCGACTATAGGCAGGGCAGCTTATCCCTCAAAATAATAAAAAATGCTTTTTAATGCGTTTTGGTAATTAGCAAACCCAATTCATGACAAAGGCGTACAAAGTCACTTGTGGTACCTGACGCCAGACCATAGGCTAGGGACTGTGTTTCATAAGGAGCTAAATGATGAATGAATCATTGATTGTGCTAGGGATTTTCGTGTTCCTGGTGCTCGCCACCCTGAGCGCGGGCATCAAGATCGTGCCCCAGGGCTACAACTGGACGGTGGAGCGCTTCGGCCGCTACACCCGCACTCTGACCCCGGGCCTCAACCTGTTGATCCCCTACGTGGATCGGGTCGGCCACAAGATCATCATGATGGAGCAGGTGCTGGACATCCCGGCACAAGAGGTGATCTCCCGCGACAACGCCAACGTCACCATCGACGCCATCAGCTTCGTGCAGGTGGTGGATGCCCGCAAAGCGGGTTATGAGGTCAACGATCTCACCAGCGCCATCCGCAATCTCACCATGACCAATATGCGGACCGTGCTCGGCGCCATGGAGCTGGACGAGATGCTCTCCCAGCGCGACACCATCAACGAGAAGCTGCTGCGCACCATGGATGCCGCCACCGCCCCCTGGGGCATCAAGGTGACCCGCATCGAGATTAAAGATGTGCGCCCGCCGCTGGCACTGGTCGAGGCGATGAACGCCCAGATGAAGGCTGAGCGTCAGAAACGGGCTGAGGTGCTGGAGGCCGAAGGGGTGCGCCAGTCCAAGATCCTGAAAGCGGAAGGGGAGAAACAGTCCCAGATCCTCAAGGCCGAGGGTGAGCGTCAGGCCGCCTTCCTCGCCGCCGAAGCGCGGGAGCGGGCTGCCGAAGCGGAAGCCAAGGCAACCCACATGGTTTCCCAGGCGATTGCGGAAGGAGACCTGCAGGCCATCAACTACTTCGTGGCCCAGAAATATACCGAGGCACTTGCCCGCATCGGCGAAGGCCCCAACAGCAAGATCATCATGATGCCGCTGGAAGCGGGCAGCCTGATTGGATCTGTGGCTGGCATGGCCGAGCTGTTCAGCAAAGATGGCAAGGGCAGCAAGTCATGACAGCCCTGTTAGAGGGGCTGACCCACTGGCACTGGCTGGGGCTCGGCTTCATTCTGCTGGCCATCGAGGTGCTCGGCTCGGTGGGCTTTTTGCTCTGGACCGGCATCGCCGCGCTGGAAGTGGGGCTACTGCTGCTGATCTGGCCCTTTGGCTGGCAGGCGCAGCTGCTGCTGTTTGCGGTACAATCCCTGCTCACCACCTGGGCCTGGTGGCGCTGGCAGCACCAGCGCGACAACTCGGGTCAGGATGCCGCCAGCACCATCAACGAGCGGATGCAGAGTTATATGGGCCGCGAGCTGACCCTTCTGGATGATGTGACCCAAGGCACCAGCCGGGTGCATCTGGACGACACGGTCTGGACGGTGCGCTGTGACGAGTCGCTGCCTGCGGGCAGCAAGGTCAGGGTGGTCGGGGCCGACTCCCACATCCTGCTGGTTGAACCCCGCAACTGACGCAACTCTGCCATCGAGTCATAAAAAAGCCCGCGATCGCTCGCGGGCTTTTGTCTCTCTGGCTGCCACTCAGGTACGCAGCCGATCGAGCTGACTGGCGAGCGCCGTGGCCGCTTGCTCCAGCGCTTCGCTCAGTTGATGGCTGGAGGTGGCCTCTTGCCCGATCACGTTGGCGGTATCACCAATCCGCATCAAATTCTTGTTGATATCGTCACTGACGGCGCTCTGCTGCTCGGCGGCGGTAGCCACCTGACTGATGTGGTCATGGATCTGCTGGATCTGGGCCACCACCCGATTGAGTGCCTCGAACGCCTGCTCGGTTCCCTGCACCGTGGTAGTGGAGCGCTCGATGCCGGTATTCATCAGACGTTGACTGCTGCTCACCTCTGTTTGCAGGCTACCAATCAGCTGGCCAATCTCGTCGGTCGATTCACGGGTCTTGTTGGCCAGCGCCCGTACCTCATCCGCCACCACCGCAAAGCCACGGCCCATATCACCCGCTCGTGCCGCTTCGATGGCGGCGTTGAGGGCCAGCAGATTGGTCTGCTCGGCAATGGCGCGGATCACATCGAGGATCCTGCTGATATTGGTGCTGCGCTGGGCCACCAGCGCCACCGCCTTGTCCGCCTCATGCATATCGCCGACCAGAGTATGGATCTCGTTGCGGGCGTTGCTGAGGGTCTGCTGTGCGGTATTGATGTGGTGGGTCGCCGCTTCCGACTCCTGCGCCGCCTGCTCGGCATAACCCGCCACGCTGACTGCCGTGGTGCTCATCTGATGCATGGCGCTCACCACGCTCTCCAGCTCCAGATTCTGCTCGTCCAGACTGTTGCGCATGGTGTCGGCGGTATGTTTCATCTCCCGCGCCTGCTGGTAGACCTGCTGGCCAATCCCCTTGCTCATTTGCACCATGCCCCGCAGCTTGCCGAGGAAGGCATTGAGCTGAGAACCCAGATCGATCAGCTCCTGATGGGTGTCGATCTCCATCTGCTGGGTCAGGTCCCCCTCGTTGCTGGAGAGATGGCCCACATGGCGGCTGATAAGAGAAAGTGGCGCTGTGATGGTCTGGATAAACCAGACCAGCAGCCCCAGCACCAACAGGGTAATCCCGCCCATGGCGATGATCTGCTGCCGCTGGGCATCCACCAGCAGGGTGCCCAGTTCATTGCTGATGGCGTGCGCCTTGCTCAGCGCCAGCGCCTTGGGCACCTTGATCAGCAACCACCACTGGGTATTGGCTGCCTCAACCCGGATGGGCTGATGAAGAATAAAGTCACTGTCGCTGCTGACCGGCTGACCGTCAGGCAGGATCAGGCCCACCTCCTTGAGTGGACGGCCCAGCTTGTCGGCATAGCGGTTGCTGCCCACAATCAGCCCCATCTTGCTGACCAGAGTCACATCCGCCTTGTTGTCATAGAGGCTCTTGCCAAGGTTTTCAGCCAGTTGCTGGAAGATGGGCAGGTTCATATCCACCCCGGCCAGCCCGACAAACTTACCGTCACGCAGCACGGGCACCGTGAGACTGGTCATCAGCATCTTGTTTCCCGGACTGATTTCGTAAAGGTAAGGCTCCATCAGGCAGGGCTGACGGGTATCGCGACCACAGAGATACCACTCGCTGTTGCGAATGCCGAACTCGTTGAGGGAGGTATCAAACTTGGCCTCGCTGGCGGCGGCGTCCACCGCTTGCTGGGCGACGGCCCCTCCCTGATCCTTGGTGAAATAGACCTCCAGACTCCCCTTGCCCGCCACCGAGTGGCTGGCTCCGGCCACCCAGTTGGCATCCTCGCCATCGTAGCCGTTCGGTTCAAACTGGGCATAGATGGAGCTGATCCCGCTCGCCTGCTGCAGGCTGCTGCCGAGCAACGACTCCACTTGAGGCCGCGACAAGCGCTGTTCCGGTTTGGCCATGGCTGCTTCAATCTGGGCGGTCACGGTCAGGGGGATTTGGTAGGAGTTCTGCATCAGCGAAGCAATCTGGATGGCATAGCGCTCTGCCTGATACTGCAGACTGCGGGAGACCTCCTCTTCCAGTGCATCGCTGGTCTGGGTCATCACCATATTGCGAAGGGAACTGAAAGAAGCCGATTGCAACAGGGTCATGGCCAGCCCGGTCAACAGAAACAGCCCCATGGTCAGAGACAACAACTTGAACTTGAGGGAACGTTGCTTCATACGACAACTCCTTATGGCAATATGACAACGAATAAGTTGAGTATATTCGTCCACTTGCAGCACACCGGATTTGTGATGGGTTTGTCACCGGCTTCTGGTTATAATTTTGGCCTTCCCGAGCGTTGATGGAACAGTCGCAATGAGCAATGCACTGAGCAGTGTCCCGCCGGTAGTCGCGATGGACTACCCCTTTCCGGCCAAACCTCTTCCCCTGAGTGCCGAGCAGAGAACGACCTTGACCACAGAAATCAAGGCGCTACTCAAGGAGCGCAAAGCGGTACTGGTCGCCCACTACTACACGGATCCCGAGATCCAGGCGCTAGCCGAAGCCACCGGCGGTTTCGTCGGTGACTCGCTGGAGATGGCCCGCTTTGGCCGCGATCACGAGGCGCAGACCCTGATCGTCGCCGGGGTGCGCTTCATGGGGGAGACCTCCAAGATCCTGAGCCCCCACAAACGGGTGCTGATGCCGACTCTGGAGGCCGAATGCTCCCTCGATCTGGGCTGCCCCATCGAGCAGTTTTCCGCCTTCTGCGATGCCAACCCGGATCATACCGTGGTGGTCTACGCCAATACCTCGGCTGCGGTCAAAGCACGGGCTGACTGGGTCGTTACCTCCAGCATCGCGCTGGAGATCGTCGAACACCTCGACAGTCTGGGTCACAAGATCATCTGGGGCCCGGATCGCCATCTGGGTGCCTATATTGAGAAGAAGACCGGGGCGCAGATGCTGCGCTGGCAGGGCCACTGCATCGTCCACGATGAGTTCAAGGCCCGCGCCCTACGCGAGCTGAAAGAGCAGAATCCTGACGCCGCCGTGCTGGTTCATCCGGAATCCCCCGCCTCGGTGATTGAGCTGGCCGATGCGGTGGGCTCCACAAGCCAGCTGATCAAGGCGGCCAAAGAGCTGCCCCAGCAGAAGCTGATCGTGGCGACCGATCGGGGCATCTTCTACAAGATGCAGCAAGCTTGTCCGGAGAAAGAGATGGTGGAAGCACCGACCGGTGGCGATGGCGCTACCTGCCGCAGTTGCGCCCACTGCCCCTGGATGGCGATGAACGGTCTGGTGGCGATCAAGGAGGCCCTCACCGACGGTGCCGAGCGCCACGAGATCCATGTCGACGAAGATCTGCGGGTCAAAGCCTTGATCCCCCTCGACCGGATGCTCAATTTCGCCGCCGAACTCAAGCTCAAGACTCAGGGCAACGCCTGATTGCCGCCGTCACGAGATGCAAAGAGGGCTCCCGCGGGAGCCCTCTTTATTTATCTGAACCTAATCCAACTCAGATGATTACGGTGGAGAGGCTGTGCTCTTCATCCGGCGCAACGGTCACACCCGCCTCACCGGCGATGGCCGCTTCGACGCAGAGCATGGTGCGATAGCCATCGTCGCTCATGTCGGCCATGGCGGTAGCCCCTTCCAGCCAGGGGGTCCAGACCACTGTGCTGTCATGGTTACCACTTACCACCCGAATCTCGCGCTCACCATCCTGCACCTTCACCAGCGCCTCTGGCTGCCAGTAGACCCGATCCAGCGGCCTGCTCAGGGTCAATGCACCCTGCTGCTTGGCATCCTGCCCGGTCAGCTTGTCGGCATAGGCCTCGCCCAGGCCGGTGACACTCACAGCCTCCGGTGCGCTGATCTGCAAATAGGTGTGCAGCGCACCGCTATAAGTCAGCGGCTGGCTACCGGTGTTGCGAGTGGTCAGCACCAGCGAAAGCTCTTTGCCCACCAGCACGTCCAGTTCCAGCTCGAAGGAGTGATCCCACAGGGCACGAGTCGCATCGCTGTCGCGCAGGGAGAGATGAACAAGCGTGCCGTCAGCATGATCGGAGACCCCGTCCAGCATCCAGAGGGTGGTACGGGCAAAACCGTGGGAGGGCTTGCCGCTACCAACGCGGGCGGGCGCCGGGCCAAACCAGGGCCAGCAGATCGGGATACCACCGCGAACAGGCTTGCTGCCATCCAGCACCGCCTTGTCACTCAGCCAGATGGAGGCCGGCTCGCCATGACGCTGATAGCTCAGCACATGGGCGCCAAACAGGCTGATTTCTGCCTTGGCATAGTCGTTGTTGATGGTGAGAACCGGCAGACCGGCCGCATTGTTGGCAAGCTTGCAATTGGCTGTCAGGGGACGAATGGATTGCATGTGGACTCCTGTCATCAGGGGAAACCGAAAAACAAAAAGGCGGCCAATGGCCGCCTTTTTCAAGCTACGCGATTGCGCATCCCAAATTACTTGGAGATGTGAGCGATCAGATCCAGAACTTTGCTGGAGTAGCCCATTTCGTTGTCGTACCAGGATACAACTTTAACGAATTTGTCGTTCAGCTGGATACCAGCCTTGGCGTCGAATACGGAGGTCTGACGCTCACCCAGGAAGTCGGTAGATACAACTTCGTCTTCGGTGTAGCCCAGAACGCCTTTCATAGCGCCTTCGGAAGCAGCTTTCATCGCTTCGCAGATTTCTGCGTAGGTGGCAGCTTTCTTCAGGTTAACGGTCAGGTCAACAACAGACACGTCCGGAGTCGGGACACGGAAAGCCATACCGGTCAGCAGGCCTTTCAGTTCCGGGATAACTACGCCAACAGCTTTGGCTGCACCGGTAGAGGACGGGATGATGTTCTGAGCCGCACCGCGGCCACCGCGCCAGTCTTTGGCAGACGGACCATCAACGGTCTTCTGGGTAGCAGTGGTAGCGTGAACGGTGGTCATCAGGCCAGACTCGATACCGAAGGTATCGTTCAGAACCTTGGCGATCGGTGCCAAGCAGTTGGTGGTGCAGGAAGCGTTGGAAACGATGTCCTGGCCAGCGTAGGTAGAGTCGTTAACACCCATTACGAACATCGGGGTAGCGTCTTTGGACGGGCCAGTCAGAACAACTTTCTTGGCACCAGCAGCGATGTGCTTACGAGCAGTCTCGTCGGTCAGGAACAGACCGGTAGCTTCAGCAACAACGTCAACACCGATTTCGCCCCACTTCAGGTTGGCCGGGTCACGCTCAGCGGTAACACGTACGGTTTTGCCGTTTACAACCAGGTTGCCGTCTTTAACTTCAACGGTACCGTTGAAACGACCGTGAGTTGAATCGTACTTCAGCATGTAAGCCATGTAGTCAACATCGATCAGGTCGTTGATACCAACAACTTCGATGTCTGCACGCTCGCAAGCCAGACGGAATACGAAACGACCGATACGGCCAAAACCGTTAATACCTACTTTGATAGTCATATTTAGTTACCTAACTGTTCAGTAGTCAAAGAAAATTCCGCTTGTAAATTTACTAGAACTCTCCGGTGAGTCAACCAACATTCTGTCTGAAATTGCGCTATATCATGAAAAACTGTGAAATTAATTTTCTGTTTATGTAACTGATTACCACGTTTTGACGAAAAAAGTGCCAGATCGTGGCATCGCGCAGATATCAACAATAGTGCCTACTCGGTCACACAACCATTCACTGAGATATGTAAAAATGTGCGCGGTTTAGCATGGCCCATAGAGCCACTGTTCAAGTACCACCCCATAAAAATCAAACAAAATAGTATAGATAGAATCCACAGCGGGAATTCTCAAACTATGACCACCCTGATTGAACAGCTGGCTGCCGCAAAAGGTATCGCCAGCGAGTATGTCGATGCCTGGGGCCACCCGGCCCAGGTATCAGAAGAGAGCAAGGCCGCCATGCTGGGCGCCATGGGCTACAGCGTCGATGACGAGGCCGCACTGGTGCAGCAGCTGGAAGAGGAGCATCGCCAGCACTGGCTGCGGGCGCTGGATCCTGTGATGGTGGTTCGCACCGGCGACGCCGTTACCCTTGAGGTTCGCCTCCCCATCGAATTCGTCAACGATGCCCTCACCTGGCAGCTCCAGCAGGAGCAGGGTGCTGTGTTGTCCGGTCAATTCACCCCCATCGAGGGTGAGCTGGTCGGCGTGGCCGAATTTGAAGAGATGGAGTGCCAGGCCTATCGTGTCACGCTAGATATGGCCCCGGAGTTGGGTTATCACCAGCTGGTGCTGCTGGAAGAGGGTAATGACGAGCCGCTGGCCACCATGCGCCTCATCGTTGCCCCCAAGGCTTGCTACAAGCAGGCGCCGATTGCCAATGGCCGCAAGGTATGGGGCCCCAGCGTGCAGCTCTACTGCCTGCGCAGCCGCCACAACTGGGGTATCGGTGATTTCAGCGATCTGGGCCAGCTGGTTGAGAAAGCGGCCGCCTGGGGGGCCCACTTCGTCGGCCTCAACCCTATCCACGCCCTCTATCCGGCCAATCCGGAGAGCGCCAGTCCCTACAGCCCCTCTTCCCGTCGCTGGCTCAACGTGGCCTATATCAATGTGGAAGCGGTGCCCGAATTCCAGCAGAGCGCTCGCCTGAAGGCGGAAGTGGCGAGCCCTGCCTTCCAGCAACATCTGGCCGATCTGCGCGCCAAAGAGAACGTCGATTACACCGGCGTGATCCAGACCAAACTCGGCATGCTGCGTCAGGTGTTCGATGAAGCCACCCTGAGCGCCGAGCGTCAGGCCGCCTTTGATGCCTTCGTGGCCGCCGGTGGCGGCAGCCTGCAACAGCAGGCAGCATTTGATGCCCTGCAGGCCCACTTCTATGCCAAAGGCGAAAATGCCTGGGGCTGGCCGGTATGGCCGCAGGAACTGCGCGATTACCACAATCCTGCCGTTGCCGCCTGGATGGCCGAGCACCCGCAAGATGTCAACTTCTACCTCTATCTGCAGTTCCTGGCTGACGAACAGCTGGCGCAAGCCGATGCCCGCGCCAAGGCTGCCGGCATGGTGATGGGGATCTACCGGGATCTGGCGGTGGGCGTCTCCGAAGGCTCCACCGAGATCTGGGCCAACCAGGATCTCTACTGCCCGAAAGCCTCTGTCGGTGCGCCGCCCGATATCCTCGGCCCGCTCGGTCAGAACTGGGGCCTGCCCCCGATGAACCCGAACAAGCTGTTTGAAGCGGCCTACCAGCCGATGGTGGACTTGTTCCGTGCCAACATGCGCTCCTGCGGCGCACTGCGCATCGACCACGTGATGGCACTGCTGCGCCTGTGGTGGGTACCGCCCGGAGCGTCCGCCGCCAAGGGCGCCTACATCTACTATCCGGTCAACGATCTGCTGGGCATTCTGGCCCTCGAATCCCACCGCAATCAGTGCCTGCTGATCGGCGAGGATCTGGGCACCGTGCCGGAGGGGATCGACGTGACTCTGAAAGAGAACGGCGTCCACTCCTACAAGGTGTTCTTCTTCGAGCGCTCCAAGGAAGATGGCGGCTTTATCTCCCCGGCGCACTACACCGAGCAGGCGATGTCAGCCCTGACCACCCACGACATGCCGACCCTCAAGGGCTTCTGGCACTGCGATGATCTGGCGCTCGGCCGTCAACTGGGTCTGTATCCGGATGAAGATGTGCTGAAGACTCTGTATGCTGATCGCCACCAGGCCAAACAGCGGATCCTCGACAGCCTGCATGCCCACAAGGTCATCTCTGACAACATCAGTCATGACGTGAACTGGGTCGGCATGAACACCGAACTCAACCACGGTCTGCAGATCCATATGTCCCGCGGCAGCTGTGCCCTGTTCAGTACCCAGCTGGAAGACTGGCTGGAGATGGACAAGCCGGTCAACGTACCGGGCACCAGTTACGAATACCCCAACTGGCGCCGCAAGCTTTCCGCTGATCTGGAAGATATTTTTGCCAATGAGGCACTCAAGGCACTGGCTGGCAAGATGAGCCAAGCCCGTGATGAGGCCAGTCGTTGAGACGCTGTCTCCCACAGCGCTCTCACCTAAATCCACTCCGGCTTCGGCCGGAGTGGATGCTCTGTCATGAAAGGAAATCTCGATGCTCGTTGAACGTTTGGTTGCTGCCCGCTGTTCCGATCCCTTCTCTCACTTAGGCCTGCAGGCCAATCCGGATGGGCCCGGCCTCAAACTGACCGCCTGGTTGCCTGATGCCCTCGAAGTTCGCGTCAAGGATCTCAAGTCGGGCAAAGTCGTTGCCACCCTGGCGCCCACCGATGAATCGGGTCTTTTTGAAACTGTTTTCACCCGCCGCAAAAACTCCTTCCCCTATCAGCTGCTCGCCAGCTACCAAGATGCCACCACCGAGGTCATCGACCCCTATCAGTTTCAGGATGCCGCCTGGGCAGGCCTGGCCGAACTGACCGCCCAGCCGGAAAACCTCTATCACACCCTTGGCGCCCAGCTGCGCACCGTGGAGCATCTTGGCCAGCAGGTGGAAGGGGTGCGTTTTGCGGTCTATGCGCCGAGCGCCACCGCCGTGAGCCTCATCGGCGATTTCAACTTCTGGGATGGCCGCCGCCACCCGATGCAGCGCAGCCTCTGCGGTCACTGGGTGCTGTTTGTGCCGGGCCTCAAGGCCGGGGATCGCTACAAGTTTGAGCTCAAAGACCCCATGGGCAACCGGCTGCCCCACAAGAGCGATCCGGTCGGCTTTTACTGCGAGCAGTATCCGTCGTTCGCCTCCGTGGTCTATGACCACGCCCAGTACCAGTGGCAGGATGCCGAGTGGATTGCCAGCCAGCACAACGACAAACGCGAGCAGCCGCTCTCCATCTATGAGCTGCACGTCGGCTCCTGGAAACGCCACCCCAACGGCGACAGCCTGAGCTGGCGTGAACTGGCAGTGGAGCTGGTCGCCTACGTCAAGGAGATGGAGTACACCCACATCGAGCTGCTGCCTGTCTCCGAGCACCCCTTCAGCGGCTCCTGGGGCTACCAGCCGGTGGGCATGTTCTCCCCCACCAGCCGCTACGGCACCGCTGATGATTTCAAATACTTCGTCGATCAGTGCCACCAGGCCGGGATCGGCATCATTCTGGACTGGGTGCCCGCCCACTTCCCGTCCGATGCCCACGGACTGGCCCGTTTCGACGGCACCCCGCTCTACGAATATGAAGATCCGCGCCGTGGCTGGCACCCGGACTGGAACTCCTACATCTACGACTTCGGCCGCGACACAGTGCGCCAGTTCCTGGTGGCGAGCGCCCTGTTCTGGCTCGACAAGTTCCACATCGACGGCCTGCGGGTGGATGCGGTCGCCTCCATGCTCTATCTGGATTACTCCCGCAACGCCGGTGAATGGGTACCGAACGTCGATGGCGGCAACCACAACTACGAGGCGATCAGCCTGCTCAAGTGGACCAACGAGGAGGTCTACGGCAAGTATCCCCACGCCATGACCATCGCCGAAGAGTCCACCGCCTTTGCCGGTGTCTCCCGCCCCACCTTCCTCGGCGGCCTCGGCTTTGGCTTCAAGTGGAATATGGGCTGGATGCACGACACCCTCACCTACATGCAGAAAGAGCCGATCCACCGCCGCTACCACCACAACGACATGACCTTCTCCATGGTTTACCACTATGACGAGAACTTCATCCTGTCGCTCTCCCACGACGAGGTGGTGCACGGCAAGCACTCCATGCTCTACAAGATGCCGGGCGACGAGTGGCAGCAAGCAGCCAACCTGCGGGCCTACATGGGTTTCATGTACGCCCACCCGGGCAAGAAGCTCAACTTCATGGGCACCGAAATCGCTCAGAGCAACGAGTGGAACCACGACGCCCAACTGCCGTGGCATCTGCTGCAATATCCCAAGCATGCCGGTCAACAGCGACTGATCCACGATCTCAACCACCTCTACCGTCATGAGCCTGCCTTGTATCAGGCCGATTATGAGCAGACCGGCTTCCGCTGGCTGGATCATAACGATGCCGACAACAGCATCTTTGCCTGGCTGCGGGCGGACAAAGAGGGCAAGCAGGCTATTGTGGTGGCTTGCAACTTCACCCCGGTGCCTCGTCTCGAATATCGGATCGGCGTCCCAGCTGAGGGCCACTATCGGGTGATGCTCAACACCGACAGCGAGTATTACTGGGGCAGTAACTATGATGTAGGTCTGGTGTTCGCTGCCGAGCCGACCCCCTGGCAGGGGATGGCACACAGCATAGTGCTGGATCTGCCGCCGCTGGCGACCTTGTTTATCAAACAGGAGTCTTGATGCTTGTAATGGAAAAAGGGGTGGGCCACCCGCTGGGGGCCCGCCTTGACGAGAACGGTTGCCACTTCTGCGTCTGGGCCCCCCAGTCGGACAAGGTGGAGATCTGCCTGTACGACGAGCAGGAGCATGAGCTGATGCGGCTGGAGTTGCCCGGCCGCCGTGGCCAGTATCGCTTTGGCTACGTGCGCGGCGTAAAGGCCGGTCAGCGCTACGGCTATCGGGTCTATGGCACCCCGCAGGAGGGGATGCTGTTCGATCCGCAAAAACTGCTGATTGACCCCTACGCCAAGGCGCTCAGTCGTCCCACCTACTGGGATGAAGCCCTCTATCAGGGTGATAGTGCCGGGATGATTGCCAAGTCGGTGGTAGTGGATGACAGTTTTGACTGGCAAGGGGTTGGCAAACCCGGGATCAGTCCGGCCCGCACCATTATCTACGAGACCCACGTCAAGGGCTTTACCAAGCAGCACCCGGGGATCCCCAAAGCGCTGCAGGGCACCTATCTTGGCATCTGTCACCCGCTGGTTATCGAGCACATGAAGAGCCTCGGTATCACCTCGGTGCAACTGATGCCGGTGGCCGCCTTCATGTCGGAACCGCGACTGGAGCAGTTGGGACTGACCAACTACTGGGGCTACAACCCCATTGCCTTCTTCGCCCCGGAGCCACGCTACAGCACCAGGGCCGACGAGGCGGTGACCGAGTTCAAGACCATGGTGCGCGAGCTGCACCGGGCCGGGCTCGAGGTGATCCTGGATGTGGTCTACAACCACACTGCCGCCTCTGGCTTCGATGGCCCTACCCTCTCGTTCAAGGGCTTTGACAACGCCGGTTACTACGCCTTCGAAGCGGGCCCCCACGGCCCGGACTACACCCGTCACGCCAACGTGACCGGTTGTGGCAACAGCGTCAATCTGGATCACCCCAACACCCTGCGACTGGTGCTCGATGCTTTGCGCTACTGGGTCACCGAGATGCAGGTGGATGGCTTCCGTTTCGATCTGGCGGTGACGCTGGCGCGGGAAGCGGGAGAGTTCGAGCCCATGGGCGCCTTCTTCAAAGCCGTGATGGCCGACCCTGTGCTGTCACAGGTCAAGCTCATCGCCGAACCCTGGGATATCGGCCCCTTCGGCTACCGGCTGGGTCAATTCCCGAGCCAGTGGCAGGAGATCAACGACCGCTACCGCGACACGGTGCGCGCCTTCTGGCGCGGTGATGCGGGCAAGATGGGGGACTTCGCCACCCGGCTGGTGGGTTCGCGGGATATCTTCCCGAAAAACTGGCGCTCCCCCCACACCAGCGTCAACTACCTCTGCTATCACGACGGTTTCACCCTGGAGGATCTGGTCTCCTACAACCAGCGCCACAATCAGGCCAACGGTGAAGACAATCGGGACGGCCACGGCAACAACCTCTCCTATAACCATGGGGTAGAGGGGCCGACCCTGGATCCGCGGGTCAACAGCCTGCGCCAGCAGCAGAAGCGCAATCTGATTGCCACTCTGCTGCTCTCCCAAGGTACTCCCCACTTCCTCGCCGGGGACGAGATGGGACGCAGCCAGCTTGGCAACAACAACGCCTACTGTCAGGACAACCAGATCAGCTGGGTCAACTGGCAGTGGCGACCGGAGGATGAGCGGCTGTTCGCCTTCACCCAGCAGATGATGGCGCTGCGGGCGGAGTCCTGCGTCTTCTCCAACCTGCAACTGAGCGACGACAGCTGGAATGGCACCCCGTCCAGCTGCCATCAGGTCAACTGGTATCACCCGGACGGCCACCAGCTCACCGATCAGGATTGGCACGCCCCCATGGGGCAGGCGTTCGCCATGGATATCGGCATGATCAACTGTGTCGGCGAGCGCTGGTACGTGCTGTTCAACGCCAGCGATTACGACATCCAGTTCCGCCTGCCGCCGCCGGGGGAAGGGCTGGAGTGGATCCAGACTATCGACACCGCCACCAACGATGGCCTCCCCTTCCTGCCGGATGACATCAAACGGCAGGTGGCGGTCGGCCGGGCCCACTCCCTCAAACTGCTGGAGCGGGTGGCGCTGGCCAGCACGGCGGAGGATGCCCAGCCACCGCAGCAGGAAATTCTCCCTGCATCCGGTGAGGAGATGGTTGCCACCTCGATCACAGATACAGGCAAAGCATAAGAGGCATGCTGGAGTCAGCTTTACGGAGCCGCTATGCTGGGCTCCGGTATGGATGGCAAGGAGTCGGTATGAGCAGTAACAATCCGGAACAGTGGCGCAGCAAACTGACCGCCGAGCAGTTTCACGTCTGCTGGGAGAAGGGCACCGAGCGCCCCTACAGCGGCGCCCTGCTCCACAATCGCAAGAGCGGCGACTACCTCTGTGTCTGCTGCAAGAGCGTGCTGTTTCACTCAGGAGCGAAGTTTGACTCCGGCTGCGGCTGGCCCTCGTTCGACAAGGCCATCGAGGGGACGGTGGAGTACACCGAGGACAACAGCCACGGCATGAAGCGGGTGGAGATCACCTGCCGCCAGTGCGGCTCTCACCTCGGTCACGTCTTCCCCGATGGACCGACCGAGACCGGCCAGCGCTACTGCGTCAACAGCCTGAGTCTGGATTTCGAACCCGAGGTCTGAACGGTTTACCCATTGCAATAAAAACGGCACCTCCGTTATGGAGGCGCCGTTTTTTTATCGGGATTTCACCGGCTTCACGCCAGCAGGATAGCAGCCATCACCAACAGGGCCGCGATGGCCGGCACCGGCAACTTCAACACCCGCAGCAGATAAAAGCCGATGGCCGCCAGCGCAAGATCGGTCGGCGCCAGCACCGCACTCTGCCACACCGGCTGATAGAGGGCCGCCAACAACAAGCCCACCACGGCGGCGTTGATTCCGGTGACGGCCCCCGCCAGACGGGGCCGGGCCAGCCACTGTTGCCAGCAGGGGCCCACCGCCCAGAGCAGCAGAAAACCGGGCACAAACAGCGCCATGGTCGCCAACAGGGCCCCGATCAGCGGCATTTCGGGTTGCAGCTGGGCGCCAAGATAGGTGGCAAGGGTAAACATGGGGCCCGGCACCAACTGGGCCAGGCTGTAACCGGTCAGAAACTGCTGCTCGTTGAGAGTGTGTCCCACGCTCTCTTGCAGTAGCGGCAACACCACATGGCCACCGCCAAACACCAGACTACCGGCGCGATAGAAGTCGGCAACCAGCTGGCCAAGCGGGCTACCGAGCAGCGGCAGACCGATAAAAAGGATGCCAAACATCAGCAGGGTAGGCCAATGAGGCTGACTGCTGGCGGCAGAAGGTAGCTCGGCGGAGGCTGGCACACTACCCGCCCCGCTCTGGCTGCGGGCGCAGATCAACGCCGCTCCCGCCAGCATCAACAGTTGAGTCAGCAGACCGGGCTGCCACCAGAGTGCGGCAGCGGTCACCACCATAATCCCTTGGGTCATTCCAGTGGCACAGAACTGACGACTCATGGTGAACACCGCATCGGCCACCACGATAAGCGCCAGCAGCTTGAGGCCGTGCAAAGCCGCATCGAGCCACAGATTGCTGCCCAGCTGGCCGATGCCGATCGCGGCCGCCAGTAGCAGCAGAAATGAGGGCAGCGTGAAGCCAAGAAAAGCTGAGAGCGCCCCGCCCAGACCGGCGCGATGACGACCGATGGCGAAACCAAGCTGGCTGGAGGCGGGCCCCGGCAGCAGTTGGCACAGCGCCAGCAAGCGGGCAAATTCGGCCTGTGTCAGCCAGCCAAGCCGCTGGACGAAGGTGCGCTGGAAATAGCCGATATGAGCGGCCGGACCACCAAAGCTGATGCAGCCCAGCCATAAAAACTGAATAAATACCTGTCCCACGCTCTTCTCCCTCATCCCTCTTCTCCCGATGGAGAGGGGATATTATGACAGCGCGATGATCGTTTTATGACAATCAGACTGATTAGGCCGACACCATGGGCATATCACCCGGCAAATAGCAGCGTCCCGCCAGCCAGCAGGCGATGGACTGACGGCTGGCGTCGAAATGGGGCTCGGGCAACGCGCGCGGATCGCACCAGACCCAGCCTTCGCACTTCTCCGGCTCCAGCAGTTGCGGCTCACCATCGGCCTTAGCGTGCAGCGTCACCGAGATATAGTGCAGCCCGCTCTCGCGCCATGTCTCCAGATTGTTGGTCACCGCCACCACCTCGGGCCCGTGGATCTCAAGTCCGGTCTCCTCGGCTACCTCGCGGATCGCCGCCGACTCGAAGCTCTCCCCCAACTCCAGATGACCACCCGGGATCGACCAGTAGGGGGCATGGCTCCCTTTGCGTTTGCCAAGCAGCACCTGGCCTTGGGCGTTGGTCAGGATGACGCCGACCCCGACGCGGGGATAGAGAGTGGACATGAAAACGCTCCTTCAATCAGGCAATAAAACGGCCTCACCTTAGGCCCAAGGAGGGCACAGGGCAAGCCCCGGCTGCACGGCACCTGCGGCCGTCAGTGGTCCCCCCCCTTGCCCCTTAACCGGTTATCACTGATGCTGGGGAGTGAAGCCCGGATGGAGAGGTCATCCCCATCCTCTCAGTCCCCCATTACCCCGAGGAGTCCGCCATGAAAAAATTGCTCCCCCTGTGCGCCCTGCTGCTCACGGCTTGCCAAACCACGCCGCCCCCCAACTCGCTCGCCATCGATGATGCCGACGCCTGGCAGGCCATTTGCAAAGATGGCACCCGGGTTCGCGCCGTGGTGGCAGAGGGGATCTGTGGGGATCATCGTGGGGTAGCCATGTGGACGAATAAGCCAAGAGAGGAACGGATGGCAGAAGAAGCCGCCAAATAGTGTGATCTAGACACCATAAAATGACACTGCCGGCCAATTGGCCGGATTTTTTCGCGATCTCGCCAGCACTTTGCCACCTTGTTCATGGTGCGCTCAGTTTTCTGTTCCCATACTGGCCCTACAGTTCCAAAAGAGGAGAGACAAGATGCAAACATCCATCGTCGGGCTCTCCATTCTGTGGGGGCTAGCCAGTTTTGGTGTTCAGGGGGATTTCATCGAGAGCCGTGATTCCGTTGCGCCATCCTGGCAAGCCGAGTCCAGAGTGGAGATGGAAGGTTATCTGATTGAATCGCTTGGCGAAGATCGCTGGCTGTTCGACAACGGCAGCGAGAGCCTGCTGGTCTCACTGCCCGAGGGGCAATGGGTGCCGACCGGCGAGCGGCTGCGGGTCAGCGGCGAACCGCTGCAGGAGCAGAGCGGCTGGCTGCTGCAGGTGGCAGACATCAGCCAGGTCAGCGTCTGACAGCGGCAGTCGCCCCGTCACCGCGACAGCTAATCCAGACCCGATAACCACTACCGAATAACCAAGAGCGAATAGCAAAAGAGGAGGCCAGTGGCCTCCTCTTTCTGTTTATATAAGCGGCTTGCGCGGGCTCACCCCAGATGGTTGAGCGGTAGTGCCGTCTTGTGCTTGATGCGACGCAGCACGAAGCTGGAGCGCACCCCGGTCACCCCCGGAATATGGGTCAGCTTGTCCAGCAGGAAGTGCTGATAGTGCTCCATGTCGCGCACCACCACCTTGAGCTGGTAGTCGGCATCATTACCGGTGATGAGATCACACTCCAGCACTTCGGGCAGTTCGCTGATGGCGCGATCGAAGTTTTCGAACCGCTCGGGCGTGTGTCTGTCCATGGAAATGTGAATGTAGGCGGTGAGGGTGAGGCCAAGCTGGCGGGCGTTGAGCAGAGTAACGTGGGTGTCGATGAGACCGGCATCCTCCAGCGCCTTGACCCGGCGGGAGCAGGGGGACGGCGAGAGCCCGACCAGCTCGGCCAGTTCCAGATTGCTGATGCGGCCATTCTCCTGCATCAGCTCGAGAATATGTCTGTCTATGCGATCAAGTTTCAGCATCTACCCTTCCTCGTTGCAATGACTAATCCACTTTTCCTAGATTAAGGGTGAACTATTGCAAAAACAACCGAAAAAAGTGGTTACTTTGCAACCACTCACCGGCACGGGAGGGATACTATGGTTACATCTTCCGGTGGCAAAGCAGATACCTGACCGGGTCTCTGCGGTGAAGGACCTTACCGGGTCAAGAGCCCCATCAGCCGTCTTACCTTATCGGGAAACGACGGGCTGGAACGAGAGAACCCCCTCCCCGAAGGCAACAAAGCAGGCATCCCGGCGCCTGCTTTGTTGTTTTTGGGCGTTTGACGAAATCAGAGCGCGGGCGGCGTGATGCGATAGAGGCAGCGATGCGCCCCCTCCAGCAGATATTGCTCCCGCTCCACCCTCGCCGGCGCCAGCAGCTGGCGAAACAGCGCCAGTTCGCTGCGACAGAAACCGCGGCAGGTGCGCGCCGCCGCACAGATGGGACAGTGGCTCTCCCACAGCAGCCAGCTGCCATCCTCTTCGCGGCGGATCTCCGCCATGTAGCCCTCGCGAGTACGCAGCTCCTTGAGCGCCGCCAGCCGGCCAGAGAGACCATGGGACCCCAGCGCCTCCTGATAGCGAGCAAGCATCTGCAGCTCCCGCTGCTGGATCAGCCGCTCCATCCCCTCCTCGCCAAACAGCTCGCGCACGTTGTCGATCAGTTGCACGGTCAGGTCCCTATGGCTATCGGGGAAGCGCTGCCAGGCCTGCTCGGTGAGCTGCCACAGCCGCACGGGACGACCGCGCCCGCGCGCCTCGTCGCTGAATGTAACCCACCCCTCCTGCTCCAGCGTGAGCAGGTGCTGACGGGCGCCCATGGAGGTCATCTGCAACTGCTCCCCCAGCGCGGCGGCGCTCTGCGGGCCATGGCTCTTGAGCAGAAACAGGATCTTGTCGGTGCTTGCGTTCATGGTCTCATTATGGGGATCGCCCTTTATTAAATCAACAATTCACTTTACTTAATCCCATCTATGAATCAGCATAAATAAACAAATAACTTTACTTAATGGGTGCAACATGGAGAAACACGGGCACAAAAATCCCCTCTGGGTGCTGGTCATGACGGTCACGCTGGCAGTTGCAGGCTTCAGTCTCCCCTCCCCGGTATTGGCACCTTTGCTGCTGGATCCGGCCCACGGCATGCTGACGCCGGAAGCCTCCGACTGGAGCCGCAAGGTGTGGCTGGGGGTCATCATGGGGCTCTATCCCCTGTTCCAGCTGGTGGGCAGCCCCTGGCTCGGTCGCCTCTCCGACCGCTATGGCCGCAAGCCACTGCTGTTGCTATCGCTGGCGGGGGTGCTGGCAGGCTATGCCCTGATGGCATTCGGTATCGCCTGGCGCTCACTCCCCCTGTTGCTGCTCAGCCGGATTGTGGAGGGGCTGTGCAACGGCAACATCGCCATCGTGCAGGCGATGGCGGCGGATCTCGCCGGCAAGGAGCACAAGGCGCGCAGCTTCGCCTGGATCAACATCGGCATGAATCTGGGCTGGGTAGTGGGGCCGGTGATCGGGGGCTACGCCGCGGTGATCTCGGGGGATTACAGTCTGGCGGCCTGGCTGGCCGTCGCGATGACCCTGCTCAACCTGCTGCTGGTGCTCTGGCTGATCCCCTATCGTCCGCCGGTGGCGGCCACCCTTCAGGCCGCGACTCTCTCCAGCCGCCAGTTGCTGCTGCAACCGGCCCTGCTGCCCTACTTCGCACTCACCCTGATCAGCTATGGCGCCGTGCAGCTCTATTTCACCTATTTCAACATCTGGCTGGTAGAGCGGCTGGCCTGGGATCCGGCCCAGCTGGCGCAGGCGGCTGTGCTGGTGAGCCTGCCCATGATGGCGGGCTCCTGGCTCGGCTCCCGCATCGCCCGTCACTGGCGCGGCAGCTCCCTCGGCATTGTCGGCCATCTGGTGATGGCGAGCGGCATGCTGCTCTTTATCCTGCCCGTGCACTGGTGGGGACTGGCGCTTACCTTCGTTCCCGCTGGCATCGGCATGAGTCTGGGGGAGCTGGCCACTTCGGTGGCGATCTCCAACCGCAGTCACCCGGAGCAACAGGGGCAGGCGATGGGGCTCTACCGCGCCCTCGCCGTAGGCAGCGAGATCCTGGCGGTGCTGCTCGGCAGTCTGGTGCTGCTGGCCGGTACCGAGTGGCCCTTCTATCTCGCCACCCTCTGCTCCCTTGCCAGTGCCGCCGGTTTCTATCTGCTGCGTCGCCGTGCCGACCGTCGTCAACAGCTGGCCAGCTGCACCTGAGCCACGAAGGGATCACAGTTCGGCGCTTCGGCTGCGGGCAAGACTTGCATCGGGGCGCCGGGTCTGGGACGGTAAAGCTCTTTGCGGATTTGTTCGATGCTGGAGGAGCTATGAGTGAGTACAAGGCCATCGCGCTCGATATGGATGGCACCCTGCTGACCCGGGATCACAAGATCTCGTCGGCCACCCGGGCAGCCCTGGCGCAAGCCCGCGCCCACGGCATCAAGGTGCTGCTGGTCACGGGACGCCACTACATGACGGCACGCCCCTTCCACCACGAGCTGGCCCTCGACACCCCCCTCATCTGCAGCAATGGCGCCTATCTCTATGATCCGGTGCAAAACCGGATCCTCAGCGGCGACCCGCTGGCGGCCGCCCCGCTTACCGAGCTGCTGGCCGCGGTCGAGGCGCAGCAGATGGGCGCTCTGTTCCACCTGAGCGAGGGGATCGGCTACATCGGCTGCGAAGAGCATGTCACCCGCATCCGCCATTGGTCGGCCAATCAGCCAGACCACCTCAAGATCGCCCTCCACCCGGTCGAGGAGCTGGCAGGCTGGCTCGACAACCCGGTCTGGAAACTGGAGCTGTTCAATCAGGATCCGGCACGCCTGCACACCTTTATGGGCGAGGTGGTCGAGCAGATGCCCTTTACCCGCGACTGGGCGGCCCCCTATGCGGTGGAGCTGGTACAGCCCGGTTGCAGCAAGGGCAACCGGCTTGCCCAGTGGGCAGCCAGCGAAGGGATTGCGATGGAGCAGGTGGTGGCGTTTGGGGATAACAACAACGACATCAGCATGTTCGAGCAAGTTGGGCTGGCGGTGGCCATGGGCAATGCGGCCCCGCAGATCCAGAGCCATGCCCATCGGGTCACGGCCGACCACAACGAAGATGGTATCGCACTGGCACTGCAGCGCTGGGTACTGCCCTGATCTGACAAGATGCAACATGGCCAGCACGCGGGCTGGCCATGAAGAGAGGGATTAACCGCCGAAGGAGAACTGGATCACCCGATCCGGATAACGCAGACGGTTGTACTCCCGGCGCAGGGATTCGTAGTGGCGAATGGCTCGATCGCGCTTGGCACGGTAGTAGTCGCGCTGTTCCGTGTTGGTTTCGTTGCGGATGCTGCGTTCAAGCGTATCGATATCCCGCTCGGTACGCTCCAGCTCGTCGCTGATCTCCCGCAGGCGGGCAGCCAGTTTGTACTCTTCGTAGCCACGCTGATACTGCTTGAGGAAGCTGGCGTCATTGGGGCATACCCCCAGATAAGCCTGCCCCTCCTTGCCCTTGCTGTAAGCCAGCTCGGGAATGCAGTAGAGCTCCAGCCCCTTGTCGTAGCCCCGTTTCCACTCGGCCTCATCCACTTTGAGGCCATATTCGCTGCAAGACGAAACGTAATCGCGGGTCGCCTGACGGGTTTTGCCTTCCGATCCATCCTGATAACCCAGGTTGTACCAACTCATGGTACGGCACTCATCTTCTGACAGGGCACTGCATCCCGCCAGCAATACCGGCAGGGTCAGCAACAGGATTTTGGGGGACATGAACAGACTCCGGAAAAGATAGTGAGCGGCATTCTAGAGAGGATAAAAGGCCATAACAAGGGATGCGCCCCCGTGTGATCTGGCGCGGTTTATTTGATGCTTTTGTCACTATTCAACGCAGTGCCAGACGGGCGGCCAACCCGCTTTCCTTGTTATCAGGTGCAAGGTAAACTGCGCCATCTTTTAACTGGCGCGCAACAAAAACAATGAAAGTCCTGACCGTCGATTACCGCTCACCCGATGCGGCCCAACGCTTCACCGAATCCCTGCGAACCACCGGCTTTGGCGTGTTGACCAACCACCCCATTCCGAAAGAGCTGGTGCAGTCCATCTACGACAACTGGTATCGCTTCTTCATGAGCGAGCAGAAGCAGGATTTCCTGTTCAACCGCGAAACCCAAGATGGCTACTTCCCGCCGTCGGTCTCCGAGGTGGCCAAGGGCCATAGTCAGAAAGACATCAAGGAGTACTTCCACATCTACCCCTGGGGCCAGATACCGGAAGAACTGAAGGAGCAGGCGATGGAGTACTATCGCCTCGCCAACGGTCTGGCCGCCGAGCTGCTGGGCTGGGTGGAGCAGTACACCCCGGCCGATATCGCCGCTCACTACAGCGGCCCCCTCTCCTCGATGATCGAAGAGAGCCAGAAGACCCTGCTGCGGGTGCTGCACTACCCGCCGTTCGATGGCACCGAGGAGCCGGGCGCCATCCGTGCCGCCGCCCACGAGGATATCAACCTGCTCACCATTCTGCCCGCCGCCAACGAGCCGGGGCTGCAGGTGAAGGGTTCCGATGGCGAGTGGATGGATGTGCCGTGCGACTTTGGCACCCTCATCATCAACATCGGTGACATGCTGCAGGAGGCCTCTCGCGGCTACTACCCTTCCACCACTCACCGCGTCATCAACCCGACTGGTGGCAATGCCGCCAAGTCACGCATCTCCCTGCCGCTGTTCCTCCATCCGCGCCCGGATGTGGTGCTCTCCGAGCGCCATACCGCCCACAGCTACCTGATGGAGCGGCTGCGGGAGCTCGGGGTGATCTAGTCCACCGACGAGCCATTGTCAGAGACCAAACCGGAGCAATCTCGCTCCGGTTTTTATTTGGTGGCAGGATTGGGCAAAAAACAGAATTAAATTAGCCAATCGTGCCAATAAATCGCATTTATGCCTGATAACCGTCGTAGTGATTGCGCCGTGACCTCCGTAACATGAGCGCCATTCTGCCCCTGCCCAGGGGCGCTCGATTGGAGTTCTTATGAAGCAGTCCCAATGGTCATCCCGACTCGGCTACATCCTCGCCGCAGCGGGTTCCGCGGTCGGTATCGGCGCAATCTGGAAATTCCCCTACGTCACAGCCGTCAACGGCGGCGGCGCCTTCCTGCTGGTCTTTCTGCTGTTCAGCTTCACCCTGGGGGTTGCGGTACTGATGGGGGAGACCCTGCTCGGCAGCATGAGTCGCCGCGGGGTAGTCGGTGCCTTCTCCGATCTGCTCGGCAAACAGTGGCGATGGGTTGGGGTAATGGGGGTGATCTCTACCCTGCTCATCTACTGCTTCTACAGCGTGGTGGGCGGCTGGACGCTCGGTTATACCGGCATGGCCCTCTCCGGTCAGCTCAACCATGGGGATGCGGCTGCTCTCACCGCCCGCTTCAATGACTATGTCAGCGGCGACGTCTGGCCAATCCTCACTCACCTGCTGTTTGCCGCCCTCACCTGGATAGTGGTGCAAGGCGGCATTCAGAAAGGAGTGGAGCGCACCTTGCGCTGGATGATGCCGGCCCTGTTCCTGATGATCCTGATGCTGGTCGCCTTTGGCCTCACCCTGCCCAATGCGATGGCGGGAGTACGTCACTTCCTGATGCCCGACTTCAGCAAGCTGGGGATGTCCGGCGTGCTCGATGCCATGGGGCTGGCCTTCTTCTCCCTCTCCATCGGTCTGGGCATTCACACCACCTACGGCGCCTATCTGCCGACCAGCGAAGGGGTTGGTCGCTCCAGCCTCTGGGTGGTGCTGCTGGCCAGCATGGTGGCGGTACTGGCGGGTTTGATGATTTTCCCGGTGCTGGCCTCGACCGGTATCGACCCGGCCTCCGGCCCCGGCCTCACCTTTATGACCATGCCGGCGGTATTTCAGCTGTTGCCCTTCGGTCAGGTGCTTGAGGTGATCTTCTTCGCCCTGCTGGTCTTTGCGGCACTCTCTTCGGCCATATCCCTGCTGGAGCATTTGCAGTGCTTCCTGTGCGAGACCTGGGGCTGGTCACGCCGCACGGCCTGCAGCGCCATCACTGGATTCGTCATGGTTAGCGGTGTTCCGGTCAGCCTGTCGTTTGGCCCGCTGCAACACGCCACCCTGTTTGGCAAAACCATCTTCGAGCTGCTGGACTTTGTCACCTCCAACCTGATGATGCCGCTGTTCGGCCTGATGCTGACGCTGCTGCTGGGCTGGAAGCTGGGACGCAAGGCGCTGCCGCAGGGGATTGCCAGCCACTGGCATCACTTGCTGATGAACTGCTGGCGCTGGATTGCCCCCTTGCTGATCGGCGGGATCTTGATTCGCGGTCTGGTGTGACGGTTACTCTTCACGGGCGGGCTCATCGGCCCGCCCCTGGGCGGCTCTGACGGCATCCAGGGCATGCTGCCAGCGGGTGATCTCGGCATCATCCGTTCCCTTGGAAAAGACGATATAGAGACCGGCCTGATGGAGCAGTACCCCACTGCTGACAATGCTGCGCCGGGATAACCCCATCTTGTCGAGGGTGGCCTCCATCACCAGCTCCGCCATCGGCAAGGCATCGATCTTGCCCAGCATCAGCCGCTCTATCGCCTCCCCGACCGTCTTGTAGCGCACCAGATTGGTGTAGCCCTCATGGGTCAGCCGCACATCATCGGCATTGCCCAGCACTACCCCCACTCTGGGCAGATCTCGCAGCTGCGCCAGCGAGGTCAGCGGATGGCGACTATCCGGCGCCTGATAGATAAAGACCCGATTGATAAAGAGCGGGCCAACCCATTTGAAATGGGACTCCCGCTCCGGGAGCCGCTGTACCACGAACAGTCCATAACCGGGCTCGACCCGTGCCAGCGCCAGCGCCCGCTTGAGCGGGTAAATCCGCACCGGATAACGGGTGCCAAGCTCCTCCTGCACCTCATCGATCAGGCGAATGGCAAATCCGTCGAGCTTGCCATCGCGGTATTCGGTAAAGGGGGGTAAGTCGTGACTCAGCAGGGTTAATCCGGGCTGCGCCGACACACTCAGGCTGATCAGTAACCAGGGCAACACCATCCATCTCATACGGCATCCTGTCTCATCGTTGTTCCCGTCAGCGCCATGTCGCGGTCCCTAGTTCCAGAAGAAGCTACGTCGATTATCGCCCAGTAAATAGCCACAAGGTAGAAAAGATACGGCCCGGCAACGCGCTCGCCAATTGCAGTCAGAGCGGTGACAGCGGCACACATAAAAAATTTTTTATTTTATGTGTCAATTATTCTTTCCATGGTTTAGGCTGTTTCCTCATTCATAAGTCAGGTTGTCACCTCATGTCTGCCATCCTCGTGCTGTTTGGTCGATTTTTTAGCTCGCAAGAGAGGTGACCTGGCACGCACAGTTTTTCTGAATGTTCATTGCAAAGGTCGCCTCAGGCGGCCTTTTTTATGGTCTGTCGTTTATTGCTACTCAGGAGTATTGCTTCGATGTCGTGTTACCCGGAGGTTGTATGAGCCAGGTTCAGTGGTCTTCCCGTCTCGGTCATGTGCTGGCCGCAGCAGGCACAGCGATTGGCCTTGGTGCCATCTGGAAGTTTCCCTATGTGACCGCCACCAATGGCGGTGGCGCTTTTCTGCTGGTGTTTCTGTTGTTCAGCTTCACCTTGGGGGTAGCGGTACAGGTCGGCGAAACCCTGCTCGGAAGCCATAGCCAGCGCGGGGTGCTCGGCGCTTTTCGCAAACTGATGGGGCCGAACTGGCGCTGGATGGGGTATATGGGGATCGCCTGCGGCTTCTTTATCTACAGCTTCTACAGCGTGGTCGGTGGCTGGACCGTGGGTTACGCCGCGCTGGCGATGGCTGGCAAGCTCAACCTGAACGAAGGAAGTGCCCTCACCGCCCTGTTCAACGGCTATGTCAGCAACCCCTGGTGGCCGGTGCTGACCCATCTGATCTTCGCAGGCCTGACCTGGTGGTTCGTGCAGGGGGGTATTCAGAAAGGGGTGGAGCGGGCACTGCGCTGGATGATGCCCGCGCTCTTCATCATGATGCTGCTGCTGGTGGGGGTCGGTCTCTCCATGCCGGGCTCCATGGCGGGTGTGCGCCAGCTGCTGCTGCCGGACTTCTCCATGCTGACCGGCCAAAGCGTGCTGGACGCGCTGGGGCTGGCCTTCTTCTCCCTCTCCATCGGACTCGGGGTACACACTACCTATGGCGCCTACCTGCCCAATAGCGAAGGGGTGCTGCGCTCCGGGGTCTGGGTGGTCACACTGGCAAGCCTTATCTCGGTGCTGGCGGGCTTGATGATCTTCCCAGCGCTGGCCTCCACCGGCATCGATCCCACCGCGGGCCCAGGACTCACCTTTATGACCATGCCAGCCGTGTTCAGCCATCTGCCGTTCGGTCAGGGGCTGGGGGTAGTCTTCTTCCTGTTACTGCTGGTGGCGGCGCTCTCCTCCTCCATCTCCATGCTGGAGCATCTGGTGCGCTTCACCACCGAGGAGTGGGGCTGGTCGCGCCGTGGCGCCTGCCGGGTGTTGACCCTGCTCATCATGGCCTCCGGCATTCCGGTGAGCCTGTCGTTCGGCCCATGGAGCGATCTGACCCTGTTTGGCAAGACCATCTTCGAGTTGCTCGACTATCTCACCTCCAACCTGATGATGCCGCTGTTTGGTCTGGTACTGACCCTGCTGCTGGGCTGGCGCCTGGGTGATGCCATTCTCCCTGTGGGCCTGTCACCCGCCCTGCGTCTGGCGCTGCTCTGGTGCTGGCGCGTGGTGGCGCCGCTGCTGATCAGCGGGATCCTGATCCGCGGGATCATGTAGCACCTTGCGCATCTTTGCGGGCAGGCCTTGGCCTGCCCTTTTTATTGCTGGCGTTTGCTTTATTACAGGCGTTCATATGAGCAGCATCACGATGGACAGGAGTGCAGTCGGGCAATCTCGGAAGAGCAGGATGAAGAAGGGTCGGAGTGGCAGAGTGGCAGAGTGGCAGAGTGGCACAATAAGAGGTGGCGTTCGGCTCGCCACACCGGCAACAGAAGAAGTTGAAGTACTGAATTGCGGGCAAAAAAAATCCCCATCTGAGTGGGGACTTTCTCAGCAACTGAAGCTGAAGCTGATATTTCAGCTTCGCTTGCGAATATGGTGGTCGTTACTGGGATCGAACCAGTGACCCCCTCCTTGTAAGGGAGGTGCTCTCCCAGCTGAGCTAAACGACCTGGGATTCTTGAAATGATGGTGGGTCGTGCTGGATTCGAACCAGCGACCAATTGATTAAAAGTCAACTGCTCTACCGACTGAGCTA
>NZ_JAAKMI010000013.1:0-134643 GCF_049170315.1 Aeromonas sp. 604443
TATAGCTCAGCTGGGAGAGCGCTTGCATGGCATGCAAGAGGTCCGCGGTTCGATCCCGCGTAGCTCCACCAAATTCTTGTTACAAGAAGCAATAAGGCCACCGCATCGCGGTGGCCTTTTTGTTTTCTCCATCATTTATTTTCTCCATACGTCCGCGCCTTTCATTTGTAAATCCAATGACCTGAATGAAAAAGCCCGCGAGAGTCGCGGGCTTTGCTTGCACTATTCAAATGCGCCTGTGGTTAACGGCGACGTCGCCAGGCCAGTGGCAACAGGGCTAGCAGGCCGAGTCCCAGCGCACCACCGCCTGAGGAGGTGTCCGGTTTGGTGGCATCGCTCTCCAGTCTCAGGTCGACGATGATGGGATCATGGTCGGAGGCACTGAAGGGGTTGTCAGACTTGAGCAATGTGCCGGTGTACTGGCTGCCGTATTCGAACAGGGAGCTCTCGAAGGAGTTGATGTGCCAGTCGGCGACACCTGCCACCTTGCTGGCCAGCGCCGGGTTGGCGAGGGCGTAGTCCAGGGTGCCCAGCTCCCCGTCGTAGCTGTAGGAGATGGCTTTCTCCTTGTTGAATTTGACGTTGAGATCGATCAGGCCGTAGCTGCGAGTCACTTCGCGACCGAGCTGTTCATAGGGCTGCTCACCGATAAAGGTGTGGGAGGCCGATACGATCTTCCGCTCGCTGGTGGCCGGGTTGTAGTCGGTCAGCACCCGGATCGGATCTTCCTTGGCGTAGGAGTTGAAGTCGCCCACCAGCAGCACCTGGCCCGGCAGTTTGCTGACCGCCTCACCCAGCACCTTGGCGGCAGAGACCCGGAACTCGGTGCACTTGCCCTGCAGGTCGGCCGGTTCTGTCTTGCCATCGCCATTTTCGTAGCAGCCTGACCCCTTGGATTTGAGGTGGTTGACCACCAGCGTCAGCGGCTCCTTGCTCTTGGCGAGGGTGAAGGTCTGAACCAGAGAATCGCGCTGACCGGCTGTCTTGGCCACACCACCTGTGGTGTAGCGCTGCTCCGGCAGCTTGATGACGCTGGCATCTCCGCTGGGGGTGAGCAGGGCAGGACGGTAGATCATCGCCACCATGATGGCGTCTCCGCCGAAGAACTTGCCATCGGTAAGGGTAGTGACCGGCAGACGCACATAGGCGTAGTGTTTGCTCGCATCCTTCTGCTGTTCGTTGAGGCGGGTCACCAGATTGTTGAGGGCCGAGTTATCCTCGAAGCCGTTGTTCTCCATCTCCATCAGGCCGAGCAGATCGACATCCATTGCGGTAATGGCATTGACGATCTTGGTGCGCTGCTTCTCGAACTCGGGCTGGCTCTTGGCACCCCGGTTGCAACCTTTGGCGTTGTCGGCATCCGCCTGATCCTTGCACAGGATATTGAGTGCGCCGCCAATGCTGGAGTGACTGGTGAAGTAGTTGAGTACGTTGAAGCTGCCGATCCGCAGATCGCTGCCAGCGAGGCGAGCTGGCGCGTCTTGACGATCCTCTTCAGGGCTACGCAGCAGAGCACCGGCAGTCAGGGTGATATCGCTCGGTACTACCAGACGGAAGGCATCCTTGTTGTATACGATCACCCCCTCCAGCCCGGTCAGTTGATCACCGATGCGCAGATATCCCTGATCGGCATCCCAGCTCGGGAACCAGGGCAGTACGCCATCCGGTGCTTTGTAATCAGACTCAACCACCAGACGGTTGCTGCCATTTTGGGTGGCCAGTGCGACAGCGTCCGCACTGTTGGCAACATGAAGTTGGGTCGGTTTGATCAGCGGGGTTTTGTGGGCCAACTCTACGTTGTTGCGATAGACCTTGTAGTCGAAGCCATAGTTGCGGGTCAGGTGCAGGTCACTGCTGCTGTCGAGACGTACCCGCATCCCTTCGTGGCGATTGAGCGCTTGAGCCAGCGTCTCCCCTTCATTGACCTGCAGTACGCTGGTCGGCACCGCCAGTCCTTGCGCTGTGACCTGCAGGCGGGCTTTGCTGGATTCGAAGGTGGGTTTGAGCTGGGTGCCGCCGTAATACTCCTCGACCTTGGCTTCAAGGCAGAGTTCTGCCCCCGGTTTGATGTCGGCATAGTTGGTCGCAAACTCCTTGTCGTTCAGATAGACAAAGATGCCATCAGAGGTGGCCGGATTGCCATCACCCACCGGGTCGGTCAGATAGAAACCCTTGGTCAGACTTTGGCCCAGCGTTGTCACGATACCGCGAACGTTGAAGGTGCCCGTGCTGATTTTACCGGTCACATTGCCGTTCTTGTCGGTCACGGTCTGGGTGGCCAGCGCGCTGGCGGAGCCTGTGCCCTGAATGGTCGGGATGGGGGTGAGTTGAGCCGGATCGGACGGGCAGACAAATGCCGCATGGGCACCTGAGGATGCAAGTGCCAGCCCCACGGCCAGCGACAGCAGGGTACGAGTACCTTTCATAGGTGTTCCTTTTTTATTTTTGCCAGTGATTCCATAGCCTTGGCTCGTTGACCAAGGGCGCGCATTGTCACATTTCTGGCATGTCATACCAGTGAGCCAACGCACATTAAACGAATCTGGGAAGATGAGGAAAAGCGTTTTTATGATCCCAGTAACAGTATGATTTTTTTGATAATTCAATCAATTCTAACCCTGTGATCATGACGCTTTTGTGGCAGGGGATAATTCTCTTTGAGAATAAAGATTGAGGGGATCTTGTCGCCTTCCTATACTGGGTTCGTTCCTCACGGAACCCAGGTAAAGGGCAAACCGGCAGTGATGTCGGGGCGCAATGCTTCCGGTCTCGATCGTGGATCCAGATAGCGGGGTTTCCCTGGGTGAGGGGTGGTTTTTGTGGCAGGTCCATTGCCAGTTGTCTGCGCCCATCATGCAGGTTGCGATTGTTCTTTGCCTTGGTGACCAATGCCAAGACAAAACAAGGAAGATAACAATATGCAACAGCTCTTCAGACCCAGCAGGCTTGCCATGCTGGTCGCCCTTGCGGCTGCGCCCGCCTGGGCTCAGGCCGCTTATCCCGCCTATAAATCAGGTACTGCCTACAAGGCTGGCGATATCGTCAGCAACGTCGGTGCCCTCTACGAGTGCAAAGAATTTCCCTATTCAGGCTGGTGCGGGGCATCCCCCTATCACTATGAGCCGGGGGTAGGTGTGGTCTGGGCAGATGCCTGGAAGCCCTATGGTGGCGAGGTGCCCCCTCCTGCGCTCGGTGTGGCAGTCAGCTCACCGGCTGCCGGTGCCAGCTTCAACGAAGGAGCCAGCGTGGCGCTGGCAGTGACCCTGAGCGGCCCGGTAACGGCCTTGGCCCGGGTGGAATATCTTGTCGACGGCAAGCTGGTCGCCACGGCGAGCGCCTCGCCATGGAGTGCCAGCTGGAGCGCCGCCGGAGTGGGAGGCCATACCCTCAAAGCTCGCACGCTGGATAAAGATGGCAAAGTGCTGAGCGAGGCGGATTCGAGCTTCAACGTCGCCGCCGTGGTGGCGCCAGAGGCGCCCAAGGCGAGCATCAGCAGCCCGGCCAATGGAGCCAAGGTGACGCTGGGTCGCAGTGTGGCGGTGAGCGGCAACGTCACCGATGCCAACAACGATGTGGCCAAAGTCGAGCTCTATGTCGACGGCAAGAAGGTGGGCGAAGATACCAGTGCCCCCTGGCAGGTGAACTGGACACCGGATGCCAAAGGGAGTGCCGCCCTCAAGCTGGTGGCCACTGACAAGACCAATCTGAGCGGCGAGTCAGCAGCGGTGACCGTCACTGTCGAGGAGGCAGCGCTGCCGCCCACCGGTGGCAACCTCTCTTGTGACATTCGCCAGATCTATCGCCCGGATGGTTACGAGTGCATGGGGGATGACCATGCCCGCCGGGTCATCGGCTACTTCACCTCCTGGCGCACTGGCAAGAACGGTCTGCCCGCCTATCTGGTGAGCGACATTCCGTGGAGCAAGATCACCCACATCAACTACGCCTTCGCGGCGGTGGACGAGCAGAGCCACACCATCAAGGTGGATGACTCGGCGACCAAGATGACCTGGGATGGCGTGCCGGGTGCCGAGATGGATCCGGAGTTTGCCTACAAGGGCCACTTCAACCTGCTGTCGAAGTACAAGAAGCAGTATCCGGACGTGAAGACCCTGATCTCGGTGGGGGGCTGGGCCGATACCCGCGGCTTCTATACCGCCACCACCAAGGGTGACTGCTCGGTCAATACTGCCGGTATCAACACCCTGGCTGATTCGGCGGTGAGTTTTATCCGCCAGTACGGCTTTGATGGGGTCGATATCGACTACGAATACCCCACCTCGATGAAGGATGCGGGCAACCCCAACGACTTCCCGCTCTCCAACCAGTGCCGTGGCAAGCTGTTTGCCAACTACAAGGTGCTGATGCAGACTCTGCGCAGCAAGCTCGACAGCGCCGGCAGCGAGGATGGTCGCAAGTATATGCTGACCATCGCCTCGCCGGCCTCGGCCTACCTGCTGCGCGGCATGGAGAACTTCCAGGTCACCCAGTACCTCGACTACGTCAACCTGATGACCTACGACTTCCACGGCGCCTGGAACCATTTCGTCGGTCACAACGCCGCCCTGTTCGACAACAAGGCAGATGCCGAACTTGCCCACTGGGGCGTCTATACCCAGAGCCAGTTTGGCGGTATCGGCTACCTCAACGCGGCCTGGTCTGCCCACTACTTCCGTGGTGCCCTAGCGGCCGGCAAGATCAACGTGGGCGTGCCTTACTACACCCGTGGCTGGCAAGGGGTCAGCGGTGGCACTCACGGCCTGGCCGGCAAGGCAGCCCTGCCGAGCCAGAGCGATTGTCAGCCGGGTACCGGTGGCAGCACCATTCCGTGCGGCAACGGGGCGGTCGGTATCGACAACATCTGGCATGATCTCGACAAGAACGGCAAGGAGATCGGCGGTGGTGCCGTACCCATGTGGCACGCCAAGAACCTGGAGAATGCCGCCAGCCTGGGTATCACCACCATGCCGAGCTACGGTCAGGCCTGGGGTCTGGATCCCAACAACCCGGCTCACGTGATGCAGGGCAAGTACGTGCGTTACTACGATGACAAGGCGCAGGCGCCCTGGTTGTGGAATGAAGAGAAGAAGGTGTTCCTCTCAACCGAAGATGAAGACTCCATGGGCCACAAGCTCGACTACATCATCAAGCGGGGCCTGGGCGGGGTCATGTTCTGGGAGATGGCGGGTGACTACGCCTTCGATCCGGCCAAGAACGAGTACGGAATGGGGGATACCCTGACCACGCTCGCCTACGACAAGTTCGCCAAGGCGACCAAGTACGACACCAGGCAAAACGATCTGGCGGCGCCAACTGCCCAGCTCGACATCGTGGTGAGCCTCTCCGGCTTCAAGGAGGGGGATTCCAACTACCCGGTCAACCCGACCCTGAAGCTCACCAACAACTCGACCCAGACCATTCCGGGTGGTACTCGCATCGAGTTCCTGGTGCCCACCTCCACCTCCGACACCATCACCGACCAGAGCGGGATGGGGCTGAAAGTGGTGGAGAGCGGTGGCAACCAGAACTCCGACGGTATCGCCAACGAGAAGGACTTCCACAAGGCGGCCTTTACGCTGCCGACCTGGAAGGCCTGGGCGCCGGGCAGCGACGTGGAAGTGGCGATGACCTACTATCTGCCGGCCGCCGGTGTACCGAGCGGAATCCGCATCATCAGCGGCACCCAGACCGCGGGCCTCAAGGCTGAGTTCCCGACCCTGCCGGAGGCCGTGCTGGGCAGCAATGGTGGCGGTGAGAACCCGGGCGGCGCCACCTGCAGCAGCCAGAACGTCAACCCGGCCTCCTACAAGGCTTACCCGAACTGGCCGCAGGGGGATCATGCCAATGGTGGTGATCGCATCACCCATAACAAGATGGTGTGGCAGGCCAACTGGTGGACCAGCAGCGAGCCCAAGGCAAGCGACGGCAGTTGGAAGTCTGTCTGTAGTTATTGACTTTAAAATCAATGATATAAGTGAGGCTTCGGCCTCACTTTTTTTATCTGGTTGGTCACTCTGGTTGAAAATGCGCCTGCCCTTCCTGGCAGGCAGCCTCTATACTAGAGTCGATTAATAATCAGATGGATATCAGCGTATGGCGAGTATATTGGATTCCGTTGATCAACGAACTCAACTGGTGGGGGAAAACCGCCTTGAGTTGTTGATGTTTCGTCTCGGCACCCGCCAGATGTTCGCCATCAACGTCTTCAAGGTGAGGGAAGTGGTGAAGTTGCCCCATCTCAGCAAGATGCCGGGCTCCCATCACAATATCAGCGGGGTGGCCAATATCCGCGGCACCTCGATCCCGGTGATCAACCTGCGCAGTGCCATTGGTATGCGCCCCATGCCCATCGACAGTGAATCAAACCTCATCATCACCGAATACAACCGCACCATTCAGGGCTTTCTGGTGGGGCAGGTGGCCAATATCGTCAACATGACCTGGAAGGATATCTTGCCACCGCCGCGCTCCGCCGGGCGCGCCAATTACCTCACCGCCATCACCCGCATTCCGGAAGATGGCGTCGATCAGATTGTCGAGATCATTGATGTGGAGAAGGTGTTGGCGGAGATCATCACCTATGACATCCGCATCTCCGAAGAGGTGCTGGATCGGGAGATCCTGCCCGAGATGCACGGCCGCAAGGTGCTGATCGTCGATGATTCCAGCACCGCCCGCACCCAGGTGCGTGAGACTCTTGGCCAGCTGGGACTCGAGGTTATCGAGTGTCAGGATGGCTTGCAGGCGCTGACCCTGCTCAAGGGGTGGTGCGATGCTGGCAAGAAGGTGACCAACGAGATCCTGCTGATGATCACCGATGCCGAGATGCCTGAGATGGACGGCTACCGGCTGACCCACGAGGTGCGCAGTGATCCGCGCATGTCCGATCTCTTTATTACCCTCAATACCTCCCTGAGCGGCAACTTCAACGAAGCCATGGTCAAGAAGGTGGGTTGTGATCGCTTTATCTCCAAGTTCCAGCCCGACCTGCTGGTGGGCGTTGCGCAGGAGAGGTTGCGTCAGGTGTTGGGAAACTGACCGATACCAATCCACTGGTGAACCATAACAACGGGAAACTCGGGAGATGCCGTAAGCGCCGGTAACTCTCTGGCACCTATTCCAATACAGCCAAATCCCCATTCTGGATGTTAAACGGCGAATATTTGTTCTGGCTGCTGATGATGGCGCCATCGTCGAATACCTGTACTACCTCAAACAGGCCGTCGGCCGGGTTACGCATCATGCGGGACTTGCCGTAGGGGTCGATGAAGTCGGCATTGTGCTGGATCCTGAACTGGTCGCCGAGCTTGACGCCGTTGCGTCGTCCCAGATTGATGTAGGGGCCGCGTTCGTTCTGGCCGACCACCCGGGCGGTGACCGGGGCGCAGGTGAGCTGGGCTACCAGATCCTGAGCTGCCTGTTGCAACTGGTAGTTGACCTCCTGGCCATAACTTGACTGCCAGAACTGGCCGCTGCTGCTGCCCACTTGCTCCCGCTTGCCAAAGGTCCAGGTGGCGCGCCCTTCGTAGACCTTGCGGTTGACCAGAGTGCCGTTGATGCCATCAAACAGGTAGAGCTGCATGCGAAAGTTGCGCACCGGATCCTCATACCAGCTGGTCAGCTGGTTGCCTTGCGGCTCGATGGAGAGATCGTCGATGCTGCCGAGCACCAGATACTGGCTGTCGGTACGCAGGCTGAGCGCCTTGATCTCCTCGAGGGCGCTGCGATCCCCCTGTTGCAGATGGAGCGGATCGATGCGCAGGTTTTCATCCAGCCACTGGCGCACCGCGACCCCTTGCGGCGCGTTGGCGAGAGTCTCGAACAGTCGTCGCGAGAGGTTTTCCGGCATGTCGTCCATGGCGCCGTAGCTGGCTTGGTCCGGATAGCGCATCCGCAGCCTCACCAGTGTCAAATCCTTGGCGAAGTGCTGGGTCTGGCAGATCTGGCGCTCGGCCTGAATGTCGGCCACTAGTGTGATATACATGCGGCCGTTGCGCACCTCTTCCCGCTTGAGCCGGTACTGGCGAATGTCGCCGCCGGAGCGGATCTGGATCTGCTCGGAGCGAAGGCTGCCATTTTCCAGACGCTGGACGCTGGAAACGGCCGCGCCGCTGGCCAGCAGCGCCTGACGCAGGGCGTCGCGGGTCGCCTGCTCGCGGGCATAGACCTCATCGCCCCCCAGAATGGCGGCGCTGCCCTGCGCTTCTATAAGCTCGGCTCGGGCGCTCAGGCTGGCCAGCAGCAGGGTCAACAGCAGCGGTAATTTCATAGCAGATACCTTGAGTTGGCGGGCAGCCGAGCCATTTTGAGGAAATGGCGCTTGCTGGCCGACATGGATCACAACATGTTCCAAGTGGCAGCGCACGTTGGCGCTGACGATGTCCATTAAAAAGCAAGAATCATGCCTCATTCCCGGCTCAAGCTTTGTCCGGCGCGTCCGATAATAAGTCAGGTGCAGATACAGGAAAGGTATCCATGAACAAACTCATCACGGCGTTGGCGCTCGCCCTGGCATTGACCGGGTGTGGCTCCGACCCTATCAATCGGGATCAGGGTGACCCCCGCCAGGCGGCGCAGGGGATGGAACTCAACTGGCTGGTGGCGCGCATGACCGATCAGCTGATGGAGCGCAAATCGCTGACCACCCTGACCGAACCCATCGCGGTGGCCTCTTTCGTCGATCTCGATACCCTGCAGGATACCAACTGGATGGGGCAGCAGATTGAGGAGAGCTTTATCTACGAGCTCAATCGTCGCGGCGAGGTGGTGGTGGACTTCAAGCTGACCGGTAGCATCAAGGTGACGCCGCAGGGGGACTTCGTGCTGAGCCGCAACTATAAGGAGCTCTCTTCCCGTTTGCCGATCTCCCGCATTCTGGTCGGCACCTTCAGCCGCAACAGCAAGGGAATTCTGGTCAATGCCCGCGTTATCGACATGCGCACCAAGATGGTGGAGACCACGGCCCAGAGCCTGATCCCGCAAAAATATCTGTTCGGTGCCAACAATTCGTTTGGTCGGGCATCGATCAATCGCGGTTATCTGATGCGTGACAGTCAGGCCCGGCCGGGCGGTCATCTGGTCAACCTGACCCCGTGAGGAGCGAGTCATGAAGATCCTGTTTGGTTGCCTGTTGGCACTCTTGCTCACCGGTTGCAGCGGTAACCGGGTGGTGGATTACACCCAGGGTGGCAAGCCCGATGATTTTCCGGTGCTCAAGGCGGTGGGTTATGCGGTGATCGACATCCAGCCCGGCCCCTCCCAGCCGGAGAAGATGCTGCAAGCCATTCGCGCTTCAAAGATGGATGCTTATCGCGAGCTGGCCGAGCAGCTCAATGGTCAGCAGGTCCGCGGCCAGAGCAGCTATCGTGACTTGACCCAGACCTCCAACTCGCTCGATGTGTCGGTAGCAGGCGTGGTGCGCGGTGCCCGGGTGGTGGCCTCTTATCCACGCGGCAACACCTATGCCACCGAGATGGAGCTCGATACCCGCGCCCTCTACAACATCAATCAGCTGATGGCTGGTCAGTTCTGAGTTATTGCCTGACCTGAAAACAGGCATCAAAAAAAGGCGAGCAGGGTGCTCGCCTTTTGTCGTTGTGGGCTGGTTAGCTTCCCATCAGCACCGGCGGCACTGCGGTGGGTTTCACATCCTCGCTCGGGTAGCAGCCAAGCACCTTGATATAGCGGGTGATCTTGGTCAGCTCCACCAGTGCAGCCTGCATCGCCGGGGTCTGCAGGTTGGCGGAGACATCCAGGTAGAACATCTCCTCCCAGGGGTTGCCCTGCACCGGGCGGGACTCGAGCTTGGTCATGTTGATCTCGTTGCTGCGCAGCACCAGCAGCGCCTCCACCAGGGAGCCCGGTTTCTGGGAGGTGGACATGATGAGGGTGGTCTTGGCCGGGATCTGCGGTGCCACGTCGATGGGCTTGCGCGCCACCACGATGAAACGGCTGTAGTTCTCCTTCTGGTTGGCCAGCTGCTCGGCCAGCACGTCCAGCCCATACAGCTCGCCGCCAGCCGCGCTGCCGATGGCCGCCGCCTCTGGGCTCGCCAGCTCTTTGACCTTCATCATGGCGCTGGAGGAGGAGTCGCAGATCTCGTGGCGTGCCCCTTCCAGCTTGCTGAGGTAATGGGAGCACTGCTGGAATACCTGCGGGTGGGCATAGAAGGTCTTGATGCGGCCCAGCTCGGTCGGCACGGCGGTGAGGATGCAGTGCTCGATGGGGTAGGTCAGCTCACCGACGATGGAGAGGCTGGTGTGCTGCATCACGTCATAGACTTCGTTGATGGAGCCCGAGCTGGTGTTTTCGATGGGCAGCACGCCAAAGGCGGCGCGACCCGACTCCACCGCATCCAGTACTTCACGGAAGTTCTGGCAGTTTACTTCGATCACCTGATCCTTGTAGCGCGCCAGATATTTGCGTGCGGCCAGGCTGGAATAGGAACCGCGCGGCCCAAGATAGGCGACGCTGGTCATCGGCTCCTGCTGCTCCGGGTTGAGCAGGCTCTGCAGATAGGCCTGCTGGGAGAGCACAGAGTCTTCGATGATGGTGTGATAGATGCGAGTGATGTACTGGGCATCCAACCCCAGCACGCGCCCTTTCTGGATCAGGGCAACCAGCAGCTCCTGCTCCCGCTGGTGGTCACGAATGGGGCGCGGGTTGGCTTGCTTGGCACGGGCGACCTCGATGCTGAGGGCCTTGCGTTTCGCCAGCAGGGCAAGCAGCTCCTGATCCAACCGGGTGATGTCTTGTCTGATCTCGTCGAGCGTTGCCATGATTGTTCCCTATCCAAGTAATCGATTGATATTAATGCAAAAAAAAGCCTCCGCTAGGGGAGGCTCGATTCGTCTTTGCTTTCTGTTCACACGACGACAGGCCTTCCCTCAAGCGGGCCGGATAAACGAGAAAGCAAAGAAGAATGGTGCGTGCATAGGTGTGTCCTTGAAGTAACGTCATAACCATTAAGGGATTTGCCGGTCTGATGCAAGTAAAACTTGCCCGCGGGCGGGGATGGGGGCAGGGTATCCGGTTAAGAAAATGGCGTATGAGCGATGTTCTATTGACTCTGTTTTGATGACTGACACCCCGTGGGGGAGGTAAAGACGATGGCGATTATTTTCGATCTGGGACGGGTGGTGGTGAGCTGGGATCCGGTAGGTATAGTGCGTTCGGTGCGTGGTCCGCAAGGGGCCGAACAGTTGGCCGAGCAGCTCTTTAACCACCCGGATTGGCTGGAGGTAGACAGAGGCACCATGTCGCTCCACAACATGGCCCGGGAAGCGCAAGCGCGCACTGGCCTCTCGACGGCGGAGAATCTGGCCATTTTACAGGCAGTTCCCGCTTCCCTGCTGCCAGATCCCGCTATGCTAACCCTGATAGCCGAGCTGCACGGAGCGGGCCATTCGCTCTATGCCCTCTCCAACATGGGGCACGCCAGCATCGACTGGCTGGAGCAGCATCAGGATTTCTGGCGCTTTTTCAGCGGCAAGGTGGTCTCGGCGCGGGTGCGGATGATGAAGCCGGAGCCGGATATCTACCGTTATCTGCTGGTGTCGTTTGATCTGAAACCGGCAGAGTGCATCTTTATTGATGACAGTCCCGCCAATATTGCGGCCGCCGAGGCCCTCGGCATCAGGGGGATCGTCTTTACCGACGTGGCGAGTTGCCGTCAGCAACTGGGTGAGCTGGGCAGTTTGCCTGTCACCGACAAGGGGTGATGCCCCTCCAGGAGTACTATGGAGCATGGCCGGTTTCGCAATTGGCTCAGTCACTATCCCGAGGCAACCCTGATCATCGCCTGCAAGGATGGCAGTGGTTATCAGCTCTGTATCGAGGCGGAAGGGGAGTACCTCTGTCTGACCGACAGCGAGGGGGAGCACCTGACCTTCACCTCGCTGGATCAGGCGCAGGGCTTTTTGCGAGCCCATCGGGTACATCAGGCCAGATTGCGAGTGTATGACGCTCAAGGTATTGATTTTATGGATGAATCACGGGAAATAATCATCAAGTTTTAATTTTAACCTGACTCTGTAAGGGCCTATTCAGCTTGTTTCCCGCACAATAAGCCACCTGTTTATCATCCGGAGCTGTTTAATGGATGCCAATGTTGTTGTCTTGAATCAGGGATATGATCACTCTTTTCAAGCCAGGGAGCTGCAGCTGATTGAGCGACTGGCAAATTTTGACGAGCTGATAGTCTCTTTTTCGGGGCGGTTGGAATCCTGTTACAGCATCGATTTGTGCCGTGCCAGCGGGATCAAGATCCGCGCCATCACCCTCGATAATCCGACCCGCAGCCGCAGCGAAGTGGCCCGAGCCCGCCGTTATTGCCAGCGTTATGGCATCGATCACTGGGTCATCAAGAGTGACGAAATCATCTTTTGCGATCGCCTGCCGAATATGGAGGGGTTGATCGATCCGGTTCGCCGCATTGGTGAGTATGTGCAGGCTCGTCCGGAATGGGCTCATCTGCCGTTGCTGGTTCCGGCCGCGGTGGAGGAGCGTGATGACTATCTTGCCCAGTTCGGCTCACTGCCTGCCAACACCATCTGGTTTTTTGCCGATAACGGGGTGATGAGCCGTGATTTTCGCTATGGCTTCAACAAGCGTCAGCTCGGTCGTTGGGGCAAAGGGAGCAACGGTTGCCTCAGCAATCGCTTCACCAATCCACGGCAGTTGAAGCAACGTTATCTACGAATGGTGGATCAGGCCGAACAGATGCTGGCCGACATGGGGCTGGATGAGGCGCAGGTCTTTTTCCATACCCTGTGCGACTGCTCTACCACCCTGGCCCGGGTGCGTCTGCCCGAGCATCAGCGTGCTCAGGCCTTTGATATGCAATCGGATATTCTCTCTGCCCTCAAGAGGACCGAGTTCGATCTGGTGACTCTGGATATGGCGCACAAAGAGCGGCACGATCTTGCCATCTAGCCCGTGGGCAAGCGACGCCGGAGCCAGAACGTGAGTGCCGTCATAGGCAAGGGGTGGCGGGACTGTTTATACTGTCGCCCTTTCACCTGTTGCCGAGCTTCGCCCTATGAAACCCTTCTCCCGTCTGCTGATTGCCCTGTGCCTCTCCCCCGTGTTGGCGCAGGCTGCCCCTCTTTCTCGGGTGACGCTGCCCGATGGTCGGCAGGTTCAGCTCAACGATGACTTTACCTGGGAGTATCTGGTGGTCAAACCGGCCGAGTCCGTACAGGGCGTGGCTGCTGATGGGAAGGCTGGGGCCGTGGTGGCCGTTGCTGCTCCGGTGCTGACCGATCAGGCCAAGGCCAACCCCGAATTGCTGTCACAAGCAGCACGCGACGGTGTGGTGGTCAAGCTGGACAAGATCGAGGGATCTGACCCGCTGGTGCTGACCTTTATGGTGAGCAATACCGGCACCCGCAATGTGGTCGGGGTGCGTGGCATGGTGACCCTGTTCAGTGCTGACGGAGTGCAGCTGAGCCGTCAGGAGGCCCGTTTCTGGGTTGCCGAGAACCGCCTGCCGGAGACCTATCTGCGCAAGGGGCAAGTCCGTCCGTCGTTGGCCCTCGAGATCCCCCGTCCTGCCGGATTGACCGGGCAGCCCTTGGTCAGGGTCGAAATTGATGAGGTGGTCTTCCGCTGATTTGGTGTTGTCCGGCCCATGCAAACCGATTGGGCCGGCAATTTGTTACCCCTGACATCTCGGGAAATATCTGCTTACATCTGACATGGTTTTGCAACAGCTTGCCGCTCGGCAAGCCGGGATGCTGACCGCACAATGACTCCATACCAGCTCGCTAGCAACGGGCCCAATCACATGGAGTTATCATCATGAAAAAAGCAACTGTATCTCTTCTGGTTCTGGCCGGTTTCGCCTCTACTTCCGCTCTGGCACAGGATGCGTTCAGCTACGCAAAGGGCGGTTTGACCTGGGCGCACACCAAGTCTGATTACCTTAGCCAAGACAGCGCTGCATTTCCCCGTGATGCTGCCAGCAAAGGTACCCGTGATTTTGGTGGTCTGAGCCTGGACCTCTCAAAGAGCTTTGGCTCCAACTTCTACGGTCGTGCCGGAACCGAATTCACCTCCCGCAACGACGGCAATGACAGCATGTCCATTTCCAGCCTGGGTATCGGTGTCTTTACCCCGCTGAGCACAGGACTCAATCTCTATGGCGAAACCGGTTTGATGGGCTATCAACTTGAGCGTGAGCTGGCCAAGAACAACAAGGGATGGGACGAAGTGGCTCGCAAGGATAGCGGCAGCATGTACGGTGAAGTGGGCTTGCGCTACGACATCGGCGACATCGAGCTCTCTACCGCTTATCGCTACGCCAACATGACCGACGATATGCACGACTTCAAGGTGGGCGGTGCCTACAAGCTCAACCAGAACTGGGCGCTGACTGCCGACTACACCTATCGCAACTGGGATCTGCAAAAAGGTTCCATCTCCAGCCTGGGTGTGAAGTACAGCTTCTAATCCCCCTTCCCGTAGTCCGTAGTGTCTTGACTTTTACCCATGGCGTTCGCCATGGGTTTTTTCTTTTTCCGGTGATCCCTTTTTTCTCCTTGTGTCGTATCAGTCGCAAATAGTTATACAACTTTCATTTTTTTGTATAACTGCTATAACTGAATCAATGCTTATACAAGGGGCGTCATCATGTACAAGATTAAAGTCGGTATCAGTGCCTGCCTGCTGGGACAAGAGGTACGTTTCGATGGGGGCCACAAGCGCTCCAGCTTCTGCGAACGGGATCTTGGCGCTCACTTTGACTATCACCCCGTCTGTCCCGAGATGGCTATCGGTCTGGGGGCGCCCCGTGCCGCCATCCGGCTGGTCAAGCGCAACGGCGAGATCCGTGCCGAGGCGAGCAACGGTAGCTTCGATGTCACCGAAAAGCTGATCGCCTTCAGCGAGCAGAAGGCACGCCAGCTTGACTTCATCTCCGGTTATATCCTCTGTGCCAAATCACCCAGTTGCGGTATGGAGCGGGTCAAGGTCTATGGCGCCAACAACGAGGGGAGCGCCAAGGAGGGGATCGGCCTCTTTGCCAAGGCATTGATGGAGGCCAACCCCCTGCTGCCGGTGGAAGAGGATGGCCGCCTGTGCGACCCCATCCTGCGCGAGAACTTCGTGCTGCGGGTCTTTGCCTACCACGACTGGCAGCAGCTCTGCGCCCGCGGCATCACCGCCTCTGCGCTGATCCGCTTCCACTCCCGCTACAAGTATCTGGTGCTCTCCCACGCCACCACCCACTACCGGGCGCTTGGCAAGCTGCTCGGCAATCTGGGCAAGTCCACCAATTTGCAGGAGGTGGCCGACAACTACATCAAGGGATTGATGACGGCGCTGACCCTGCGGGCCAACCGTCGCAGCCACACCAATGTGCTGATGCACCTGCAGGGCTACTTCAAGCGGGTGCTGACCCCGGCCCAGAAGCAGGAGCTTGCCGATACCATCGACAAGTACCGCACCGGTATCTTCCCGTTGCTGGTGCCGCTCACCTTGATCCGTCACTACCTGCGCGAGTACCCCAATCCCTATCTCGCCGAGCAGGTTTATCTCAATCCGCACCCCGATACGCTCAAGCTGCGTTACGGGCTCTGAATCCGTTCTGTTGCCCCGGCGCATGGTTTGCGCCGGGGTGCTTTACCCCTCTGTTTGATGGACGTTGTCATGTCTGATTTATCGCAAGAAGTTGCTCCTCTCGCTGATGAGGGGATCTACCCCATTCGCGAGGTCTCCCGTCTCACCGGCGTCAACGCCGTGACCCTGCGTGCCTGGCAGCGCCGCTACGGTCTGGTGCAACCGGCCCGCACCGAAAAGGGCCACCGCCTCTACAGCGAGCAGGATATCCTCCAAATCGGCGAGATCCTGAGCTGGCTGGAGCGGGGAGTGAGTATCGGGCAGGTGAAGGGGCTCCTGAGCGAACCCCATTCCGATCCGGTGAGCGATCACTGGCAGCAGACCCTGGAGCAGTTCAGTCAGGCGTTGCTCGCCTTCAACCAGCGCAAGGCGGAGGCTGAGCTCAACGATCTGCTGGCGAGCTACCCGTTCGAGCTGGTGCGCAGCCGGGTACTGCAACCGCTTGTGGAGCGGCTGCTGGGGCTGTGGCGCGAGCGGCCCGATGGCGAGCTGCTGCAACAGGTGTGGCTGGGCTGGCTCCATACCCGCTTCGCCCGCCACCTGATCGAGCAGGAGAAGGGCGTTCCGATCACGCTGGCGAGCTGGGGACAGGTTGGCCCCCTCGATCTGGTCTGGACCGCCTACGAGCTGATCGGTCAGGGTTATGAGGTGCAACTGCTGGGAGCGGTGGAGCCCCGCCATGCCAGCTTGCTTGAGGGGCGTGCCGTTACCCCCTGGCTGGTACTGCTGGGAGCTGGTCTTGGCAAACCGGAGCTGGCCGCCGGGTGGCCTGCAGGCACGCGCCTGTTTGGCGAACTGGGCCGTCTCTACGATGATGAGTGGCTTAAAGCACACGGCTGGCAGGCGAGCCTTGCCGAGCTGATGGCGAACGCGCCTGCTGCGGCTGGCGCCAGCGGACGCGGGAGGAAAAAATCATGAAACTGGTCTGGTTTCGCAACGATCTGCGCCTTGCCGACAACCCCGCGCTGCGGCATGCCTGCGCCGGTGACGAACCGGTTGCCGCTCTCTTTATCATCTCCCCCACCCAGTGGCGGCAGCACAAAATGGCCCCCATTCGTCAGCGCTTTATGTTGGCGCAGGTGGATGAGTTGGGGCGCGAGCTGGCGGCGCTTGGCATCCCGCTCCATCTGCTGCGAGTGGAGACTTTTGCCGAGGTGCCCGCAGCGTTGGCAGGCCTCTGCCGCGAGCAGGGGGTGACCCAGCTCTACGCCAATCAGGCTATCGAGATCGACGAGCAGCGCCGCGATCACGCCGTCAGCGCCGCGCTGGCAGAGCAGGGGGTGAGTTGTCACTGGCTCAACGGCTGTTGCGTATTGCCGCCGGGGCGGGTGCTGACCGGCTCGGGTGAGATGTTCAAGGTGTTCACCCCCTTCAGCCGAGCCTGGCTCAAGGCCCTCGATGAAGAGGGGTTTGTCATTCATCGCGCTCCTGCGTCCCGTGGCGAGTCGTTGCCGTGGCAGCCGCTGGCCGAACGTGCGTGGGTTGATGAGGCGCTCGGCGAGCTGACGGCGGATCCCCGCTGGCCAGTGGGGGAGGCGGAAGCTCTGCGTCGTTTGAACATTTTCCTGGAGCAGGCGGTGCTCGACTATGGCGAGACCCGGGATTTTCCTGCCATCGCGGGCACGTCCGTGCTCTCCCCCTATCTGGCGGCCGGCATCATCAGCCCCCGTCAGTGTGTGGCGGCGCTCCAGCAGCGGCTCGGCCATCGGCCTCAGTCCAAGGCTCAGCCCGGCTTTGTCTGGCTCAACGAACTTATCTGGCGCGAGTTCTATCGCCACCTGCTGGTGCTGATCCCGACTCTCTCCATGAATCGCCCCTTCAAGTCCGAGACGGCGGACTTGCCGTGGAGCTGGGATCCGGATGCCTTCGCCGCCTGGTGCGAGGGGCGCACTGGCTACCCCATCGTCGATGCGGCGATGCGCTGTCTCAACACCACCGGCTGGATGCACAACCGGCTGCGGATGATAGTGGCGAGCTTTCTCACCAAGGATCTCCATATCCACTGGCGGCTCGGGGAGGATTACTTCATGAGTCGGCTCATCGATGGGGATCTGGCGGCCAACAACGGCGGCTGGCAGTGGGCGGCGGGCACCGGCGCCGATGCGGCGCCCTACTTTCGGGTCTTCAACCCCACCACTCAGGGGCAACGATTTGATCCACAAGGGGAGTTTATCCGTACCTGGGTAACTGAACTGGCCGATATTCCCGCCGCTTATGTGCATCAGCCCCACGACTGGTTGCGACTCAAGGGGCGACAGGATTATCCGGCACCCATGGTGGATCACGCCGTTGCCCGGGTGAGAGCCATCGAGATGTTTCGCTCTCTGGAGAAATAGGATGAACGAGCCGCTGGCCCGCTTTATTGGCCTCTATCAGCAACTGGACAAACAGCAGTTGCATCGCTTGCCCGAGGTCTATGCCGAACAGGTGGTCTTTATCGATCCGGCTCACCGTATCGAGGGGCTGGCGGCCCTTGGCGACTATTTTGCCGCCCTCTATCAGCGTCTCGCCTACTGCCGTTTCGTCATCACCAGTCAGCAGCAGCAAGGGCCACAGGCCTGGCTCGGCTGGACCATGACCTTCTCTCACCCCAGATTGCGTGGTGGTGAGCCGGTGACGGTGGAGGGGGCCACCCGCCTCGAATTCGACGAGGCGGGCAAGGTGTGCCAGCACAGGGACTATTTTGACCTGGGCGCCATGCTCTACGAGCAGTTGCCGTTGCTCGGGCCAGTGGTTCGCACCATCAAGATGAGGCTTGGCGCATGAGCGGCCGGGTGCTTATCACAGGCGCGACCTCCGGCATAGGTCGCCAGTTGGCGCTGGATTACCGGCGCGCCGGCTGGCAGGTGTGGGGTTGTGGCCGCGATGGTGAACGGCTGCAGGCGCTGGGGCTGGATGGCGTCACTCCGCTGCAGTTCGATGCCCGTGATCTGGCCGCAATGAGCGGGATAGCCGCTACGCTGCCATCCCTCGATCTGCTAATCCTCAACGCAGGCAACTGCGAGTACATGGATGTCGGCGAGGGGTTTGACAGCGAGCTGTTTGCCCGTGTCATCGACACCAATCTGACCGCTACCGGCCATGCGCTGGCCGCCTTCTTGCCGTTGCTAGGGGCTGGGTCACGGCTGGCCATCGTCAGTTCGTCGGTGAGCTGGCTGCCGCTGCCACGAGCCGAGGCCTATGGCGCCTCCAAGGCGGCCCTCGACTATCTGGCGGATACCTTGCGCCTCGATTTGGCCAGCAAAGGGATCGGGGTGACCCTGATCCGCCCCGGCTTTGTCCAGACGCCGCTCACCGCCAAAAATGATTTTCCCATGCCCTGTCTGGTGACGGTGGAGCAGGCCTCCCGCGCCATCATGGACGGGCTGACCGCTGGTCGTCACCAGATCCACTTTCCCCGCCGTTTCATCTGGTTGCTGCGCCTGCTTGGTGCGCTGCCGGTGGGGCTCTGGCTGCGCCTTGGCCGCGCACTCGTATCGAAAGGAAGCCATTCATGAAGAAAAAGATCGCCATCGTCGGTTCAGGGATCTCGGGGCTCACCGCCGGTTTTCTGCTCCACAAACTCCATGACATCACCCTGTTCGAAGCGGCGCCGACCCTGGGCGGTCACACCGCCACCGTCGATGTGAATCAGGCTGGCCGCAGCTATGCCATCGACACCGGCTTTATCGTCTTCAACGATCGTACCTACCCCAACTTCTTGAAGTTGCTGGCGCGGATTGGCATGGCGCGCCAACCGGCCGAGATGAGCTTCTCGGTAAAGAGCCCGGAGGGGCTGGAGTACAACGGCCACAATCTCGATACCCTGTTTGCCCAGCGCAGCAATCTGCTGAGTCCGCGCTTCTATGGCTTTGTCGCCGAGATCTTGCGGTTCAACCGGGAGGCGCGGGCCTGGCTGGCGGATGGTCAGCATCAGGGGGCTGGCCCCGAGCTGACGCTGGGGGATTTTTTGCTGGCGGGGGAGTTTAGCGACTACTTCGCCCGCCACTACATCTTGCCGATGGGGGCGGCGATCTGGTCATCGACCCTGGCCGATATGCGCGCCTTTCCCCTTGGCTTCTTCCTGCGCTTTTTTGCCAACCACGGCCTGCTGGATGTGGCCAATCGCCCCCAGTGGTACGTGATCCCGGGTGGCTCGCGGGAATATATCGGCCCCCTTACCGCGGGTTGGCAGTCGCAGATCCGACTCGCCTGTCCGGTGAAGAGCGTACGGCGGGACGCGGATGGCGTTGTGATCCAGAGCAGTTACGGCGAGGAGCGGTTTGACGAGGTGATCTTCGCCTGCCACAGCGATCAGGCGCTGGCGCTGCTGGCGGATCCCGGCGAGCGGGAGCAGGCCATCCTCGGCGACATGCCCTATCAGGCCAACGATGTCTGGCTCCATACCGATGCTCGCTGCCTGCCCACCCGCCGCAAGGCATGGGCCAGCTGGAACTATCAGCTCGATGGCAATGACGAGGCGCGGCCGCTGGTGAGCTACAACATGAACATCCTGCAGGGGGTGAACTCGCCGGAGCCCTTCTGCGTCAGCCTCAACCCCAAGGGCAAGGTGGATGAGAGCAAGGTACTGCGCCGCTTCGTCTACCACCATCCGGTGTTCAATCAGGCCTCCATCGCCGCTCAGCAGCGGCGCGCGGAGATCTGCGGCCAGCAGCACACCCATTTCTGTGGCGCCTACTGGTACAACGGCTTCCACGAGGATGGGGTGCGCAGCGCGCTGGATGTCGCCAGGCGCTTCGGTGCCGAGCTATGAACGGCGCCACCGTGGCCACCGAACATGAGGGCGCTGGCGAACTGGCCGGTGTCACTAGCGCCATCTGGCAGGGTTCGGTGCGCCACCGCCGTTTCGCACCTCGGGCCCACGCCTTCTCCTACAGCCTCTTTATGCTGGGACTGGATCTCGACGAACTGCCGCAGCTCGATCAGGGGCGCTGGTTCGGTGTGGAGCGCTCGGGGCTGCTCTCGTTTCACCGCCATGATTATCTCAAGGGCAGTGAGGGAAGCCTCAAGCAGGCGGTGTGGCAGAAGGTGAGCGAACTGGGGGGCGATGCCGACCCCGAGGGGCGGGTGCTGCTGCTCGGCAATGTGCGTTGTCTGGGCTTCTACTTCAGTCCGGTCAACTTCTACTTCTGCTACCGGCAGGGCGAGGCGCGCTATCTGCTGGCGGAGGTGTCGAACACCCCCTGGAACGAGCGTCACTACTACCTGCTGGATCTGGCGGCGCTGGCGCCCCATGATAAGGATTTTCACGTCTCCCCCTTTATGGGGCTGGCGATGCGTTATCACTGGCGGATCAGGCCGCCCGCGCAGGAGACACTGATCCATATCGAGAGTCATCCCGTATCCGGTGAAGCCAAGCTGTTTGACGCAACCCTGGCGCTCACTCGCGAACCCTTGTCGCGCAAGGGGCTGGTGGCCCTGCTGGCCCGCTGGCCCTGGATGACCATGAAGGTACTGCTCGGGATCTACTGGCAGGCCCTGCGTCTTTTTATCAAACGAACCCCGATTTTTACCCATCCGGAGAGCCGCTAATGGAACTTGCTCAATCAACCCTCTCTGCCTCTTTCATCGACAAGGGGGCAAGGCAACTGCTGCTCAATCTGCTGGGACGCCTTGAACATGGCCAGCTGCTGCTGCGGGATGGCGGTGAGCGCCACAGCTTTGGCGTGGCGGGCACCGATCTGCATGCCGAACTGGTGGTGCAGGATCCGGCCTTCTATCGTCGCTTGTTGCTGGGAGGCAGCATCGCCGCTGGGGAAACCTGGGTGGAGGGGCTCTGGACCAGCCCGGATCCGGTGGCGCTGGTGCGGCTGCTGGCCCGCAACCTGACCCTGCTCGACTCCCTTGAGCGGCGCCTCGGCTGGCTCAGTTTCCCGTTCAATAAGGTGCGCCACTGGCTTAATCGCAATACCCTGACCGGCTCGCGCTCCAACATTGCCGCCCACTACGATCTCGGCAATACCCTCTATCAGGGGTTTCTCGACAGCCATATGCAGTACTCGAGCGCCATCTACCCGAGCGCCGACGCCACTCTGGAAGAGGGGCAGCAGGCCAAGCTGCGTACCATCTGCGAGCGGTTGGAGCTGGGCCCTGACGATCATCTGCTGGAGATCGGCACCGGCTGGGGCGGCCTCGCCGTCTATGCCGCCCGCCACTATGGCTGCCGGGTGACCACCACGACTATCTCCCGGGCCCAGCATGACTACGCCAAGGAGTGGATTGCGCGGGAGGGGCTGGGGGATCGCATCACCTTGCTGCTGGAGGATTACCGCAAGCTGGAGGGCACCTATGACAAGCTGGTCTCCATCGAGATGATCGAGGCGGTGGGCCACGCCTTCCTGCCCGACTATTTCCGCCAGTTGTCACGGTTGCTCAAGCCGGGTGGCCGCCTGCTCATTCAGGCCATTACCATCGCCGATCAGCGTCATGCCCAGTATCTGCGCGGGGTTGATTTCATCCAGCGCTACATCTTCCCCGGTGGCTGCCTGCCGAGCGTCTCCCAGATGGCGGGGTTGCTGGCACGGGAGACCGATATGCAGCTGGTGCGGCTGCACGATCACGGCCATCACTATGCTCGCACCCTGGCTCACTGGTGCGATCGCTTTCTGGCGCTGGCGCCCGAGCTGCCCAAGCTCGGTTACAGCCAGGATTTCATCCGGCTGTGGCACTTCTACTTCGCCTATTGCGAGGGGGGATTCTGGGAGCGCACCATCAGTCTGGTGCAGCTGGAGGCCGCCAAGCCGGGGCCCGCTGGCTGGTCGGGTGATGTGCCAGTAAGCGGTCACTGACCATGTGGCAGTGGGCTCATCTGCTGGGGTTCAACCTCTACTGGTTGCTGGCGGTGAAGTGGCAGCAGCCGGGCCCGCTGCTGGCAATGTTGCTGCTGCACTTTATTTTCTCACCCAGCCGCCTGCGTGACTGGCGGCTGCTCCCCATCGCGGTTGCTGGCTGTCTGCTGGATGCCCTGCTCTGGCAGCTCGGCCTGTTCCGTTTCCCGTCCGGTTTTCCCCTCTGGCTGGTGCTGCTCTGGCTCGGTTTTGCCCTGACGCTGGCCCACGGTATGCGCTGGCTGCTGCGCTTGCCTCGCTGGCAGCAGGCACTGTTTGGCGTATTTGGTGGTGCCTCCTCCTATGTGGCGGGGGCCGCCATGGGGGCAGTACACTTACCCTGGGGCATCTGGATCAGTTCGGCGCAGCTGGCTGTGATCTGGATGTGGTGGTTACCCGTACTCCTGTGGGTAATGGTCAAGCTGGAGGGTGAGTCATGACAAACACCTTTTCGACCGACTCGTTGCTTTTTTCCAAGTGGACCAAAGAGAGCCAGCATGAGCTGACTGATCGCTTCTATCTGGTGGTTGCCTGCCAGCGGGATGCGCAGGGGCAGCTGGTGCAGGTGGTGATGCAGGATATCAACACCCTGCAGGAACAGGAGATGGATTGGCATGAACTGGAAGACCCCAACCACTGGCATATGGGGTGGAATTAACCCGCTGCTGCTGGCGTTTACGCTCTTTGCTGCAACCGCGGTGCAGGCTTCTGCCGCACCCTGGCAGCAGCTGCGCCCGGTCGGGCAGGGGGAGATGAACTGGCTCTGGTTCAAGCTCTACGATGCCACCCTCTACAGTGCGAGCGGGCGCTATCAGCCCGGTCACTATCCACAGGCACTGACCCTCACCTATGCCAGATCCATCGAGCGGCAAGATCTGCTGAGCGCCACCGCCGCCGAGTGGCAGCGACTCGGTCTTGGCTCTGACGCCGACCGTCAGCGCTGGCTAGGCCAGCTCGCCGCACTCTGGCCCGATATCCAGGCGGGTGACCGGCTTACCTTCTATGTCGACAAGGGTGGGACAGGCCACTTCTGGTGGCAGGAGAAGCCCCTCGGCACTCTGGCCGATCCGCAATTCTCGGCCGCTTTTCTCGCCATCTGGCTGGCTGACAACAGCCGCGATCCTGCCCTGACCCGCCGCCTGCGTGGCCAACCCTGAACATGGAGTTTCCAATGTTTTTCTATCGTGCATACCGCTGGTTGCTGTTGCTCCCTTTTTTGCTGCTGAGCGGCTGTGGTGCCAGTCTCGATGACTATCGGGGGCAGGGGCCAAACTGGGATCTCGCCCGTTTCTTCAACGGTAAATTAGTGGCTCACGGCCTGGTAACCGACCGCAGCGGCGAAGTGACCAGTCGCTTTCGGGTCGAGATGGTGGGTCGTTGGAAGGATGGCAAGGGAGAGCTGTTCGAGCAGTTCTACTTTGATGATGGCCGCCAGCAGACCCGTACCTGGTATCTGAGCAAGGGGGTTGACGGTCACTGGCGAGGTACTGCTTCCGATGTGGTGGGGGAGGCGATGGGTAAAAGCCAAGGGTTTGCCCTCAACTGGCGTTATCAGCTTGATCTGGCGCTGCCGGATGGCGAGGTAGTGCGGGTGAGCTTCGATGACTGGATGTATCTGCTGGACGAAGATCGTCTGATCAATCGTGCCGAGATCAGCAAGTTCGGTATCCATCTTGGCGAGGTGATCCTCTATATCGAACGTCAACCTGACCGTTAACGCAAGATAACGCCCAGTAAAAAGCGCGCCGATGGCGCGCTTTTGTTTATCGAACAATCAGAGTCATCAGATGATGCGGTTCTCTTCCAGCATCTTGCGACGGGCCTCTTCCTTGGCCATCTTCTTCTTGCGATTGTCGCAGGGCTCGGGGCAGTCGCACTCTTTCTCGATGCCAACGCTCCCCAGACCGCCACAGGAGCCGGAGATGGATTTTTTCTGGAAGATATAGCCGATAGCCATGGCGGCTATCACCAGCATGAATACCCCGAAGGTGATCAGAAAAACCTGCATCTATCCTCCCTATTTCCTGACCAGATACTGTTTGAACGCATCGGAGTAGGCCTCTTCAAAGCCGTTGTCCGTCTTGGTGATCACGAAGATCGCCAGGCCGCGCTCTTTGGCATAGGCCAGGCTCTTCTCCGGTCCCATTACCATGAATACGGTCGCCAGCCCGTCTGCGGTCATGCAGGAGGGGTGGATCACGGTGACCGACACCATGCGGTGCTGGATTGGCTTGCCGGTGCGTGGATCTATGGTGTGGGAGAAGCGCTGGCCATCCATCTCATAGTAGTTGCGATATTCGCCCGAAGTGGCCACTCCGTTGTCACCCGGAACGATCACCTCCTGCACCGAACCGGCATTGGCTGTCGGCTTTTCGATGGCAACGCGCCAGGGGTGTCCCTTGCCGTTGACGCCATTGATCCGCAGCTCGCCGCCGATCTCCACCAGATAGTTGCGCGCACCCAGAGACTCCAGATTCTCGGCCACCTTGTCCACACCAAAGCCCTTGGCAATGGCGGAGAGATCAACGTAAAGATCCGGGATGTCCTTTTGCAGGGTGTCGGCATCGACCGAAGTGATGACGTGCAGGTTGCCCAGGCCGGTCTTCTGACGGGTCTGGGTGATCAGCTCCTCTGATGGCATCTTGGTCGGCCGTTTGTCCGGACCGAAGCCCCACAGATTGACCAAGGGGCCGACGGTGACGTCCAGCGCCCCCTGGCTCTCACGGCCAATATGAATGGCTTCTGTAATGACCCGCGCGGTGTCCCGCGATACCACTACCGGTGTCGAACTGTGGTGCTGATTGAAGCGCGACAGTTCGGAATCGGGGCGATAGGTGGACATCTGATCGTTGACTCGCTCCAGCAGTACATCGACCTCGGCCTGAAACTTGGCTGCATCGCTGATGACGTTGTCCGCCACCTTGATGGAGTAGTAAGTGCCCATGGTGCTGCCGGTGATATGGATCTCCGGTTTCGACTGGACCGTGCTTTCCTGACCGCACCCTGTCAAGAAAAAGGCTAGCCCGAAGGCTAGCCAGGTCTTTACAACGCTGTTCATGGATTAACCACCAAAGTCATCCAGCAGGATGTTTTCGTCCTCAACGCCCAGATCTTTGAGCATGTTGATGACGGCTGCGTTCATCACGGGAGGTCCACACATGTAGAACTCGCAATCTTCCGGCGCTTCGTGGTTCTTGAGATAGTTCTCGTAGAGCACGTTGTGGATGAAGCCGGTGTAGCCATCCCAGTTGTCTTCCGGTTGCGGATCGGACAGGGCTACGTTCCAGGTGAAGTTCTCGTTCTCGGCCGCCAGCATGTCGAAGTCTTCGACATAGAACATCTCGCGTTTGGAACGGGCACCGTACCAGAAGCTCATCTTGCGCTTGGACTTCAGGCGACGCAGCTGGTCGAAGATATGGGAACGCATCGGCGCCATACCTGCACCACCACCGATGAATACCATTTCGGCATCGGTATCCTTGGCGAAGAACTCACCGAACGGACCGGAGATAGTCACCTTGTCGCCAGCCTTCAGGCTGAAGATGTAGGAGGACATCTGTCCCGGAGGGGCAGTCCAGTTGCTCGGGGGCGGGGTCGCGATACGCACGTTCAGCATGATGATGCCGAACTCTTCCGGATAGTTTGCCATGGAGTAGGCACGGATGATCGGCTCATCGACCTTGGACTCCAGCTCAAAAATCTTGAAGCGATCCCAGTCACCGCGATACTCCTCGGGAATATCGAAGTTCTTGTAGTACACATGGTGAGCCGGCGCTTCGATCTGGATATAACCACCGGCGCGGAACGGTACGCTCTCGCCATCGGGGATCTGCAGCTTGAGCTCCTTGATGAAGGTGGCTTTGTTATCGTTGGAGATAACAGTACATTCCCACTTCTTCACCCCGAAGATCTCTTCCGGCAGTTCGATGTCCATGTCGCCACGCACGGTGACCTGGCAGGCCAGACGCTCGCCGTGACGGGCTTCACCCTTGCTGATGTGATCCAGTTCGGTCGGCAGGATGTCGCCGCCACCGGATTTCACCCGTACCTTGCACTGGCCGCAGGAGCCACCGCCGCCACAGGCGGAAGAGACGAAGATACCGTTGCCGGCGAGTACGCCGAGCAGCTTGCCACCGGCCGGGCTGGTCACAGCCTTGGCCGGGTCACCATTGATGCTGATTGTCACGTCGCCCGCGGTCACCAGCTTGGACTTGGCGAACAGAATGACTGCCACCAGTGCCAGCAGGATCACGGTAAACATGACCACACCCAAAATAATTTCCATCTATCGTTCCTTTCTGATTGCAGGAAAGCCGATTACAGGGAGATACCAGAGAAGGACATGAAGCCCAGCGCCATCAGACCGGCGGTGATGAAGGTGATGCCCAGACCACGCAGGCCTTCCGGAACATCGGAGTACTTCATCTTCTCGCGGATACCCGCCAGCGCAACGATCGCCAGCATCCAGCCTGCCCCTGAGCCCACGCCGTAGACCACAGACTCCACGAAGGTGTAGTCACGCTGCACCATGAAGGAAACGCCACCGAAGATGGCGCAGTTCACGGTGATGAGCGGCAGGAAGATGCCCAGCGCGTTGTAGAGAGCCGGGAAGTACTTGTCCAGCGCCATCTCCAGGATCTGTACCAGCGCTGCGATCACCCCGATAAAGGTGATGAAGCTCAGGAAGCTCAGATCCAGGTCAGGGGAGAGAGCTCCGGCCTTCAGCACATAGTTGTAGATCAGGTTGTTGACCGGTACGGCGATGGTTTGCACCACGATAACGGCAATACCCAGACCCATGGAGGTCTTGACCTTCTTGGATACCGCCAGGAAGGTACACATCCCCAGGAAGAAGGAGAGTGCCAGGTTTTCGATGAAGATCGATTTAATCAACAGACTCAGATAGTGTTCCATACCTTAATCCTTCGCCTCCACCTGCTTGGGATCCTTGGTGCGCACGCCCCAGATGATCAGACCAATGATGAAGAATGCACTCGGCGGCAGCAGCAGGAGGCCGTTGGGTACATACCAGCCACCGTTGTTCACCAGCGGCAGCAGCTCGATGCCAAACCAGGTGCCGGAGCCCAGCAGTTCACGCACGGTCGCGACACTCAGCAGAATGGCGCCATAGCCCAGACCATTACCGATACCATCCAGGAAGGAGGGGAGCGGCGCGCTCTTCATGGCGTACGCTTCGGCGCGGCCCATCACGATACAGTTGGTGATGATCAGACCGACGAAGACTGACAGCTGCTTGGAGATGTCATAGGCATACGCCTTGAGCACCTGGTCAACCACGATAACCAGCGAGGCGATGATCGCCATCTGGGCAATGATCCGCACGCTGTTCGGGATCTGGTTGCGGATCAGGGAGATGAACAGGTTTGAGAAGGCGGTGACCGCCATGACCGCAAGGGTCATTACAAACGCTGTCTTCATCTGGCTGGTAACCGCCAGTGCGGAACAGACACCCAGCACCTGCAAGGCGATGGGGTTGTTGCCCAGCACTGGAGTCAACAGCAACTTTTTCATTTCGCTCTTGTCAGCCATTGTTGATTTCTCCTGCACGAACCTTGGCCAGGAAAGGACCGAAGCCCTTGGGACCCATCCAGAAGTCAAAGGTATGCTGTACACCGTTACCGGTCAGGGTGGCGCCGGAGAGACCGTCGATCTCGTGCTCGGAGCCCGCCGGAGCGTGACCCTTGATGACGCGCAGCGCCGGCATGCCATCCTGATCGAACAGCTTCTTGCCGACAAACAGCTCGCGCCAGGCTGGATTTTCGATTTCACCGCCCAGACCAGGGGTTTCACCGTGGTCATAGTAGGTGATGCCCTTGATAGTCTGGCCATCAGCGGCAACCGCGACGAAGGCATACATGGTAGACCACAGACCCTGACCGTAGATGGGCAGGATGATGTTGTCGATCTTGCCATCGGCATCCTTGGCGAAGAACACCGGAACCAGCTTGGAGATCTGGCGCAGGCCAGCCTTGTCCTCGGCAGCAGCCAGACGGATGTTTTGCGCCGGATCTTTGGCCGCCTGTTTGGTATCGAAGTTGTCGGCATCGCCGTCAACAAAGTTACCGGTGGCGAGATCCACCAGACGGGCTTCGATCTTGTCGCCATACAGCTTGGCCAGATCGCGCTTGGCTACATCGCTGATGTCCACGCCGGCTACGGAGAGAATATTGCTCTGTTTATCCAGCGCCTTGTTCTCCTCTTGGGTAGAACGCAGGCCAACGGCAGCAACGGATACCACGATGGAACAGGCCAGACAGAGGCCGGTGACCACGCTGATGGTGCCGAAGGTTGAGTCTTTATTAAACGCCACGAGCAATCCTCCGCTTGATGTTTGCCTGAGCGACGAAGTGGTCAAACAGGGGAGCAAACAGGTTTGCAAACAGAATGGCCAGCATCATGCCTTCCGGGAACGCAGGGTTGACCACGCGAACCAGCACGACCATCACGCCGATCAGGGCGCCGTACCACCACTTGCCCTTGTTGGTAAAGGCGGCGGAGACAGGGTCGGTCGCCATGAAGGCCATACCGAAGGCGAAGCCACCCAGTACCAGATGCCAGTGCCACGGCATGTTGAACATGGGGTTGGTATCGGAACCGATGACGTTGAACAGCAGGGAAGTGGCGATCATACCGACCATCACGCCGGCGATGATGCGCCAGGAGGCGATGCGCATATAGACGATCATGGCCGCACCCAGCAGGATCATCAGGGTGGAGACTTCACCGATGGAACCCGGCAGGTTGCCAAGGAAAGCGTCCATCCAGCTGATAGCCTGACCGGTGGCACCGTTGATCAGCGCCATCTGGCCGCCCTGAGCCCACTGGCTCAGCGCGGTTGCACCGGAGTAGCCATCAACGGCAACCCAGACTGCGTCACCGGAGATTTGGCCTGGGTAGGCGAAGAACAGGAAGGCACGACCTGCCAGCGCAGGGTTCAGGAAGTTTTTGCCGGTACCACCGAACACTTCCTTGGCCATTACCACACCGAAGGTGATGCCCAGCGCAGCTTGCCACAAGGGCAGCTCGGGCGGCACGATCAGGGCAAACAGGATGGAGGTCACGAAGAAGCCTTCGTTGATCTCGTGCTTGCGCACCATGGCAAACAGCACTTCCCAGAAACCACCGACAAAGAAGACGGTGATGTAGATCGGGAAGAAGTGGGTGGCGCCAATCAGCATCTTGCTGCCGATACCGGCAACAGACGGATCGAGGGAGGCACCCAGCATGGTGGCCAGGGCATATTGCCAGCTGCTGGCACCGGCTGCCGAGCCCATGTGGGCAATGGCGGCGATGGCCTGGTTGCCAACGTTGTACATGCCCCAGAACATGGCCGGGAACACGGCCAGCCACACCATGATCATCATGCGCTTCAGATCGAGCGCATCACGGACGTGGGCGGCATTGCGGGTAACGCTACCCGGGGTATAGAACAGGGTATACGCCGCTTCGAACAGGGCGTAGTACTTGGCGTACTTTCCACCCGGTTCGAAGTGATGTTCCATATTTTCAAGAAGTTGCTTGAAACTCATCGCTTAACCTTCCAGTTCAATCTTGGTCAGGCACTCACGCAAGATCGGGCCGTACTCGGTCTTGCCGGGGCAAACGAAAGTACAGAGGGCCAAATCTTCCTCATCCAGCTCCAGGCAACCCAGTGCTTGCGCACCGTCGGTATCGCCGGAGACCATGTCCCGCAGCAGCAGGGTGGGCAGGATGTCGAGTGGCATCACCCGTTCATAGTTGCCGATAGGCACCATGGAACGGTCACTACCGTTGGTAGTGGTGGTGAAGTTGATAAGGCGACCCTTCATCAGGTGAGAGAGGGTGGTGCGGGTGATGGAGAACTTGTTGGCACTGGGGTTGATCCAGCCCAGGAACTCTTTCTCGCGACCCTCGCCCAGTGCACAGACCTGATTGTGGTAACGACCCAGATAGTCGTGAACACCCTCAGCCTTGGCGCCGCTCAGCAGGGAACCGGAGATGACGCGGTTTTCATCGGCACGCAGCTCATTGTTGGTGAGTTGGCTGATGCAGGCCCCCAGACGGGTACGCAGCAGACGCGGCTTGAGCACATTCGGGCCGGCCAGGGCGATCACCTTGTCGGTGCAGATCTGACCGGTGGTGAACAGCTTGCCGAATGCGATCACATCCTGATAGTTGATGTGCCACTGCACCTTGGTGCTGCTGACCGGATCCAGGAAGTGGATATGGGTACCCGGCAGACCGGCAGGGTGCGGACCGACGAAGATCTCTTCCTTGACCTGAGCCAAAGAGGAGTGAGGCAGACTGCCTTCGCCTTTACAGACATAGACGGTGCCGTCGGTCAGGCGGGTCAATACGGCCAGACCATCGAGGAAGGCCTGCGGCTGTTCCTTGATAATCAGCTCGGCATCGGCAGCCAGCGGGTTGGTGTCCATCGCGGTCACAAAGATGGCGCGCGGGGCTGAGCCAACCGCAGGGACTTTGCTGAACGGGCGAGTGCGCAGTGCTATCCACTGACCTGATGCAACCAGGATCTCTTGCACCTTGCTGCGCTCGAGCTTGACCAGCTCGGAAGAGGCAAAATGCTCGAAGGTCACCTGTTCATCGGAGCCGTCGAGGTCGATGACCACAGACTGGAGCACACGTTTGGCTCCACGGTTGATCTCTGAAACTACGCCGGTGGCGGGGGCCGTGAATTTAACGCCGGGATTCTTCTTGTCTTCGAAGAGCTCCTGACCTTTGATGACGCGATCACCTACTTTGACGAACATAGTAGGTCGCATCCCCACGAACTCCTCGCCCAGTGTAGCAACACGGGTGATGGCGGGGCCATCGTAGATTACTTGCTCTGGCGCACCCAGCACGGGGATGTCCAGTCCTCTTTTGATTGTAATCATACTTAATTGCACTACCGTTACGGGAAGAGAGGTTGGTTAGCGCCGAGAAATACATCACGACGGGTGGTTGAATGAGTCGCTGTTGTGGCTGCGCCGGGTGGTCAGGCTCAGCAATTATTCAACATGCGAGGTCACTCAAAAGCGCTTGAGTCTACCACTTAAGGCCCATTTTCTGCCATGCCAAATAGGCAAAATCCCTGCGTCATCACAAAATTAACCTGCAATGAATAACCCCTGAATTCCTTGTAAGCTGTGGTTTTAAAGGTTTTTTTATTTTAATACCCCCATGGGGGTATGTTTGTGTAAGGCTGTGACTAAGCCGCCAGGGAAAACTGAATTAAATACCTATTTATGGTTGTCAGGATCAGCAGGCTGGCGGCTTTTTGTTTAATTTTTGTTTGTTTGTCACCCATAGGGTGGTGGGTCAGAGCAATGGGTGACAGCTAGCCGTTCAGGAGTGCGAGGGGTTGCCAACACAAGCTGGTGTGCGTGGTGCCTTACCCTTCTCCTGCCACTCGCTTGCCGTGTAGGTATGCAGTGCAAGTGCATGGACAGCGCCGGCCAGTTCATCGGCCAGGATGGCGTTGACCTGACGATGGCGAGAGAGAAGGCGCTGACCCGCAAACTGTTCGCTGACGATCACCACCTTGAAGTGGCTCTCAGAGCCCGGCTCCACTCGGTGCATGTGGCTCTCGTTGATCACTTCCAGCAGAGTGGGGGAGAGGGCTGCCGTCAGCTTGGCTTCAATCAGTTGTTGGATGGTCATCGGATCGGCTTCCAGAGTGAATGTCGGGCCATTCTATCGGCAGTCGCGGGATGGAATAAGCCCCCGTAAGAGGGAAATCACCCGTCAGTTGCCCCTTGATGCGCATCGAACTGGTGAAATTCCTGCTCCTCGCTAGAATAGCGCCACTTTGCGTCGCCCCTGGCGCCTGTATACACGAATCAAGCCGAGGTTGGACTCTTCCTATGCAAACCCTTCTCGACACTCCCCATTGCCAGCTCACGCTCTACCGCTATCCGCGCCTGAGTCAGGAGACACTGCAAGCCTGGGATGCGGCTGACGAATACCTGATCAACACCCTGGCGGAGTCTCCCCTCGAGCAGGCGGGCCCCGTCATCATCATGAATGATGGCTTTGGCGCGCTGGCGGCCTATCTGCATCCGTACTCCCCCTGCTGCGTCACCGACTCCTACATCAGTGAGCGGGCGACCCTGGCCAATTTGGCCGAAAACGGACTGGATGCGGGTGGTATCCGCTTGCAGGATGCGCTGGCGCCGCTGCCCGATGCCCCAGCACTTGTGGTGATCAAGGTCTCCAAATATCAGGCTCTATTGGAGCAGCAACTGCTGGCATTGCGTGCGGTGGTGACACCGGCAACCCGCGTTATTGCTGCCGGCAAGGCGAAGGATATTCATACTTCCACCCTCAAGTTGTTCGAGAAGTATTTGGGGCCTACCCGTACCTCGCTGGCCTGGAAAAAGGCGCGTCTCATTCACTGTGAGCCGCAGGCAGAACGCCCCGCGCTGGCCAACCCCTTCCCGACTGTCTGGCCGCTGGAGGGGAGTGGCATGCTCATCCACAACCATGCCAATGTCTTCTCGCGCACCAGTCTCGATATCGGTGCCCGTTTTATGCTGGACAACCTGCCCATCCACAGTGCCCGCAAGGTGATCGATCTGGGCTGTGGCAACGGGGTGTTGGGGTTGTCGCTGCTCGCCAAAGACAGCGAGGTGGAGGTGACCTTTATCGATGAATCCTATATGGCGGTCGCCTCGGCACAGCTCAACGTCGAGCATAATCAGCCCGATGCACTGCCGCGCGCCCGTTTTATGGTCAATAACTGTCTCGACGGGGTGGCGGTCGGCTCGGCGGATCGGATCCTCTGCAACCCTCCTTTCCATCAGTTACAGGCGATCACCGATCATATCGCCTGGCAGATGTTCAGTGATGCGCACCGGGTGTTGCCTCAGGGGGGGGAACTCTGGATAGTAGGCAACCGTCATCTGGACTATCACAACAAACTCAAGCGCTTGTTTGCCAACGCACAAGTCGTTGCGTCGAACAGCAAATTCGTTATTTTGAAAGCCATCAAACGCTAAAGCCAAAGGAAACCATGATGAAAAAGTCACTCTTGCTGCTGGCCGCCCTGATGCTGGGCGGGTGTGCCACTCATTGGCCGGAGACGGCGCTGCTCAATCCGCAGGTGATCCCCGCCAACCAGCAATACTACTCTGGCAATCGCATCACCATGGAAGGGGTAGACAAGCGTGAGGCTGCCTACGTCTTCTCTATCAAACATAAAGAGAAAGCCCCCGTCCTGGTCAACAGTGAGCGTCCGCTCAACCTGCTGATGGCCGAGCGGCTGGCCGAAGGGCTGCGCAGCCAGGGTCTCGAAGTGGGCAACAGTGGCACCACCAACCTGACGCTGGTGATCTCCAACGCCGCAGTCAATGTGGAAGAGAAGACCTTTACCTATGTCACCAAATCCCGCGTCAGCCTGCAGGTGATCGCCGATTTCCAGGGCAACCGTCTGACCAAGCAGTTCAACATGTCCTCCAGCAAGGAGAGCCCGAGCGAGCCAAGCATGGCCGACCTGGAGTCTACACTGAACCTGCAACTGGGTAGCGTGCTGCAGCAGATCATGGCGGATGATGCGCTGCGCGGTTACCTTAAAGGTCAACCGAACGGCGCAGGGGTCTGATGATGAAAAAACTCTGGTTGCTGGCCATGCTGATCGCCCCGCTGGCGTTCGCAGGCCCGAAAGTCAGAATGGAGACCAACCACGGCAATATCGTGGTGGAGCTGGCGTCCAAGCAGGCGCCCCAGACGGTGAAGAACTTCCTGCGCTACGTGGCTGATGGCAGCTATGACGGCAGCATCTTCCACCGGGTGATCCAGGATTTCGTGGTGCAGGGTGGGGGCTACAACCAGCAGTTCCAGCAACTGCCGACTTATGAGCCTGTGGTCAACGAGTCGCGCGGCGGTCTGCCCAACAAGCGTGGCTCCATCGCTATGGCTCGCACCCAGGCGGTCGACAGCGCTACTCGCCAGTTTTACTTCAATCTGGTCGACAACAATAACCTCAACGCCGGTGGCTCTGCGGGTTATACCGTGTTCGGTCAGGTGGTGCAGGGGATGGAGGTGCTGGACAAGCTGGCTCAGGTACAGACCGGTTACAGCCCCATTCTGCGTGCCAACGATGTGCCGACCAGTCCCATCATTCTGAAGAAGGTGGTCTTGCTGGCAGAAACTCCGGCAGACAAGAAAGTCGACAAGAAAGCGGGCAAGTAATCCTCACTGGACGCGGTTCGTCACCTCGCCTCGTCAGGTCACGATACAAGGCTCATCCCGTTCGGGATGGGCCTTTTCTCTATCCGGGCTTCTTTTGCCTATCTCTTTGCTTGCCTTGGCTATCTGCCATCAACCTGCCAAAATGACGCACTTTTCCAAAGTCGTCAGGTAGTTGAACATGATCCGCAAACCAAGCTGGAGAGAGTCCCTCGCCGTCTATCTCGAATTTCGGGTGTTTATTCTCTTTGCCATGGGTTTTTCATCGGGTCTGCCGCTGCTGCTGGTGTTCGGTACCCTCTCATTCTGGTTGCGCGAGGCCGATGTCAGCCTGACCGATATCGGCTATATGAGCTGGGTGGCGCTCGCCTATGGCTTTAAATGGCTGTGGTCGCCGCTGGTGGATCGCATGCCGCTGCCGTTGCTCTCCACGCTGCTGGGGCGTCGCCGTAGCTGGATGTTCTTCTCCCAGTTGCTGATTGCCGCTGCGCTGGTCGGCATGGCGTTCTGCGATCCCAAGACCGAGCTGGCCCAGCTAGCGATGTTTGCCCTGCTGGTGGCCTTTGCCTCGGCGACTCAGGATATCGTTATCGATGCCTATCGCATCGAATCCGCCCCCGAGCGGCTGCAGGCGGCGATGGCTGCCTCCTACATGACCGGTTACCGGCTGGCGATGATCATGGCGGGCGCCGGTGCGCTGGCGCTGGCAGCCTGGTTTGGCAGCAATAGTGGCTATGACTATCGTGGCTGGCAGATTACCTATCTGGTGATGGCGGGTCTGATGTCACTCGGGGTTATCACCACGCTGTTTTGCCACGAGCCGGAAATCGATCTGGCCGGTCAGGGCAGACAACAGGCAGAGCGCAAGGCACTGCTGCAGGAAAAGGGGTGGCCCGCCCCCTTGGCAAGTGCCGGAGCCTGGGGTTATGAGGCGGTCTGGAGTCCGTTTGCCGACTTCTTTCGCCGTTATGGTCGCTCGGCGCTGCTTATCCTGTTGCTTATCGCCTGTTACCGGATTGCGGATGTGGTGATGGGGGTGATGTCCAACAGCTTCTATGTGGATATGCAGTTCAGCAAGACCGAAGTCGCCACTATCACCAAGGTGTTTGGCGTTATCATGACGCTGGTGGGGGCGGCACTGGGGGGCGTGCTGGTGATGCGCTTTGGCACGCTGCGGATCCTGTTTCTCGGGGCGCTGCTCACCGCCAGCACCAATCTGCTGTTTGCCCTGCTCCATCAGGTTGGTCACAACCTGGAGCTGCTGACCCTGATCATTTCGCTCGATAACCTCAGCGCCGGCATCGCCACCGCAGCTTTTGTGACCTATCTCTCCAGCCTGACCAATGTGGCGTTTTCAGCGACGCAATACGCCCTGTTCAGCTCGGTGATGTTGCTGCTGCCCAAGTTGTTGGCCGGTTTTTCGGGGCAGGTGGTGGAGCAGATTGGCTACAGCGCCTTCTTTGTCGGCACCAGTTTGTTGGGCTTGCCCGTGTTGTTGTTGATTGTGCTGGTCGCCCGTAAAGGGGGTGAGTTGTTCTCAGTTGCTGACAAATAGCAAGCGTTTGCGTAGAATCGGGGGTGATTAGATTCACACTTCCGGATAAAGTTCCCGAGAAGTTGTTTCACCCCCAATTTTATTTGATTAGAATTCCTCTCGCTCCTTGTGGGCAGGCTACGGAAAACCTCAACTAACGCACAAGAGACCAATAAAATGGCCAAATTTACCAAGACTCTGATCGCTACCGGTCTGCTGGCTGCTGCCGCAACTCCAGCCTTTGCTGCTGACTACAGCGGTGATATCCACAAGAATGACTACAAGTGGATGCAGTTCAACGTCATGCACACCATCGACCAGCGCCCTTTCACTACCGGTGAAGAGGACTACAACGATACCTATTTTGAGATGGAGTTCGGTGGTCGCTCCGGCCTGTTTGACCTGTACGGTTACGTCGACGTATTCGATATTTTCGACTCCCGTCACAGCAATAAACACCATGGTCAGAACCTGTTCATGAAGTTTGCACCGCGTATGTCTCTGGATGCGCTGACAGGTAAAGATCTCTCCTTTGGTCCTGTGCAAGAGCTTTACATTGCCAACCTGAACAACGTTGGTGACAAGCAGATGGAAAACCAGCTGGGTCTGGGTGCCGATGTGATGGTTCCCTGGTTTGGCAAGGTTGGCATGAACCTGTATGCACGTCACGCCACCGAGAACCAGTTCTTCACCGAAGAAGAAGGTGAGTGGAACGGTTATCAGTTCTCCATGAACTGGTTCAAGCCTTTCTATACCTTCGGCAATGGCAGCTTTGTCTCCTACCAGGGTTATCTGGATTATCAATTCGGCCTGGATACCCATGACCGTGCTGACCGTACCAGCGACAACCTGGCCACCTTCCACGGTATCTACTGGCACTCCGATCGCTACGCGGTTGGTTATGGCCTGAAGTATTTCATGGATGCCTACGGTACCAAAGATGGCTCCAAAGCCTACGACGGTACCCCGTGGAAGAGCACCGGCTTCAGCCACTACTTCTCTGTTACCTACAAGTTCTAATAAAACTTGGGGAACAAAAAACCGGAGCATTTGCTCCGGTTTTTTTATGCTCGGACGATTAAAGAAGAGGAGAAGGGAGAGCCCTTCTCTCCCATCATCAGTCGCGGAAATTCTGAAACTGCATCGGTTGGCCCAGGTCGGCGCCACGGACCAGTGCCATGGTCTCTTGCAGATCGTCACGCTTCTTGCCGGTGACACGTACTTCATCACCCTGGATGGCGACCTGTACCTTGATCTTGGAGTCCTTGATCAGCTTGACCAGCTTCTTGGCGATCTCTTTCTCGATCCCCTGTTTGAACTTGACGGTCAGGTGGAAGCGTTTGCCGGAGTGAACGGAGTCACCCACTTCCATGGAGCTGTTTTCGATGTTGCGCTTGAGCAGGGCACCGCGCAGGATTTCGACCATCTGCTTGAGCTGGAAATCGGCATCGGCTTCCAGCTTTACCTCTTCTTTGTTCAACTCGAAGCTGGCTTCTACCCCACGAAAATCGAAACGGGTGGCCAGTTCACGATTGGCGTTGTCGACTGCGTTCAACACCTCGTTCATTTTGACTTCAGAGACAATATCGAATGACGGCATAGCCGAAGCTCCTCATGTTGCGTTATCGGGGGCCAAATCTACCAGAAATACGGCAAATTTGCTGATTTTGATGGGAGTGCTCTGCTAGAATCCCCTGCGCACAGGAAGGTTGGACCCGTTAGTGTCCGTTCGCGCTATTTTTCATTTATTCCCGGTAACAGGTTGAGAGGATTGCAACCCTTACCCTGACAGAGTCACATCATGCCAAGCGGATTAAAAAATTCCCGACAACCCGTTATGCCACCTGTAGCGCCCAAGTGGACACTGCTCGGGTGCGGAGCTCTCGGCGGCGTTTTTGCCTCCCTGCTGACCCAGAGCGGTCAATCCACCCGAGTCTTGTTGCGTGAGCATCATCAATCTACCCTGCACCCCGGATTTGACTTTACTTCGTTGGAGGGGCAGGTACAGCTGCTCAATATCGAACGTGCATTTGCCGGCCAGCCGGGAAAAATCCAGCGTCTGTTGGTGATGACCAAGGCCAGTCAGGTGGTTGGCGCCCTGGCTCCACTGGTTGGCCATCTGGATGCTGGCGTGCCGATCGTACTGCTGCACAACGGGATGGGGATTGCCGAGAAGGTGGTCCAGATGTTTCCGCATAACCCGGTGATTGCAGGGGTGACCAGCCATGGTGCCATGAAAGCGGGCCATTTCGTGTTCCGTCATACCGGCAAGGGGGAAACCTGGTTGGGGCCATTTAACGAGGCAGCCAAGGCTCATGCATCACTGGCAGATGAGTTGGCGCAGGCATTGGGTCAGGCGGGTTGGGATGAGCAGATAGTGGCACGCCAGTGGCAAAAGCTGGCCATCAACTGTGCCATCAATCCCCTGACGGCCCTCTACAAGCTGAAAAACGGCGAGCTGGCTGGCCCCCGTTTTGCCGATGCCCTGCAGCAGATCTGTGTGGAGGTGGCGGATGTGATGTGCGCCGAAGGGATTGCAACCACGGCCGAAGAGTTGCAGCGCCGGGTGATGACAGTGGTGGAATTGACCGCTGACAATTACTCCTCCATGTATCAGGATATGGAGCTGGGACGCGAGACCGAGATCGAGGCCATCACCGGCTTCTTGTTGGTCAAGGCTGCCCGGCATGGCATTGCCGTACCAGTCAATCAGGGTCTCTATCAGGCGATCAAAGAGAAGAGTCAGGCCGTCTGATCTTTTACATGGCAGAGCAAGCAGCAAGGAGGCGAACGTGAGTGTACTGGTGCTGGTGGCCCCCGGGTCGGAAGAGATAGAGACGGTCGCGATTGTCGATACCCTGGTGCGCGCCAGTATCGAGGTGGTGCTGGCCTCTTGCTGCCCTGCCGGGTCTCGGCAGGTGAAGGCATCGCGCGGGGTGCAGCTGGTGGCTGATTGTCATATCGACGAGCTGATCCGTCGGGACTTTGAAGCCATCGTGGTACCCGGTGGTTTGCCCGGCAGCGAAGTGATCCGCGATACCCCGCTGGCCATCGAACGGCTCAAAGAGCAGGCCGCTCTTGGTCGCTGGCGCGCAGCCATCTGCGCCGCCCCTGTGGTGGTGTTGCAACATCACGCTCTGCTGGATGATGCCATCGTCACCTGTCATCCCGGCTTTCAGTCCCGACTACCGACATCGCAACTGTCACATGAGCGGGTCGTCAGGGATGAGGCTCATCGCCTTATCACCAGCCAGGGGCCGGGCAGTGCCATCGAGTTTGTGCTTGAACTGGTTCGGGTGCTGCGTGGGGATGATGTGGCTACCGCCGTGGCTGGCCCTATGGTGCTGCCTTGAGCGCACTCTGTTGCTGAATCAAACTAGCCATGCTTTGAAAACCGGGCCCCGGTCATCTTGATCGGGGCCCGTTTGTTATCTGCCGTTGTCGGTCACGCCATCTTGTCCGGCTCAGTAGTCGTATTGTGAACACTGTTTCTTGCTGTATTCCTCACGCCAGCGTGCCAGCTCTTCCTGAGTGCCCAGCGTGTCTCCTTTCTTGATGGCCTGTTCCAGTATCTCAATCCGGTCGAACAGCCAGCGGCACTCCGCCGTCGGGTTGTTCTTGCCGATGCCGGTCAGCGGCAGCACACAGAGTCCCAGCCAGAGATATTTCATTCCGAACGCTCCTTGTCATTGTGGTGGTGAGGGTCTCTTTAGAGTCTATCATTTTAGCCGTAACGAGAGAGATAGAGCTGTGGTTATCCTTGGGGTAAGATGATGCCATGTCTGTTTATTTATACAGTGGTATGCGCAAGATCATCCATATCGACATGGACTGCTTTTTTGCCGCGGTGGAGATGCGGGATAACCCCGCATTGCGGGAAGTTCCGCTTGCGATAGGGGGGGCCTCCGAGCGGCGCGGCGTCATCTCGACCTGCAACTATGTGGCGCGCCGGTTCGGTGTGCGCTCCGCCATGCCGAGCGCACTGGCGAAAAAACTCTGCCCGCCGCTGGTACTGATCCCTGGGCGAATGGCGGTATACAAGGATATCTCCCGTCAGCTCAGGGCAATTTTCCTGCGCTATACCGATCAGGTTGAACCACTGTCGCTGGACGAGGCTTACCTCGACGTGACCCACAGTCGTTGCTGTGGCGGCAGCGCCACCCTGATGGCGCAAGAGATCCGGCAAGCCATCGTCACCGAACTGGGATTGACCGCCTCGGCTGGAGTGGCCCCCAACAAGTTTCTCGCCAAGCTCGCCTCGGAGCAGCGCAAACCCGATGGTCTGTTTGTCATTCGTCCCGACGAAGTGGCCGAATTTGTCTGCCAGTTGCCCCTCGGCAAACTGCCCGGGGTGGGGCGCAAGACCGCCGAGCGGCTGGAGGCGCAGGGGCTCTACACCTGTGAGGATGCGCGGGCCTTGTCGGCACAAGAGCTGTGCAGTCGTTTTGGCAAGCTGGGGGAGATGTTGACGACCCGGATCTGGGGGCTGGATGAACAGCCGGTGCAGGCGCACCGGATCCGCAAAACCATCGGGGTGGAGACCACCCTGGCGAGCGATGTTTGTGACGAAGCCGCCTGTTTGACGGTATTGCAGCAACTGCTGCCGGAGCTTGAGCGGCGATTTCAGCTGGCGTGCCCTGCCGAGCAGGTGATGGGGCAGGGAATCAAGCTCAAGTTTGCCGATTTCCACCAGACCACTGTCTATCGCAGTCAGGGTGGCTATCAGCCAGCCTTGTTCGTTCCCCTGCTCAAAGAGGGGTTACAGCGGGCGCAAGGGCGTTCGGTTCGCCTGCTGGGCTTGGTGGTGGGTTTGCCAAAAGAGGGTGAAGTTAATCAACTCTCGCTGGATTTGCTGTGAGAGAGTTAAGTTTTTGTTTATAAAGTCGATAATCTATCCATATCTGTATGACGTAGGAATATTGGCATGAGCGCTCTTTCTGTCCAGGGTCGGATTACCCTGATCGCCGGTTGCTGTCTGTTGGTGACAGCCGCCGCTCTGGTTGCCTCTTCGATTTACAACGCGAACAAGATGCAACAGCAGGTGCGGCAAGCCACCATGCATGAGGCGCAGCAGTCGGCCGAGAACTGGATGAAGGCGATGGGCTCGGAGCAGGCGGCCAAGGTGACCAGCTATCTCGATGAGGCCTATTTCCGCGCCAGTTTGCTGGCGGAGAGCGTGTTGTTCCAGCGCAAGAATGCGGCCGAGAACTTTGTCCATTCGGAGGCGCTGCGCAGCGCCGTCAATCAGCAACTGCACGATGCCGTTGCCTCATCGACCAATCTGCTTGGTGTCTATGCGGTGTTCGAGCCTGACCAGCTGGATGGGGAAGACAGCAACTATCAGGGCTCAACGGCGCTGGGTTCCAACGACAAGGGTCGTTTTTCCAGTTACTGGGCCTATGACAACGGCAAGATTGAGCCGGAAGTGCAGAATGAGGATGTACTGGCCGATGAGAGCCCGACTGAGGCTGGTGGAATCGAAAACGAGTGGTATCGCTGCAGTATTCGCACCCGTGCCCTCTGCCTGCTGGAGCCCTATCTGGACGATGTGGGCGATAAACAGATATTGATGACCTCGGTGACGGTCCCGCTGCTGGAGCAGGAGACCTTGCTGGGGATGGTCGGGGTCGATATCTCGCTGGCCACTTTGCAGAGTCTGGTCAGTACTATGGACAAGGAGCTCTATGACGGCAAGGGCAGAATCTTGCTGGTCAGTCACGAGGGGCGCGTGGCGGGAGCCGATGAGTTCGATGTGACCATGGGGCGTGGGCTGGATCAGAAGTATCAGGGGCTGGCCAGCGAGCTGAAAGGCTGGCTCAGTCAGGGTCAGGAGCTGACTCGCTGGAGCAGCGATGGCACCCTGTTGCAGACCTTTGTCCCGGTATCCATGCGTGGCACCGACCGTAAATGGGGCATCTACATTGAATTGCCACGGGCAGTAGTACTGGCCTCGGCCCAGCAACTGCAAGATGAGCTGGCCAGTGAGGCCAATCGCAGCGTGGTCTCGCAGCTGTCGATCGGAGTGCTGATCTCGCTGGTTGCCCTGAGTTTTATCTGGTTGATGGCGCGCCAGATTGTGGCACCCATCCGCGCCGTAGTTGCCCGTCTCAAGGATATCGCCAGCGGCGAGGGGGATTTGACCCAGCGTATCGAGATCCTGCGGCAAGACGAGATCGGCGAGTTGGCCAAGTGGTTCAACAGCTTCCTCAACAAGTTGCAATCCACCATCAGTCAGGTGATTGATACCGTCTCCGGTACGCGTAATAGTGCCGAGCGAGCCGCGCAGGTGGCCGAGCGCACCAGCAGCGGCATGCAGGCCCAGTATCAGGAGATCGATCTGGTGGCGACGGCATTTGAAGAGCTGAGCGCCACGGCGTTGCAGGTCTCCGGTAATGCCGGCTCGGCGGTGGCGGCTGCCAACACCACTGACGCTGCAGCGCAAGAGGGCAAATATGTCGTTGCTGACACCCAGGAGGCGATGCGCAAGCTGATGACCATCATCAATGATGCCCAGCCGGTGGTGGAACGGCTCTCCGCCAACAGCGACAACATCAATGACATCCTTATCGTGATCCAGGGAATTGCCGAGCAGACCAACTTACTGGCGCTGAATGCGGCTATTGAAGCGGCGCGGGCCGGTGAGCAGGGCCGTGGCTTTGCCGTGGTGGCCGATGAGGTGCGCAATCTGGCCGGTCGCACCCAGAATGCCATCGTCGAGATCCAGACCCTGATCAGCCAACTGCAATCCGGTACCGGCGCCGTGGTCAAGGCGATCCGCGATGGTCATGGTCAGGCTGACGAGACGCTAGCCAAGGTGGATCTCTCTGTGCAGGTGCTGGAGCAGATTATCCAGTCGGTCTCCACCATCCATCAGATGAACGAGCAGATTGCCCGGGCGGCGCAGGAGCAGAGCCGGGTGGCGGACGAGATCAACCGTAACGTCAGCAACATTCGCGATGTGAGCCACACCATTCGGGCCGAGGCGGCGACCTCCGCCGAAAATGGTCGCGAGCTCTCTGCGCTGGCGGACAAGCAGCAGCAGCTGGTGGGGCAGTTCAAGGTATAGAAGGGATGAAAAAAGGCGCCATCCAGCTGGAGGCGCCAAACACATTCAGATGACAGACTGGGTCAAACCGGTGAGATTTGAGCCCCTCTTCCCGCAGAGGAAGAAACACAACACCACAATCGCAGTCGAAAGACTCACTAAAAACACATGTAAACCAACACGTAGTAGAAAATGTGAGCCATATGACGACTGATTGCTGGGCGAATTATGTTTATTCACTGGTCGACCCGCAACCGACAAATTATAATGCGCCCCATTAGAAAAACTCATCGTCGGCTGGTGTCATGTCTCGTCGTTTACCCCCGCTCAATGCCCTCAAGGCCTTTGAAGCAGCGGCTCGTCACTTAAGCTTTACCCGCGCAGCAGAAGAGTTGTTTGTGACTCAGGCTGCCATCAGTCACCAGATCAAGGCGCTGGAGGAGTATCTTGGCATCAAGCTGTTCCGCCGCAAAAACCGCTCCTTGTTGCTGACCGAAGAGGGGCAGGGCTATTTCCTGGATATCAAGGACATCTTTGCCTCCATCTCTGAGGCGACCGACAAGCTGCTGGCCCGCAGTGCCAAGGGGGCGTTGACTGTCAGTTTGCAGCCGAGTTTCGCCATCCAGTGGCTGGTGCCGCGGCTGGTCAAGTTCAGCGAGCGTCATCCTGATATCGATGTACGGATCAAGGCGGTCGACCTTGACGAAGGGTCGCTCACCGACGATGTGGATGTGGCCATCTACTACGGGCGCGGCAACTGGCCGGGTCTGCGCTCGGACAAGCTGCATACCGAATACCTGATCCCGGTCTGTTCCCCCTTGCTGCTGACCGGGCCCAAACCGCTGCGTACGCCGCAAGATTTGACTCTTCATACCCTGCTGCACGATACCTCCCGCCGCGACTGGAAGGCGTGGTTCCGCCAGCTCGACATCGATGCGCCCAACGTCAATCAGGGCCCCATCTTCAGCCACTCCACCATGGTGATCCAGGCGGCGATCCACGGTCAGGGAGTGGCACTTGGTCACAGCGTGCTGGCTCAGCCCGAGATTGAGGCTGGTCGCCTCATCTGTCCGTTCGAGCAGGTGTTGGTGAGTAAGAATGCTTTCTATCTGGTGTGCCAGGAGCAGCAGTCGGATCAGGGCAAGATCGTTGCCTTCCGCGACTGGATGCTGGAGCTGGTGGAGCAGGAAGAGGCGCGTCGCAGGGCAAGGCTCGCCGATGCATGAGGTGATCCGCGAGGGGGCAGTTGATGCCCCCGTTCGCATTTTGCTGGCCCACGGGGCAGGTGCAGGGATGGATCACCCCTTTCTTGCCGAGTTGTCACGCCTGCTGGCCGGGCCGGATATCGAAGTGGTGCGCTTCAACTTTCCCTACATGACAAAGCGTGCACAGGATGGCAAGCGCCGCCCGCCTGACAGGGCGCCAGTGCTGCTCGCTCATTGGCGCGACATGATCCGTGAGTTTGCCCATCCACGGCTGTTTCTGGCGGGCAAGTCGATGGGCGGGCGGATGGCGGCGGAACTGTATAGCGAAGGCGAGGGTGAGATGAATGCTGCAGGATTGCTCATTCTCGGGTATCCTTTCCACCCTCCGGCCAAGCCCGACAGCTGGCGAGGCGAGGTACTCAAGCATATTGCAGTACCAACCCTGCTGTTGCAGGGGGAGCGCGATACCTTCGGTAGTCGCGCCGAACTGGCCGATTTCCCCTTCTCACCCGCCGTATCGGTCCATTGGTTGACCGATGGTGATCATGGTTTCAAACCGCGTAAAGCCAGTGGCGTGAGTGAGCAGGAGAATATGCAGCATGCAGCGGCGGCCATCAGCCATTTTGTGGCCCGGCATGGATAGCACGAGAGGGTTGGCTTTATTGCCAGCCTCGATGAGAGAGGGAGAGTGAGGATGCAGATCCATCGACATTGGCTGATACTGGCTGGTCTCTTCGGGTTGACGGCCACCATGCTGGGGGCTTATGGCGCCCATGGATTGGCTGCGACCGGCATTACGCCCGAGCGTCTGGCGGCGTTCAATACCGCCGTGCAATATCAGTTTTTTCACGCATTGGCCCTGCTGGTTCTGGGCTGGTGTGGTGTGCGCAGCAGGGTGATCCAGCTGGCTGGCACCGCCTTTGTGTTGGGGATCATCGGATTCTCCGGCAGTATTTACGCCATGGTGCTGCTTGGCAGCAAGGGGCTGGGGTTGATTACCCCGGCCGGTGGCCTCTGTTTTATGTTGGGATGGACGGCCCTGATCTGGGCTGGCTGTCGTCTTGGAGGAAAAAATGAATAATCTGCTGCTTTATTGCCGCCCCGGTTTTGAGAAAGAGGCGGCTGCAGAGATCACCGAGCGTGCCGGTAACATGCAGTGCTACGGTTTCGCCCGGGTCAAGGACGACAGCGGTTATGTGATCTTCGAACTGTATGACGAGGAGCAGGCGGACCTGCTGGCTCGCAAGCTGCCGTTCCGGGAGCTCATCTTCATCCGCCAGATGCTAGTGGTCACCCATGAGTTGAAGGATCTGGATGTCGCGGACAGGATCTCCCCGATCCTTGAGGCGGTGAGTGACTACACCATTTGCGGTGATCTGCGGGTCGAAACCGCGGATACCAACGAAGCGAAAGAGCTGTCGGCCTTCTGCCGCAAGTTCACCGTGCCGCTGCGTCAGGCGCTGCGCAGCAACGAGATCCTGACCAAGAAGGAGACGCCGAACCGTCCGGTGTTCCACGCCTTCTTCATGGCCAATGATCATGTGTTGCTGGGCTACTCCTATTCGTTCAACAACTCCGGATTCCACATGGGGATCCCGCGCTTGCGCTTCCCGGCCGATGCACCGAGCCGCTCCAGCCTCAAGCTGGAGGAGGCGTTTTACGTTTTCGTGCCGCGGGAAGAGTGGGATGTGCGTCTCTGTTCAGGCATGAAGGCGGTGGATCTGGGGGCTTGCCCGGGTGGCTGGACCTATCAGCTGGTACGCCGTGGCATGATGGTGACGGCGGTCGACAATGGCATGATGGCCCAATCCTTGATGGATACCGGCCAGGTCAAGCATATCCGGGATGACGGTTTCGTCTGGCGTCCGAGCAAGAAGAACACCTACTGGCTGGTGTGCGACATGGTCGATAAACCGGCGCGGGTCGTTCACATGATTGCGGACTGGTTCCGTGAGGGCGACTGCCAGGAGGCGATGTTCAACCTCAAGCTGCCGATGAAGAAGCGTTATGCTGAATCGGTACACAATATCGAAGTGCTGCGCGAGATGCTCAAGGAGATCGACAACGCGTTCGTGATCCAGGCCAAGCAGCTCTATCACGATCGGGAAGAGATCACCGTGCATGTTTACAACAAGTACTGGGTCTCCAAACTCGAGCCCAAGGCGTGATGTAGCGGTTCTGCCCGTACGATAAATACCAAGGCCGACAGGGAAACCTGTCGGCCTTTTGCTATTCGGCTGCCGGAAAATATCAGAAACGGTAATCGAGGCGCAGGGAGGATTCGTCGTCGGTCACCTTGATCTCTATCTGCAGCGGGATGGTTTTGTCGACCGGATTGAATTGCATCTTTATCCCGTCTCCTCTCAGCCTGAGGGCGGTGTTCATTCCGCCAGCCTTGAACTTGACCTTGGGTCTAAAGCGTTCAACTGACAGACTGACGCTCTTTTCCGGGGTCAGATTGAGCTGCGGGTAGGAGGTGATCTTTTGATTACCAAAGTTGTCGGTGGAGACTTCAATACCAAACGACAGGGGTTTGGGTGCCTTGAGTAGGTCGTTGGTATTCAGGCTCGAGCGCCATACCTCTGTGGCAGTCCGTTTTTCCTGCTGTGGCAGTTTGGCGGTTTGGGTCTGTTGATCCTGCTCGAAAGCACTTGCTGCACCACACACCAGCATCAAACCCGAAACCAGATAGCACCCGTATCCCTTCATGAAAAACACTCCCTGTTCTTCTTCTCTATTGAACATAGTTGCTGTTTGGGGAGTGGCAAAGGATTCGGAAATATAAAAAAGGGAGCCTAGGCTCCCTTTTAAAATCAATTGGTTAGCTTACAGGCGATCGATGATGGCTTGGGTGAATTCGCTGGTGGAAGCCGTGCCACCCAGATCGCGGGTGACCCGATCACCGGATTCGATGGTGGCTCGTACCGCCTCGCGGATCCGCTCTGCCTTATCCTGCATGCCGAGGTACTCCAGCATCTGAATGGAGGCGAGGATCACCGAGGTCGGGTTGGCGATATTCTTGCCAGCTATGTCCGGCGCAGAACCGTGGACCGCTTCGAAGATGGCCGCGCCATCGCCGATGTTGGCGCCGGGCGCCATGCCGAGACCGCCAACCAGACCGGCGCAGAGATCCGAGAGGATGTCGCCGAACAGGTTGGTAGTGACCATGACATCGAAACGCTCCGGATACATCACCAAATTCATGCAGGCGGCATCGACGATCATCTCTTCGCTCTGGATATCCGGGTAGTGGCTGGCGATTTCACGTGCCACTTCGAGGAACAGGCCGGAGGTCGACTTGAGGATGTTCGCCTTGTGGATGATGGTGACCTTCTTGCGGCCTTCCTGACGGGCCAGCTCGAAGGCGAACTTGACTATGCGCTCGGCCCCTTCGCGGGTGATGATGCTCATCGCCTCGGCGCTCTTGTTGTCATCACTGCGCTTTTGCCCAGCGCCCGAGTACATGCCTTCGGTGTTTTCACGCACAGTGATGATGTCGATGTTGTCGTAACGGCTTCTGGTGCCCTTGAAGGAGATGACCGGGCGCACGTTGGCGTAGAGGTTGAACTTCTTGCGCAGGGAGACGTTGATGGAGGTAAAACCGCCGCCGACCGGTGTGGTCAATGGTCCTTTCAGGCTCACCTTGTTCTTCTCAATCAGATCCAGGGTCGCCTGGGGCAGCAGCTCGCCATGCTTTTCGAGGGCAACCAGACCCGCATCAGCGTATTCGTACTCAAAGTCACAGCCCGCATGGGTCAGGATCTGGATGGCTGATTCAATGATGCTGGGGCCGATGCCGTCGCCGGGGATCACGGTAATTTTTCTTTTGGACATGAGAGGGTTCCACTTCCAGGGTATAGGGGAGGATGGGGCTGCTTTATAGCATTTACTCAGCAAACCAACCACATTCCTTTACATTCTACTCACTTTCATCAACAGCGAGGGTGAGTCTCGTCATGGTTCGCGCCCTTGCCCGCATTTTTGTTCGGCCATTTAGTCCGGCTGGGGCGGGTAGCGGATGTCCCGCAGGTTGAATCCCAGCGGAATATCCCGCTGCAAGCGCACCAGCCGCTGGGCCAGCAGGGCCTCATCCTGATGCTGGCGCAGCTTGAGCAGTGGCTTGGCGGCATCCTCTTGCTGGCAGGCTTCGAGCATGGCTGCCAGGTTGCCATATTGCTGCAACAGATGGGTGGCTGTCTTGGGGCCGATCCCCGGAACCCCCTTGATATTGGAACCGCTGATACCGGTCAGGGCCCAGAAGTCGACCAGCTGATTAGGTGCTACCCCATATTGCTGCTGGACGAAGGCGGCATCCAGCCAGCGTTTGTTGAAGTAGTCGCGCACCCGGATCTGCGGGCAGATCAGTTGGCAGAAGCCCTTGTCGGTGGAGATGATGGTCGCCTGATGGCCATGGCTGGCTATGCCGCTGGCCAGGGTGGCGATGAGATCATCCGCTTCATCGGTCTCGGAGAGCAGGGCGTCGACCCCGCACTCCCAGAAGGCATCCTGCAGGGTCGCCAACCCCTCACGCAGTTCAGGGGGCATGAGGGTTCGCCCCTCCTTGTAGGCCGGATAGACCTCCTTGCGCCAGCTGTGCACCTCGCCATCAAACACGGCAATGACATGGGTTGGCTCGCTATTGGCCAGCAGCTTGCGGCAGGTATTGATAAGGTTGGCGCGGGTTGCAACCAGCGCCTGGGCAGGGGTCAGTGCCTGCTGGGCCTGTACCGCGTGCAGACGGCGAATGAGGTTGAGGGCATCGATGATGAGCAGGTGTGGCCGGATAGTTGACATGGGGCACTCTTGGCGGTCGGGACGCCCCATTGTAACAAACCGCTCGCCTTATGGGGGATTGATGGCGGTCGGGAAGGCATAGCGCCAATAAAGAGGGGCGCCGATGCGCCCCTCTGTCGATGATGTATCTGTACCCTAGCGGACGATTTCGTAGCAAGGCACATACTGACTGCCCGGCAGCTTCATCCGCTGCTGCTTGACGAAGCTCTCCAGCAGCTTGTCCATCAGGTGCATCAGCTCCTTGTCGCCGTGCAGCTTGAAGGGGCCCTTCTTCTCGATGGCGCGAATGCCCCCTTCCTTGACGTTGCCGGCGACGATGCCGGAGAAGGCACGACGCAGGTTGGCGGCCAGCAACTGGGGCGGCTGGTTGCGGTGCAGATCCAGACTTGCCATGCTGGCGTGATCCGGTTCGAAGGGGAGCTGGAACTCCGGCTCAATCTTGAGGGACCAGTTGAAGGAGTAGGCATCACCGACCGATTTGCGGTATTCGCGGATTTTCGGCATCGCCTCCTTCATCACTCGGGCCACTTCCGGTGCATCGCCAACAATGATCCGGTAGAGCTTGGTCGCCGGTTCACCGAGGGTCGCCTTGATGAAGTCGTCGATGGCTCGGAAGTAGTCGGCACTCTCTTTCGGGCCGGTCAGGATGATGGGCATGGGTTGTCGTTCGTTGGCCGGATGCATCATGATGCCGAGCAGATAGAGCAGCTCTTCGGCGGTGCCGACCCCGCCCGGGAAGATGATGATGCCATGGCCCAGACGCACGAATGCTTCCAGCCGTTTCTCGATATCCGGCAGGATCACCAGCTCGTTGACGATGGGGTTGGGCGGCTCGGCCGCAATGATGGAGGGCTCTGTGAGGCCGATGTAGCGCCCGTTGCGCACCCGCTGTTTGGCATGGCCGACGGCGGCCCCCTTCATCGGGCCCTCCATGGCTCCCGGGCCGCAACCGGTACAGATGTTCAGCTCACGCAAGCCCAGCTCGCTGCCCACGGCGCGGGTGTACTGGTACTCGATCTCGTTGATGGAGTGGCCACCCCAGCAGACGATCAGGTTGGGATCGGCGCCAGGCAGGATCACCTTGGCGTTGCGCAGGATGGCGAACACCACGTTGGAGATATGAGTCGAATTGGTGAGGTTGACCAGCCGGTTCGATTCAAGCTGGTTGGAGACATAGAGAATGTCGCGCAGCACCGAGAAGAGGTGCTCCTGAATACCACGAATGATCTCGCCATCGACGAACGCGTGCTCGGGGGCGTTGAACAGTTCCAGCTTGACCCCGCGCTCGCGCCGGATCACATGAATGTCGAATGATTTGAAGCGCTCCAGGATCTCCTTGGAGCTGTCGGTATGGCTACCGGAATTGAGCACTGCCAGCGAGCAGTTGCGAAACAGTTGATAGATATCGCTGGAGGCAGTCTGCTTGAGGCGATCCACCTCAAGCTGTGACAGCAAATCCATGCTGCCGACGGGATTGATGTGCGTAATCATAGGTTCCCCTTTACTCACTTGTTATCGTTGTGTTTTTTCCCTGGGGAGAAAAGGGATGCCATGTTGCATCCCCTGAGTTTGATAGTAGTGGCAACGGAGGGGGGAGGGAAATAGGGCGACGACTGTTCGCTGTTTTTTTAGTCACCACTCAGGCCAGTGTCACTTGATCCCGACCTGCGTTCTTGGAGTGGTAGAGCGCTCTGTCCGCCCGTTCGAACACATCGGAGGGGTTGTCACCATCCTTGAACAGGGTTGCGCCGATGGAGATGGTGATCTCCACCTTGGCATCGCGAAAACGGAACGGGATGCTCTTGATGGTCTGGCGCAGGGTTTCCAGCGGCTTCTGGAACTTGTCCGGGTTGATATTGGGCAGCAGCACCACGAACTCTTCGCCGCCGAAACGGGCGATGAAGTCAGTGTCACGCAGGGCGCTCTGCAGCGCTTTGGCAACAACCTTCAACGCCTTGTCACCGGCCATGTGGCCATAATTGTCATTGATGTTCTTGAAGTGATCGATGTCGATGATCGCCATGCAGAGCGGAGTGCGGTAGCGAAGCCAGCGTTTGAACTCCTGCTCCAGCCGCTCGTCGAGGGCGGCCCGGTTGTGTACCTGAGTCAGGCTGTCGAGGAACAGCTTGTGCTTCTGAATGGTCAGCCGCTTCTTGTATTCGGCGGTCTCATCCTTCATCAAGCGCAGCTTGGACTCCATGGTGGAGAGGCGGGTGAGCAGGTGACGCTCCCGTGCTGCGGTACTTTCCCGTTCTTGCAGCAGCAGATTGATGGCGCCCATATGGCCGGAGATGGCACGCTTGAGCGCATCGATGGAGTTATGGCTGGCTAGGGAGTGGTCGATGGCCTGCAGTTCGCAGACCAGAGCTTCGCGGGTTTCACGGGTTTCATTTTGTAGCGCACGCCCTTCGTCGAGGGATTCGGTAAAGCCGACATGCACTGCTGACAGGCTCTCGTTGAGGGAGCTGAGAAAGGCGCGGGAGGCTTTGCGCTCCTCGCGGGTGCCTTCGATGATAAGTTCGATGACCTGCATACAGGTCTCTGCCAGCATGGCAGGATTGATGCCGATCAGCAGTTGACGGCGGATATCCCCGAGGCTCTCGCCAATTGAACCGGCGAAATCAAGTTCGGTGATCAGCCGCTGCAGTTCGTCTGCGATACGCGCATGATCTTTGAGGTCAAACGGTTCAGCATCAGGTTGGGGTTCACAACCGGGCTCGCTCTCTTGTTGTTGGGGCGCTGAAGAGCCGGACAGTGGCTGGCTTGGCAGCAGCTGGATCTTGATCGCCTGCTGATAGAATTCAAGCAGGCGGATCACCTTCTTTTGATTATCGGCAATACCATAGCCGGCGGGGCTTTTCAGAAATTCCTTGAGGGATTTTCGGGCCTCTTCCGGGAAGCCCTTGATGGTTTTTAGCTGTTTTGAGCCAAGATCAATGGCTGCCTGGGTCAGGGTGAGCGACTCTTCCAGTGCATTGCTGTGCTGCTGCAGCAACTTCTCGATGGCAAGTAGCTCTGCATCCAGCGAGGTGAATGCGGGATTGCTATCCAGTCTCTGCTTGAGCTTGGCGAAGCGATTGTCCAGCTCACGATCGAAGCCGCGGCAAGAGAGCATCAGCTTGTTGATAAACTGGATGCCACGAGCTCGCTCTGCATCGGAAAAGGAGAGAACGCCGTCGAGCTCCAGCTGTTTTTGCTGGAGGGATTCCCTGAGCCTGGCCAATTGTCCTGCTACGGCAGCGATGTCATTCATTATCAGGTCGCCCTGTTGTCATTATTGTTTTTGGTGTTGGATAGCAACAGTGGCCGAACCCGAGGTTGAGTGTCGTCTGTTATCTATTATTTGCCGGCTGGCCTTCAGCCGCTTGCATCCTTGCGAGGCTGGGCCAGTTAACCCATTGCTTTTCATGAGAAGAATTGACTTTTACCAGCCCCTTGTCAATTGCCATCAAGCCGCATTGCCACACATCCCCATTAAAAAATGCAGCCTGCTGGCAATCGATGGCGGCGAGCTCCAACCAGGCGTTTTGCCGGTATTTTTCACTGAGCTGAATGGCTCCCGAAAGGGCGAGATAGCAGAGGTCGAACAGGCCATTGTGATCGAGCGCGGTCGCCGCCTTGGGCAGGAAGGGGTGGCTGACAATCCCCAGGCTTATCTGGCGATCAAGCTCGTATTGGCAAGGGAAGGCGGCGATTGCGGTTAGCAGGTCTCCCGCAAGTTGATGCAGGTTGGTCACGTGGCGCTGTGGCACCACATACAGCATGTGCCCTTCCCGCAAGTCATAGATACGGCCATCTTGCGGGGTCAGGGTATCCATATAGATGCCGAACGCCTGCTCGATTTCACGGCTGACCTGATAGCCGTGGCGCTCGAGGGTGTTGACCATAAAGGGCACCCTGAACAACAGGTAGTGCAGCTTGTCATCGAATTCGCTGTGCTCTTCGCTCAGATACCAGCGCTCCGATTTCAGCTGGCGTTTTGCCATCTCTCGTGGCCAGCGATTCATCAGCCGCTGCCAGTTGGCAAGTCCGGAACGGGGTTCGATCAGCAGGGCCTCGCCAGTGCGTTTCAGTTGCAGACGGGCGGTACGCAATTTGAGCCAGAGGGTGAAGAAGAGGTAGATGAAGAGCGCCAGCAGCAGGCTGGTGGTAATGCTCGACCAGAGATAGCGCTCCTGCTGGTGCTGGCTGTTGTTAAGCTGCTGCTCCAGCTCCTTGATGTGTTGTACCCGTTCAACCTGGACATAGTTGTCACGGATCGCAGCCTGCTCCTGATCAATTTCCTGCTGGCGAACCTCTTCTCCCAAACGATGGAAGCGCTTGTAGCTGTCGAGGGCCTGGTGCAGGTATCCCTTCTGCTCATACGCAAGTGACAACAGACGGAATACTTCGTACTGGCGGCGAGTGTCGCCTACCTGATTGGCCAGTGCCCGGGCATTTTCCAGCTGCAGGATGGCGATGGCCGCCTCCTGCTTCTTCAGATAGAGCTCGCCGAGCAACAGCAGGGTATCGATCAGCGGCTCTTTGGCATCGCCCAACTCGTGGGACTGCCGGGCTGCATTGAGGTAGTTGCCGGCCAGCGAGAGGTTACCGCTTTGCAGATAGGTTTTGCCAATCTCGTACTTGAGCAGAGAGGCCTGCGGCCGACTGCTTCCCTCATCGAGCAAATCCAGCGCATTGAAGAAGTAGACCAGCGCCATATTGAGGTCGCCCTGATCACGGTTGAGTCGGGCCAGCACGATAAGTGAGTCGCATAGCAGTGACGGATTGCCGATGGAGTGAAAATAGTTGGCCGCTTCATTGGCATATTGCAGCGCTTTCTGGGGCTCCTGCTCTTGCTGATAGAGTTTGACTATCTGGTTGGAGAGCAAGCCGAGAAAGAGCGGGTCGTTGAGATTCTTGGCCTGCTGCTGGGCATCGATATATTCACCCAATGCCAGCTGGGGTTGTTGCAGCACACGATAAAGGTCGCCGCTGATGGCGCTGACCCAGGCGCTGGCAAGAGGATTGGCGGCTTTGGCAGCCCAGATCCTTGCATCCGCCAGATGGGTCTTGGCGTCTTCAAGATGCTGATTTTCAATCTCGTAGCTGGTGCGTTGCAGGCGGCTATAGATCTGTAACTGGCTCTGTTTGAGGTCGGGACGGGCCAGCTGTTCGTCCAATTGTTCCAGCAGGATACGGCTGTTGTTCTGGCCATCTTGCCTTAGCCCCTGGCTACGGATTTTGAGATAGAGGGCGTGGGCCTTGAGTTCGGGTTGGCGCTCTCTCTCCGCCAGCTCCATCGCCTTGTCGAGGGTTTGCTGGGTAGCTTGATATTGGCCAAGCTGGATTCGGCACTCCCCTTCAAGCAGGTGTGCTCCGATGGTTTGCGAAACGGTGCTGTAGCTGAGCAGAGGCTCGCGATAGCCGAACTCCTGACGATTACTGATGATTTGCTGGGGATTATTGGCCGCACGCGTCAGAAAGGCGGAGGTGATCTGAACACATCTGGCAGGGTCGGTCAGCACCAGTGATTGGGCCTGTTGCAGATCCAGGGATAGTTGCTCCTTGTCCAGATCCAGATTTGGAGCGGACAGAGAAGACATCATCATAGCCAGAAAAAACAGTTGATTCATTGGATTAAGGACGGCGCAGAGGTGTTGGCATGTTATCCAAGCCCACCCCTGCGAGTCCAGCGTTTACTGATGGTGTGCTCAGGCTCCTTTGTAGCCGGATGCATCAAGGCGCCAGCAGGGTTGAGATAGCAGGGCGCTGTGGTGTGATACCGGGAAGCCCTTTATCAACGTCTGCTCTTATTGACGGATCAGACGCAGGTTGGTTGGCACGGCTTCGAAATCGGAGCGGAACGGGTTGATGTCGAGGCCGCCGCGGCGGGTATAGCGTGCATAGACGGTCAACTGCTCAGGCTGGCAATAGTGCTTGAGGTCGATAAAGATCCGCTCGATGCACTGCTCGTGGAACTCGTTGTGTTGGCGGAACGAGATGAGGTAGCGCAGCAGCTTCTCCCGATCGAGTTTCGGCCCCTTGTAGCGGATTACCACGGAGCCCCAGTCGGGCTGGCTGGTGACCAGGCAGTTGGATTTGAGCAGGTGGCTGTGCAGAGTCTCTTCAACCTGCTCGCTGCCGACCGCCCCTTGCAGCAGGGACGCATCAAACTCGTAATTGTCTACCTCGATATCCAGCTCATCAATGCACTCGCCGGGCAGCAGGGCAATCTGGTGCGGCGCCTTGTCGAGGGGGAACAGGGTCACCTTGACGGTCTCACCGGCACAGGCACTCAGATCCTTGGTCAGCATGGCGGCGACTGCCTCGATAGAGTCGCAACGGGTCTGGTTGAAGGAGTTGAGGTAGAGCTTGAAGGATTTGGATTCGATCAGGTTCGCACTGGTGGCCGGAATGGCCACTTCACCCACCGCCACCATCGGCTTGCCCTTGGCATTGAGCCAGGAGAGCTCATAGAGGGTCCAGACATCGCAACCGCTAAAGGGCAGGTCATCGCCCAGCTTGAGATCATCCCGGTTCAGGCTACGTGGAACCGGCTGCAGCAGGGAGGGGGTGTACTGGCTGATGTAATCGGATTGCTGGCCCAGGCTCAGGCCGGTCAGGGCGCTGGCCCCGGCGTATCTATCTTGTTTGCTCACAGGGTTGCTCACGTAATCTGCTCATGATGAGTGGAATGAAACGGGCCATTGCAGGGCCGGATGGTTGCAGCCGCTTGGCTTGGGCGTCGGCCTCTCTGTATCCCGGGTTCTGTTTCCCGGGTCACCAGGTCGGCTGGCAACCTTGTCTGTTACCGGGTTTGGTGGTGCAATAGCGGACTTTGCCAGCAATTGTGGGGATTTTCGATGTCGGATCAAGTTTTGTCTGCCCTGGAGCACTTTTTTGCCCGCTGGCAACGGGATGGCGAGGCCAGACGAGGCCTGCCCCTGTGCGAGTGGGAGGCGGACTGGCGTTCCCCCTGCCAGCTTGGTGAGCCCGCCGATGGTCGGGTGGCCTGGCGCCCTCACCAGCGCTCCGAGCCCGGCGATTTCACCGCCATGAACGAGGCGCTGGAGCTGCAGCTTCATCCCGCAGCGACCACCCTGTTTGGCCACTGGTTCAGCCGCCCTGTGCCCTGCCTCTTCAAGGGGCTGCGCCTTGAACTGATCCTGCCGTGGAACGAGGCGGATCTCGACCTGCTCAAGGAGAACCTGATCGGCCACCTGCTGATGCTGCGCAAGCTAAAACGAACCCCCTCCATCTTTATTGCCACCACCCGCAACGAGATGACGCTCATCTCCCTTGATAACGAGAGTGGTCAGGTGTGGCTGGAGTGGCTCGATTCAGGCCGCCGTCTGACGCTGGCTCCCTCCTTACCGGCGTTTCTGGAGCGGCTGGAGACGTTGCCGCAATAGCACCTGTTTGAGCCAAGGTTACTCATCGGAACGAAAAGAGCCTTGCCATGCGGCAAGGCTCTTTTTTATGGCATCGCGTACAGGGAACGCGCTTAATCCTTGAAATCCCAGGAGAGGTTGGAGACCAGACGGCAGCTGTCGCACTTGAAGTCGAAGATCTCGTGCAGCGGCTCTGCCAGCGCCCACTCACCGCCACAGCTGGGGCAGGGGCGCGCCTTCTCCTCGGCCGCGCTCAGCCCGCCCACCCGGTAGAGGTAGTAGTAGGTGGGGATGCCGCTCAGCACTTCCAGCCGTTTGGCCAGATCGCTGCCGCGCCGGTAGAGACGGCTGCCCACTTCGCCGATTTCGTGCAGCGCCGCATGTTCGGCGATGGAGCCGTTCATCTGCAACTGATCGCACGCCTCCCAATCCTCCTGCCACTTGATGATCTGCTTCTGATCGCCGTTGGCGACTGCGGGCAGCTGGTAGAGCGGAATGGGGGCGAAGTGGTCGCCACAGCGCAGCGGCGAGCAGGTATGCAAAAAGCTGGTATAGAGCAGCATCCAGCTGGGGCGCTCGCCCTGCTGGCCGCAAGGATCTGTGTTGTCGGAGAGCAGATCCACCCCCTGCAGCTGGAGTTTCGGCGCCAGCAGCCCGGCCTGATTTAGCTGCTGTTCGGCCAGCTTGACCTGATCGCTCTGGTTGTCCGGATGCAAACTATCCTGCTCCGGGCAGACCACCCGACTGACGAAATAGCCGTCGTGCATGCTGGTGGGGAACTCCCGCCCGAGGATCTGGCCCTGATAACGCAGCATGTCGAGGTAGTTGACGATGGCCCGCTCGGCATCGCCAAGGGAGGTATCGCGGTAGCACTCAAAGCAGAGTTCGATGATATACATGGTTCAGCCTTGCTTCTGCTGGAGGAGCAGGTCGGTCAGGCGATCCACCTTCTGTTCGATGCGCGCGAGCTGTTCGGCGAGTTGCTGCAGGGTGAGCTCCGGTGCTGGCTGAGGCACAGCCTCTGGCAGGATCTCGCTCTCGGCGGTCGCGATGGGCTGCTGCTTCCACTGGCTCAGCACTTTCAGCAGCTCGGCCATCGGCACAGGCTGGGTGAGTCGGGCCTTGATCATGGCAGTGGTGGGCGTCAGGCCCTTGGCGGCCAGCTCGTTGGCAATTCGGATGATCTCGTGGGCGGACATAAGCATGCTCTGGGTGAGAAGGGGGGATCGATATCGGGGCGGGATCTTAACCAAAGCCGGCAGGGGAGGAAAGGGGCGGGCGGCTTAGCGGGGCTGGCGCAACATCACATCGAGCTGGTCGATCGCCTCGCACCAGTCGGAATCGTTCCACAGGGCGTCGCGTAGAAAGCTGGCCTGGGCGGCGTTCCAGAAACCGGCCTCCGGCAACAGGGTTTCATTGTCTAGGTGATGGTCGTGCACAAAACGGTGCAGGCTCAGCTCGTCGTTTGCCATCCCTAGCTGGGCAAACAGGGCTGGCAGATCGTGGACAAGGGGTTCCATCTCGTCTCTCCCTTTGTTTAATCCCTGAGATTATAGACAGGCACAGCCATCGGGCGCAGAGACGAGATTGGGGATCAGGCAGAGGGTATGCGATGGGGTGGCAGCTCAACGCCCACGACGTGCAGCCCCTGCATCTTGAGGGTGCCCTGATAGTGGCTCTCGCCATCGCTGGAGAATTCAAACTGATAGTGGGTCAGCAGCCGCAGGGGATTATGTGCCAGCTCCCGCCGATGGCGAGCCAGTGACAGCAGTTGCAGATCATGGTGCTGGCAGTAGCGGCGCATGTATTGCCAGGCCACTTCTGCCTGTTGGCGTTGCAGCCAGAACAGGCCGGCAATCGCAATCAGCAACAAAATTCCGAGCATCTCTCCCATAGGCGGGCTTCCTTATCGTGATGTCGATAACCGGGAGTCCTGCTCGGCACTCCCGATCTCCTTTTCTATATCCCGCCGTGTTGCCTCGTGGCGTGAGGGGGAGGCGAGGGATCAGGCCGAGGCAAACAGACGGCCGATGGCCTTGCCCAGCGCATCGCTACGGTCGGGGTCACGCAGTCTGGCCAGCATATCATTGCGCAGGGCCGGTAAAGTGACCAACTCGGCAAAAACCTGATTGAAGAACTGGGTCGGTTGCAGTGCCAGCTGTTCCAGATAGTGGCTGAGCAGATTGGCATCTTTCAGGTCGGGCCAGAGCCGGCCCGCAATGGCGAGCAGCAGCGCCGGGCTCGGCTGGGTTTGCAGCAGGGTCAGTAGCTTGTTGGTGCGCAAAGAGCTGCCGGGACAGGAGGCCATCGCGCGGCAGAGATAGGCCAGGGTCTCAGGGTTGGGGGCGGCGCACTCCTGCTCCTTGCCGATCCGCTCAAGCAGGGCGCCTTGTACTGCCGGCGGCAGCGGGGCGTTTTCAAGGCTTTGGCAGAGGGCGTAGAGCGGCTCTTGCGGCAGTTTGGGCAGCGCCTTGCAGATCAGCGCCAGATTGCGCTCATCATGCAGTCGTTCGGCCAGATCGGCAAAGCCCTGCAGCCCCAGCGTCTGCCAACCAGTGTCGTTGGGGGCGGCCAGATAGTGGCAGAGGGCATCGTAATAGGCAGAAGGGGCCTGTTCCAGCTGGCGTGCCAGTTTGGCGTGCAGACTGGCCATCTTGGCCTCCGCCGGGCGGAAGGTGTAGGGATTGTCGGCCAAGCGCTGGGCTTTTTCCTCGTCCAGATCGCCGGTGAGCTTGTAGCCCAGGGTCTCCACCACCTGATCCATGAACAGCTTGGGGCCGTTTGACATCAGCAGGCCGCGCTCATCGAGGGCAAACTTGAGGAACCAGAGGTAGTGGCGAGACTCGCTCGGCTGGAAGAAGTGCACACCGAGCCAGGCGTGCTGTTGCAGCGGCCAGGGATAGGGCTCCTGCTGCTGTTCGATGCGGACAAAGGTGTCGCTTGCCAGTGGCCGCACCTGGCGGCCCATGTCAAACAGCTGGAACTGGGTGCCAGCCTGAGTCAGAAATTCGGTCAAGGTATTGATGGCAGTAGGCGTCACAGACATGGTGAGATCCGGCTAATGGTGATGCGGGCCGATTATAAGGCCCTTGCCGAGGATAGCCAGTGGCAGCAGACGTGCGCTGCGGCAGATATCAACATGGCAGCCATGCGGGGGGAGGTGTATAGTATCGCCCTTTTTTAACGGCGGCAGGCCGCGCTGATTGCCGTGTATGTCGACGAGCCGGCTGAACCGCCGGTGCTGTGCGACTGAATTTATTGGCATCCTGGCTGACCCTGTCGGGTCAGCGGATCAATCTGTGGTTATGAGGAAGAGAGCGAGATGAATCAATATTTGCTGGTAGCTGGCCTGTTGGGGGAACTCACCGCCGAGTTGCAGCGCCTTGAGCGCTGGCAAGCTGACCATCCCGGTGACGAAGCCCTGGCAAGCACCCTGCCTTTTTGTGTCGATACCCTGAGCTTTGATCAGTGGCTGCAGTTCGTGCTGATCCCGCGCATGGAGCAGCTGGTGATGTTGCAGGCGCCGCTGCCCACCAGCGTCTCCCTTTATCCCATGGCCAGCGAAGTCTACAAAGAAGATCTGGCCGAAGCTGAAGCGCTGCTGCGCCTGATCGCCCGCTTCGATCTGCTGCTCTCCGGCAAAGTGATAGAACAATGATGCCAGATCAAACCCGAGAAGAGAGTGACCTGAAGCTGACCCTGCTCTATCAGGATGAGTGGCTGGTGGCGGTCAACAAGCCGTCCGGTCTGCTGGTGCATCGCAGCTGGCTCGACAAGGGCGAGACCCGTTTTGCCATGCAGATGACCCGGGATCTCATCGGCGGTCGCCATGTCTATCCGGTGCATCGCCTCGACCGTCCCACCTCAGGCGTGCTGCTGTTTGCGCTCGATCCGGTGATTGCCCGCGCACTCACTGAAGCCTTTACCCAACGTCAGGTACACAAGGAGTATCTGGCATTGGTGCGTGGCTGGGCGCCCGAGCAGGGGGTGATCGACTATCCCCTCAAGGAGCAGTTGGACAAGATTGCCGATGCCATGAGCAACCCGGATCGCCCGGCGCAGGATGCCGTCACCACCTTCCGTCGCCTGCATCAGGTCGAGCTGCCCCACGCGGTCTCCAAGAAGCACCCTACCAGTCGCTACAGTCTGGTCAGATTGTTCCCGAAGACCGGTCGCAAGCATCAGTTGCGCCGCCATATGGATCACCTGTTCCACCCCATCGTCGGGGATACCACCCACGGGGATGGTCGTCACAACCGTTTCTTTCGCGAGCACTTCGGTTGCGAGCGGCTGCTGCTGGTGGCCCGCACCCTGAGCTTTACCCATCCGGTGCTCAAGGTGCCGATGCGGATCCAGGCGCCACTCGGTCAGGATGTGCTGCGCCTGTTTGCCGAGCTGGGCTGGCCCGCCAGCGAGAGCGACTACTAAGCGCCTGATGCTCAGCCTTGAATCGGTGGCATCTGACGCCAGCTTGCTGATAGAGTTGCTCAAAAGAGTGACTCAAGCAGGGAGAGGAGAATGGCGCAGATCGATATCGTGGTAGGAACTGTCTACGGCGCAGCCATGCTGGTGGCCGAGACCTTGGCAGATGAGCTGGAACGCAAGGGGCATCACTGTACCCTGCACGAAGAAGCACGGCTGGCGGACATAGACCCCGGCCGTTTTTTATTGCTGGTCAGTGCCACCACCGGGCAGGGGGACATTCCACCCAATCTGCAGCCTTTTGCCAGCGAGCTGGCCGACAAGGCACCTTGGCTTAAGGGATTGCGTTATGCCCTGATTGCCATGGGGGACAGCAGCTATGACCATTTTTGTGGCGCGGGCCGTCGGCTGGACGGATTGCTGCAAGAGTTGGGGGCCACGCGAGTGATTTCCCCGCTGGAGCTGGATGCCACCGTGCACGATGAACCCGAACAGGTGGCACTCAGCTGGCTGAAAAAGTGGGATATTCAGCCCTGAATATTCTCTTGAATAGAGCCATATCAATCCCCTGAGCCTTAAGTAGCAGGGGATTGTTATTTGCACAAAAACCATCTCACTCTGCAACGCATATTTCCCCTGATGGCGGAGGGGTATTTTCCCCTTTTAGCATTCCATTGCCGTAATGGTTTCACGCGCACCGCAGACCCGTCATCCAAATAAAAGTTCCATCTTGAAAGCGATCTCAGTCATGTTTTTGTCATTCGAACGTAAAATAATGACTTTAGTTCTATCGCGAATTAATTAATGATAACGCTTTCAGAGTTGTTGTTGTTGTGTGTTTTTCTTGTTTTCCGGATTTTAATTGCGCGGTTGATGGCTTTTTTACTTGTTGTTGTTGTGGAGATCGTTTGCCGAGCGATTTGTCGCCATTTTGTGAGTCGCTTCATATTTGTCGTGAAATACGCTCCCTATAATCAACCTCGGTTATCACCAACAGGATTACATGGTGATAAGAAGTTGAATATTCAGGATCACACTCCTCACTGCGGGAAATAAGGAATATGACAATGAAAATGAAGTGGCTCCCGATTGCAGCAGCTGTTACTGCCGCCCTGGCTTCCCAAGCCGCCTTTGCCGTAGATTTCCACGGTTATTTCCGTTCCGGCGTCGGTGTTTCCGGCGACGGCGACATGGTTAAATACAACGTCAATAAAGTTGGCCGTCTTGGTAACGAAAATGATACCTACGGTGAAGTGCAACTGGGTCAGGAAGTATTCAACAAAGATGGCAAGACTTTCTATGTTGATTCCATGTTTGCCATGGCTTCCAACGGTTCAAACGACTGGGAAGGTACCGGTACTGTTTGTAACTTCGATGCCAAGCAGTGCAATGGTGATTCCGACTTCGCTCTGCGTCAGTTCAACGTACAAGCCAAAGGCTTGCTGAACTTTGCTCCTGAAGCAACCCTGTGGGCTGGTAAGCGTTACTATCAACGCCATGACATCCACATCTCCGACTTCTACTACTGGAACATCTCCGGTGCCGGTGCTGGTATCGAAGGCATCCAGGCTGGTCCGGGTAAAGTATCTTTCGCATGGGTACGCAACGATCGCAGCGCTGCCGATGTGTTTGGCCAGTACACCCAAACCGGAGTGGATGGCAACGGTAACCCGACCTATCAGAAGAATGAAGATCTGAACGTTAACACCTTGGATCTGCGTTATGCCGGCATCCCGCTGTGGACCGATGCGTCCTTGGAACTGGGCGTTGACTATGCTCTGGTCAATGAGACCAACGATCAGAAAGCACTGAAAAAGAATCCGCAAGATGGCGTGATGCTGACTGCTGAACTGACCGCTGGCATCCTCGGTGGTTTCAACAAAACCGTGCTGCAATACGGTACCGAAGGTTACTCCAAGACCATGGCTTTCTATGGCGATGGTTCCTGGTACGGCGCTGAAGCCAAAGACGGTGCTGACGGTTTCCGTATCATCAACTGGGGCGTTGTTCCGATGGGCAACTCCTGGGAGATGGGTCACCAGCTGGTTTACGGTGTAGGCAACGAAATGTGGGACGGCAACGACAAGTGGGAAACCATGTCTGTTGTTGTTCGCCCGATGTACAAGTGGGATGACTTCAACAAGACCATCTTTGAAGGCGGTTACTTCAAGGACAACAACAAGTCCACCAATGGCAGCGAAGACAAAGATGCCGGCTACAAGCTGACCCTGGCTCAAGCCTGGTCTGCTGGTTCCAGCTTCTGGGCCCGTCCGGAAATCCGTGTGTTCGCCTCCTACCTGGCTAACGACGAAGACAAGAAAGTCTTCGAAGGCAATACCTCCAAAGACACCTACCAGTTTGGTGTTCAAGCAGAAGCTTGGTGGTAAGCAAAAGTTTAAGTTAAGTTAGTGACTGCCCCCTTATGGGGGCAGTTTTGTTTCGCCGGATCACGGCCACCGGATTATGGAGATAAGAAAAATGAAACGGGTAAAGATGTCTATTGCAGCCGTAATCACTGCGCTATTAACCGGTTGTGCCGGAAACATGGTTGTTCCTCTGCAAGAACATGGCTCGATCTTGAGCGATGCAGATCAAGCCAAGCAAGCGTTGGCCAAAGCCTCAAGCTGCTGTGTGGCGTTTAAAGATTTCAGTTATGCCCCCTTGCCTGAAGGTGAGACCTTGCTGGCCATTGATGGCAAGCAACCCACTTTTCAGTTTGATGAGGGGATGAGTTACTTTGCTGCTTATCGCTTGCCGACCAACACCGGCAATCTGGCGATCAGCCTGGCATCACAGGTGAGTAAAACCGTGATGGTGCCCAAGGTCATTATGCTGGATGCCGAGTTCAAGGTGACTCGGGTCCTGGGTGAGTCAGTATTCAGCTATCAGCCTGCTCACTTGCTCGATAACGACCGTATTGAAGGGCGTGTTTTTGTTGATCGCAGCATGCCTGGCAACCCGGCCAGCGAAACATACATGATCGTTTATGCGCCCGCGGATAAGCTCTCAGGCAGCACAACAATCCTGCATCCATCAAAAGCGTTTGCTCGTGCTAATGGTACCGTTGAGCCTGATATCAAGGATCCGGTGATCCCGCACTCCCCGTGGGGCTTGGTGCAGATCAAAGTCAAAGATATGGCCCGTGGAAGTGGTCTTGAAGCGGTATTCAAACCCGAATATGCCGACAAGGTGGCTATGAGCCAGGGTCAGCAGGTTGCAGCGATAGCGACTACCGCAGCCGTTACCACAACTGCAACAGCTGCGGTCGCAGCCAAACCTGCTCCTGCCATGTTGAGTGAAACTGAAGCCTTCTATCAGAGCCAGATCGAAAAAGCAGTCAAGGCGGGGGATATCGACAAGGCGATGAAGCTGGTGAACGAGGCCGAGCGGGCTGGTTCAACCAAAGCAAAAAGCGTGTTTATTGATGCGGTCAAGCGCTCGCAACAATAGAGTAATACGACCGTTTGCTGGTCAGATATATTTATTGAGGCCTCCCTTGTTGGAGGCCTTTTTAATCGGTAGACTGTAATAAATAAAAATCACGCCGTTACATTCTGTTACAGTGAGTTGCTATTTGATGTAAATGGCATTATTAAAATACAAAGTGAAACTGCTATTTATATGTCTTTGTAATAGAGTGATAATGCGGATTATTAATTTCTATTAGATGCGTTTTTTAGCCGCTAAACAAGTTGTGATCTTCCCTCCAAATTCAATATTCCCCCGCCTTCGAAAGCAGCAATTTATGACCCGCTGGGTTATATTCTGATGGTCAAAATAAACAAGCCCGACTCGAAGATATCTGAATGAATCAGTCCTTATTTCATCCAGATAGATCGTTCAGGGACGACAATCCATTCAGGAGCGCACACAATGTTCAAAAATGCTTTCTCTAATCTGCAAAAGGTTGGTAAGGCGCTGATGCTGCCAGTATCAGTCTTGCCAGTCGCAGGTATTCTGCTGGGGGTGGGTGCTGCCCACTTCAGCTGGATGCCGGAAATTGTCTCCCAATTGATGGAGCAAGCCGGTGGTTCCGTATTTGGCCAGATGGCCCTGCTGTTCGCAGTGGGTGTTGCTCTGGGCTTTACCAATAACGACGGTGTATCCGGTCTGTCAGCCATCGTTGGCTACGGCATCATGGTCGCAACCCTGAAGGTCATGGCACCTGTGATGGGTGTTGAAACCATCGAAACCGGCGTGCTGGGTGGTATCCTGGCCGGTGGTATCGCTGCCTGGGCGTTCAACCGTTTCTACAAGATCCAGCTGCCAGAGTACCTGGGCTTCTTCGCGGGCAAACGTGCCGTACCCATCATCACCGGTTTCCTCTCCATCGGTCTGGGTGTCATCCTGTCCGTGATTTGGCCGCCAGTGGGTGGTGCCATCGGTGCCTTCTCTGACTGGGCTGCCAACCAGAACCCGGTACTGGCCTTCGGTATCTACGGCGTGGTTGAGCGCTCCCTGATCCCGTTCGGTCTGCACCACATCTGGAACGTACCGTTCTTCTATCAGGCGGGTACCTGTGTCAACGGTGCCGGTGAAACTGTTCACGGTATCATGACCTGCTTCCTGACTGCTGATGACGCGTCCCGCGCTGCCGGTAACGGCTTCGGTCAACTGGCTGGTGGCTATCTGTTCAAAATGTTCGGTCTGCCTGCTGCTGCGTTCGCCATCGCTCACGCTGCCAAGCCGGAAAACCGCGCCAAGATCGTTGGTATCATGGCCTCTGCTGCCCTGACCTCTTTCCTGACCGGTATCACCGAGCCGATTGAATTCTCCTTCCTGTTCATCGCTCCGGTTCTGTACGCCATCCACGCGGTACTGGCTGGTCTGGCTTATGTGCTGACCAACTCTCTGGGTATCGTACACGGTCACACCTTCTCCAACGGCTTCATCGACTTCGTGGTGCAATCGCCGCGTGCCGACAACATGCTGCTGCTGGTAGGTCTGGGTCTGGTCTACGCTGCCATCTACTATGTCGTATTCAGCTTCGTTATCCGTGCCATGAACCTGAAAACCCCGGGTCGTGAAGACGAGACTGCTGAAGAGGCCGTTGGCCAAGGCAAAGACGAGATGTCTGCTGCTCTGGTTGCCGCCTTCGGTGGTAAAGAGAACATCGCTTCTCTGGATGCCTGCATCACCCGTCTGCGTGTTGGCGTGAAAGATGTCGCCAAAGTTGACCAGGCTGGTCTGAAGAAACTGGGTGCTGCCGGTGTGGTAGTGGCTGGTTCCGGCGTACAAGCCATCTTCGGTACCAAGTCTGACAACCTGAAAACCGACATGGACATCTGGATGAAGAGCAACTAATTCTGTTGCCTGAATATCAGCGTGTTTGAAGAGGGAGGCGAAAGCCTCCCTCTTGCTATTTCTGGTTATGGGGTGAGCGAGTCGCTGCAGTTCGATCTCGGCTAGTGTCATGTTGCCCAAGGGGCGATATGTAACGGGATACCTTCTGTTGGCGTTGTGCCTCGCTCACCTTATTGCACACCATCACTATATAAAGTCAGCCAATAAAAAGAGCGCCACCAGGGCGCTCTTTTGTCAAATCGGTGGGGCTAGAGTTTCTCCAGATCCCGCTCGATTTCGCTGATCTTGTTTTGTACCACTTTTTCCAGATGGCGCAGGTCGCGCAGGATCTTCTGTTTGATATCCGGGTCGGCCTGCTGATGGACGCCCTGGGTCAGGTTGTCCAGCTCATCCACTACATACTTGAGGTTGGCATTGATCTCGGTGACATCCTTGTACTCATGGGTACCGGAGTCGACCAGCATGGTCTTGCGCTGGCGGGGATACTTGAATTTGACACTCTTGGCGAAGAACTCGCCCTTCTGCTTCTTGAAGTAGATCTTGAGGATATCGTGGTTGGCCTCCTGGCGCAGGGTATAGCTGTCGACGGAGGCGGGATCCTGGATCCCCAGGCTCTTCAGATTCTCGTACATCAGGCTTCCTCGGTTTGAAACGATCCTGTCTCATCCATCTTAACCGATGCCTCATGGCTTGCCTGTGACAGGGGTGCCAAAATCAAAAGGGCGCCATCAGGCGCCCTTTTCATCACAGCAATGCTGATTACTCGTCGATGGAGCGCAGCAGAGCGTTGATGCCGACTTTGGCGCGAGTCTTGGCATCAACCTTCTTGACGATCACCGCCGCGTAGAGGCTGTACTTGCCGCACTTGGAGGGCAGGGAGCCGGAGACGACCACGGAGCCAGCCGGTACGCGGCCGTAGTGGATCTCGCCGGTTTCGCGGTCATAGATGCGGGTGGACTGGCCGATGAAGACGCCCATGGAGATGACGGAACCTTCCTCAACGATCACCCCTTCAACCACTTCGGAGCGGGCACCGATAAAGCAGTTGTCTTCGATGATGGTCGGGTTGGCCTGCAGCGGTTCCAGTACGCCACCGATGCCGACGCCGCCGGAGAGGTGGACGTTCTTACCGATCTGGGCGCAAGAGCCGACAGTGGCCCAGGTATCGACCATGGTACCTTCGTCAACGAAGGCGCCGATGTTGACGTAGGAGGGCATCAGCACGGTATTGGGGGCGATAAAGGAGCCTTTGCGAGCTGTTGCCGGCGGCACCACGCGCACACCCGCTTCCTTGAACTGCTCGGCGGTGTAGTTGGAGAACTTGAGGGGAACCTTGTCGTAGTACTGGGCATCGTCGCCCTTGATGATGCCGTTGTCGTTGATGCGGAAGTAGAGCAGTACCGCTTTCTTCAACCACTGATGGACAACCCACTCACCGGCGATCTTCTCGGCAACCCGTGCCTTGCCGGAGTCCAGCAGGTCGATGGCTTGCAGGATGGCGGACTTGGTGGCGCTATCCACGGAGCCCGGAGTAATGGTGTCGCGGCGCTCGAAGGCCGCTTCAATGATCTGTTGCAACTCGGTCATGACAGGTTTCCTTTAAAAAATTCTGTTTGTTGTATCACACTTTTCCGACTGTTTTTAAGGGGTTGACCGGAATTCTTCCGGCCAGCGGCCATTTCTTCATCCGGTGTGCGCCAACCAGTTGTTTGGTATGGTAAAAAACGCCCGACAATCAGCCTCTTTCGAATCACTCTTCGCTTAATCCAGTACCGACTGCTGGGGATTGAGCTGGTGTACCAGTCGCTCTTCCAGCTGTTTTTGCTGCTCGGCGGTCAATGGCTCGCCATCGAGGCTGGTCAGGCTGAAAAAGTCCTCGACCCGCTCGCCGAAGGTGGCGATTTTGGCGGCGTGCAGCGACAGCCCGCACTGCTGGAAAACGGCACCGATCCGTGCCAGCAGGCCGGGGGTATCGAGGGCAGTCAGCTCCATCAGGGTGTGACGGCTCTCTCCTTTAGTGGGCGAAGAGCGGGGCAGGAAGACCACCCGGGTCGGCACGCTGAACTGGCGGTGGCGCCGTGACAACGGCTTGTTGCGTAGCACCAGCTTGCCAGGCTCCTGCAGCGCCTTCTCCAGCGCTTTCTTGATGGTGGCTGTGCGATTGGGGCTGATAGGTTCGCCGCTCGGCTCCAGCACCACGAAGGTATCGAGCACATAGTTGCTGCGCGAGTTCATGATCTGGGCGTCGTGGATGTTGAGGTTCTTCTGATCCAGCGCCGAGGCGACGGTGGCAAACAGATTCGGGGTATCGCGGCAGTAGATAAACACCTCGCTGCCGCCGCGGGTCGGATGTTTGCCGATGATCACCAGCGGTGCCGGATTGTCGCCATGCTCGATGATGTGGCGGCAGTGCCAGGCGATCTGTTCCGGGCTGTGACGCAGGAAGTAATCGGCCTTGAAGTCGCCCCAGAGCTGATTGATTGCCTCTTCCGATACATCCCGTTGCGCAAGCAGTTGCTTGGCCTGACGCTGGTTTTCGCGAATGCGCAGCCGCATGTCGGGCGGGTTCTCCAGCCCCTGACGCAGCGCCTTCTGGGTCGCGAAGTAGAGCTCCCGCAGCAGGGTGCCCTTCCAGTCGTTCCACAGGGTATCGTTGGTGGCGCAGATATCGGCCACGGTAAGGCAGTAGAGCAGGTCTAGATGCTGCTCGTCGCGCACCTTCTGGGCAAAATCGGTGACCACGTCGGGGTCATAGATGTCACGGCGTTGGGCGGTGACCGACATCAACAGGTGGTGGCGCACCAGCCAGGCGACCAGTCGACTCTCGTAGCGATCGAGGCCGTGCAGCTGGCAGAACTCCAGCGCATCGACGGCGCCGAGTTCCGAGTGATCGCCGCGCCGCCCTTTGGCGATGTCGTGGAACAGGGCGGCGATGCTGAGCAGCTCCGGTTTGCGCAGCCGGGTGAAGACCTCGTGGCAGAGCGGGTGGCTCTGGCGACTGGCCGGATTGGGGAACTGGTGAATGTTTTTGAGCAGCCGGTGGGTGTGCTCATCCACCGTGTAGGCGTGGAACATGTCGAACTGCATCTGGCCGACGATCAGGTTCCACTGGGGCAGATAGGCGGCGAGGATGCCGTACTTGTGCATCAGGGTGAGCGGCAGGCCGATGCCGTTGGGGTGGCGCAGCAGCGCCATAAAGAGGCGACGGCAGTCAGGCAAGTCCTGCAGCCAGCAGTTGAGTTTGCGGCGTGCCTCGCGCAGTTGGCGCAGGGTTGCCGAGTGGATGCCGGCAATCTCGGGATGCTGGGCCATCTGATAGAAGAGGCGCAGGATGGCGGCCGGTTCACGGCTAAACAGCTCCGCATCCACCGCATCGATGAGGCGGCCACGGAGCTGGAACTCGTCGGAGAGGCGGCGCACATCCATGGCGGTGTTGCCGAGGATGGCTTCGTCAAACAGCTGCAGCAGCATCTCGTTGAGCTCGGAGACCCGCCGTACCGTCTGATAGAAGCGTTTCATCATCTGCTCGACCGGAGTGTTGCCTTCCCCCTCGAACCCCAACATCTGGGCTACGGTGCGCTGGCGATCGAACAGCAGGCGGTTATCTCCCTTGTTGATGGCCATGTGCAGGGCAAAGCGCACCTTCCAGAGAAAATTCTGGCAGTCGAGCAGTTCGCGGTACTCGGCGCGATTGAGAAAGCCGTGGCTGGTCATCTCGAACAAGGTAGTGGCGCCAAAGTGGCGGCGGGCGACCCAGGCGAGGGTTTGAATGTCGCGCAGGCCGCCCGGATTGCTCTTGAGATCGGGCTCCAGCTTGTAGGCGGTGCCGAGAAACTGTTGATGACGCTCCGCCTGCTCCTGGCGCTTGGCACGAAAGAAGGCTTCACTTGGCCAGAAGTGCTGGGGGCCGGTGGCCTCTTTCAGTTGCCGAAAGCCCTCCTGGCGACCTGTGATGTAGCGGGCCTCGATGAGGTTGGTGGCGACCGTAATATCGGCGCGCCCCTGCTCGAGACACTCCGCCACGTTGCGCACCGCCTGACCCACCTCCAGCTTGAGATCCCACAACAGGGTGATGAACTCGCCAATGCGTAGTCCCAACACTTCGTCCAGTTCGTCGCCGTCATAGAGGATCAGCAGGTCGATATCGGAGTGGGGGTGCAGCTCGCCGCGGCCATAGCCCCCCACCGCGATCAGGGTCAGGTCGCTCTTGTCGAAGCCAAACTTCTGCCACAGGCGGCAGAGCAACTGATCCATGTATTCGGAGCGGGTGGCAACCAGCTCGATGATGTTGTCGCCGGCATCAAAACGGGCGTGCAGCCAGCCGAGAAAGCGGCTCAGGTACTCTTTGCAGTTGTCGCGAGTGAGCTGATCATCGGGTAACAAATGGGGGGAAAGCAGGCTGGCGTCCATGGCATCTCACACGCAAGTGGCAGGCAAACGGCTGAAACAGAAGTAAAAACCCCGGCGCTTTGGAAGTTCAGGGCCGGGGTTCGATGTTAGCTGTGTTTGATGAAGCGGTCGATAGTGTCATCGGGGCGCAGGGTGAGCACCTCGCAGCCATCCTCGGTCACCAGCAGGGTGTGCTCCCACTGGGCGGAGTCGCCGCCATCCTTGGTGGTCACGGTCCAGCCATCCTTCGGATTGACCTTGCAGTGATACTTCTTGCTGTTGACCATCGGCTCGATGGTGAAGCACATGCCTGCTTTCAGCTCCAGCTTGCCACTGTTGCGGTAGTGCAGGATCTGCGGCTCTTCGTGGAACTCGGCACCGATGCCGTGGCCGCAGTAGTCACGCACCACGGAGAAGCCGCCCTTCTCGACGATGGGCTGGATCACGGCGCCAATTTCGGTGATGCAGGCACCCGGACGCACCTTCTTGATGGCAGCGTAGAGGCTCTCTTGCGCAACCTTGCAGAGCTGGCGGCGCAGCGGGGTGGTCTCGCCCACGATGAACATGGCCGAGGTATCGCCGTGGTAGCCATCCTTGATAACGGTGATGTCGAGGTTGATGATGTCGCCATCACGCAGCTTCTTGTGGTTCGGGATGCCGTGGCAGATCACATCGTTCACCGAGGTACAGATGGATTTGGGGAAACCGTGATAGTTGAGCGGGGCCGGGATGGCCTGCTGCACGTCGACAATATAGTTGTGGCAGAGGGTGTTCAGTTCGTCAGTGGTGACGCCAGCTTTGACATGGGGCGCAATCATGACCAGCACATCGGCGGCCAATTGGCCGGCAACGCGCATCTTTTCAATCTCTTCCGGTGTCTTGATTTTAATGGACATGGGATCTCTCTTGGGACCTGATCGCGCATCTATCGATGTCCGGCAATCAGGTAATGAAAAATAGATGCGTTTGCAATCAGGCCAAAATTTTATCCGCAACCCCCGCGTACTTCCAGTGTGATTGTCATCACAGCGTCAAATGGCAGTCGCAACCTCCTCTGGCGGGATCCAGATTTACACCTGTTTAGAGTGTCGGCCGGTGGTGTCCTGAACAAAGTTATGGTATAAAGCGCGCCGGAATGGGGAACTTGCGTCCCGATTTCATCACCCTTACTTAAACAACACACACACATCGACACATATGCCGGGGTGCCTTAACGGGTCGGTTATATGGGATGTGTGGAGGCCTAACCCCAATATAGAGGTATAAAATGGCTAAAGTTTCTATGCGCGACATGCTGCAAGCCGGCGTTCACTTCGGTCACCAGACTCGTTACTGGAACCCGAAAATGAAATCCTACATCTTCGGTGCCCGCAGCAAAGTTCACATCATCAACCTGGAAAAAACCGTTCCGATGTTTGACGATGCCATGAACTTCATCAGCTCCGTAGCTGCCAAGAAAGGCAAGGTACTGTTCGTAGGTACCAAGCGTGCCGCGTCTGAAGCCGTAAAAGAAGCCGCTGAGCGTTGCGACCAGTTCTATGTTAACCACCGCTGGCTGGGCGGCATGCTGACCAACTGGAAAACCGTTCGTCAGTCCATCAAGCGCCTGAAAGATCTGGAAACCCAGAGCCAGGACGGTACCTTCGAGAAGCTGACCAAGAAAGAGGCGCTGATGCGTACTCGCGAAATGGAAAAGCTGGAGAAGAGCCTGGGTGGTATCAAGAACATGGGCGGCCTGCCTGACGTTCTGTTCGTTGTCGATGCCGACCACGAGCACATCGCTATCAAAGAAGCCAACAACCTGGGTATCCCGGTAGTTTCCATCGTTGATACCAACTCCAACCCGGACGGCGTTGATTACGTCATCCCGGGTAACGACGACGCTATCCGTGCCGTACAGCTGTACCTGAATGCTGCTGCTGACACCGTACTGGAAGCTCGCGAGCAGGACATCGTTGTTCAAGCCGAACAAGATGGCTTCGTTGAAGCTGAGTAATTGATAAGGTCTGCAAAGCCCTTATTAACCAAGCTGATGTAATTGGTTAGCAGGGGCCCTTGTGGCCCCTGTTTCTTGTCAATTCAAGACCGAGGATACTGGACATGGCAAACATTTCTGCCGCCCTGGTAAAAGAACTGCGCGAGCGCACCGCCGCTGGCATGATGGATTGCAAAAAAGCACTGGAAGAGGCCAACGGCGATATCGAGCTGGCCATCGAGAACATGCGTAAATCCGGTCAGGCCAAAGCCGCCAAGAAAGCTGGCCGTATCGCCGCTGAAGGTGTGATTTTCGCCCGTACCGAAGGCAACGTTGCCGTCATGATCGAGCTGAACTGCGAGACTGACTTCGTTTCCAAGGATGCCGGTTTCCTGGCCATGGGTCAGAAGATCGTCGAGATCGCAGCTACCCAGAAGATCGCAGACGTTGATGCGCTGAAAGCCGCTGATTTTGGCAACGGCGAATCCGTAGAGCTGACCATCACCAACCTGATCGCCAAGATCGGTGAGAACATGAACCTGCGTCGCGTGATGCTGGTTGAAGGTGACAACCTGGGCACCTACGTTCACGGTTCCCGCATCGGTGTTATCACCAAGCTGACCGGTGGTTCCGACGAACTGGCCAAAGATCTGGCCATGCACGTTGCAGCCAACAGCCCGCAATTCGTCAAGCCTGAAGATGTATCTGCTGAAGTCGTTGCCAAAGAGCGCGAAATCCAGATCGACATCGCCATCAACTCCGGCAAGCCGAAAGAGATCGCCGAGAAGATGGTTGAAGGTCGCATGAAGAAGTTCACCGGTGAGGTTTCCCTGACTGGTCAGCCGTTCGTGAAAGATCCTTCCATGACTGTTGCCGAGCTGCTGAAGAAAGAAGGCGCTGACGTTGTCTCCTTCACCCGTTTCGAAGTGGGCGAAGGCATCGAGAAGCAAGAGACCGATTTCGCTGCTGAAGTTGCAGCCCAAATCGCGGCCGCTCAAAAGGCCTAATCGAACCGGTTTTTCCGTTTCCCCAGACCGCGACTTATGTCGCGGTCTTTATATGACCAGGAATCAGTGACATGAGTACCAATCCCAAACCTGCATACAGACGTGTTCTTCTGAAGTTGAGTGGTGAAGCCCTGCAAGGATCCGAGGGTTTCGGCATTGATCCGGCAGTGCTGGAGCGGATGGCCCAAGAGATCAAAGAGCTGGTTGAGCTGGGTGTTCAGGTCGGTCTGGTCATCGGTGGCGGCAACCTGTTCCGTGGTGCCGGTCTTGCCAAGGCGGGCATGAACCGCGTGGTGGGCGACCACATGGGTATGCTGGCAACCGTGATGAACGGTCTGGCCATGCGTGATGCTCTGCATCGTGCTTATGTGAATGCCCGTCTGATGTCTGCCATTTCCCTGCAAGGGGTTTGTGATTCCTACAGCTGGGCCGAGGCAATCAGCCAGCTGCGTGCAGGCAAAGTGGTGATCTTCTCTGCCGGTACTGGCAACCCCTTCTTCACTACCGATTCTGCGGCTTGCCTGCGCGGGATCGAGATCGAAGCCGATGTAGTGCTCAAGGCCACCAAGGTTGATGGTGTATACAACGAAGATCCAGTCAAGAATCCGGATGCCGTGCTGTACCATGAATTGAGTTATGATGAAGTTCTTGAAAAAGAGCTCAAGGTGATGGATCTTGCTGCTTTTACTCTGGCACGTGACCATGATCTGCCGATCCGGGTGTTCAACATGAACAAGCCGGGCGCTTTGCGCCGGGTTATCATGGGTGAGCCGGAAGGTACCCTGATCCATTACGTCAGCAAATAATATAGATGCGAGCCGCATGGCGGCTCGTTCGCCAAAAGGAAAACCGCTGTGATCAACGAGATTAAAAACGACGCCAAGGAGCGTATGGGCAAGAGTGTCGAATCACTCAAGACCCAGATGTCCAAGATCCGTACTGGCCGTGCTCACCCGAGCCTGCTCGACGGCATCCAGGTTGAGTATTACGGTGCTGCCACTCCGCTGAAACAGTTGGCCAACGTCGTGGCAGAAGATGCTCGCACCCTCTCCATCTCCATTTTTGACCGCTCCATGATCCAGGCGGTAGAGAAGGCGATCCTGACCTCCGATCTGGGCCTGAACCCCTCCAGCAATGGCCAGACCCTGCGCGTGCCGCTGCCGCCGCTGACCGAAGAGCGCCGTCGCGACCTGACCAAGATCGTCCGTGCCGAAGCGGAAAACGCCCGTGTTGCCGTGCGCAACATTCGCCGCGATGCCAACGCCGACCTGAAAGCGCTGCTGAAGGACAAAGAGATCTCCGAAGACGACGACCGTCGCGCCCAGGAAGAGATCCAGAAACTGACAGACTCCTACATCAAGCTGGTCGATGAGGCTCTTGCTGCAAAGGAGAAGGAGCTAATGGAAATCTAAGCGCCTGAAAGGTATATTACGAGCGCCGTGTAGTGCCCCTGCACGGCGCTTTTGTCTTTGTGGGAGAAAACCATGTCGCTTTTGGCTGCGTTGGGTGATTGTGCCAACTCGTCTTTACCCCGTCACGTCGCCATCATCATGGATGGTAACGGTCGCTGGGCCCAGAACCGAGGCAAGATGCGGGTTTATGGCCACAAGGCGGGCGTCAAGTCAGTGCGCGAGGCCGTTACCTTTGCTGCGCGAGCCAAGATCGAGGCATTGACCCTGTTTGCATTCTCCAGCGAAAACTGGCGTCGTCCGGAAGGGGAAGTCAGCGCCTTGATGGAGCTGTTCATTACCGTGCTGGGCCGCGAGGTGAACAAACTTCACAGTCACGGGATCCGGCTCAGGGTGATTGGCGATACAGATCGCTTCAGTGATCGGTTGCAGGCCAAAATCGCCAAGGCGGAAGCCTTGACCGCCAATAACAAGGGATTGACCCTGAACATTGCAGCCAACTATGGCGGCCAGTGGGATATCGCTCAGGCGGCTCGCAAGCTGGCCCGCGCGGTTGTTGCCGGTGAACTGGCCGCAGACGACATTGATGAATCCATGTTGACCCGCGAGGTTTGCATGGCCGATCTGCCACCCGTGGACCTGTTGATCCGCACCGGTGGCGATCATCGCATCAGCAACTTTGTGTTATGGCAGCTCGCCTATGCAGAGCTCTATTTTACCCCGGTATTGTGGCCCGATTTCAACGAGGCCGAGTTCAGTGAGGCGGTTGCCTCTTTCGTTGCCCGCGAGCGTCGCTTCGGTTGCACGGGTGAACAGATACGGGAATTGATCGCCGAGCAGCAGACCGGCTAAACCCCGCTCCCAAGAGAGAGGTTTCTTTTGCTAAAACAACGAATTATTACTGCTTTGATGTTGATCCCCCTGGTGTTGGGGGCGCTCTTCTTTCTGCCATTGAAATTTTTTGCCCTGTTGGCAGCGCTGGTGTTTTTGTTGGCCAGTCGCGAATGGAGTGGGTTTGTCTCTGCTGCTCCGCAGCAATGGTTACCCATCGTATTTTGTCTGTTGCTCGGTGCCAGCCTCTTTTGGCTGCCGGTGGAGCAACTCTGGACGCCTCACCTGCACCCCCTGGTGATGGGCGTGCTCTGGACCGCGGTAAGCTGGTGGCTGCTGGGTCTGCTGCTGGTGCTGCGCTATCCCCAAAGCGCCAAGCTGTGGAAAGAGTCTCTCTGGCTCAAGTCCCTGTTTGGTCTGGTGACCCTGGTTCCCTTCTTCTGGTCGCTGGTCGCCATCCGTGGTTACAACTTTTACCATGACCCCATGATGGGCGCCTGGATCCTGTTGTTCGTGATGGGACTGGTCTGGGCGGCAGATTCTGGCGCGTATTTTTTCGGCAAGGCGTTCGGTAAGCACAAGCTGGCACCGGCTGTGAGTCCGGGCAAAACCATCGAAGGGATGTGCGGCGGCCTCTTTACCGCCAGCCTGCTGGCCATCGGTGTCACCTGGTCGATGGGATTTGTTCCTGCCAAGATGATCACCGTGCTGTTTTGCTCTCTGCTGGCGGTGCTAGCCTCCGTACTCGGCGATCTGACCGAAAGCATGTTCAAGCGCGAGGCGGGCATCAAGGACTCCGGCACCCTGTTGCCGGGTCATGGCGGCATTCTCGACCGGATCGACAGCCTGACCGCCGCCCTGCCGGTGTTTCTGCTCAGTTATCTGCTACTCAGTCAGGAGTTTTGATGCACAAGTCACTGGTTATTCTGGGAGCCTCCGGCTCCATTGGTCAGAGTACCTTGAAAGTGCTGCGCCATAACCCGGGCAGTTGGCAAGTATTGGCGTTGACCGCCGCCCGCAACGTGGATGCCATGTTGCGGGACTGCCTCGAATTCTCCCCCCGTTTTGCCGTGATGGTCGATGAGGATGCCGCCCGTGAACTGGCTGCCCGTCTGAAAGCGCACGGCAGTGCGACCCGGGTCATGTCTGGTGCAGCAGCCCTCTGCGAGGTTGCCGCTCACCCCGACGCCCATAGCGTGATGGCCGCCATCGTCGGTGCGGCCGGACTGGCCCCGACCATGGCCGCGGTACGTGCCGGCAAGCGTATTTTGCTGGCCAACAAGGAGGCGCTGGTGATGTCCGGTGCTTTCTTCATGGAGGCCGTTCGCGAGCATGGTGCCGAGCTGCTGCCCATCGACAGCGAACACAATGCCATCTTCCAGTGTCTGCCGACCGCCGTGCAGCGCCAGCCCGGTTTTTGCGATCTGGCGGCGGCGGGGATCAGCAAGATTTTGCTGACCGGTTCCGGCGGCCCGTTCCGTTACACCGAGATCAGCGAGCTGGCCAAGGTGACGCCGGCGCAGGCCATCGCTCATCCCAACTGGTCGATGGGGGCCAAGATTTCGGTCGACTCCGCCACCATGATCAACAAGGGGCTGGAGTACATCGAGGCGCGCTGGTTGTTCAATGCGGCGCCCGAGCAGATCCAGGTGGTGATCCACCCGCAGTCGGTGATCCACTCCATGGTGCAGTACAAGGATGGCTCCGTGCTGGCCCAGCTTGGCAATCCGGATATGTGTACCCCCATTGCCCATGCGCTGGCTTATCCCAATCGCATCCCCTCCAGTGTGGAACCTTTGGATTTCTTCAGTGTCGGAGAGTTCAGCTTTATCCGGCCCGATTATGATCGCTACCCCTGTCTGGCGCTGGCCATCAATGCCTGCCAGAAGGGACAAGCGGCGACTACTGCGCTCAATGCGGCCAACGAGGAGGCGGTTGCCGCCTTCCTGGCCGGGCGCATCGGTTTTATGGATATTGCCCGGATCAACGAGGCAGTGATGCTGGCGCTGGAGAGCAGCGCCGTCGGCTCGCTCGATGATCTGTTTGCCCTGGACGGTGCGGCAAGAGCCCGTGCTCACACTTTGATTGAGGAGCTTGGCTGATGGGCGGTGTGTTGTGGAATATCGGTGCTTTTGTTGTTGCGCTGGGCCTGCTGGTCGCGGTGCACGAGTTTGGTCACTTCTGGGTGGCCCGTCGTTGTGGCGTCAAGGTTGAGCGCTTCTCCATCGGTTTTGGCAAGGCGATCTGGCGCCGGATGGGTAAAGATGGCACCGAATATGTGCTGGCGCTGATCCCGCTCGGTGGTTACGTCAAGATGCTCGATGGCCGGGTCGATGAACTCAAGCCCGGTGACGAGCAGTATGCCTTCAACCACAAGAGTGTCTGGGCGCGGATGGCGATTGTCGCCGCAGGTCCCATGGCCAACTTCGTCTTTGCCCTGTTTGCCCTCTGGCTGATGTTTATCATCGGGGTGCCGAGCGTCAAGCCGGTGATCGGTGAAGTGCGTCCGGCATCCATCGTGGCCGAGGCGGGTGTGCTGCCCGGGATGGAGATTGTCGGGGTCGGCGATGAGCTGACCGGTGACTGGGAGAGCGTCACCTACGCTCTTATAAGTCATCTGGGTGATGATGCAGTGACTCTCAAGGTGCAGGCACCCAATACCAGCTATGCCACCGATAAAACCTTGTCGCTGACCGGCTGGACCTTCGATCCGGATAAAGAGTCGCCTATCGGCAGCTTGGGGATCGTCCCCCTGAGTGGCAAAGTGCTGCCAGTCGTGGCTGCAGTGGTGGCCAAGAGTGCCAGTGAAAAGGCGGGGCTGCAGGTCGGTGACCGTATCAAACAGGTCGGCGATCAGCCTATTACCGCGTGGGCCCAGTTTGTCGAACTGGTGCAGCAGGCACCGGGCGAACCCCTGCAAGTGGTGGTTGAGCGCAACAACAGTGATCTCAACGTGACCCTGACCCCGGATAGCCGCAAGGTGCAGGGCAAGCTGGTAGGATTCGTCGGTCTCTCACCGCAACTGGTTCCATTACCGGATGAATATCGAATTCTGTTACAGTATGGGCCTTTGCAGGCGCTGTGGCATGGCGCGGACAAGACTTGGAGCCTGATCACGCTCACCTTTGACATGATTGGCAAGTTGATCGGTGGCATCGTGTCGTTGGACAACCTGAGCGGCCCCATCTCCATTGCCAAGGGCGCCGGCAGCAGTGCCGACTATGGTCTGGTCTATTTCTTGAGTTTTCTGGCGCTGATCAGCGTCAACCTGGGGATTATCAATCTGTTCCCCCTGCCGGTGCTCGATGGTGGCCATCTGGTCTATTTCCTTATCGAAGCGGTCACCGGCAAGCCGGTATCAGAGAAAATACAGGAAGTGGGTTTCAGGATCGGTGCCGCCATTCTGATGTTATTGATGGGCATTGCGCTGTTTAACGATTTCGCTCGCCTCTGAGGCCAGAGCATCAACAAGGACACATAAGAACAAAATGGCTGTTAAAAAAGCATTGGTGTTGAGTTGCCTGCTGGGTGCCAGTTTCCTGGCCCAGGCGGCCCCTGCCTCTTTTGTGGTGCAAGATATCCAGGTCGAAGGTCTGCAACGGGTGACCCTGGGTGCCGCACTGTTGAACCTGCCGATCCGGGTCGGTGATACCGTCGACTCCGTGGCTCTGGCCAGCGCCATCAAAAAGCTCTATGCCTCGGGTAACTTCGAGGATGTGAAGGTTTACCGTGACGGCCAGGTGCTGCAGGTGATGGTCAAGGAGCGTCCGACCATCTCCAGTATCGAGTTTGCCGGCAACAAGGATATCAAAGAGGAGCAACTGACCCAGAGTCTGGAGTCCTCCGGCATCCGTGTGGGCGATCCGCTGGATCGCACTGTGCTCACCTCCCTCGAGAAGGGACTGGAAGATTTCTACTATGGCGTGGGTAAATACTCCGCCAAGGTCAAGGCCATCGTCACCCCGTTGCCGCGCAACCGGGTCGACCTCAAGTTCACCTTCGTGGAAGGGGAAGCGGCCAAGATCCAGCAGATCAACATCGTCGGCAACAGCGTCTTCCCGGAAGAGAAACTGATTGCCCAGCTCTCCCTGCGCGACGAAGTGCCCTGGTGGAACTTCACCGCCGATCAGCGCTATCAGAAACAGAAGCTGGCGGGTGATATCGAGACCCTGCGCTCCTACTACATGGATCGTGGCTATATCCGCTTCCAGCAGGAGTCTACCCAGGTCTCCATGACCCCCGACAAGAAGGGCGTTTACGTCACCCTCAACATCAAGGAAGGGGATCAGTACAAGGTCTCCGGTGTCCAGCTCAAGGGTGACCTGATCGACCGCGGTGGCGAGATGAAGGGATTGATCCCGATTGCTGCCGGCAGCACCTACTCTGCCAGTCAGGTGACTCATACCGAAGAGGTGCTCTCCAAGTTCCTCGGCCGTTACGGTTATGCCTATCCGAAAGTGGTCACCTTCCCGCAGGTCAATGACAAGACCAAGGAAGTTGAGCTGATCGTCAACGTTGAGCCGGGCCCTCGTGTCTATGTGCGCAACATCAACTTCAGCGGTAACGCAACCACCGAAGATCAGGTGTTGCGTCGCGAGATGCGCCAGATGGAAGGCACCTGGCTCTCCTCCGACAACATCGAGCAGTCCAAGAGCCGTCTCAACCGTCTCGGTTATTTCGAGAGTGTAGAAGTGGACACCAAGCGGGTGCCGGGCAACGATGACCTGGTTGACCTCGACTTCAAGGTCAAGGAGCAGCCAGCGGGTTCCATCAACGCCGGTATCGGTTACGGCACCGAATCGGGTCTGAGCCTGCAGGCGGGGATCTCCCAGGACAACTTTATGGGTACCGGTAAAAAGGTCTCCATCAACGCCAGCACCAACGACTACTCCAAGAACGTTGACCTGAGCTACAACGACCCCTATTTCACCGTGGATGGTGTCAGCCTGGGTGGTCGGGTCTACTACAACCAGTTCCGCGCCGATGATGCCGATATCGTTGATTACGAGAATGAAACCATCGGTTTCCGTCTCTCCAGCGGCTTCCCGGTCAATGAGTTCAACCGTCTCGACTTCAGTACCGGTATCGAGAGCACCAAGCTGAGCCGTCCGTCATTCAATGCCCAGAACTATCAGGAGTGTCTGAAGGACAATCCGGATACTGATGGCAATACCTACTGCTGGGATCAGTGGAATGATAACCGCCAGTCGGTACAGATGGATCAGTTCTGGAATGCTTACTCACAGGATGGTTCCAACCTCGATTTCGTGACCGTTGATGTCACCGCTGGCTGGACCCGCTCTACCCTGAACAAGGGGATGTTCCCGACTTCTGGCGATCGTCAGCGTATCAACGCCAAGGTGACCGTACCGGGCATGGAGCTGCAGTACTACAAGCTCTCTGCCGAGGATGCCCACTACTTCCCGCTCGATGCGGATCATAGCTGGGTAATGATCGGCAAGGGTCGTGTCTCCTACGGTAACGGCTATGGCGATGACTCCATGCTGCCGTTCTTCGAGAACTACTATGCCGGTGGTTTCGATACGGTACGTGGCTTCAAGAGCAACACCATCGGTCCCAAGGCGATCTACAAGACCTACAACAAGCCGGGTGCTGGCAGTTGCACGGGTTCTCAGCCGTGTGAAACTGGCTACTACGAAGGTTCCGACACCTCGGTGGGCGGTAACGCTCTGGCCGTCGCCTCACTGGAGCTGGTCTTCCCGACCCCGTTTGTTTCCGAGACCTATCGTCCGCAGATCCGTTCCACCGTCTTTATGGACGCAGGTACCGTCTGGAGCACTGATTTTGCCAACGGGGCATATCCTTGCGCCGCCGGTTCTGATTGCAACTATCTGAGCCAGGACTACTCCAACCCGGGCAATATCCGGGTCTCTGCCGGTGTCTCCCTGCAGTGGCTCTCGCCGATGGGCCCGCTGGTGTTTGCCTTGGCCAAGCCGATCAAGAAATACGAAGGGGATCGCACCGAAGTCTTCTCCTTCAACATCGGTCGTACTTTCTAAGCAGAGTTTCGCCCCCACCCATGCGGTGGGGGTCTTCAATGATGGGACGCGCGGTATGCGTGCCTCACCAGGTAACAAGACGGTCCTAACGCCGCTTGCATAATCGGGTAAATCAGGTAGCCCTCGCCATGAGGGAACAAGGAGTAAGTGTGAATAAAGCGTTGAAAGTAGCTGGTTTGAGCTTTGCACTGATGGCTGCCGGCATGGGTTCTGCCTTCGCTGAGACCAAGATCGCCGTGGTCGACATGGGCGAAGTCTTCCAAAAGCTGCCCCAGCGTGAAGCCGTTGCAGCCAAGCTGAAAGGTGAATTCGAGCCGCGCATGCGTGAGCTGCAGAAGCTGGAACAGGAAGGCCAGAAGCTGGTCGAGAAGTTCCGCAAGGATGAAGCCTTTATGAGCGCCGAGCAGAAGAAGCAGAATCAGGAGAAGCTGGCCAAGCTGCAGATGGAGTTCAACCAGAAGCGTCAAGCCTTTGAGCAGGACAACGGCCGCCGTCAGTCCGAAGAGCGCAACAAGATCCTGACCAAGGTGCAGGCAGCCATCGATTCCATCGCCAAGAGCAATGGTTACGATCTGGTGCTGGAGCGCAATGCCGCCCCGTATGCCGCCAGCAAGCTGGACATCTCCGGCCAGGTTATTTCTCAGGTAAGCAAGAGCAACTAATTGATGGCATTCACTCTCGCACAGCTGGCCCAGCAACTGGGGGCCCAGGTCCATGGCGACGGAACCCTGGAAATCCGCAAGGTAGCGACACTGGAAAAGGCCGGGGAGGGGGATATCACCTTCCTGTCCAACAAAAAGTACCGGCACTATCTGGAGCAGAGCAAGGCGACCGCCGTGCTCATTACAGAAGCGGATCTGCCATTTTGTCCCACCAATGCCCTGGTGCTCAAAGACCCCTATGTGGGCTTTGCCCGGGTAGCCCAACTGCTGGACACTACCCCGCAGCCGGCCACGGATATTCATCCGAGTGCCGTTATCGCGGCTGACGTGCAACTGGGCGAGAGAGTGGCCATCGGCGCCAATGCAGTGATCGAATCCGGCGTCGTGCTGGGTGACGATGTACGCATTGGCCCGGGCTGTTTTGTTGGCAAAAATACCCGGCTGGGAGCCCGCTCCCGGCTGTGGGCCAACGTCACCCTCTATCACAATGTGACCATGGGTACCGACTGTCTGGTTCAATCCGGCACAGTGATCGGGGCCGATGGTTTCGGTTATGCCAACGAGCGTGGAGAGTGGATCAAGATCCCCCAGCTCGGCGGTGTGACCATTGGCAACCGGGTCGAGATCGGTGCCTGTACCACCATTGACCGCGGTGCGCTGGAAGATACCCGCATCGCTGACAACGTCATCATCGACAACCAGTGCCAGATCGCCCACAACGTGGAGATCGGTTACGGCACCGCCGTGGCGGGCTCCACCGTGATGGCTGGTAGTCTCAAGGTCGGCAAATACTGTATCATTGGCGGCGCTTCCGTCTTTAACGGGCATATGGAGATCTGCGACCAGGCCACCGTTACCGGTATGGCCATGGTGATGCGGCCCATTACCGAGCCCGGTGTCTACTCTTCCGGCATCCCTCTGCAAACCAATAAAGAGTGGCGCAAGACCGCCGCCCGGGTGATGCGTATCGAAGAGATGCACAAGCGGTTAAGCAAGCTTGAGAAGAAGCTGGATCAAGAATAATCACGATTGGTATAGGGTACTGTTTTGACTACTGAAAAGAAGAGCCTGGGTATCCAGGAAATCATGGATCTGCTGCCCCACCGTTATCCGTTTCTGATGGTGGATCGTGTAGATGACTACGAGATCAGCGATGAGCGCAAAACCCTGCGTGCCATCAAGAACGTCTCGTTCAACGAGCCGATCTTCCAGGGGCACTTCCCGGCCAAGCCGGTGTTCCCGGGCGTACTGATCCTGGAAGCGATGGCACAGGCCACCGGTATCCTGGCCTTTACCATGGTGGGCAAGCCGTCTCCCAACGAACTTTACTATTTTGCCTCAATCGACAACGCTCGCTTCAAGCGTCCGGTCGGCCCCGGTGACCAACTGGTGCTCGACGTGGAGTTCCTGAAAGAGCGTCGCGGTATTGCCAAGTTCACCGGTGTCGCCACCGTCGACGGTGAAGTGGTCTGTACCGCCGAGCTGATGTGCGCCAAACGCGAGGTTTAACACACGTGATCGACCAGACTGCCATCATTCACGATACTGCCATCGTCCATGAGTCTGCCGTGATCGGTAAAGGGGTTGAAATCGGCCCCTTTTCTGTCATCGGCGCCGAGGTGGAAATTGGTGACAACACCTGGGTAGGTTCCCATGTGGTGATCAAGGGCCCGACCAAGATTGGTCGCGGCAACAAGATCTTCCAGCACACCTCCATCGGTGAGGATTGCCAGGACAAGAAGTACGCCGGTGAGCGCACCTTCCTTGAGATTGGCGACAACAACGTCATTCGCGAGAACTGCACCTTCCACCGTGGCACCATTCAGGATCAATCCCTGACCAAGGTCGGCAGCGGCAACCTTTTCATGGTCAACGTTCATGTTGCCCACGACTGCATCATCGGTGACAACTGCATCTTCGCCAACAACGCGACCCTGGCGGGCCACGTGGTGATCGGTGACTTCGTGATCTTCGGTGGTCTCTCCGCAATTCACCAGTTCGGCCGCGTCGGTTCCCACGCCTTCGTCGGTGGCTGCGCCGCCCTGAACAAGGACGTGCCGCCTTACGTGATGGCCGCCGGCAACTACGCCAAGCCGTTCGGGGTCAACTCCGAAGGTCTGCGTCGCCGCGGTTTCAGCGCCGAGGCTATCTCTGCCGTCAAGCGTGCCTACAAAGAGATCTTCCGCTCCGGCAAGACCATCGAAGAGGTGCTGCCGGTGCTGATCGAGATGGCGCAAGCCGAACCGGCCGTCCAGCTCTATGTGGACTTCCTCAAAGACAACGAGCGCGGGATCATCCGTGCCTGATCCGGTTCGTATCGGTATCGTCGCCGGAGAAGTCTCCGGCGACATTCTGGCTGCCGGTCTGGTGCGCGAGCTGCAAGCCCGCTACCCGGATGCGCAGTTCGAAGGGATCGCCGGGCCGCGGATGCAGGTCCTCGGCGTCAAGGCCCTGTTCGAGATGGAAGAGCTCTCCGTCATGGGGATCACCGAGGTGCTGGGCCGTCTGCCGCGCATCCTCAAGGTCCGTCGCGAACTGTTGCGCCACTTTATTGCCAATCCGCCCGATATCTTCATCGGCGTGGATGCACCGGATTTCAATATCGGAGTGGAGCTGAAACTGCGCCGCGCCGGTATCAAGACGGTTCACTATGTCAGCCCCTCGGTGTGGGCCTGGCGCCAGAACCGCATTCACAAGATCAAGGCCGCCACCGACATGGTGCTCGCCTTCCTGCCGTTCGAGAAAGCCTTTTACGACCGCTTCGATGCCCCTTGCCGTTTTGTCGGTCACACCATGGCGGATGATATTCCATTGGTGCCGGATCAGGCAGCTGTACGTCGCAATCTCGGTATCGATGCCAATCGCCGCTGGCTGGCGGTGCTGCCGGGCAGCCGCACCGCAGAAGTGGGCTTTATGTCCCCCCTGTTTCTCGAGGCGTGCAAACACCTGACGGTGCGCTATCCGGATCTCGGCTTCATCGTGCCGCTGGTCAACCAGAAACGGCGCGAGCAGTTTATGGCCATCAAGGCCGAGGTAGCGCCGGGTCTCGACATGGTGCTGCTGGAAGGACAGGGCCGCGAGGCGATGATCGCCGCCGACGTGGTGATGCTGGCCTCCGGCACTGCGGCGCTCGAAGCCATGCTGGTGAAAAAACCGATGGTGGTGGGTTACAAGCTCAAGCCCTTCAGCTATTGGCTGGCCCAGCGACTGGTGAAGACCGAATTTGTCTCTCTGCCCAACCTGCTCGCCGGTCGCATGCTGGTGCCGGAACTCATCCAGCACGAGTGCACCCCGGAGAATCTGGTGGAAGAGGTGAGCAAGTACTTCGAGCACGACAACAGTGCGCTGGTCAATACCTTCACCGAGCTGCACCAGCTGATCCGCTGCAATGCCGACTCGCAGGCTGCCGATGCGGTGGCGGATCTGCTCGGCAGATAACGCTATTTCGGACCGTCGATTGCGCCGCGCTACCCGTTCATTCGTTTTCGAGCGGTAATGCCGCGCCAGTCGACCCCTGTCAGGCCCCACGGGGCCTGTTTTGATTCAAGGCTACAAGATGATGATCGATATTCCTGACGACAAGCTGGTTGCCGGTGTGGACGAAGTGGGCCGTGGCCCCCTGGTGGGTGACGTGGTCACCGCTGCGGTCATTCTCGATCCCGCTAATCCGATCGCGGGGCTCAACGACTCCAAAAAGCTCTCCGAGAAGAAGCGGCTGGCGCTGTTTGACGAGATCAAAGAGAAAGCGCTCGCCTGGGCCATCGGTCGCGCCAGCCCGGAGGAGATCGACGAGCTCAACATCCTGCATGCCACCATGCTGGCGATGCAGCGCGCCGTGGCGGGGTTGAATGTCACCCCCGAGTTGGTCTTTATCGATGGCAACCGCTGTCCGGCGCTGCCGATGGAAGCGCGTGCCGTGGTCAAAGGCGATAGCCTGGTGGCCGCCATCAGCGCCGCCTCGATCCTCGCCAAGGTGACCCGCGATGCGGAGATGACCGAGCTGGACAGCCGTCATCCCGAATATGGTTTTGCCCGTCACAAGGGTTATCCGACCGCTGAGCACCTCACCATTCTGGCCGAGCGCGGCCCGCTGCCGGAGTATCGCAAGAGCTTCAAGCCGGTGCGCCGCGCACTGGGGCTCGAATAATCCATGCTGATCTGTCTGAACGATTTCTGCCTTGGCTGGTTCTGCTTGCGTAATGAGAGGGCATGACGATGGCTGACCCCCGTTTTATCCATTTGCGAGTCCACACCGACTTCTCCATGGTGGATGGACTGCAGAAGATCAATCCCATCGTCGGGGCTGCCGCTGCCGACAACATGCCGGCGATTGCCCTGACCGACCAGATGAACATGTGCGGTTTGGTGCGCTTCTATGGTGCCGCCCACGGCAAGGGGATCAAACCCATCGTCGGGGCCGACTTCTGGGTACAGAGTGACGAGCTTGGCGACGAGCAGTTCCGCCTCACCCTGCTCGCCATGGACAACGAGGGCTACCAGAACATTACCCTGCTCATCTCCCGCGGTTATCAGCGCGGTCACGTGCAGGGGCGTCCGGTCATCGACAAGGCCTGGCTTGCCGAGCATGCCAAGGGGGTGATCGTCCTCTCCGGCGGCCGGGAGGGAGATGTGGGCAAGTTCCTGCTCAAGGGCAACCGGCAGATGACCGAGCAGTGCGTCGCCTTTTATCAGACCCACTTCCCCGATGCCTATTACCTCGAGCTGCTGCGCACCGGTCGCCCTGACGAGGAGGTCTATCTGCACATGGCGGTGGCCATCGCCACCGAGTTCGAGCTGCCGGTGGTCGCCACCAACGAGGTGGTGTTCCTCAACGCCGATGACTTCGACGCCCACGAGATCCGGGTTGCCATCCACGATGGCTATACCCTGATGGACAAACGCCGTCCCCGTCGCTACAGCCCCCAGCAGTACCTGCGCAGTCAGGAGGAGATGGCCGAGCTGTTTGCCGATATCCCCGAAGCGCTGGAGAACACGGTGGAGATCGCCAAACGCTGCAACGTGACGGTGCGTCTCGGCGAATATTTCCTGCCCAACTTCCCGACCGGCGACATGACCACAGAAGATTTTCTGGTGGCCAAATCGAAAGAGGGTCTGGAGGAGCGTCTCGAGTTCCTGTTCCCGGATCCTGCTGTGCGGGCCGAGCGACGTCCCGAGTATGACGAGCGTCTCGATGTTGAGCTGAAAGTGATCAACCAGATGGGCTTCCCGGGTTACTTCCTCATCGTGATGGAGTTTATCCAGTGGTCCAAGGACAACGGCATTCCCGTTGGCCCGGGCCGGGGCTCGGGGGCGGGCTCTCTGGTGGCCTACGCTCTCAAGATCACCGACCTGGATCCGCTGGAATTTGACCTGCTGTTCGAACGTTTCCTGAACCCCGAGCGGGTATCCATGCCCGACTTCGACGTCGACTTCTGCATGGACCGACGCGACGAGGTGATCGAGCACGTCTCCGACATGTATGGCCGGGAGGCGGTCTCCCAGATCATCACCTTCGGTAGCATGGCGGCCAAGGCAGTAGTGCGGGACGTGGGCCGGGTGCTGGGCCACGCTTACGGCTTTGTGGATCGCATCTCCAAGCTGATCCCGCCGGATCCGGGCATGACGCTTGCCAAGGCATTCGAGGCCGAGCCCAAGCTGCCCGAGCTCTACGAGCAGGATGAGGAGGTCAAAGACCTCATCGACATGGCCCGCCGCCTGGAAGGGGTGGTGCGCAACGCCGGTAAACACGCTGGTGGCGTGGTGATCGCACCCACCAAGATCACCGACTTTGCGCCGCTCTACTGCGATGACGAAGGCCATCACCCAGTCACCCAGTTCGACAAGAACGACGTGGAGTACGCCGGCCTGGTGAAGTTCGACTTCCTGGGTCTGCGCACGCTCACCATCATCGACTGGGCGCTCGGCATGATAAACCCGCGTCTTGCCAAAGAGGGCAAGCCGCCGGTCGATATCGCCGCCATCCCCATCGATGACAAGAAGTCGTTCGACCTGCTGCAGCGCTACGAGACCACGGCGGTATTCCAGCTGGAATCCCGCGGCATGAAGGATCTCATCAAGCGGCTGCGCCCCGACTGCTTCGAAGACATGATCGCACTGGTGGCCCTGTTCCGACCGGGCCCGCTCCAGTCAGGCATGGTGGATAACTTCATCGACCGCAAACACGGTAATGAAGCGATCTCCTATCCGGACGAGAAGTGGCAGCACGAGAGCCTGAAACCGATTCTGGAACCGACCTACGGCATCATCCTCTATCAGGAGCAGGTGATGCAGATTGCCCAGACCCTGGCGGGGTATACCCTGGGTGGCGCGGACATGCTGCGCCGGGCTATGGGTAAGAAAAAACCCGAGGAGATGGCCAAGCAGCGGGCCGGTTTCGAAGAGGGTGCCATCAAGAATGGTGTCGACGGCGAACTGGCGATGAAGATCTTCGATCTGGTGGAGAAGTTTGCGGGCTACGGCTTCAACAAATCCCACTCCGCTGCCTATGCGCTGGTCTCCTACCAGACCCTCTGGCTCAAGACCCACTTCCCGGCTGAGTTCATGGCGGCGGTCATGACCGCCGATATGGACAATACCGACAAGATAGTGACCCTGGTGGATGAGTGCCAGCGGATGGGGCTGACCGTGATCCCGCCGGATGTGAACACTGGTCGCTATCGCTTTAGCGTCAACGAAGATGGTCACATCGTCTACGGTATCGGCGCGGTGAAGGGGGTAGGGGAAGGCCCCATAGACGCGATTCTGGACGCTCGTGATCGGGATGGCCCGTTCCGCGATCTGTTCGACTTCTGCAACCGGGTCGACATCAAGAAGCTCAACAAGCGGGTGATGGAGAAGCTGATCCTCTCCGGCGCCATGGATCGGCTCGGCCCCCACCGCGCCGCCCTGATGGCAACCCTGGAGGAGGCGATGCGTGCCGCCGAGCAGCACGCCAAGGCGCAGGCGGTGGGGCAGGTCGACATGTTCGGCGTGCTCACCGAAGAGATTGACGACGTCAAGAAGGCGTTTGCCAACGTGCCGCATTGGCCTGACAAGGTATGGCTGGAAGGGGAGCGCGAGACCCTTGGGCTCTATCTCACTGGCCACCCCATCAACCAGTACAGCAGCGAATTGCGTCGTTATACCTCGGGTCGCCTGTGCGATCTGCATCCCACCTCCCGCGATACCGTGACCACGGCGGCGGGGCTGGTGATTGCGGCCCGCAGCATGGTGACCAAGCGCGGCAACAAGATGGGGATCTTCACTCTGGACGACCGCTCCGGCCGTCTCGATGTGACACTTTTCAGCGAAGCGCTGGAAAAATATGAAGAATTGATGCAAAAAGACCGTATTTTGGTGGTTTCTGGACAGGTCAGCTTTGATGACTTCTCCGGTGGCCTTAAAATGTCGGCCCGTGAAATACTGGATATCAACGATGCGAGGGAGCGTTTTGCCAGAGCAATTCGCATCTCCCTCGATGAACAGCGGATTGATGATCGCTTTTTCCCGCGTTTGTGCGAGATTTTGGAGCCCGCCCGTGCCGGAGTTTGTCCGGTTCAGGTAAACTATCGTCGCCCCGGCTCCCGGGTGCGATTGACGCTCGGTACCGAGTGGCGGGTGACGCCCACCGATCAACTGATAGATGACTTGCGAGTCCTGCTTGGACGAGAGCGGGTTGAATTGGTTTTTGATTAGAGGTTCTAAGGCCCTATGAGTCTTTTTCTGGATTTTGAACAGCCGATTGCCGAGTTGCAGGCGCAGATTGATGAACTCAAACATGTGAGTGAAGGCAATCACGCCGTGGATCTGAAAGACGAGATCCGCCGGCTGGAGAAGAAAAACGAAGAGCTGACCAAGAAGATCTTCGGTGATCTGGGTGCCTGGCAGGTATCCCAGATGGCGCGTCATCCCCAGCGCCCCTACACCTTTGACTATATCGAGCATATCTTCACCGATTTTGACGAGTTGGCTGGCGATCGCGCCTATGCCGATGACAAGGCTATCGTCGGCGGCATCGCCCGTCTCGACGGTGAGCCTGTGATGGTGATTGGTCACCAGAAGGGTCGCGAGACCAAAGAGAAAATCAAGCGCAACTTCGGTATGCCGCGTCCGGAAGGGTACCGCAAGGCCCTGCGTCTGATGGAGATGGCCGAGCGCTTCAAGATGCCGATCATCACCTTTATCGACACCCCGGGTGCTTACCCCGGCGTCGGTGCCGAAGAGCGTGGCCAGTCCGAAGCGATTGCCCGCAACCTGAAAGTGATGGCCGGTCTGACCGTGCCGGTGGTCTGCACCGTGATCGGTGAGGGTGGTTCAGGTGGTGCGTTGGCAATCGGTGTGGGTGACCGCGTCAACATGCTGCAGTACTCCACCTACTCCGTCATCTCGCCGGAAGGGTGTGCCTCCATCCTGTGGAAGAGCGCAGACAAGGCTTCTGTGGCTGCCGAAGCGATGGGTATCACTGCCCAGCGTCTGAAAGAGCTCAAGCTGATCGACCACGTGATCGACGAGCCCCTCGGTGGTGCCCACCGCGATGTGGAGAAGATGGCCAAAAACCTCAAGGCTCGCATCAAGCAGGATCTGGACGCCCTGCGTCCGCTCGATACCGAGCAGCTGCTGGAGCAGCGCTACCAGCGTCTGCTGGGCTACGGCTACTGCTAAGAGCAGCCGTCTGCCCCGAGTATTCAGGCCCCCGTCAGCGACGGGGGCTTTTTATTGCTGATGACTTGTCTTGCGGTGATTGCCCCAATGCGCCCTGAAACGGCACAGCTCAGTCTTCGCGGGTGAGGGGCAGGAGTTGGTATGCCACGCTGTTGGTGAGGGCTGTCAGGGACTGCGGCAACGCGTTGTCTGTCGCCTGCCCGTGGCATGACATGCCGCTTGATCATCCGATAGCGGCATAAAAAAGCGCCCCGGCTATGCGGAGCGCTTTTACAGGTGTCTTGGCGGTATTACAGTTCAATCTCGTCTGTAAGACCTTCATAGGCGATATCGATGGATTGCAGCTCCTTCTGCAGGCGATGTTTGTCTTTCAACGCCTCGATTTCACGCCATTTACGTTTTTTTCCCGTTGTCCCGCGGCTACGCGAACCGAGTTCAACCACCTCGTCATAATCGAAGTTGAACATTTCCATGGCTCCCTCCTTGGTTTTTATCGTTTTCACCACCCGTATAACATAACGAATCTGAAATTAAAACGTTTTCGTGACGACTCTATGACAGCGCTAAAAAAGCCCATGAAAAAAAACCGGGCCCCTTGGTAGGGGCCCGGTTTTTATCAGAAAAAAGAACCGATTACAGGCGGCTTGCCAACATGGTTTCCAGCTTGCCCTGGTCGATGGCAAACATGCGGATGCCTTCGCCCAGCTTCTCGTGAGCCATGGCATCCTGGTTCAGTTCCCAGCGGAATTCGGCTTCGGTCATCGGGGTCGGTTTGGCCTTGCGCTCACCGGTGTAGTCCAGTTTGCGTACCACGGCGCCTTCGCTCTTGCTCAGCTCTTCCAGCAGGGCCGGGCCAATGGTCAGGCGGTCGCAACCGGCCAGTTCCAGGATCTCGCCGGTGTTGCGGAAGCTGGCGCCCATCACGACGGTCGGGTAGTCGTGCTGCTTGTAGTAGTTGTAGATGGAGGTAACGGAGACCACGCCCGGATCTTCGCTGGCGGTGTAATCACGGCCATTTTTGGCCTTGTACCAGTCGAGGATGCGACCCACGAACGGGGAGATCAGGAAGGCACCGGCTTCGGCACAGGCACGGGCCTGGGCGAAGGAGAACAGCAGGGTCAGGTTGCACTGGATACCCTCTTTCTCCAGCACCTCGGCGGCACGGATCCCTTCCCAGGTGGAGGCCAGCTTGATCAGAATGCGGTCGTTGCTGATGCCCGCTTCGTTGTAAAGACGGATCAGCTTGCGGGCCTTGGCGATGCTGGCTTCGGTATCGAAGGAGAGACGGGCATCCACTTCGGTAGAGATGCGCCCCGGAACGATCTTCAGCACTTCCAGACCGATGTTGACGGCCAGCTTGTCGCCCGCGTCTATGATTTGCTGTGCCTTGTCCTGGCTCTGGGCTTTGGCCCACTTGATGGCGTCTTCGATCAGCGGAGCGTACTCGGGGATCTCGGAGGCCTTCAGAACCAGAGAGGGGTTGGTGGTGGCATCGATGGGCTGATAGCGTTTGATGGCTTCGATATCACCGGTGTCGGCAACAACAGTGGTCAGGGCTTTCAGCTGGGTTAATTTATCGGCCATAGCGAATATCATCTCTTAATGAGGGAGTAATCCCTGGGTTGCGGGCTTGAGACGGTGGTTCTGAAATAAAATTACAGGATCTTGGTGCCTCATGCTCAGAAAAGCGCGATGGGGGCGGCCCATCGTCATTGCCTGCCTAATTAATACTGATGTGCTGCATCCTGCAATAGGGGCGCTTGGTTGTTAAACATTCAGGCTGCTGAGTTATCCCGTTTTATGGCTTGAAACTATATGATTAGTAAGGTTTTTTACATTTCATTCCGACCTCGCTCCGGTTTGCTTTCAGCTGAACTTTTTTAGCCAATATCCATATTTGTGTCGTCGATCACATAAATTATCTCGCTACGTACTTGAAATTTAATTACAGCGAAAACGTTTGGCGAAATGTCTCCGTTTGAAAGCCATTTCATGCAAGCGTTTGCGTTTTCGCATAGCTCATCAGGGATATATCAAAAAGGTTCTCTTATGGGGCTTAATGGTGGCCTGTCTGATTGAATTATTGAGTTTGTTGAAAGTTTGCGATTTAAATGGAGCTTTATGGGCTTTTACCGTTCGTTTTTTGTGTCTCGCGTGACCGGGATCACTATTCCGGGCTCTCCCGCTGTGCTAGATTCCGCCCCTTTAGCGAAACGCTAATTAAACGACAGACAGAAAACGGTCAGCGCAGACTGACCATGGATGTGAATAACAACGAGAGAATTATGGACACCTTGATTGCGATGCTAAACGACCTGATGTGGGGAGCCGTGCTCATCTACCTGCTCATTGGGGTCGGTATCTTTTTCACCTTCCGCCTGGGTTTTATCCAGATCCGTCACTTTGGCCACATGTTTTCCGTGCTGAAAAACAGCCGTAAATCGGACAATGCAGGCATCTCCTCCTTCCAGGCCCTCTGTACCAGCCTTGCCGCCCGTGTCGGCACCGGCAACTTGGCCGGTGTGGCTGTCGCCATCTATCTGGGTGGCCCCGGCGCCATCTTCTGGATGTGGCTGATTGCCTTTATCGGCATGGCGACCGCCTTCGTCGAAAGCACCCTGGCCCAGCTCTACAAGGTCAAGGATGAGGATGGCAACTACCGTGGTGGCCCGGCCTACTACATGGAGAAAGGCCTTGGCATGCGCTGGATGGGGGTGGTGTTTTCGCTCTGCCTGATCCTGGCATTTGGTCTGGTGTTCAACGCGGTGCAGGCCAACTCCATCAGTCTGGCGATGAAGGTGGCGTTTGGTATTCCTGACTGGGTCAGCGGTCTGGCGCTGGTGGTGCTCTCCGGCCTGATTATCTTCGGCGGCATTCGTGGTATCGCCCGTTTTGCCGAGCTGGTGGTGCCCTTTATGGCGCTGGCCTACATCCTGCTGGCGCTGGTGATCGTGGCGATGAACATCACCGAGTTGCCCCATGTCTTCATGCTGATCATCAAGTCCGCCTTCGGGATTGAGCAGGCTGGCTCGGGTGCGCTCGGTTATGCCATCTCCCAGGCGATGATCAACGGTATCAAGCGTGGTCTCTTCTCCAACGAAGCGGGCATGGGCTCTGCGCCCAACGCTGCAGCGACTGCCACTCCCTATCCGCCGCACCCGGCCTCCCAGGGTTATGTGCAGATGCTGGGGGTCTTTATGGATACCATCGTCATCTGCAGCTGTACCGCCGCCATCATCCTGATGTCAGGTCAGTTTGAGCCGGGCTCCGGCGTGACCGGTGTCGAGCTGACCCAGCGGGCGCTCTCTTCCCAGATTGGCAGCGGTGGCAACATCTTTATCGCGGCGGCCATCTTCTTCTTCGCCTTCACCTCTATCGTGGCGAACTACTCCTATGCCGAAACGAATCTGGTGTTCCTCGAGCACAACCACAAGGGCGGCCTGATGCTGTTCCGGATGTTTGTGCTGGGCATGGTGATGTTCGGCTCTGTGGGCGAGTTGCCGACCGTCTGGGCAATGGCTGATGTCTCCATGGGGTTGATGGCCATCGTCAACCTGGTGGCGATCCTGCTGCTCTCCGGCGTCGCCATCAAGCTGGCCAAGGATTACAACGACCAGCTCAGGCTGGGCAAGGTGCCCACCTTTGATGCCAACAAGTACCCCGAGATCCGCTCCCAGCTGGAAGAGGGGATCTGGGACAATCCGACCAAAAAATAACAAGCGGTGAGTCAAACCTCTTGATTAAAACCTGAAGGGGGAGCCGGTGGCTCCCCCTTCTTTTATGAGCCGCTCTTCGGCGGCTGATCCCAGCGCTGGGCGAGCTGTCTGATACGCCGTTGCAACTGGCGCCAGCAGCGCCCTTGTTGCCGGTCGTTGAGGAGGGCATAACGCCAGCGGCGATAGAGCCACGCACTCTTTAGCAGGGGATGGGCAAGGTCGGGGCGCAGCCGCGCCAGCCGCTCGCACCATGCTCCCATGCTCTCGGCAGGCTCTGGGGAATAGCCGCTGCGTTTGCCCCGTTTGAGCAGGGGTTGCCAGATGCGCCGCTCTGGCGGCAGACGGGCGGGCAACAGCAGGGGCAAGCTCACCAGCAGGGCGACCAGCATCAGGCTGGCGAGGATCAACCAGGGAGTGTATCCCGCCAGTGCAGGCCAGCGCAGACCGATTTGCTGCCAGAGCTGGCCCGCATCGTAACCAATCACCCAGCGACTCCACTGGTAGTCGATATTGTTGCCCCACCAGCGCAGCTGATTGAGCAGGGCCCAGTTGCGATAACGCTGCAGAGCGAGAGGGTCGGCGGCGGTAAACTCGTCGCTCAGCGCCTCCCTCACGCCGCCTTCAATGCGCTCCGGTGCCACTGCCGCAGTGGGGTCGATTCGCCGCCATGTTCCTCCTTCATCGAGATACTCCACCCAGGCGTGAGCATCGAACTGGTGTACCGCCAGATAGTTGCCTCTGGGATTCCACTCACCGCCGAGATAACCGGTGACCAGCCGTGCCGGAATACCGGCGGCGCGCAGCACGAAAGCGGTCGCCATGGCGTAGTGGCCGCAAAAGCCGCGCCGAGTATCGAACAGGAACTCATCCACCCCGTCACCGCCAAGTCGTGGCGGTGTCAGGGTGTAGTAATAGGATTGGCTGCGAAACTGCGCTAGCAGGGCGGCGACCAGCTCTGCGCGATCCGGATAGCGCACAGCCAGCACTTGGCCATGGACGCGCGCTCTCGGGTTGCCTCCGGCTGGCAGTTGCAGGTTGCGCTGAGCGGCTTGGCTATCATTCTCTGGCTGCGCTTCGCCGCGGCCAATGCGATAGCGGATTGCCACCTCGCCGCTCCCCTGCCGATAGAGGGTGTGAATGGGGGTGAGCAGCACTGGTCCAGTCAGAATAGTCGGTTCACTTTGGGCAAAGGCCCAGCGGTGGCGCTGGGGCTCGGCGATCACCTCGTAGCTCCCGGCGGGTAATGGACTATCTGCCAGCTGATTGCTTGCCCGTGAAGATGATGCCAGAAGGGTCAGCCCGGTCTGCACCGGCACTGTCTGCTGCCATGCTTTGACCTCGGGGCTCAGCAACCAGCGCTGACCATCGAAAACTTCTTGGCGCATCACCGGAAAATAGCGCTCGCGGACAGGGGGCGGGCCATCGGCAAAGCTGACCCGAAACGCCAGTTCTGAGGAGTTGACCAGTTCGCTGATATCGCCGGGGGCCAGCTCTTCCGAGAGGCCGGACAGGGCACGGCTGGTGGTGGGCATCTGCCAGAGGGGCGGCAGCCTTGGCAGTAGTATAAACAGGGTGATAAGCAAGGGCAGCGCCAGCAGCAGGGCGCTCCCCGCACTGCGCCAAGGCCGTTTCTGCTCGGGGACGACGGCGGTCACCAGCGCGGTCACTGCCAGCCAGAGTGCCACTGCCATCCCGGCTGTCCAGCCGATGCTTTGGCGTTGTACCAGCGCCAGCGCGATGAGGAAGAAGGCGAGCAGCAGCACCTGCTCGATATCCCGCTCGCGCCGTACCTCGATCATCTTGAGGCTATAGCCGAGCCAGAGCAGATTGATCAGGGCGGGCAGGGTGCCCAATGTGCGCCACTGCAACCCCAGCAACACCACGGTTGTGATGGCCAGCAGCGCCAACCAGCGGGCAGGCAGGGGCGGCAAGCCGCGCCACAGCATCATGGCCCGGACGCCGAGAGTGATGGCGCCCACTGCCACTACCCAGAGTTGCAACTGGGGCCAGAGCGCCGCGACCAGCAGCAGCTGTTGCAGGGCGATGAGTGGCAGCAGGCGGCGGTTATCGAGCAGCATCTGGCGTGATCTTCGGTGGTGTTGCATCGAATTGGGCCAGTGCCAGCAGGCAGCGCTGCACAAAGGCGGCGCCGCTATCGGGCCCCAGCGTCTGGTTTGCCAGTGTCAGGGTAAAGGGGATGCCCCGCTTGCCGTAATCGGCGCACCACCAGGCCAGCACCGCCAGCCGCTGCTCCAGATCCCCGCCCGCGACCCGCTGCAAGGTGAGGTGAGTCTCATCCTGCTGCGGTTCATGGAACTGCTTGGTCAGCAGGCCGCGCCCTTGGGCAAGTTGCTTCCAAGCGACCCGGCTCAGTGGTTCACCGGCCTGATGTGTCCGCAGAGAGTCAAAGTCACCGAGAGTGGCCGGAGCGGGCTGGCCCTGATGCCCCTCGCTTTCGGTCGCATGTTCCCCTCTTAGCGCCCCGAACGCCGGTTTGGGGGCGAGCCAGCCCTCCAACTGCAAGTCCAGCAGGGACCAGCAGCGAAACAGACCGAGGGGGTAGCGGCTCTCGACCCGCAATCGGCCAAGGGGCAGTGGCCCACGGCGCGAGCCCGATACTGGCAGGATAACTGTGCTGGGCACAGCGTCGGCCTGTGCCAGCCAGAGGGTGCCTTCGTTGAGGCTAAACCGGAGCGCCTGCACCGGGCGAGGGCTCTGCACCAAGATACGGATAGGTAGCTGGCTACCCGCTTCCCCCAGTACCAGCTGGCCACCCAGCAGTTCCAGCCCCAACAGGTTGCGGTGGGTAAGCCACATGGCGGCCATAAACAGGCTGCCGAGGCAGTAGGCCACCAGCAGTACCAGATTGTTCTGGTAGTTGGTGCCGAGCAGATAGATGACGAGCAGCACCAGCAGATAGAGCAGCCCCATGCGGGTGGGGAGGATAAAGAGGCTGCGGGTAGCCAGCGTGATCTGGCGGGCCGGGGGAATGCGGCGATCGAGCCAGCGTCGCTGCCAGCGGGCTCGCCACTGCTGCCAACGGTTTAGCAATTTGCTCATCATGGATTGTCCGGATCGACCCTGGCCAGCAATCGCTGGCTCAGGGGACAGGCTTCGCCGTGCTGTACGCCAAAGCTGCCCCGCAGCCGATGCTCGGCCACATAGGGGAAGACCGCCTGCACATCCTCTACCGTGACAAAGCGCCGCCCCGCAACCAGCGCCCAGGTCCGGCTCACCGCCAGCAAGGTCTGGGCTGCTCGGGGGGAGAGGGGCTGTGGCAGATCCCCATCAAAGCGGCTCTGGTGCACCAGCGCCAGCAGGTAATCGAGGGTGGCATCGGAAACATGGATGGCATCCCCTTCGCTTTGCAAGGTGGCGAGTCCGGCGGCATCCAGCATGGCGGGCAAAGGGCCAGTCGGCTGGTGGCCGCGCAGTAGCTGGCGCTCCGCTTCTCGCGGCGGAAAACCCAGCGAGAGTCGCACGGCGAATCGGTCGAGTTGGGACTCCGGCAGTGGATAGGTGCCCGCCTGATCCGCCGGATTCTGGGTGGCGATGACGAAAAACGGATCGGGGAGTGGGTGCGTGTGGCCCTCGATGCTCACCTTGCCTTCGGCCATCGCCTCCAGCAGGGCGCTCTGTACTTTGGGGCTGGCGCGGTTGATCTCGTCCGCCAGTAGAACCTGGGTGAAGATGGGGCCGGGGTGAAAGCGAAATGTTTGTTGCTGGGGGTCAAAAATCTGAAGCCCCAGCAGGTCGGCGGGGAGCAGATCGGCGGTGAACTGCATCCGCCTGCATGCCAGCCCCAGCACCTGCGCCAGGGCGTGGGCCAGGGTGGTTTTGCCCATGCCGGGCAGATCTTCGATCAGCAGATGACCGCGCGCCAGCAGGGTCACCAGCGCGATTTTCAGCTGTAGCGGCTTGCCCAGAATGACTTGCTCCAGTGTCCCCAGTACGGTCGTGATCTGTTCTTGTGATCTCACCTGCGCCTCCGTTTCTTTCCTTGGCCCCAACAGCTTATACGCCAGCGAGCAGAGTAAGGGCTCATCGAGCGGTAAGCGATGCTCACTTCACCGAGACTTCACACAGTTTCATCGTGGGCACATACATCTTGTTTATGCTAATCCCAATTTCATTTGCCACGAGAATAACCCAATGCAATCACGAACCACGACTTCCCTATTAACGCTGGCCACCCTGCTGTTCTCTTCATTGTCATCTTCGCTCTCCTATGCTGCCGGTGAGGTATCCCTGAGCACAATAGTGGATGGCACCATTCAGCCGGTGCTCAAGGAGTACCGGATCCCGGGAATGGCGGTTGCCGTACTGAAAGATGGCAAGACCCACTATTTCAACTATGGCGTTGCCAACCGGGAGAGCGGTCAGCGCGTCAGCGAGCAGACCCTGTTTGAAATCGGCTCGGTCAGCAAGACCCTGACCGCGACCCTCGGTGCCTACGCCGTGGTCAAGGGGGGCTTCAAGCTGGATGACAAGGTGAGCCTGCACGCGCCCTGGCTGAAAGGGTCTGCCTTTGATGGTGTGACCATGGCCGATCTTGCCACCTACAGTGCAGGTGGCTTGCCACTGCAGTTCCCCGATGCGGTCGACTCGGCAGAGAAGATGCAAGCCTACTACCGCCAGTGGACGCCGCGCTTTGCCGCCGGTACCAAACGGGAGTACTCCAACCCCAGCATAGGTCTGTTCGGCTATCTGGCTGCGAGCTCTCTGGGCCAACCCTTCGAGCAACTGATGAGCCAGACTCTGTTGCCGGGGCTCGGCCTTGCCCACACCTACCTCAAGGTGCCTGCGGCAGCCATGGGTGATTACGCCTATGGCTACTCCAAAGAGGACAAATCGATCCGGGTCAATCCGGGAGTGCTGGCGGACGAGGCCTATGGCATCAAGACCAGCTCGGCGGATTTCATCAAGTTTGTCGAGGCCAACATGACCAAACGCGGTGATGTAACCATGCAGCAGGCCATTGCCATGACTCATACCGGTTTCTTCTCGGTAGGAGAGATGACTCAGGGGCTGGGCTGGGAGAGTTATGCCTATCCCGTCACCGAGCAGGCACTGCTGGCGGGCAACTCGCCGGCAGTGAGCTTCAAGGCCAATCCGGTGGAACGCTTTGCCGCGCCCAAAGATATGGGGGAGCCGCGGCTCTACAACAAGACGGGATCGACCAACGGCTTTGGTGCCTATGTTGCCTTTGTCCCGGCCAAGGGGATTGGCATCGTCATGCTGGCCAACCGCAACTATCCCAATGATGCCCGGGTCAAGGCGGCCTACGCCATTTTGAGCAAGCTGGCCGACTAATCACGGGGGCTGCGTTTTACCGCAAGCGAGTGCGCCGGGATTGTACCCGGTGCACTTTTTATCGCGTTTATTTTTACTCAGCTCACGGTGCTCTTCTGCCCGGCGGCTTGTCCATCTAGTTGCCTGAATAGCACACCGATAGAAACAATATTTCCATTTTGGAATGTATAGATCGCCATCTCTTCACTAGGTGTGGTGGTAGCCCCCTCCTATAGTGCTCCGCATAGTCACCAGTTTGCCTGCTGTTTGTCGCGCTTTTGGCCGAACAGGGGCCAGATTTCTGTTACGGAGCCTCCATGAGAACTTTTTTGCTGTGCGCCTTTCTGATGATCATCCTCTATCCGGTCGGGATCGATCTCTATCTGGTCGCTGTGCCCCAGATTGCCGATGCCTTGCAGGCGAGCGAGGCGCAGATCCACACCGCCTTCTCTATCTATCTGTTCGGTATGGCGGCCACCGTGCTGCTGGGCGGGATGATTGCCGATCGCTACGGGCGGCGCTGGGTGGTGCTCGGGGGGGCGCTGATCTTTGTCCTCGCCTCGCTGGTGGCAGGCAATGCGGAGGAGATTGGCCAGTTCTATTTCGGCCGTTTCTGGCAGGGAGTCGGGGCGGGGGCGCTCTATATCATGACCTTTACCGTGCTGCGGGATGTGCTGAGTCAGGAGCGGCTGGCGATGGCGCTCTCGATGATCAACGGGGTGATCTGCGTGATCCCGGTGCTGGCGCCGGTGCTCGGTTACCTAATTCTGTCCCATTTTGACTGGCGCGGGATCTTCGTGGCGATGGCGCTGGTGGCGGCTGTCAGCGGTCTTGTCAACCTGCTGCTGCTCAAGGAGACCCGCCCGGCGCGGCAACCGGGGAGTAGCGCGGGGCAACCCTTTGCCCTGCTGCGCTCCCCGCGCTTTATGTTGCTCTCCCTGCTGACCAGTGCCAGCGTGACCGCCATTCTGGTCTATGTCAGCGTCTCGCCGCTGATCCTGATGAAGGAGTTTGGCTTCACTACCGAGCAGTACTCCATCGTGATGATGGTGATGGCCGGCGTGAGTATGTCCACCTCCTTTCTGATGCCCCTGCTGTTGCGCTGGCTGGGCAAACAGAAGGTGCTGGCGGTGTCTCATCTCTCCTATCTGCTGGCGGCGTGCTCACTGATCGGCAGCTGGCAGGCGGGGGGCGATATCCATCTTTTGCTGCCGGGGTTTGCGCTGGTCTGTGTCGGCTTCTCCTGTGGCTTCGGGGTAGCGATGGGGGAGGCGCTCGATGGTTGTCAGCATAACGTGGCCTTTGCCAGCGCCGTGCTCTGCATCATGCAGATCAGCCTCTCCGGCCTCTATATCTGGCTGCTGGGCCAACTTGGCTTTACTCCGTCCGAGATGCTGATCTGCGCTCTGCTGCTGGCACTGCTCAGTTACCTGGCTGTCAAAGGGCTGTTACCATGGCTCGCGCTTCGTGAAGCGCGGTCGCAGGGCTGATGGAAGATGAGAGGGGATATGCGCAATCTGGGTGAACTCGATTTGAACCTGCTGGTGGTATTCAAGTACCTGATGCAGGAGCGCAGTGTGGCAGGGGCGGCGAAAAAGCTCTGTGTCACTCCGTCGGCGGTGAGCAAGTCTTTGGCCAAATTGCGGGAGTGGTTTGACGATCCCCTGTTTGTACGGGTACGGCAGGGGTTGCAGCCCACCAACCTCTCCCTGACCCTGGAGGAGGAGCTGAAGGTCTGGTTCCAGCTCACTGACAACATCACCTCGCTCAATAGCGAGGCGATCCCCGATGGTGCCCGCTTCACCCTAGTGATGGAGTCCCCCTTCTACATCAGCTTCCTGAGCGATCTGCCCATGACCATCTACCAGAAGTACCCCAACTCGGTGGTCAGGATGCTGGGGTGGGATCACCACTCCCTCAACGACATCGTCAATGGCGATGCGGATCTCGGCTTCTGCGCCCGCGAGACCCATGGCCGCTCCCTGGCCAAGGTCAACCGCTTGCCTTATTACATCGATCACGAGGTGCTGTTCACCGATCGCCCGGTGGTGTTCCTGCGCAAGGATCACCCCTTGCTCCAGCAGAAGTGGTCGCTGGAGAATTTTTTGGCCTGCCCCCAGATCAGCATGGTGTGGGAAGCGAACGATACCTGGGCCCTCGACAGTCTGCTGGAGGACGAGGGGCTGAAGCGGGAGGTGCCCATCATGGTCTCCAGCTTCGAGCAGGCGCTGCATATTGCCTCCCAGTCGAGCCACGAGCTGATTGCGGTGGCGCCCTCTTACTGTGGTGGTTATGCCAGTCGGCATCACGACAATCTGATCGCCATGCCGCTGCCGCTCCCCGAGAAGCTCTACGCCCAGCTGGAGATCGCCTTCATCCTGCTGTGGCACAAACGGCACAATCAGGATGCCAAGGTGATGTGGCTGCGCAACGAGATCCGGCGGCTCTACAACGACGAATCGCCACGCTAATGTGGCCGTGACGGTGCCCATCGAGCAGCCGGAGCCATCTGCTCCGGCTTTTTGTTGTCGTATCGCCCGGATGAGTGGGCTTTTGCACGACTTAAGTGCCGAGTTCGGGTTCAATTGTGTGCCATTCAACTCTCTTTATGCACAGATTAGCCTTGGTTGCACGTCTCGAGTGAAGCTCTTTTCACGAAAAAAATTCATATGGTTTCATTAGAAAACTTCACTAATGGTCACTTTTAAAGTGTGATCGACCATTAAGTTCCTGTATTTGCAGTGATATAGCATGACACCCCTTGGAATGGCGGGGTTAGATAGCGCCTGCGTAGGTGACTGTCAGTAGAGCGCGGCGTGAGCCAGCCCCACAGGTCGTCTGTGGCCGTGTCATGCCCCGGCTATCTGGCCACCAGCCATGAGTGACGGAGCAGAGAGGAATAAGCATCAAGGTTGATAAACCGGCTTGAGTGAAGGGATGCAGCAAAGGTAGAACCCGGAGCCGGTAACTGTACTGGGAGACGCCACTCACCATCCCCCGATAACCCGTAATTGAAACCGGCTAGATGAAAAACACCTTTCATCGAACGGGGCGCTTGCACCCGAAAATAGCCAGATTGGCAGGCTGACTGTGCTCTCCGTTATAGCAATGGCGGGCAAAAAATAGTGCGGCAGCCACCATCAGATTAATAAAAATAAATCTCAGCAAAGGCAGGTTGATATGCGTCCAGCAACAGCACCGACCGGGTTGTTACAACAACCCAAACCCTTCTTTATGATATTTTTCGTCGAACTCTGGGAGCGCTTCGGTTATTACGGCGTGCAGGGGGTATTGGCGGTCTTCTTTGTGCAACAACTGGGATTTTCCCAAGAGCAATCCTTTATTACCTTCGGTGCCTTCTCGGCGCTGGTATATGGCCTGATTTCGGTCGGTGGCTATGTCGGTGACCATGTTCTCGGCACCAAGCGCACCATGGTGCTGGGGGCCGTAGTGCTGGTGATAGGCTACTTTATGACCGGTCTGTCGATCTACAATCCCGACCTGATTTTCTATGCGCTGGGCACCATTGCGGTCGGTAACTGCCTGTTCAAGGCCAATCCGGCCAGCCTGCTGTCAAAATGCTACCAGCCAAAAGATCCGCGGCTGGATGGGGCTTTTACCCTGTTTTATATGTCGATCAATATCGGCTCCCTTATTTCCCTCTCGCTCGCGCCGGTAATTGCCGAACACTACGGCTATACCGTGACCTATAACCTGTGCGGGGTGGGGCTGATTATTGCGCTGCTTACCTTCTTTGCCTGCCGCAATATGGTCAAGGATATTGGCTCCGCGCCGGATCACCTGCCGCTCGATTACAGCAAGCTGCTGCTGGTTATATTGGGCTCGGTAGCCATGGTCTTCTTCTGCGCCTGGCTGATGCACCACGTGGTGATCGCCAACATGGTGCTGATGACGGTGACCATCGCCGTGGTGATCTTCTTCTTTCGTGAGGCGTTCAAGCTTGACACCGTGGGCCGCAACAAGATGTATGTGGCCTTCGTGCTGATGCTGGAGGCGGTGCTCTTCTACGTGCTGTATGCCCAGATGCCGACGTCTCTGAACTTCTTTGCCATCAACAACATGCACCACGAGATGCTGGGCATGAGCGTCAACCCAATCAGCTTCCAGGCGCTCAACCCATTCTGGGTGGTGGTGGGTAGCCCGGTACTCGCGATGATCTATACCCGGATGGGCAGCAAGGGGCGGGATCTCACCATGCCGCTCAAGTTCACCCTCGGGATGTTCTTCTGCTCGCTGGGCTTTCTGACGGCGGCGGCATCCGGCTGGTGGTTTGCCGATGAGCAGGGGCTGACCTCCCCCTGGTTTATGGTGCTTATCTACCTGTTCCAGAGTCTGGGCGAGCTGATGATCAGTGCGCTGGGGCTGGCGATGGTCGCCGCGCTGGTGCCACAACGGTTGATGGGCTTCATTCTCGGAATGTGGTTCCTGACTCAGGCGATGGCATCCCTGCTGGGTGGCTATGTGGCGACCTTTACCGCCGTGCCGCAAGGGATGACGGATCCGCTGCAAACTTTGCCCATTTACACCGGCGTATTTGGCAAGATCGGGATGGCGACCCTGCTGATTGCGGTAGTGATGGGGCTGATGGTGCCCTGGCTCAACCGGATGATGAATGCGACGCCGACAGAGGCCGAAGGTCTGGTCGCGGGTCCATCACAGGCGTAATGAGGGGAGGATAGTGCGAGACAAGGCAAGGGCGGCGACCCTTGCCTTGCTGTTGATGGCTTAGTTGTACTGCTCTTCCATCCAGGCTTCGACGATCAGCTGCGCCGATACCCCGTCCACACTGCCTTTCTCCAGCGCGCGATAGCCGCCTCGCTCAAACAGGCGGGCGCGGGCATCTGTGGTGGTGAGTCGTTCATCCTTGAACTCCACCGGCTTGCCGAAACGGCCATGCAGCCGGTTGCCGAATTTGCGGGCCCGTACCGTGATCTCCTGATCGGTGCCATCCATGTTCAGCGGCAGACCGACCACCAGCAGGTCCGGTTGCCACTCCTTGAGCAGCTTCTCAATCTCGTCCCAGTTGGGGATGCCGTCGTTGGCCTTGAGGGCGCGCAGAGGCTGGGCGGTGCCAGTCAGCTCCTGACCGATGGCGACACCAATGCTCTTGGTGCCATAGTCAAAGCCCATGATGCTGCGTGATGACATAACTGATAAATCCTCGAAATAGAGAGCGGAGCGGGCCAGCCGATCAGCTGTGGCCGATGTCGCTGGAGAGGTGAACCGGGTTCACCCCTATGCTGGCGGCAGCTTGCTGCCAACGTTTGTGAATGGGGGTCTTGAACACCAGAGCCGGATTGGGGGGGATCACCAGCCAGGCGCCGTCCACCAGCTCCTGCTCCAGCTGCCCGGCGCTCCAGCCGGCATAGCCAAGGGCCACCAGCCAATGGGCAGGAGCCTCGCTCGTACCCAGGGTTTCCAGAATATCCTTGGAGGTGGTCACCATCATCTCATCCCCCACCTGCAGGGTGGAGTTGAAACCGGGGCGGAAGCTGTGCAGCACGAAGCCGCGATCGGCGTGAACCGGCCCCCCTTGCAGTACCGGCTGCTTGAGCTCCGGGTTGTTGGGCGGATTGAGCTGGAGCTGGGTCAGCATGGTTTCCAGCGACATCTCCACCGGAATGTTGACGACCAGTCCCATGGCGCCCTCTTCGTTGTGCTCGCACAGATAGACCAGCGAGCGCTCGAAGTAGGGATCCGTCAGGCTTGGCATGGCAAGCAGGAAGTGATTTTGCAGTGTTTGCATAGAGGCCAAATAGTGCAAAGGTATTTGAGGTCAATTATGGCAGTTGATCCCCATGGGAAAAACCGCTTTTTGGGCTGGGCGAGATCCCGCCTCTTTCCGGATTGCCTTGAAACAGAGAGGGTGGCGCTGGGCCTCCCTCTCTGTTTCCGGGCTTGTCAGGGACGGGTTACCCCTGAACAGGCCGGTTAGCCTGCCTGGCGATTATTTGCCCAGCCGACGCTCGATGGCATCCATCAACATGCCGGTGATGTGCACATCGAAGGCCGCTTCAATCTCGCGAATGCAGGTCGGGCTGGTGACGTTAATCTCGGTCAGCCGATCGCCGATGATGTCGAGGCCGACGAAGATAAGGCCCTTCTCTTTTAACGTCGGGCCCACCGCGCGGGCGATAGCCCAGTCAGCTTCGCTCAGGGGACGGGCTTCACCACGGCCACCGGCCGCCAGATTGCCACGGGTCTCACCCTGCGCCGGAATGCGGGCGAGGCAGTAGGGAACCGGTTCACCGTCCACCACCAGCACCCGCTTGTCGCCATCCTTGATGGCGGGCAGATAGGTCTGCGCCATGCAGTATTGGCTGCCGTGGGCGGTCAGGGTCTCGATAATCACCCCGACGTTGGCGTCATCCTCCTTCATGCGGAAGATGGAGGCGCCGCCCATGCCGTCCAAGGGCTTCAAGATCACGTCTTTGTGCTTGGCGTGGAAGGCGCGCAGCTTGTCGGCGCGGCGGGTCACCAGCGTGGTCGGGGTGTGCTCGGCAAACCAGGCGGTGTAGAGCTTCTCGTTGGCATCGCGCAGGCTCTGCGGCTTGTTGACAATAAGGCAACCCTCATCCTCTGCCCGCTCCAGCATGTAGGTGGCGTAGATAAATTCGGTGTCGAACGGCGGATCCTTGCGCATCAGGATCACATCGAGGTTGGAGAGGGGCTGATCCACCACCTCGCCCAGCGTGTACCAGTCGGCATAGTCATATTTGACGGTCAGCGGGCGCATGGTGCCAAAGGCGCGACCGGCTTCCATGTAGAGATCCTTCATCTCCAGATAGAAGAGCTCATAGCCGCGCTTTTGCGCCTCTTCGAGCATGGCAAAGCTGGAATCTTTCTTGATGTTGATGGCCGAGATGGGGTCCATCACGATGCCGAGTTTAATGGTCATCCGCTGTTCCTTTTTAATGGCTCGATAGGGTTGTAGGGTCGATTAGCGCAGCGTAATCGGCCGCTTGCGGCTGCGTCGATGCAGCCATGGGGCTGATTGATGCGGCCGATAGTATCAAGCGAGATCGCCAAAGCGGCACTGCAGCGCAGTGATCGCAGTCAGGGCGGCGGTTTCGGTGCGCAGCACCCGCGGCCCCAGCAGCATCTCTTTGAAATCTTCCTGCACGGTACGGGCGATCTCGTCGCTCGACAATCCCCCTTCCGGGCCAATCAGCAGGCGCACCCCATGCTCGGGAACGGGCAGGGTGTTGATGCTGTACTCGGCGCGCGGGTGCAGGTTGAGCTTGAGTTCCTTGGTCTCTTCTGCCAGCCAGGCGTCCAGTTCCATCGGCATGCGCACCTCTGGCACCACGTTGCGGCCGCACTGTTCGCAGGCGCTGATCACCACCTTTTGCCACTGCTCGCGCTTCTTCTCCAAGCGGTCTGCCGGCAGCTTGACGCCACAGCGTTCGGAGAAGAGCGGGGTGATGCAGGTGACGCCCAGCTCCACCGATTTCTGGATGGTGAAGTCCATCTTGTCGCCACGGCTGATCACCTGACCGAGGTGGATGGCCAGCGGTGACTCCACCGATTGGACGTCGCAGCGGTCGATGGTTACTTCCACCGACTTCTTGCCAATGCTGGCGATGGTGGCGGGATATTGATTGCCATCGCCGTTAAACAGCTCAAGCTGCTGGCCCGGCTGCATGCGCAGTACCCGGCCGATATGGTTGGCGCCGTCTTCCGACAGGGCGATGGTCTGGCCAACTTGCAGGGTGGCCGGTTCATAGATACGTGGAATGCGCATGGCTGCTTGTCAGTCTCTTGCTTGGAAACCCTTTATATCCTGCGGCGAGCAAGGCTCACGCGGCAGTGGGGAAGGGTTTCATGGTTGGAGGGGCGATCCCCCTCCCTGGTCAAATGGGGTTATTGGCACTGCTTTTCAATAAAGGGATTGGTATTGCCCTGCAGCTTGCCGATGCGGCGGTTGCGCTCGCACTCCCAGCCTTCTGCCGGGTACTGGCGATCCCAAGCTTCAAACAGTTTACGCTGTTGCGCTGCCAGACGCAGCCCATACTGCTGGCTCATGTAAAGGTAGGCACGGGCAATCTGGCCCCGTACCGGCCCCTTGGGCGGTTGCACCCGACGATCCTTGAAATCCACCAGCATCTGGCACTGGCCGTACTGATCCGGCTTGCCGTTCCAGTCGGAGAAGCGGTAGTTGGCCCGATCTCCATTCACCTCGCCGATGGCGGGGAAGAGGTTGTGCATGTCCCCCTCCATCTTGTTGAACTCGGGACTCGCTTTTTCGCAGTTCTTGCGACCGCCATCCTGCCAGCATTGCAGCTGGTGGCCGAACTCCCAGGCCGGGACCACGTGTTCCCACTCGATGCGGGCGGCGCGCTTGGCCTGCTTGCGTGGCTCATAGCCGCAACTGGCGAGATCCGGGCTCATTTTCTTGCCCTGATAGTCGATGTCACAGCCGCAGTAGAAGGTGGTGACCGCAGGTTGGCTGCGATAGAGCTTCACCAGGTCCTGCTTGGCTTCGCGAAAGGTCTGGGCGTGCAGGGGGGAGCTGAGCAGCGGTAAACCGGCCAGCAGGGTCAGGGCGAGGGAGGAGATGAAACGCATGGGATTCCTTGCAAAACAGGGTGATTGACGAACGATGGCGGGCACCCTACCACAGGGGCGCGACACAAGCTGGCTTACTGCTCTGGCTCCGGCCGTTCCCGCTCCAGCGGCTGCTTGCAGCGACGACAGTGATAGCGGGCTTCGCCACGTACCACCTTGTTGTGGCGGCGAGTAGAGAGCTGATGCTGCTGGCAGTGACAGCGATAGGGCACGGTGCGCTGGGCCAGTACCGCCAGATCGAAGCTGTGGGTAGTTCTGGGCTCAAGGCCGAACACCTCCCGCATCACCGATTGCCACTGCTTGCCGTGGGGCAAGACCCGGTTTTTGCCGCGCCCTTCACCCCACAGGGCATAGACCAGCAGATGGGCCACCTCGTGGGGCACCACCTCATCCAGAAACGCCTGCTGGTTGGCCTGATAGAGGGCGGGATTGAAGCGTAGCTCCCAGGTTTGCAGTCGCGCCGAGCCCGCCGCCCGGCCCCGCATATTGCAGTAGATCCGCGGGCGTGGGAAGGTGCGGCCAAGGCGCGCCTCGGCCTGCACAAAGCAGGCCTCTACGCGTTGTTGCAGCAGGGCGACAAGCTGGGAAGGGGTGGCAGACATCAACATCTCGTCAGATAGCGGATAAGCAAAAGGGGAGCCAGGCTCCCCTTTTATCACAACAGCGAGCCTTACAGGCCAGCGGCAGAACGCAGCAGTTCGGCCTTGTCGGTCTGCTCCCACGGGAACTCGTCGCGACCGAAGTGACCGTAGGCAGCGGTAGCCTGGTAGATCGGGCGCTTCAGATCCAGCATTTCGATCAGGCCATACGGGCGCAGTTCGAAGTGCTCGCGCACCAGCTTGACCAGCAGCTCCTCGGCGACCTTGGCGGTACCGAAGGTCTCGACGCTGATGGAGGTCGGCTCGGCCACGCCGATGGCGTAGGAGATCTGGATTTCACAGCGATCGGCCAGACCGGCGGCAACGATGTTTTTGGCAACGTAGCGGGCGGCGTAGGCTGCAGAACGGTCAACCTTGGACGGATCCTTACCGGAGAAGGCGCCACCACCGTGACGGGCCATGCCGCCGTAGGTGTCGACGATGATCTTGCGACCGGTAAGACCGCAGTCACCCATCGGGCCGCCGATAACGAAACGGCCGGTCGGGTTGATGAAGTATTTGGTGTCCTTGTTGACCCACTCGGCCGGCAGCACCGGCTTGATGATCTCTTCGCGTACCGCTTCAACCAGATCCTTGTGGCTGATGGATTCAGCGTGCTGGGTAGACAGTACAACGGCATCGACACCGATGATCTTGCCTGCGTCGTCGTAGGCAAAGGTCAGCTGGCTCTTGGCATCCGGACGCAGCCACGGCAGGGTGCCGTTCTTGCGCACTTCAGCCTGACGCTTCACCAGCAGGTGAGAGTAGGTGATGGGGGCCGGCATCAGCACGTCGGTTTCGTTGGTGGCGTAGCCGAACATCAGGCCCTGGTCGCCAGCGCCCTGCTCCAGCGGATCGCTGCGGTCAACACCTTGGTTGATGTCCGGGGACTGCTTGCCGATGGCGTTCAGCACGGCGCAGGAGTCAGCGTCGAAGCCCATGTCGGAGTGGGTGTAGCCGATTTCACGCACGGTATCACGCACGATCTCTTCGATATCAACCCAGGCAGAGGTGGTTACTTCGCCGGCCACCATGACCATACCGGTCTTGACCAGGGTCTCGCAGGCGACACGGGCCTTGGTATCTTGCTTGAGGATGGCGTCCAGTACCGCATCGGAGATCTGGTCCGCAATCTTGTCTGGATGGCCTTCGGAGACCGACTCGGAAGTAAACAGCTTTGCCATGATATGAATCTCAGCTTGTCTGGGTTATCGCCACAGCAATAACCGGGTGAATGGGATGGTGTAGAGGTATCTACATCTGGACGTCTATATTAATTAGCGCCCCCCGCGATTGCCAGCACTATTTTGTCGCGCAGTGTCCAATGGGTCACAAGCGGTGCTCTCCTATCCCGAAAGGGATGGAAATCAAACGTTTTTCTCTGGTTGCTTTGGCCAATAGAGGGCAAGAAAAGCGATTGTCCTCCCAAAGCCACTTTATTCATCCAGATAATATTTGCACGCCGCGCGCCCTGCTGGGACAATAACGCGCCTTAATCTTGGCCATCAAATGAAGCAATCGCAGGAGATTCAGATGCCTTCTCGTAAAGAGCTTGCCAATGCCATTCGTGCATTGAGTATGGATGCCGTTCAAAAAGCCAACTCCGGTCACCCGGGCGCCCCCATGGGAATGGCGGATATCGCCGAAGTGCTGTGGCGTAGCCACCTCAGACATAACCCGAACAACCCCAAGTGGGCCGACCGCGACCGTTTCATTCTCTCCAACGGCCACGGCTCCATGCTGCTGTACTCCCTGCTGCACCTCTCCGGTTATGACCTCTCCATCGACGATCTGAAAAACTTCCGCCAACTGCACTCTCGCACCCCGGGTCACCCGGAGTACGGCTATGCACCGGGCGTTGAAACCACCACTGGCCCGCTGGGTCAGGGCATCACCAACGCCGTTGGTATGGCGATCGCCGAAAAAGCCATGGCTGAGCAGTTCAACCAGCCGGGTCACGACATCGTTGACCACTACACCTATGCCTTTATGGGCGACGGCTGCCTGATGGAAGGTATCTCCCACGAAGCGTGCTCCCTGGCAGGTACCCTGCAACTGGGCAAACTGATCGCGTTCTGGGATGACAACGGTATCTCCATCGACGGTCACGTAGAAGGCTGGTTCACCGACGACACCGTCAAGCGCTTCGAAGCCTACGGCTGGCACGTTATCCCGGCTATTGACGGTCACAGCCCGGAAGCCATCAATGCCGCCATCGAAGCCGCCAAGGCCGAGACCGGCAAGCCGACCCTGATCTGCTGCCGCACCATCATCGGTTACGGTTCTCCGAACAAATCCGGTTCTCACGACTGCCACGGCTCACCGCTCGGCAACGACGAGATCGCCGCTGCTCGTGCCTTCCTGAAGTGGGATCACGCGCCGTTCGTTATCCCGGCCGATATCGCTGCCGAGTGGAACGCTCAGGAGAAGGGCGCTGCACTGGAAGCCGACTGGGCTGCCAAGTTCGCCGCCTATGAAGCCGCTCACCCGACTCTAGCTGCCGAATTCAAGCGCCGCACCGCTGGCGAACTACCGGCCAACTGGGCTGCTGAATCCGCCAAGATCATCGAAACCCTGCAAGCCAACCCGGCCAAGATTGCGACCCGTAAAGCGTCCCAGAACTCTCTGGAAGCGTTCGGCAAGCTGCTGCCGGAGTTCATGGGCGGCTCTGCCGACCTGGCGCCTTCCAACCTGACCATGTGGTCCGGCTCCAAGTCTCTGACCAACGACGATGCCTCCGGCAACTACATCCACTACGGTGTACGCGAGTTCGGCATGTCCGCCATCATGAACGGTATCGCCCTGCACGGTGGTTTCATCCCCTACGGCGCTACCTTCCTGATGTTTATGGAGTACGCCCGTAACGCCCTGCGCATGGCCGCCCTGATGAAGCAGCGCGCTATCTTCGTTTACACCCACGACTCCATCGGTCTGGGTGAAGATGGCCCGACTCACCAGCCGGTTGAGCAGATCGCCTCCCTGCGTCTGACTCCGAACATGAGCACCTGGCGTCCGTGTGACCAGGTTGAATCTGCCATCGCCTGGAAACACGCCATCGAGCGTACCGACGGCCCGACCTCTCTGATCTTCTCTCGTCAGAACCTGGCCCAGATGGACCGTACTGCCCAGCAGCTGGCTGATACCGCCAAGGGTGGCTACGTGCTGAAGGATTGCGCCGGTACTCCGGAGCTGATCCTGATCGCCACCGGTTCCGAAGTGGAACTGGCCGTTGCCGCCTATGAGCAGCTGACAGCCAAGGGCCGTGCCGTGCGCGTGGTCTCTCTGCCGTCTACCGATGTGTTCGACGCCCAGTCTGCCGAGTACAAAGAGTCCGTCCTGCCGTCCTCCGTCACCAAGCGTGTGGCCATCGAAGCCGGCATCGCTGACTACTGGTACAAGTACGTCGGTTTCGGCGGCAAGATCATCGGTATGACCACCTTCGGTGAGTCCGCACCGGCCGAGCTGCTGTTCAAGGAATTTGGCTTTACCGTGGAAAACGTGGTTGCGACCGCTGAGTCCCTTTAATAGCTGAATATTGGGCCTGACAGGCCCAATAACTTGAATAAGAAACGCCTCCCATTGCAAGATGGGGGGCGTTTTATTTAGCTATTAATGTTAAAAATGTTTATCTGATTCAAGAGTTAATACCAGGGGCGTTTTATGCAGGCAGAAACAGAAATCATTGAACTATCTGAATTTCTGTTGGAGTTCAATAAAGAGAGTGACCGAGGGGCTGTGCTTAATGCAGCCGCAGTGTTAGATGACTGGCTAAAAAATATTCTTGAGTCATTTTTTGTTAAAAACAAATCAGGTAGTGAACTTGTGAGTGGTTTCAATGCACCACTTGGAACGTTTGCCGCTAAGGTAACTGCTGCTCATGCGCTCGGTCTTATTGAAGAAAGTGAGTATCATGAGATAACTATAATCCGTAAGATTAGAAATGAGTTCGGTCATAGTTGGAGGGGGGTTGATTTTTGTTCTGGTAAAGTACTAAATCTTGTGAGCCAGTTACCTTGGTGTGGCCCAGATGAGCTGGCATCGAATTCAACACCAAGAATGCGCTTTAATTTTTCTATAGCAATATTACTGTCAGATTTAATGTGGCGTTCAAGATTGGTTGAAAAAGAACGTAGAAAGATTAAGTCGTGGTCAAATAAGTCAAGAAAGTCTGTAGGTTCGATTAGCGAAGCGTAATCGGACGTTCGCGTTCTTTAAGACGATGCCATAAAAATAATACCCCTTCCTGTTACCTAAAAAGAGACCGGCATTTAGCCGGTCTCTTTTTATTTATTGCAACCCTTACGCCTGCGGCGGGGTACTTTCCGCGTTGGATATCACCGCACCCACCTCAACCAAGTCTGCTATGGGCCTTATTTATCTGATGACAAGGGCACCATGGTTAATACCAGCTTGCCGATATGGCGGCCTGAGTCCAGCAAATGGTGGGCTGCGGCGGCCTCATCCAGCGGGAAGGTCTGGTAAACCTGCGGTTTGACCTCGCCGCGTTCGATAAATGGCCAGACATGAGTTTGCAGCTGGGCAATCAGCTCGGCTTTTTCCTGCGGAGTACGCGAGCGCAGGGTGGAGCCGATATGGGTCAGCCGCTTTTGCAGCATGGGAAACAGATCCAGATTGGGGGCGGCGCCCGCAATAATGCCGATCTGGACTATGCGGCCATTGATGGCGGCCGCCGCATAGTTGCGCGCGACATACTCCCCGCCAATGATATCGAGAATGATGTCGGCGCCATGGCCATCGGTGGCGGCATGCACTGCCTCGACAAAATCCTCCTCCTTGTAGAGCACGGCCACATCCGCGCCCAGCTTGAGGCTGGCGGCCTGCTGCTCGGGTGAGCCGACCGTGGTGATGATTTTGGCGGCGCCAAATGCCTTGGCCAGCATGGTGGCGGTCGTGCCGATGCCGGAGGCACCGCCATGGATCAAGATAATGTCGCCTTTTTTGAACTGACCCCGTTCAAACATATTTGACCAGACCGTCATAAAGGTTTCCGGCAGCGCCGCGGCTTCGACAAAGCTCAATCCGGGCGGCAGAGGCAGGACATTGCTCCGGTGGGCGACGCTGTACTCGGCATAGCCGCCACCCGAAATCAGCGCGGCGACCTTGTCGCCAATCTTGAGATGGGTCACCTGCTCCCCCTTGGCGACCACGACCCCGGCGACCTCCAGCCCGGGAATATCCGATGCCCCTGCCGGAGGCGGGTAGAGCCCTTTGCGCTGCATCACATCCGGCCCATTGATGCCGGTCGCATAGTGCCGGATCAAAACCTCATCGGGCTTGGGCGCTGGTGTGGCGCGGGTGGTCAGTTGCAAGACATCGGGGCCACCGGGTTGGGTAATTTCTACCGCGCTCATGGTGGCGGGAATGGAATAGGCGTTATGCATCAGCGGCTCCTTGTAACGAGGTGATATGAGGTTCCCCGAGTGGGATGAGCACCAAGATAGTGGAGATTGCTGATGAATAAACGCAGTATTATCCCTTATCTGTAATGCAAAAATGCATTTCAACCGGGAGTCGTGATGAACTGGGATGATGCGAAAATTTTTCTGGCGTTGCATCGGGAGGGGAGCCTGAGGGGCGCCGCCCGTGTGGTCGGGGTCGATCAGGCCACCATTGGCAGGCGGATTGCCGCACTGGAGCATCGTCTGGCGGCCACGCTGTTTCTCCGCACATCCAAAGGGTATGTGCTGACTCATGTCGGAGAGATAGTGCTGGCCAGCGCCCAGCAGATGGAGCTGGCGGCCATTGATTTTGTGCGGGCGGCGCAAGGGGTCGATAACCGCCTGGTTGGGGAGGTCAGCGTGGCGACCACAGACACCCTGGGGATGGATTTTTTGATACCTGCTCTGACCGAGCTGCATCAGCGTTATTCAGATATCAGGGTCATCCTCAATACCTCGACCCAGGTGGTCAATCTGTCCCTGCGGGAAGCGGATATCGCGATCCGGACGGTGAAGCCGGACAATCCCGACCTGATTATTCGCAAGCTGGCCTCTTGGCCGGTCGGGTTGTATGCCTCCGCCGACTATCTGGCTCGCCATGGCATTCCCGAAGCGGGCACCGGTTTTGCGGGCCATTCGCTGGTGGTGTATGAGCCCCACTGGCAGAGCGCGCGCTCGCCCATGATGCTCGAAGAGGCGGCCGAGGGGGCCACGGTCGCCGCGGGGGTCAATACCAGCCTGATGCTGCGTCAGGCCCTGTTGATGGGGTTGGGGCTTGGCGAGGTGGCGGTTCCGCTCGCCGAGCAAGCCGGGTTGGTGCGGGTCTGGCCCGAGCGGCAGTTACAGCAATCCTACGATGTGTGGCTGGTGACCCATCAGGATGTGCAGCATGCCGCGCGGGTCAGGGCCGTCATGGATGCCATCGTCAGGGCATTTGCCGCGATGGCCTAAGTCTGGCGGGGATTCTGTTCAGGTTTTGTCGCAGCGCGGTCACACCTCTTGCCATAGTCATGGCGGTTGAGGGAAAACCCTCATTTACTTGGTCTCTGACAGTCAATACTGTGAGACCGAGTCCACCACTACTGGAGCCTGACCCATGACCGATATGCTTGTTGACGATAAACAACCGACCCCGGATCCGGCAGAGCAGAATGCCTTCTTCCCATCGCCCTACTCCCTGAGCCAGTTCACCTCGCGCAAATCTGACCTTGCCGGGGCCGACTATCCCGCTCCCTATCGGGAGGGGCGCTGGAAGATCCTGCTGATCGGGGCCGATGAGCGTTATCTGCCCACCGACAACGGCACCCTGTTTTCCACCGGCAACCATCCGGTCGAAACCCTGCTGCCCATGTATCACCTCGACAAGGCGGGCTTTGCCTTTGACGTGGCCACCCTCTCCGGCAATCCGGTCAAGTTCGAGTGGTGGGCCATGCCCGGCGAAGATGAAGAGGTGTTGGGGCTCTATGCCAAATATCAGGCGCAGTTCCGCCAACCGGCCAAGCTGGCCGATCTGCTGAAAGAGGCGCTGGCCGCCGACTCGGACTATATCGGCGTCTTTATTCCCGGCGGCCACGGCGCCCTGATGGGGTTGCCGCAGAGTGCCGAGGTGAAAGCGCTGCTGGAGTGGGCGATGGCCAACGATCGCTTCATCATCTCCCTCTGTCACGGGCCTGCTGCGTTGCTGGCGGTGGCCAATCCAGAGACCTTCGCGGGCTACAAGATCTGCGCCTTCCCCGACGAGCTGGATGCCCAGACCCCGGCAATTGGCTATATGCCGGGCCACCTCACCTGGAAGTTTGGCGAGAAGCTCAAAGAGATTGGCTTCGAGATCGTCAACAACGGCATCTCGGGAGAGGTGTGCCGGGATCGCAATCTGCTGACCGGTGACAGCCCGCTGGCGGGTAATAACCTCGGCAAGCTGGCCGCCACCACCTTGCTGGAGGCGGTTGCCAAGCGATGAGGTTGTCGTCATCGCCAGCGAATGCATTGCAGGTCGCGGTGGCGCTGGAAGGGTGCCAGCGGCTGGAGGAGATCCAGCAACTGGTGCGCGCCTTTGCCACCCCGCTGGGGTATCACCGCTTTGCGCTTTTCTCCATCAGCGCCAGCGAGGAGGGGGTGGTCGAGCATCTCTACTGGCTGGAGGGGGCGTGGCTGGAGAGCGGTGAGGTGGTCGACCTGCATGCCTATATGCGCGAGTGCCCGATGGCGATGCATATCAGGGAGCGAGACCAGCCCTTCTTCTGGAGCAAAACGGTTGGCGCCTCTGGTGAGCAGTACCGTATCGTTCGCCAGCCCGAAGTGCCGGGCCGACATGGCTTGCAGGTACCCGTCTATGGGCCGTTGGGACTGGAGGGGGCGATGAGTTTTGGCGGTGATCAGATCGATGCCAGCGCTCCCGCTCGGGTTGGCCTTGCGCTGATCGCGGTGGCAGCTTTTCATGCAGCTCGTCGCCTGATGGAGATGCCGGTAGCGGGCCACGAGCGCGGCCTCACTGGTCGTGAGCGCGAAGTGCTGGAGTGGGTCTCTCGGGGTTGGCGCCATGCCGACATCGCCACCACCCTGAAGCTCTCGGTGCGCACGGTCGAGAACCATCTGCGCAGTGCCCGCCGTCGGCTGGGGGTGGCCACCATGGCAGAGGCGGTCAGAGTGGCGATCAGGAACCGCGATATCGAGGGCTGAGGGGCTACCTCTTTGTCTGACATGTAAAAAGAGACCGGCATATAGCCGGTCTCTTTTTATTTATTGCAACCCTTACGCCTGCGGCGGGGTGCTTTCGGCGTTGGACATCACTGCATCGATTTGTACCAGAGCACCGGCGGGCAGTTCGCGCACCGCGATCACGGTGCGGGCCGGCAGGTAGGCCGGGAAGTATTTGGTGTAGACGGCGTTGACCGCATCCAGATCCGCGATATTGGCGAGCTGGATATTGACCTTGACGATATCGTCCATCACATGGCCGATGCTCTCCACAATCGCCTTGATATTGCTGAGGCACTGGGCGGTCTGTTCCTTGATGCAGCCAGCCAGGATCTTGCCGGTGGCGGGGTCAATCGGCAGTTGGGCAGAGAGATGGTTGTAGTGGGAGAAGGCGACGGTCTGGGTGTGCAAGGGGCTGCGCGGTGCCTTGTCGGTATTGCGGGCACGGATCACCAGATTGTGACGATCTTCCACCAGTTGCGGCGGGGTGCCGTCACCGTGGGAGATGACCGCATCCATCTGCACCTGTGCCCCCATGGGCAGAGCGGCGGCACTGACCACCGAGCGGGCGGGCAGATAGGCCACGGCGCGGGCAATGGCGGAGTCGGGGAAGAAGGTGGTGTAGACCTCGTTGACAGCATCCAGATCGGCCAGATTGGTCAGATAGACGGTCACCTTGACGATATCGTCGAAGGGCACGTCGATCCCCTCCAGTACCGCCTTGATATTGCGCAGGCACTGGCCCGCCTGCTCCTTGATGCCACCGGCAACCAGCTGGCCAGAGGCTGCATCGACCGGCAGCTGGGCGCCGATATTGTTGTAGTGGGAGAAGGCCACGGTATGGGTGGAGAGCGGATTGTGCGGCGCCTTGTCGCTATTGCGGGCGAGCTTCACTAGCGGGCAAGGATCTTGTGGGAAGGTACCTTCGCCGTTGGAGATGATGGCATCGATCTGCACCAGTGCGCCCAGCGGCAGGGCGGCGACGGCGAGGGTGGTGCGGGTCGGCAGATAGCCCGGGAAGAATTCGCGATAGACGGTGTTGACCGCCTCCAGATCGGCCATCTCTTTCAGGAAGATGGTCGCTTTGACCATATCGTCTATCACATGGCCGATGCTCTCGATGATCGCCTTGAGGTTGCTCAGGCACTGTCTGGCCTGCGCGGTGACATCGCCACTCACCATCTTGCCGGTGGCGGGATCGACCGGCAGCTGGGCGGAGATATTGTTGTAATGAGAAAACGCCACCGTTTGGGTGCAGGGGCCCAGATCCTGGGGTGCATGGGGGGTATTTCTTGCCGATTTGATGATGGTGCCACTCATAGATATGCCTCTTTTTAATATTTGTTGTTCATTCAGGTACAGGTTTACCCCATCTCGTTGTACGCCTCGGCCACTGCGCCAGCGGCGGCATCCCCGGTTATTATTTGTGATCCACTCAATTACTGAGAGGAATAAGGGAGAAGAGGACAGGGTAGATATTTCAGACGCTGCGATTCTATGAGTGGCTATCAGGGGTTGCAAACCGCTGATTGCATTTCTATGAGATGGCTCAATGGGCGCAAATTTAATCATATTGCTATTCAATTCATGCTGAATAGTCACCTGTTTGTCCGCCAATGGCCATGCATCGAACAATAGTCCAGTCCGGGCGGGGGTTGGGGCAGATACCTTGGCAGTGAAGGAGTGTAAAGAAAGGGTTAATGCGATGCATCAAGCTGCCATCAAACGATTTTATTGTGCATAGATATGTACTTTATGTTTTTTTAGTCATCTATCTTGCCGCGCAAAAATATGCTAGCAGAGATTACTGTAACAGTAGTTAAAGATGTGGCTGGAATATAATTCAAATATTTGCATGGGGGATGCTTGTTAATTATCGGTAGGCTGACGGTTGGCCAAGACTCGGAGCGTTTTTATCTTTTTATATATCTGGTGAAATATGCGTGACACAGCCCAGTGGTCCCATATCGAGGTGACCAGGGTTGGCAATATATCGGCTGACCAGGTGCGGCATGGTCAAGGCATCAAACAAGAGGATGACCTTGGCTCGACGCAGCGCTATGGATCGGGCTCTCTGCGCCGGTTGTAGTCTACAGCCTGCCAGGGATGAAAGGGTCGCGGGCGAGGCCAGCTGCCGTGGCATGGTTGTCTGCGGGATTGTTAACAAAAATGTGAACGAGATCACCGGATGGACAAGGGTTTAAGGCTGGAAATGGAGCAGAAAGGAGTAGAATGGCACTTTATTTTTGAGGGTCATTCGATGCCCAACTATCACTTTTTCACGCTGGGCCAGGCGCTTACCTATCTCGATGCCAATGCCCCGCGCTATAGCGATGAGCGTCGTCAACTGGTTGAGCAGGGATTTGCCGCCATGGCGGCCCCCATCTTTGCAGATACGCCGGTTGAAGCACTGGCGTTGCTGCGCCAGCATCAGGCATGGAAGGAGGAAGCCATGGTCGATGCACTCTCCTTGACAGTTGCCACCGGGCCGACGCTCGTCTCCTGTTTGCAGGAGAACCCTTTATCCGCGAGTTGAACAGCATCATGGCACCATCGAGGTGGCGCCATGTTGCCGCTGTCCGCTTGCGAGCTACCTCTGGTGCAGTTCGCCTTCCATTACCAGTAGAGTATCCATCCCTGCCGCCTTGCCAGCCTCAAGCCCGATCCGGGTATCTTCAAACACCAGACAGTTGGCCGGATTAGCGCCGAGCAGCTCGGCCACCTGCAAAAAGGTGTCGGGGTGCGGTTTGTGGTTGGTGACATCATCGGCACTGACCACCACAGAGATATAGGCGTCGAGTCCGGTGCTTTTGAGGATGGAGTCTGCCTGATTGCGCGGTGAGCCGGTGCCAATCCCCATCTTCACCTTGCCGTGATAGTGCCTGACCAGCTCCCACATCTTGGGAAAGACGCTGACCTTGTCGATATGTTCCATATAGAGGGCAATCTTGCGACGGGTAAAAGCCTCGACATCCACCGTCAGCCCCTGCTGCTCGGCCAGCATGGCGATGATCTTGCGGGTGGGAATGCCGCCGTACTGATAGAGCTGATCCCGCTCGAAGGGGATGCCGAACTCGGCGCAGGTGAGCTCCCAAGCATCCAGATGGAGGGGCATGGAATCTACCAAAGTGCCATCCATATCGAAAATCAGGGCATCGTAGTGATCAAACCCGTACTGCTCACGCTCGCTCATGGGGGCTCCTCGAATCAAATAGAGCAGGCTAGCAGAAACGGTCGGCGTTTTGTGGGATCGGCCTCATGGTTGGGCAGATTGTGGCCGCCGTTTTTTCTATCTCTTGCTGATTTGTGAGACAATAATCCGTTCATTGCCGGATACTTTGGCATATCAGATCAGCGAGTCCGCTTATGACCTCGAAAATATCCCCCAAAACCATTTTCTCTAGCGTGGCGCTGGTGATCGCGCTCGGTTCACTGGAAAAGAGCATAGTCACCACCCCGCTGCCCATGATTGGCGCCGAGCTGCATGCCGGTGCCGCCCTCACCTGGGTGGTCACCGCCTACCTGCTGGCGGCCACCGCTGTGCTGCCTCTCTACGGCAAGCTGAGCGATCTCTTTGGTCGGGTGCGGATGCTCAATATCGGCATCGGCCTGTTTCTGGCGGGCTCGGTGGCCTGTGCTCTTTCCCAGGATCTGCCGACCTTGCTGGCAGCGCGGGTGCTGCAAGGGCTGGGGGGCGGCGGCCTGATTGCTCTCGCGTTTACCGTGATTGCCGACACCATTCCACCGCGGGAGGTGGGCAAGTATCAGGGCTACATCTCGGCGGTCTATGCGGTCTCCAGCATCGCTGGCCCCTTGCTCGGCGGTTATTTCACCGAGCAGCTCAGCTGGCGCTGGATCTTCTGGATCAATCTGCCGCTCGGGGCGCTGGCAGTCTTTCTCATCAACCGCAACCTCAAGCAACTCAACGTGCGTCGCCACAGTCGCTTCGACTGGAAGGGGGCGGGTCTGCTGATTACCGTCACCACGCTCACCCTGTTGCTGCTCTCGCCGGAAGCGGCGCTGCCTGCAGTCTGGCTCTCGGCGGCGCTGGGCGTCGCGTTGCTGCTGCTGATTCTGATTGAGCGGCGTGCCCACGACCCCATATTGCCCGCCCATCTGGCGCGGCTGCCCGGCTATCTGGTGAGCGTGCTGCTGGTGATGCTCTCCCAGTTGCTGATGTTTGCCGTGCTGGTCTATCTGCCGTTGCAGATGCAGTGGCAGAAGGGGTTGAGCGCCAGCGAGAGCGGGATGAGCATGGTGATCTTCATGATCTGCATCACCGCCGGGGCCTTTGTCGGCGGCAAGCTGATTGGCCGTACCGGTCACTACAAGAGCTTTGTTGCGGTCGGGTTTGCGCTGGCCGCGGTGGCGCTCTGGCAGATCCACTTCGATGCCTGGGTCAAGCTGGCCCTCGGGTTTGCCGGTATTGGTCTGGGTCTGGTGCTGCCCGCCCTCTCGGTGGTGGTGCAAAATGCCCTGCCACGGCAGGATCGCGGCATCGGTATGTCGCTGTTCAACTTCGGGCGGGAGCTAGGCGGTGCCGTTGGCGTGGCTATCTGCTCCATGCTGTTCCACTTGCGCTTGCCAGCCGGCAGCGATGGCGATCTGAGCCGACTCGCCCCCGGTCTGCTGGCCCCGGGCTTCAGCGCAACCTATATCGGCATGGCATTGATCGCCACACTGGCGCTGCTCATCACCTTGCTGGCGTTGAAGCGCCACGAGCTGGCATCTATCAGCGCCTGATTTGACCTGCGCCGACATAGGCTCACCATAGCTAGCATCAGGGCTCCCCGCGGGGAGCCCTGATTGTTATTTGGCGAATAGAGTGGCTGTTGCCATCAAGCCATTCTCAGGTTACTCCTGCGCCGGACTCTCCTTGCCCGCCAGCTGGCTCAGCCAGGCGAAGCGGCGATTGGCCTCCTGCTCTGCCTCTTGATAGAGCTGGCTGGCCACCTCCGGCAGCTGGCGCTCCAGCCGCTGGAAGCGGGGCTCATGGCGCAAGGTCTCGGCCAGCGAGGCATTGGGTGCCCGCGAGTCGAGTGCCAGCGGCAACTTGCCCTCGTCAGCGCGGCGCGGATCGAAGCGGTAGAGAGGCCAGAAACCGGTGGCAGTCAGCTGTTTCATCTGCTCGTGGCTCTCGGCCATGTCGTAGCCATGCTCCTCGCAGGGGCTGTAGGCGATGATGAGCGACGGCCCCGGGTAGGCTTCCGCCTCCTGAATCGCCTTCACGGTCTGGTTCATCTGGGCACCGAGGGAGATCTGCGCCACATAGACGTGACCATACATCATCACGCTGGCCCCGAGATCCTTGCGCCCCTTGCGCTTGCCCTGCTCGCCAAACTTGGTAATGGCACCGAGTGGCGTCGCCTTCGACTGCTGGCCGCCGGTGTTGGAGTAGCACTGGGTATCTAGCACCAGCACATTGATGTTCTCCCCCAGACTCAGCACATGATCGAGCCCGCCAAAGCCGATGTCGTAGGCCCAGCCATCGCCGCCGATGAGCCAGACCGATTTTTCCACCAGATAGTCCGCATCGCGAGCCAGCTCTTGGGCTGCCGGGGTCTGGCTCTCCTGCAGCAGCGCTCGCAACTGCTGGATATGGGCCCGCTGCTCGGAAACCGGCAGGGTGGCATCGCCGAGCGCCTCGCGCAGCGCTGCCGGTATGGTGTCGCCCAGGCTCGCCAGCAGACGGCGCACCCGCTCCCTGTGCTGATCGACGGTGAGGCGGAAGCCCAGTCCGAACTCGGCGTTGTCTTCAAACAGCGAGTTGGCCCAGGCTGGGCCGCGCCCGTCGGCGTTGGTGGTGTAAGGGGGGGTAGGCAGGTTGCCGCCATAAATGGACGAGCAACCGGTGGCGTTGGCAATCAGCAGCCGATCGCCATAGAGCTGGGTCAGCAGCTTGATGTAGGGGGTCTCGCCACAGCCGGAGCAGGCGCCCGAGTATTCAAACAGCGGCGAGATGAGCTGGGAGGTGCGGATGTCGATGCGCTCCAGCTGTTCGGCGCTGCGCTCAGGCAGGTCGAGGAAGAAGTCGTAGTTGGCCTTCTGCTCGTCGAGGTGAGCGAGCCGTGAAGCCATATTGATCGCCTTGCGATCCGGGTTGTTGCGATCCTTGGCCGGGCACACCTCGACGCAGAGGTTGCAGCCGGTGCAATCCTCCGGCGACACCTGCAGCACGTACTGCTGGCCGCGCATGTCACGGGATTTCACATCCAGCGCGTCGAGAGTGGCGGGAGCTGCGGCCAGCGCATCCGGTTCCACCACCTTGGCGCGAATGGCCGAGTGGGGACAGGCGGCGACGCAGTAGTTGCACTGGGTACAGAGCTCCGCCTCCCAGATGGGGATCTCCTTGGCGATATTGCGCTTCTCCCAGCGGGTGGTACCGACTGGCCAGGTGCCATCCGGCGGGAAGGCGGAGACTGGCAGGCTGTCACCCAGCCCAGCCAGCATGGCTGCGGTGACGGTCTGGACAAAGTCGGGGGCCTTGGCCGAAACCACCGGCGGACGGGGGCGGCTGGCGGGATCCAGCTCACCCAGCGGCACCCGGGTCAGGGCGGCGCAGGTTGCCTCCAGTGCCATCCAGTTGCGCTCGACCAGTGTCTGCCCCTTGCTGCCATAGCTGGTGGCGATGGCCTGCTTCAGCAGGCTGGTCGCCTCTGCGGGGGGAATGATGGCGCTGAGCTGAAAGAAGGCCATCTGCATCACGGTATTGATGCGGTTGCCGAGCTGGCAGTCGCGGGCAATTTTGGCGGCGTTGATGATGTAGAAGTGCGCCTCTTTCTCGCGCAGGGCATGCTGTACCTCGCTGGGGAGGCGCTGCCAGATATCCGCTTCGCTGTAGGGGGTGTTGAGCAGGAAGATGCCGCCCGCTTTCAAGCGTTCCGCCATCCGGTACTTGTCGACAAACTGCCACTGATGGCAGCCGATAAAGTCCGCCTCTTCCACCAGATAGGCCGATTGTAGCGGCCGCTCGCCCACCCGCAGGTGAGAGACGGTGAGACCCCCCGCCTTTTTCGAGTCGTAGACGAAATAGCCCTGCGGATAGAGCTCGGTGTGGTTGCCGAGGATCTTGATGCTGTTCTTGGCCGCCGAGACGGTGCCATCGCTGCCAAGGCCGTAGAAGAGCGCCTCCAGCTTGTGTTGCTGGCTGTGAATGGGGCTTGAGGTGTCCAGCGCGTTTAGCGGTAGCGAGAGACCTGTGATGTCATCGAAGATGCCGACGGTAAAGCGCGGGCGCGGGTTCTCCTGTGCCAGTTCGGCAAACACCGCCAGCGCGCAGGCGGGGCCGAACTCTTTGGAGGAGAGGCCGTAGCGACCGCCGATGACCCGCGGCAGGCTTGCCCGCTCGCCCCGGCTGACCGCTTCGGCCAGCGCCGTCATCACGTCGAGATAGAGGGGCTCGGCCTGTCCGCCCGGCTCCTTGGTGCGATCCAGCACGGCGATGGAGCGTGCACTCTCGGGAATAGCGGCCAGCAGATGCTCGGCCGAGAAGGGACGGAACAGCCGCACCTTCACCAGCCCAACCTTCTCCCCTTGGGCCAGCAGGCGCTCGATCACCTCCTCGCAGGTGCCGATGGCCGAGCCCATCAGCACCACAATCCGCTCCGCCTGCGGGTGGCCGACATATTCAAACGGCCGGTAGTGGCGGTCGGTCTGCTCGCCAAAGGCCTGCATCGCTTCGCTCACATGGCCATAGGCGGCGTCATACCAGGGATTGCTCGCCTCCCGGCACTGGAAGTAGGTGTCCGGGTTGGCGGCGGTGCCGCGAATGACCGGTTTGTCGGGGGTGAGCGCCCGGTCACGATGGGCGCGGATGGCATCAGCGGGCAGCAGGGCACGCAGGGTGTCGTCAGCGAGCGGCGCTATCTTGGCGATCTCGTGAGAGGTACGAAAGCCGTCGAAGAAGTGGATAAAGGGGAGGCGGCTGTTGAGGCTCGCTATCTGGGAGATCAGGGCAAAATCCTGCGCCTCCTGCACATTGCTGGCACAGAGCATGGCACAGCCGGTCTGGCGCACCGCCATCACGTCCGAGTGATCGCCAAAGATCGATAGCGCGTGGGTCGCCACGGTGCGTGCCGCCACATGCAGCACGAAGGGGATGAGCTGACCCGCCAGCTTGTAGAGGTTGGGGATCATCAGCAGCAAACCCTGCGACGAGGTAAACGAGGTCGCCAGCGCGCCGGTCTGCAGGGCGCCGTGGACGGCGGCAATGGCGCCCCCTTCCGACTGCATCTCGACAACCCGGGGCACATCCCCCCACAGGTTCTTGCCTCGCTCGCTCGACCAGGCTGACGACTGCTCAGCCATGGCCGAGCTGGGGGTGATGGGGTAGATGGCGATGACTTCGCTGGTGCGGTACGCCACCGAGGCGACTGCGTTATTCCCGTCTGTGGTGATCATCTGTTTTCCACTTTGCTATGCCAGTTTGAAAGCCGATAGTTGCATCGGCAATGGATAGGTCGCAGGCATAGTAAAAGGGGCAATGAGAGCGTATCAAACGGGATAAATAATCAATTAATAAGTCAGTAATAGTGGTTAATTTAATCCCACAGCGTGGGGGCATGATTTTCTGCTAACAGCCAACGGGAGGTGGCTGACGGGCCATTGACATGGCCCGTCAACACGGGGTTAACCCTGATCCACTTGCAGCCAGATGGCGCACTGATAAGGGGCGAAGAGTGGCAGTGGTTCGCCAGGGTAATTGGCCAGCAGCAACCGCATCTTGTCTGTCACCTTGTCGAAGTGGGGCATCGGCAAGGGATTGGCCGTGAGATTGGCGAGCAGCAGCAGGGTGTGCTGCTCTCCGCTGGCCGGATCCTGCCAGTGGCGGCGATAGCTGATACGCTCGGGATCATCCCCATCCAGCAGCTCGAAATTGCCGTGGCGAATGACCGGGTGAGCCTTGCGCAGGGCGATAAGCTGGCGATAGCAGTGAAACGGTGAGTCGGGGCGGGCCAGCTGCTCGTCAGCATTTATCTCGACGTGGTTTGCATTGAGGGCGATCCAGGGGGTGGCCGTGCTGAAACCGGCGTGGAGGCCAGCGTCCCACTGCATCGGGGTGCGGGCGTTGTCGCGGCCGATGGCATCGAGCCGCCGACTCAGCTCGGCAGGATCCAGCCCTGACTGGCTGGCGCGGTAGTTGATTGCCTCCACATCGCGTAGCTCGTCCGGCTGCCAGTGACGGTTGGTCATGGCCAGCTCCTCCCCCTGATAGATGAAGGGAGTGCCCTGCATCATGTGCAGCACCATGGCCCACAGCCTGGCGCTGGTTTCCCGCCACTCTGGCCTGTCATCGCCAAAGCGGGAGACGGCGCGAGGCAGGTCGTGGTTGCCGAGAAACAGGCTGTTCCAGCCACGCCCGTGTAGCCCTTGCTGGTGGCGGGTCATGGCTCGCTTGAAGGCGAGGGGATCAAAGCGGGATGACCACTTGTCACTGCCCAGCCCCAGATGCTCGAAGTTGAACACCATGCTGAACTCGCTGCCATCGTGGTTCGAATAGTTCTGCATATGGGCGAGATCGGCTCCCCAGGTCTCCCCCACCGTGATGATCCCCTTGCCGCCGAAGCTGGCGGCATTGAGCTCGCGGATATAGTCGTGCAGGCGCGGGCCATTGCTCATGGCAAGCTGGTCCCACTCCTTGCTCACCATATCGATCACATCGAAGCGAAATCCCTTGATCCCTTTGCCCAGCCAGAAGTTGATCACCGCCGCCATTTCGGCGCGCACCGCCGGGTTGTCCCAGTCCAGATCGGCTTGACTGGGATCGAAGTTGTGCAGGTAGTAGCGATCAAGCTCCGGCACGTACTGCCAGCCGCTGCCGCCAAAAATCGAGGTAATGGGGTGAGCGTCAACGAAGGCCTGGTCGCGAAACACGTAATAACTCTGATAACGGGGATCCCCGGCCAGTGCCTTCATAAACCACTCGTGCTCGGTGGAGGTGTGGTTGGCGACGATATCCATCATGATGCCGATGCCGTGAGCGGCCGCTTCGGCTATCAGCAGCTCCATCTCGGTCAGGGTGCCGAAGGCGGGGTCGATGGCACGGTAGTCCGCCACATCGTAGCCGTTGTCCCGTTTGGGGGAGCGATAGATGGGGGTGAGCCAGAGCATATCGACCCCGAGGGTGGCCAGATAGTCGAGGCGCTGACGGATGCCGTTGATGTCGCCCAGTCCGTCGCCATCGCTGTCCTGAAAGCTCATGGGGTAGATCTGGTAGATGACGCAGCTATCGAGGTCTATATCGGGCGTGTGGAGGGGTTGCGGGTTCATCAGCGTGGCCGGTTGGGGAGGAGATTTTCTATCTTACGCAGATGAGCTGCTACTCGACAGGGCAGGGGAAACCTTGAAAAGGGTTCCATTGTTGGCTGATTGCCAAAAGTGCGGGAAGGGTCACAAAGGTGCCATCCCAGGCCACGGCTGTGGTCGGGATGGCACGGCACTCAGCGATGATGCTATGCAGGAATACTGGTTATTGAGCAGCCTTGGTCTGCTCGCTGCGCTGCTCCTGCTGGTGTTCCGCTTGTGCCTCAAGCTCCTTGCCGAGGAAGTAGTTCAGGAAGGTGCGGATCACCGCGATGATGGCGAGGCGGATCAGCTCCTCCTTGCTCGGTGCGACCGTGGTGGCCAGGATATCGGCGGCGAGCTGGAACTCCAGCGCCAGAATGAGCCAACTGCCGAAACAGAGGCGAATGCGCGGAAAGCCCGGTTCGTGATCCTCCATCCGTGCCGCCAGCCAAAGGGTCTTGCCAAGCCCTATTACCACACAGGCGATGGAGATGATCTCCAGCAGCAGCTGGAACAGCTCGACCCCGTGCATCATCCCTTCTCTCAGGCTCGCTATCTCAAACACTCGGGTCACCTCCCTGATTCAAAAGAGGACACTATTAACACATCGCTCGGCAAAGGCCAAATCAGAGGTGCCTGATAAGCATCGCGATCTGCTCAATTGTCTGACGGGCTGCCTGGCTCACACCTGCCAACTGGAAGAAGCCGTGTATAACACCCAGTTGCCGCTGACAGGTAGCTGTGACTCCGGCTTGCAGCAGTTTGCGATAGAGGGCTTCCCCTTCATCGCGCAGCGGATCATATTCCGCCGTTACGATATGGGTCGGCGGCAATCCTGACAGGGCAGGATGGTGGAGCGGGCTGGCTTCGGGATGAGTGGCGGGCAGTTCACCCAGATAGGCGTGAAAACCGCTTAACAGCATGTCGCGGGTGATGAGGTAGTCATCCCCTAGATGCCGATAGCTGTCACTGTCGCTCGCAGCATCGAGCATCGGATAGATGAGCAGTTGGGCTGCAGGCAAGGGGGCGCCTTGCTCCTTGAGTCGCAAGGTGGTGATCAGGGCGAGGTGGCCGCCGGCACTGTCGCCCGCAAGGGCAATCCTTGCCGGATCCCCATGCCATTTCTCCACATCGGCCATGATGGCGAGCGTGGCTGCCAGTGCATCGTCATGTGCTGCAGGATAGGTGTGTTCAGGGGCAAGGCGGGTATGTACCGCAAACACCAGTGCCTCGGCGCGATTGCACAGCATCCGCATCTGGCGGTCGTGGGTGTCGAACTCGCCGCTGACAAAACAGCCGCCATGAAAGTAGATCAGTGCCGGACGGCTTGCACTTGAGGTTGGTGCTGGTTGATAGAGGCGAACGGAATAATGGCCATGTTGCCACTCTTCGACAGCGCCAACCTCCTCCCGTTCACCACCCAATATGGCTGAAGCAAGATAGCCTTCACGCCGCTCCTGCCAGCTCAGGCTGCTCGCCTTGGGGCGGCCTGCGGCAATGAACTCTGTCACCATGGCCGCAATGGCCGGTTCAAGTTGTGTATCCATAACGCACCAATAACTGTATATAAAAACAGTTATTTTGCGCTTTTAGCCAAAGAGCGCAACCGGCGTTAGCTGAGGCAGCTCACAAAATCAGGCTTCAATCAGCACGAATTCAATCACATAGAGCGGCGGTAGATCGGGGTAGATCTCGCGGATCACCTGTTTGAGCTCGGGGAGTGTCATGTTCTCCTGACGGGCGTGCTCGTCGTTCAGTTCATCGAAGGCTACCGCCTTGACCGAGAGCACCTCTATGGTGCCAAAGGGCTGGTGCTCCGGGTTGGTAAACAGCGCCAACCGCTGGCCAGGCTGCCAGTTGGCTTCGCTCTCGTCGCGAATGGTGATGGTTTTGTGGCCCGCCTGAATATCGGCGACGAAGCGGCTGAAGAAGGTGAATTCGGGATGGGTAGACATGGCTCTCTCCTGACAGGGTTAATCGAAATGAGGTGAATGGAAATCAAAGATCGAGATAGGCACGCAGCCTGGCCAGATCGGCGATGACGGGGCCGTCACTGCCGTCGGCAACTATGCCCTGCTCGACCAGCTCCTTGAGGGCGCGGCGGTAGACCCGCTCGGTGGTGCCGAAGCGTGCTGCCTCGTGGGCCCGCTTGCGCGATCCCAGCATCGGAGTGCGCTGGCGCTCACGCCATAGCTCATAGGCGATGTTGTAGGCGATGGGGTGGAGCAGTCGGCTGGTGGTGATCTCCAGGGTATCGAGATAGTCGCTGGCAAGCGCGGCGGCAAAGAACAGGGTCAGCTCGGGTTCGGCCAGCAGCCGCAGGGCCAGCTTGTGGGCGCAGATGACCCGGGCATCCAGCTCGGTCTCGGCCACCACGTTCCACTGCACCGGGGTGGCGCTGAAGAACTCCATTTCGCCGAAGATCTGGCTGTGACACTCAATTTCGCCAAGCTGGAAGCGGCGGCCAGAGTGTACCGTGCTGTTGAGGGAGACCCGGCCATGTTCGACCAGATAGAGCTGCTCGCTCTGCTCCCCCTGCCGCATGATCAATTCGCCCGGCAGGTAACGGCGCAGAAACAGGGTGCAGGCGTCGAGCGCCGCGGCAAAGCGGGGTTCAAGCTGCTGGAGTTCGGCGTGAAAACGGCCGAGGGGGTAGGGCTGTTGCTGCATGACTTGCCTGTCGCACCGGATGACGAGGGCCATGAGGCTAGCAAGAGTGCGGGCCGGATACCAGCCCGCACGGTAGCGGATGTGCCGCAGTTAACGGTTTGCGCTTTATTGCACCAACGCGTTGAGGGCAGCCGCGATGGCGTGCTGCTCACCGGCCATCATCGCCTGTTCGGCGCTGGCGTAATCCGCTACCCCTTGCTGCACATCCTGCTCGAACAGCACCACGTTGCAGAGCACGGCGGCGACCCGCACCTTGCGCAGGCGACCCACGGTCAACAGGGAGGCGGTCTCCATGTCAGCGCCGAGCACACCACGGGCATGCCAGTAGCGGCACACCTCCTGCTCATCATCTCGATAGAAGCTGTCGTGGGAGCGCACCAGCCCGTGCCAATGAGGTTGGCCACAGGCCGCCACCTGATTGAGCAGGGCGGCCTGCAGCCAGATATCGGCGCAGGCGGGGTACTCGGCGGGCAGATAGGCCTGCGAGGCCCCCTCATTGCGCACAGCGCCTTCTACCACGATAAGGTCGCCGAGCCCGATGTCGTGCTGCAGGGCACCGGCGGAGCCGACCCGAATAAGCGAGCGGGCCCCCGCCTGCACCAGCTCCTCCAGCGCTATGATGGCCGAGGCACCGCCGATGCCGGTGCTGCAAACCGTGATGGGCAGCCCCTGATAGCGGCCGTTGATGAGGCGAAACTCCCGGTTTTGCCCCAGCACTTCACACTGCTCGAGCTGGCTGGCGATGCGATCGACCCGGGCCGGGTCGCCGCACAGTACCACCCGCTCGGCAATCTGGTCGGGGCGGCACTGCAGATGGGGTAACAGACTCATGGCTTACAGACCTTGTGGCTGGCGCTTGGCGGCAATCACCCAGAGGCGGGTGCCGTTGGCGGCGATAAACAGCAGGATCAGGTATTCGAGCGACATGGCATAGACGCCCTGCGCGGCATAGACACCGATGCTGATGATGTTGATGACGACCCAGAGGATCCAGTTCTCCACGTATTTGCGGGTCATCAGGATCTGCGCGACCACCGAGAGCACCGTCATGGTGGCATCCCAGAACGGGAAGGCATCAGGGGAGGGCTCGGGAGTGGCAAGTCCGGCACCAAACAGGTTGAGCAAAGCGACCGAGGTGCGCGCCAGGGTGGCGAAGACCGGGTCGATATAGCGTGTCAGCAGAGCGATGGCCAGCACGCTCACGGCGGCGGTCACCATCAGTTTGGATTTGCTGAGCCAGCGGATCTGCAGGGTATCCCCCTGATCGTTGACCGGGCGGGTCCAGGCGTACCAGCCGTAGACGTTGGCGCAGAAGAAGAACAGCTGCAGCATCAAGAGTCCGTAGAGCTGGATCTGGAAGAAGATGATGGCAAACAGGCTGACGTTGATCAGGCCAAACAGGTAGTTGATGGTCTTCTCCTGACTGGCGAACCAGATACAGGCCAGACCAAACAGGGTGCCGATGGCTTCAATCCATGACATGGCATAGCCGCCACCCAGCAGGATGGTCACTAGCGTGTTATTGATGCTGAACAGCTCGAATATGCTCATTTTCTGATCCTTGGGCATGAGGGTTAGTATGCGAGGGCGCCATTCTAAGGGGTGAGGGGGAGGAGGGGCAGGACTTTTGTCCGCCCCGTACTTGGCCCATATCAAAGAAATCACTGCTGCTGCCCGGTTATTCCAGCAGTGATGGGTTATGGTGCCCCCGCTGGCCGGACTTTATTGATATGTAGCAAGATGATAGCGCCATGGCTGTGGTCTGATAGAGTCCACTCTCCGGGAGGAGAATCACGTGATAAAAGGAGGTTGCATTGAATTCCGAGCTTGTCTGGGTGCTCTGTCTGCTGGCTGGCGCCATCTATCTCTTTATGACCAACAAGGTGCGCATGGACGTGGTCGCCCTGGGCGTGGTCATCTTGTTTGTGCTGAGCGGCACCCTCACCCTGTCGGAGGCGCTGGCGGGCTTTAGCGATCCCAACGTCATTCTGATTGCCGCCCTGTTTGTGGTGGGGGAGGGGCTGGTTCGCACCGGCATCGCCTATCAGGTGGGGGATGCATTGGTGAAGGTGGCGGGTAGCAGCGAGACCAAGCTGCTGGTGCTGCTGATGGTGGCGGTGGCGAGTCTGGGGGCTGTCATGAGCAGCACCGGAGTGGTGGCCATCTTTATCCCGGTGGTGCTGAGCGTGGCGAACCGGATGGGGATCCCGGCCGGTCGCCTGATGATGCCCCTCGGTTTTGCCGGGCTGATCAGCGGCATGATGACGCTGGTGGCCACACCCCCCAACATGGTGGTCAACAGCGAGCTGATGCGCCACGGCATACATGGTTTCGGGTTTTTCGATTTCACCCCCATGGGCGTGCTGATCCTGGGGCTGGGCATCCTCTACATGCTGCTGGTGCGCGGCTCCTTGGTGGGCGAAGGGGAAGAGGGCAAGGGCAAGCCGACCGGGCGCCGCACCCTGCGCGATCTCATCCGAGACTACCAATTGGCCGGTAGGGCCCGTCGTCTGGCGCTGCGGCCTGACTCCCCGCTGATTGGTCACACCCTGGACGAGCTGCAACTACGCGCCCGTTATGGTGCCCACGTCATCGGGGTGGAGCGTTGGCGCAAGTTTCGCCGGGTGATGGTGCCGGTGTCGGGGATCAGTGAATTTCAGGCGAAGGATGTTCTGCTGATCGACATGTCAGATCCCGAGGTGGATGTGCGGGCGTTTTGCAGCGAGGCACGGCTCGAACCCATGATCCTGCGCGGGGAGTATTTCTCCGATCAGGCGCGGGAGGTGGGGATGGCCGAGGTGTCGCTGATCCCCGAATCCAAGCTGCTGGGTAAAAGCGTGCGTGAGGTGACCTTCCGCTCCAGTTATGGTCTGAGCGTGGTGGGGCTGCGCCGCGACGGTGAGGCACTGGCAGGCAAGCTGGTGGACGAGCCGTTGCAGATGGGGGACACCCTGCTGGTGGTAGGGAATTGGAGCCATATCAGACAGTTGCAGACCCATAGTCGCGACTTTCTGCTGATGGGGTTGCCCGCTGAAGTGGACGAGATGGCTCCCGCCCGCAGCCAGGCGATCCATGCCCTCTTTTGTCTTGGAGTGATGATCCTGCTGATGGTGACCGATCCTGTGCCCAACGTGATTGCCGCACTGATCGCCTGTCTGCTGATGGGCAAGTTTCGCTGCATCGATATGGAGAGTGCCTACAAGTCGATCCACTGGCCGACCCTGATCCTCATCGTCGGTATGCTCCCCTTTGCGCTGGCGCTGCAAAAAACCGGCGGGGTGGATCTGATCGTCGGTGGTCTGATCAATGCGGTAGGGGAGATGGGGCCGCGGGTCATGCTGGCCAGCCTGTTTGCCCTCTGCGCGGTGATCGGGCTCTTTATCTCCAACACCGCCACCGCAGTGCTGATGGCGCCCATTGCGCTGGGCACGGCCCAGCAGATGGGGGTATCGCCCTATCCGTTTGCCATGACCATTGCCATCGCCGCCTCGGCTGCCTTTATGACGCCGGTCTCGTCACCGGTGAATACCCTGGTGCTGGGGCCGGGCAACTACAAGTTTGCCGATTTTATCCGTATCGGGGTGCCATTCACCCTGTTGGTGATGGCGGTCAGCGTGGTAGCGATCCCCTGGTTCTTCCCGTTCTGATAACCGGGATGATGAATGTGTGCACCAGCGGCCTGCGGGCCGCTTTTTTGTGGCCGAGAGACAAGAGTGGCAAGGCGTGATCGGAATCAGTGAAGAGTGATGTGGACGGGAATTAACGTGGAGCCGGGTTAATAGAGGAGCGAGAGAAAAACTGGGGAGAGGCAAATTTCAGATACAAAAAAACCAGCGTGAGCTGGTCTGTTTGGTACTGCTATTAATGGTGCGGAAGGAGAGACTCGAACTCTCACGCCTAGGGCGCCAGAACCTAAATCTGGTGCGTCTACCAATTTCGCCACTTCCGCAATATTAATGGTGGCTATGACGGGATTCGAACCTGTGACCCCCGCATTATGAGTGCGATGCTCTAACCAACTGAGCTACATAGC
>NZ_JAAKMI010000014.1:0-127243 GCF_049170315.1 Aeromonas sp. 604443
TGTCCGTTTCACACCTTGTCCCATCGGGTTCTCCATTTATTGGGGGGAAAGGTGTAAACCATATTCAGGACGGGACAGTTGCCACAAAAAAAGCGCCTCAGAGGAGGCGCGGGGAAAAAGACAGATTGGAAGCGTCACATGGGTGCTACTTGAATCAGCGAATGAGCCGTGCCATTCAAGTATGGAGCCATAATGCCAAGCTCAATCTGAAGTAGTTCTGAGGCGATTCTTCATCTTCTGTTCATCTTGTCAGCAAGGCGTGGCCACTGATTGAAAGCCTTTTCATTCTGGTCGCGATATTGTCCCGTTCCTCTCCGGGGACGCTCATTGTCTCATGGGGCCAGCTCGAATGTTGTCCCTGTCTGTTCCAGAGCGAGCAACCAGCGCTTGATGGGAATGCCGCCAGCATAGCCGGTCAGCTCGCCGCTGCGTCCGATCACCCGATGGCAGGGCACTATGATGCTCAGCGGATTGCGGCCATTGGCAGCGCCTACCGCCCGCACCGCCTTGGGATTGCCGATAGCCTGGGCAATCTCGAGATAGCTCACGGTCTCGCCATAGGGGATATCACACAAAGCGTTCCACACCGTTTGCTGGAACGGGGTGCCCTTCGCTGCCATGGGCAGATCGAACTGCTGCAATTTTCCGGCAAAATAGGCGGTGAACTGCTCGACGAAAGGAGCAAGAGCCAGGTCATCACGCTGCCACTCATCGGTCGGAGTTACCGGCTGCTCCCCCCGCACGAACTCCACATAGCGCAGACCATCCTGATTGATGGCAATGAGCAGGGGGCCGCGGGCGCTGTCGCAAAAACTGTATCTCATCGGCTGACATCCTTTGGGGGCTGGGGGTTGGCTCAGTCCAGAACCGGTTTGCCGCGGGCGGATTTGATATCCCCCTTGCGCTTTTTGGCATCGACCCGCTTGCGTTGGGAGCTGCGGGTCGGCTTGGTGGCATGGCGGGCCTTGGGGCGCCAGGCTGCTTTCTTCAGCAACTCCACCAGACGGTTCATCGCCTCCTTGCGGTTCATGTCCTGGCTGCGATGGCTCTCGACCCGGATCAGGATAAAGCCATCGTGTACCCGGCTGTCGCTCAGCTTGTCGAGACCCTCCTTGTAGAGGGGCGTCAGGCTGGGAGAGTTGCGGTAATCGAAGCGCAGCCAGACGGCGGAGTCGGTCTTGTTGACGTGCTGTCCACCGTTGCCCTGTGCCCGCATGGTCTGAAATTGGAGCTCATGCCAGGGAATCGTGACGCTGTTTGAGATAACTAACATGCTGTTTTGCTCTTGTTTGGTGCATACCCGCTGACCGCTGCAGCATGGTGCCTCATTATGGGGCGTGCTGGCCGGTTATGGGGATGTGCCTGGCGAATGGCGCGGGCATTAAACTCTATCTATATGAAATAAAACAATAAAAATACTTGGCATAAGAATTGAAACCCGATTCATGACACACCATGGATTGGGAGCAACCAGATGAAGCTGATTAGTGCGATTATCAAACCGTTCAAGTTGGACGATGTCCGCGAGGCTATTGCCAACCTGGGGGTGGAAGGGCTGACCGTGTCCGAGGTCAAGGGATTTGGCCGCCAGAAGGGACACACCGAATTATACCGGGGAGCCGAGTATCAGGTCGACTTCCTGCCCAAGGTGAAGCTGGAGATTGCTACCGCCGATGATAACGTGGAAGGGGTGATCGAGGCGATCTGCAAGGCGGCCTATACCGGCAAGATCGGCGACGGCAAGATTTTTGTCTACGACTTGCTGCAAGCGGTGCGCATCCGCACCGGCGAAAGTGACGACGAGGCGCTGTGATGAACCGCATCCGTGACGTACAGATCTGTTGACCTCCCGATCTCGGGGAATCCCGATGGAGTGAGCGCTTATTGAAGCCTGATCAACATAACGTTTTGCTCTGAAGAGGCCGAATGGGATTCCATCCGGCCCTTTTCATTTGTGGGCGATTAAATATGTGATGTGGCGACGGCGAGCTTTCTTGATCCGCTTATAAGATGTATGCAGAATGCAAACGGAAATCGTTATCACTCTGTATGGCTAATCAAGGAATGGATGATGAAAATGAAGATGTTGGCACTGGCTTTCTCTGCGTTGGCAGCTCAGTCGGCATTGGCGGCCGGGGAAGTGAATGTCTACTCCAACCGCCAGGATGAGCTGATCAAGCCCATCATCCAGCAGTTCGAGAAGGAATCTGGCATCAAGGTGAACGTGGTGTTCGCCAAAGAGGGGTTGAACGAGCGTCTGGAGCGGGAAGGCAAGCTCTCTCCGGCCGACCTGATGCTGACCGTCGATATCAGCCGTCTGACCGATCTGGTGGACAAGGGGCTGGTGCAGCCGGTGGATAGCAAGATCCTGCAGGAGAACATCCCCGCCATCTATCGTGATCCGGAGAATCGCTGGTTTGCGCTGACCACCCGGGTGCGCGCCATCTACTCCAGCAAGGATCGTCTCGGCAAGCTCGACACCATCAGCTACGAAGATCTGGCCAAGCCGGAATTCAAAGGGAAAATCTGCACCCGCAGCGGCAAGCATGAGTACAATGTGGCGCTGGTCTCCTCGATGATCGCCCATCACGGCATGGCCGAGACCAAAACCTGGCTGGAAGGGGTCAAGGCCAACCTGGCGCGCAAACCGCAGGGCAACGACCGGGATCAGGTCAAGGCGATCAAGGATGGTATCTGTGACGTGTCGCTCGGCAACAGTTACTATCTGGGCGCCATGTTGAAAGATCCGGCGCAGAAGTCCTGGGCGGATGCGGTTTATATCAACTTCCCGAATCAGGCTGACCGCGGTGCCCACGTCAACGTGAGCGGCGTGGCCATGACCAAGTATGCCAAGAACAAGGTCGAGGCCCAGAAGCTGATGGAGTTTCTGGCTGGTGACACCGCCCAGCACATGTATGCGGACGTGAACGCCGAGTATCCGGTCAAGGCCGGGGTCGAGCCTTCCGCCATGGTCAAGTCCTGGGGCAGTTTCAAGTCTGACGCACTACCGGTCAGCGATTACGCCAAGCACCGCAAGGACGCCTTGCAGTTGCTGGATGAAGTGAAGTTCGATTTGTAATCAGATGGGGCCAACGGCCCCATCAACATCTGTGGTCTCATGAAAAATTTTGGATGGATGACCGGCAGCTGGGCCATCGCCCTGCTGCTGGGTTTACCGGTTATAGCCCTGCTTTTCTCTGCCTTCTCGGCTGAGGGGGAGCTGTTTCGCCACCTCGCCAATACAGTGCTGCTCGACTATCTGGCCAATACTCTGGGGCTTGTGGTCGGCGTAGTATTGCTCAGCTTGCTGTTTGGCGTGCCTACAGGCTGGCTGGTGGCCATGTGTCAGGTACCGGGGCGGCGCGCCCTGCAGTGGGCCTTGATGCTGCCAATGGCGATGCCCTCCTATATCGTCGCCTACGTCTATACCGACCTGCTCGACTACTCGGGCCCCCTACAGGCCGGGTTGCGAGCACTCTTTGGCTGGAACAGTCCAGCCGATTACTGGTTTCCGGCCATTCGCTCCCTTGGTGGCGCCGCCTGGGTGCTGGCGCTGGTGCTGTTCCCCTATGTCTATCTGCTGACCCGCGCCTCTTTTCTCGAGCAGTCAGTCAGCCTGATCCACTCCAGCCGCCTGCTCGGCTGCACCCCGTGGCAGAGCTTTCGTCGCCTCAGTCTGCCGCTGGCGCGCCCCGCCATCATGGTGGCGGTATCGCTGGTGGCCATGGAGACGCTGGCAGATTTTGCCACCGTCCACTTCTTTGCCATCAACACCCTGACCACGGCGGTCTACGACACCTGGCTCGGCTACGGTAGTCTGGCCACCGCGGCCAAACTCTCCTGCCTGATGCTGCTGGCTGTGGTGCTGCTGATCGCGCTGGAGCGCCGCTCGCGCAGTCGGCAGCAGGTGTTCCAGAAGTCCATGGGCCATGAGCAGCCGCTGCGCTATCCGCTCAAGGGGATTGGCCGTTGGTTGGCCGGTCTCTGGTGCTGGGGGCTGGTGCTTGCCGGTTTCGGCCTGCCGTTCGTCATCCTGCTCGATTACGGGGTGCGCTACTTCGAGTTGTCGTGGACACCGGAGTTTGTCCGCTTCGCCGGCAACAGCTTGGCTATCTCGGCGCTAACCGCCCTGCTGGCGATGGGCATCGCCCTGCTGCTCGGCTTCTTCCGCCGCCTCGATGGCGGTATAAAGAGTCTGTTGCCCCTGCGCATCGCCGCCATGGGTTACGCCATGCCGGGCACCGTGCTCGCCATCGGGGTGCTGGTGCCGCTCACCGCCCTCGACTTTGCCATCAACGATCTGGCCGAGTGGCTCGGGCGTCAGGGGCCGGGCTTGCTGCTGACCGGCACCATTACCGCCATCGTGTTCGGCTATTTGGTGCGCTTCGTGGCCATCGCCATCGGCTCGGTGGAGAGCAGCATGGGCAAGATCTCCCCCAGTCTCGACATGGCAGCCCGCTCCTTGGGGCAGGGGGATGGCGGCATGCTGCGGCGGGTCCATCTGCCGCTGGTGCGCCGAGGTCTGTTTGCCGGTGCCATGCTGGTATTCATCGAATCCATGAAGGAGCTGCCCGCCGCCCTGCTGCTGCGGCCGTTCAACTTCGATACTCTGGCGACCCACGTCTACCAATTCGTCTCGGACGAGATGCTGGAGCGCGGCGCGCTGGGGGCCATCGTCATCGTGCTGGTGGGGCTGTTGCCGCTGATCTGGGTCAACCGCAGTCTGGACAGTCCGGGCCACTGAGTCGCCACGTCGGCCAATGAAATTGCATGCGGTGCGCTGAACCAAAAGGCTGCGCGCCGCCAGAAACGAGAGGAAGTCAGCCTTGTCCTGTTTGCAGGTTGAAAATGTCAGCTGCCGTTACAACGGCCGCAATGTGCTGGAACAGCTCTCCCTGACGGTGGCAGACAACGAGATCGTCTGCCTGCTGGGAGCCAGTGGCTGCGGCAAAACCACGCTGCTCAAGGCCATCGCCGGGCTGCTGCCGCTGGCCGATGGCTCGATTCGCCTCGGCGATACCCTGCTCGACGGGCCGGGTGCCAGCGTGCCGCCCGAGGCGCGCAACATCGGCATGATCTTTCAGGATTACGCCCTCTTCCCCCACCTGACGGTGGCCGACAACGTCGGTTTCGGTCTGACCAAATTCGATCGCCGCGCCCGCCAGCAGCAGGTTGACGAGGCGTTGGCGCTGGTCAATCTGCAGGGGCTGGGGGATCGTTATCCGCACCAGCTCTCCGGCGGCCAGCAGCAGCGGGTGGCCATCGCCCGGGCGTTGGTGTGCAAGCCGCGGCTGATGCTGCTGGATGAACCTTTTTCCAACATCGATACCCAGGTGCGGATGAAGTTGATCCTCGAGATCCGCGCCCTGCTCAAGCAGCAGGGGATCGGCGCCATCTTCGTCAGCCACAGCAAGGAGGAGGCTTTCGCCTTCGCCGATCGGCTGGCGCTGTTTCGCGCAGGCCATATCGAGCAGGTGGGTCAGCCGGAGCAGCTCTATCGCCGCCCGCAAAATCGCTTCGTGGCGGAGTTTCTCGGCGGGGTCAACTATCTGGCTGCCGAGGTGGTGGACAGCCACTGCGTGCAGACGGCGCTCGGGGTCATTTGTGGCAGCGAGCCTCATGGCAGGGCGGTGGGCGAGCAGTTGCAGCTGATGCTCAGACCCCAGCAACTGCTGCTGGAGAGTGCCGCAGATGGCGAGCTCGAGGTGGTGGAGCAGCAGTTCCTCGGCCACCACTGTCGGGTGCTGTTCGAGTGTGGCGATCTGCAGCTGGAGGCGAGCATTGGCGAGCCCCTTGATGGGATGCGGGCACGGATCAAGGTCGCACCCCATGGGCTGGTGTTGTTTGACCCTTTGCCCTGAACGCGTGATATCGTCGTGAAATCAAAGAACTGGATCCACTCTGGTTTATAATCGCGCAACGCAAATAGCCCGTAACGCTAACGCCTACTCAGGGGAGAGATATATGAAAGCCCAAGCCGGGATCTGCGCAGAGCCGAATCTGCACGCCCTCTATCTGATGTTCAATCGCACCGGCGACGCCGCCGAACTGGTCGGCCGTCTGGCCAAACTGCCCGCCCTGTGGCAGGCGGTTGCTGCCGATTTCCCTGATGCCGGGTTCAGCGGTCTGGTTGCCGTTGGCGCCGATGCCTGGGATGGTCTCTATCCTGCCGCCCGTCCGCCCCAGTTCCGCAGTTTTATGGCGCAATCCGCCAACGGTCAGGAAGCCCCCAACACCCCGTTTGATCTCTTTATTCAGCTGCGCGCCGATCGGGTGGATGTGCTGCACCACGCCGGTCACCGTGTGATGGCGCTGCTGGCCGGACTGGTCGAGCTGGCCGAAGAGGTGCGCGGTTTCCGCAACCTGGATTGCCGTGACCTGACCGGTTTCGTTGACGGCACCGAGAACCCGCAGGATGAGCACCGTGCCGAAGTGGCGCTGCTGGCCGATGGCGAGTTTGCCGGTGGCTCCTACATTCACGTCCAACGCTGGGTCCACGCCATGAGCGACTGGGAGAAGCTGGCGCAGAAAGAGCAGGAAGACATTATCGGTCGCACCAAGCCCGACAATATCGAGTATGAATCTGCCGCCAAGCCGCTGACCGCCCACATCAAGCGGGTCAACCTCAAAACCCCGAAGGGAGAGTCCATGGAGATCCTGCGCCAGAGCATGCCCTGGGGCACCATGACCGAGCAGGGGCTCTACTTCATCTCCTGCTGCCGCACACCGCAGCACTTCAACGCCATGCTGGCCAGCATGTACAAAGGTGAGGGCAGCCACTTCGACCACCTGCTGCGCTTCACCAGGGCAGTGACCGGCGCGGCTTTCTTCGCACCATCGGAAGGTTTTTTGATGGCGCAGGGCAAATAAGCCCGCCTGACGAAGACTCAGAAAACAAAAATCCCGGCCTTGGCCGGGATTTTTCGTTCTGGCGTGACCGCTATGACGCGGTGGTTGCCATTACGGCGTCTGTTCGAACAACTCGAGGGCGGAGAGGTAGAGCTCTTCGATATCGGTGTCGCTGGTCGGGGTGATGAAGATAGTGTCATCACCGGCGATGGTGCCGAGGATCCCCTCTGCCTTGCCGAGGGAGTCGAGCAGGCGGGCGATCAGCTGGGCTGCGCCCGGGCTGGTGTGGATCACCACCAGTGCGCCGTTGTGATCGACGTCCAGTACCAGATTCTTGAGCGGGCTGGAGGTAGTGGGCACGCCCAGTTCCACCGGCAGGCAGTAGACCATCTCCATCTTGGCGTTGCGAGTGCGAACGGCGCCGAAGCGGCTCAGCATGCGCGATACCTTGGACTGGTTGATGTTCTCGAAGCCCAGCTCTTGCAGGGCGGTGACGATCTCTGCCTGGGAGCCAAAGCGCTCTTCTTTCAGCAAGGCTTTAAAGGCCTTGGCCAGTTTTTCTTGCTTGTCGTTGTGTTTCATCTTGGTCTCACGAATGAGGAGGTGTGGCGGCCTGTGCGATACAGGCGGCAGATACGAACAGCGGGGCCATTTTGCATTCATATGCCGTTTTTTGCAAGGAAGCGGCGCTTGTTCTGCATATTGATTCAAAAATGGCTTGCATCAACCTTTATTAGGGATAGAATCGGGATGAAATTTTGAAAACTTATTCAATTGGGCTGTATGGGTATTGAATTAATAGGTATCGAGAAGTCTTGGCACAAGGTGCCGGTTCTGCAACAGGTCAGCTTTCGGACATCCCCCGGTGAAACCTTGGTGTTGCTGGGCCCGAGCGGTGCTGGCAAGAGTTCCCTGCTACGGATGATGAATCTGCTGGATACCCCGGATGCGGGTGTTCTGCGGATTGGCGAAAGTGAATTTTCTTTCCCGAACTCCCTCTCTGCTGCCGAATTCAACCGCCAGTCCCAACTGCTGCGCCGCAAGGTGGGCATGGTGTTCCAGCAGTACAATCTCTGGCCACATCTCACTGTGATGGAGAATCTGATTGAAGCGCCGGTCAAGGTGCTCGGCATGAGCAAGGAGGCCGCCATCGAGAAGGGGGCCTACCTGCTGGCCCAGCTGCAACTGGCCGACAAGCGCGATGCCTGGCCTGCCCGTCTCTCTGGCGGTCAGCAGCAGCGGGTGGCTATTGCCCGTACCCTGATGATGGACCCGGAAGTGCTGCTGTTTGACGAGCCGACAGCTGCCCTCGATCCCGAGATCACCAAAGAGGTGGCCGAGATCATCCGCAACCTGAGCCAGACCGGCATTACCCAGGTGGTGGTGACCCACGAGGTCGACTTTGCCCGCAAGGTGGCCAGCCAGGTGATTTATCTGGAGAAGGGGCGGATCATCGAATCCGGCACCGCCGCCATTTTCCAATCCCCGCAAACCAGCCGGTTTGCCGAATTCTTGATGCATTGATATTGAATCGATAAGGAAGCTGTCATGAAAAAGAGTCTGTTGTTGGTTGCTGCCATGGGCCTGTTGAGTACCTCCGTCATGGCCAAAGAGATCAAGTTCGCCACCGAGGCCACCTACGCACCGTTCGAATACCTGGATGACAAGAACGAGTTTCAGGGTTTTGACATCGATCTGGCGCGCGCCATCTGCGAGCAGGCCAAGCTGGAGTGCAGCTTCCACAACCAGGCCTTTGACAGCCTGATCCCCAGCCTCAAATTCCGTCGCTACGATGCCGCCATCGCCGCCATGGACGTGACCCCTGAGCGGGCCGCTCAGGTCGATTTCTCTGACATCTACTACGAGAACTCGGCCGTATTCGTCGCCAAGAAAGGGGCCTTCAAGGGGCCGGAAGAGATGGTCGACAAGACAGTCGGCGTGCAGAACGGTACCTCTCACCAGTCCTATCTGGTTGATAACTGGGTGAGCAAGGGTCTGCTGACCGTGCCGTACGCCAGCTACCAGAGCGCCTTCCTCGACATGATGAATGGCCGTACCGACGGTGTCTTTGCCGATACCGCCGTTGCTGCCGACTGGCTGAAGCAGCACAAGGAGTATGCGGTGGTGGGTGCGCCGGTGACGGATGCCAAGTACTTCGGTACCGGCTTTGGCATCGCGGTCGCCAAGGGCAATCAGGAGCTGCTGACCCAGCTGAACAAGGGGCTGGCCGAGATCAAGGCCAACGGCACCTATCAGAAAATCTTCGACAAATACTTCGCGCAGTAAGCCATGTTGAGCCTGTTGTTGGATGCAGCCTGGATGACCCTCGGGCTGGCCTTGGCATCACTGGTCGGGGGCATGGTATTGGCGCTGGCGTTCAGTGCCGCCGAGCTCAGCAAGCAGCGTGCATTGGTGTGGCCGGTGGCCACCCTGACCACGCTGATCCGTGGTCTGCCCGAGTTGCTGGTGGTGCTGTTCATCTACTTCGGCTCGACCCAGGTGCTGTTCCTCATCACTGGCGAGTATGTGGAGTTCAGCCCGTTCGCCTGTGGCGTGCTGGCGCTCTCCCTGCTGTTTGCCAGCTATGCGACCCAGACCCTGCGGGCGGCGCTCAATGCGGTGCCTTCAGGTCAACGGTTGGCGGCGCTGGCGTTGGGGTTGAGCAAGAGCCACATCTTCTTTCGCATCGTGTTGCCGCAGGCGTGGCGTCATGCCCTGCCGGGCCTCGGCAACCAGTGGCTGGTGTTGCTGAAAGATACCGCGCTGGTGTCGCTTATCGGGGTCAACGAGATGATGCGTCAGGCGCAGATGGCCTCGGCCAGTACCTATGAGCCTTTCACCTGGTATGCCGCCGCCGCCCTCATCTATCTGGCCATCAGTCTGGTGAGTGAATATGGCCTCGGGCTGGCTGCCCGCTACACCCGCCGCTACGGAGGCTAACTGATGCAAGAGTATCTCGTTACGTTGCTGGGCGGTCTGGTCACCACGCTGGAGCTGACCCTGTTCAGCCTGCTGCTGGGGATTGTGTTGGCAGCCCTGATGACCTGGGTGTTGGAGCTGCGCCTGCCGGTGGCGACCCAGCTGGTGCAGCTGTGGGTGCTGCTCTTTACCGGCACGCCGCTGCTCATTCAGATCTTCCTGATTTACTACGGGCCGGGCCAGTTCGAGTGGCTGAAAGCCGGCCCGCTCTGGCCGCTGCTCAAGCAGCCCTGGTTCTGCGCCGTGCTGGCGCTGGGTCTCAACACGGCGGCCTACTCCACCCGGTTGTTCAAGGGGGCGCTCGATGCCATCCCGGCTGGTGAGGTGGAGGCGTGCCGGGCGCTTGGTTTTAATGGCCGCCAGACCTTGTGGATGAAGGTGCGCCACGCCGCCCGTCATCTGGTGCCTGCCTACTCCAACGAGGTGATCCTGGTGCTCAAGGGGAGCTCCCTCGCCAGTACTATCACCATCATGGACATCATGGGGCTGGCGCAGGGGTTGAACGCCCAGACCTACGATACCCTGGCTGTGTTCGGGGTGGCTGGTGGGCTTTATCTGGCGATGAACGGATTGTTAACAATTGGTTTTCGCTGGTGTGAAAAACGGGCGCTGGCATTCCAATCCTGAGACCCTCAGATCTACCTCTTTATGGTAAGGAGAAGTGCAGAAAAACTGTGCTTCTCCTCCAACTTTTTGTATTTCCCTCCAATTTTTGCTCCCGCATGTTTCGTGGCTCACAGAACCCGTGACTGCAACTGTTATCAGATTGTTTTTTATGGGGGGATCCATTAAGGTTGGGCGCACAACAACAAACAACCTTAAACCTACGCTTAAACATGGAGTTGATCATGAAAGTTGCCGTTCTGGGTGCCGCTGGTGGCATCGGTCAAGCCCTCGCTCTGCTGTTGAAAAACCGTCTGCCGGCTGGCTCCGAGCTGAGCCTGTATGACATCGCCCCGGTTACCCCGGGTGTGGCCGTTGACCTCAGTCATATTCCTACCGACGTCGCCATCAAGGGCTTCTGCGGTGAAGATCCGACTCCTGCGCTGGTTGGGGCCGATGTGGTGCTGATCTCCGCCGGTGTGGCACGCAAGCCGGGGATGGATCGCTCCGACCTGTTCAATATCAACGCCGGTATCGTCAAGAATCTGGTCGAGAAGTGCGCGGCCACTTGCCCGAAAGCACTGATCGGCATCATCACCAACCCGGTCAACACCACTGTGGCTATCGCCGCCGAAGTGCTGAAGAAAGCCGGTGTCTATGACAAGCGTCGCCTGTTCGGTGTCACCACCCTGGACGTGATCCGCGCCGAGACCTTCGTGGCCGCTGCCAAAGGGTTGAACATCGACAAGGTACGCGTCAACGTGATCGGTGGTCACAGTGGCGTCACCATCCTGCCGCTGCTCTCCCAGATTGAAGGCGCTTCCTTCACCGCTGAAGAAGTGGCAGCCATGACCAAGCGCATCCAGAATGCCGGTACCGAAGTGGTGGAAGCCAAAGCCGGTGGCGGTTCTGCGACCCTCTCCATGGGTCAGGCGGCTTGCCGTTTCGGTCTCTCCCTCATCAAGGGTCTGCAGGGCGAAGCCAACGTTGTTGAGTGCGCCTACGTTGAAGGCAACGGCGAGCACGCCACCTTCTTCGCACAGCCGGTACTGCTGGGCAAGAATGGCGTCGAAACCGTACTGGATTACGGCAAGCTGAGCGCGTTCGAGCAGGAAGCGATGGAAGGCATGCTGGCTACCCTGAAAGCCGATATCCAGCTGGGTGTCGATTTCGTCAAGTAAGCGGGTCAACCGTGCCAACAAGGGAGCTTCGGCTCCCTTTTGTATTGATGAGATCCGCCCGGCAGGCTAAGGGGATGGGGCTTGGTGCCGATAACAGAGTGCAGCAGGAGATCCTTATGATGAAACCCCTTACCCTTCTCATTCTTGTCGGTACATTCACCGCGCCCCTCTATGGTGCCGAGGCGGTATCGGCTGCCGTATCGAGCGATGTGCCTGCAGCAAGTGCATCGGCACCGACCGCAAGCAGTGCTGCGGTGTCAACGGCCCCTGTCTCTGCTGCTACGCCAGCGCCCTCTGAGGCTGTCCCCGTCTTGCTCCCGGCCGAGCCGGTCACCCCCGTTGCCAGCAGTGGCGAGGGGGCCGCGCCGCTGCCAAAACCGGTGGAACCTGCTGCTGTGGTGGCGCCTCCCGCACCTCTGGCCGCTGGCGAGTTGCAGGCGGTGCCACTCTATCGTCAGGACGAGTTGCTCAACTGGATTGAGCAGGGGCGTCACCTCACTCAGGTGAAGCAGGATCGCTGTCAGCTGACTCAGGATATCGAAGCGCGCGCCTCGGTGATGAAGATCCCGGCCTATCAATTCCTCTGGGGGGATATGCTGGCGTGGGGTGTCTGTACCAAATCCAATGCCGAACTCGGGGTGCAATATATGTGGGAGGCGGCCAATCAGGGGTTGGCGCCAGCGCTGGAGCAGCTGGGGCGCTACTACTGGAAAGGAACTTTGGTGCAGAAGGATTTGGTGCGAGCCGAAACTCTGATGCGCGAGGCGGCCAGCCTCGGTTTTCTGCGGGCTCGCATCGAGTGGGTCGAGATGCTGTTGCAGGGGATGGGCAGTCCGCTTGATTATGAGGACGCCTATCGCTGGCTCCATGGCTCCGTCATAGGTGACAAGGCGCTGCACCAGAAGGCGGCGAGTCTGCTCAGCCGTCTTGGCAACCGGATGCCGGCCAACGTGGTGGCCCGCGCCAAGGCGATGCACTGATCCAAAAAAATGACCCACAGATCTGCACCTGTGGGTCCGGTTCCAGCCGCCGTGCCATGACAAGCCGGAACCTCCCTCTGTTATATGGCTGCCTGCGCCTTAGAGATCTTGGTGGGGGCCAAAAACTTCGTAATGGAGCTGCCCGGCTGACACCCCAGCCGCCAGCAGCTGCCGCTTGATCTCTTGCATGAAGCCGACAGGGCCACAGAAGTAGTAGTGGGCCTGCGGCGTGATGCGCTCTTTCACGGCAGTCAGATCCATGGTGCCGGCCAGGTCATAATCTTCACCCTGTACATCGCTGGCCTCCGGCTCCCGATACCAGACCCGGCTCAGCAAGTTGGGATGCTGGCGGGATTTTTGCTGAATATCCTCCCGGAAGGCGTGTACAGCGCCCTGTTCGCAGGCGTGCAGCCAGGTGATCTCGGCCTGATGAGCACTTTCCAGCAGCTGGTTGAGCATGCTCATCATCGGCGTCACGCCGACACCGGCTGAGAGCAGTACCACCGGGGTCTGGCTGTCGGCTTTCAGGTAGAAATCGCCGGTAGGAGGCATCACCTCGATCTTGTCACCCGCCTGCAGGTGATCGTGCAGCAGGTTGGAGACCTGACCCTGCGGCTCACGCTTGACGCTGATGCGGTAATCCTGCCCGTTGGGGGCATCGGAGAGGGAGTACTGGCGGATCTCCTGATATTCCAGCTCGGGGTGAACCAGCTTGATGCTGAGGTATTGGCCCGGTTTGAAGGTCAGTACCGGCTTGCCATCTTCCGGTGCCAGCAGGAAGGAGGTGATGAGGTCGCTCTCGGCTCGCTTCTCCTTGATGATGAAGGTGCGGGTACCTTGCCAGCCGCCATCCTGACTTGCCTTCTCCTGATAGATCTCCCGCTCGCGGCCGATGAAGATGTCTGCCAGCACGCCATACGCCTTGCCCCATGCCTCCAGCACCTCGTCGGTGACCGCACTTCCGCCCAATTCTTTGAGCGTGGCCAAGAGATGACTACCTACAATGTGATATTGTTCTGGCTGGATCAGGAATCCGGTATGTTTGTGCGCAATCCGCTCGACCGCACCGGCGAGCGCTCCCAGATTGTCGATATTCTTTGCATACGCGGCGACTGCATTGAACAGGGCCAGCGGCTGGCCGCCACTGCGTTGGTGGGCCAGGTTGAAGATATCTTTCAGCTCCGGGTTATGGCTGAACATCCGTTGGTAGAAGTGCTGGGTGAGGGCAGGACCTGCCGATTCGAGCAGCGGAATGGTGCTTTTGATGACGGCAACGGTGGTTTGATCTAGCATAGGGGCCTCGTTCTAATTGAACATATAAAATGTCATTTAATAAGTGGCATCCTAGATGTTTATTTGATTTGAATCAATACTCCACTTTTCGCATCGCGCTAATCAGGTTTTATGAGACTAACCAGTTATACAGATTTCGGATTGAGAGCCCTGCTCTATCTTGCCACCCTGCCGGAAGGGGAGTTGTCGAGCGTTGCCAAGGTATCAGCCCTGTATGGTGTTTCCCGCAACCACATGGTGAAGGTGGTCAATCAGCTGGTGAAGCTGGGCTATCTGCAATCCCAGCGGGGCAAGAATGGCGGTATTCGCATGGCTTGCGATCCCGCTACCATCAATATCGGGCAGGTGATAAGGGCGCTGGAAGGCAATCTGGACGGCATTGACTGCGGCTCGCCCGCTTGCCACATCGTCTCTGTCTGTCTGCTCAAGAGTGCGCTGAAAGAGGCGATGGATGCGTTTCTGGCGGTGATGGACAGCTATACGCTGCAAGACCTGCTGGCCAACCGTGACGAGCTGCAACGGGTCTTCGGCGAGTTGATCCCGACGCTGGTGCTGGAGCCGGATGATGAAGATGAGCAATGACTATGAGCAATAGAAAAGGGCTGCCACTGGCAGCCCTTTTTCAATCTTGCGAATCCGATTCCGCCCGGTACGATGCCGGCATAATCCGCGCCATCTTGACCATGTTGTTCTCCACATCGAGGATCTCGATAGGATAACCGGCCAGCCGGATCCCGATGTTGGGCTGGGGGATCTCCTCCAGATATTCGAGGATCAGGCCGTTGAGGGTACGCGGGCCATCGATGGGCAGATGCCAGTTCATCTCCTTGTTCAGCTCACGAATATTGGCTGAGCCTTCGACCAGATAAGAACCATCTGACTGGGGATGGATCTCGTCGCTCGGCGCTGGCGTCATGGAGGTGGTAAAGTCGCCCACGATCTCTTCCAGAATGTCGTCCAGAGTGATTAGCCCCTGAATATCGCCGTATTCGTCGACGATCAGGCCAATTCGCTCCTTGTTGCGTTGGAATTTGGCCAGTTGCACGTTGAGCGGCGTTCCTTCCGGAATGAAGTAGATCTCGTCCACTTCCCGCAACAGGCTCGATTTGTTGAACTGATCCCTGGCTACCAGTCGCAGGGCATCGCGCGCGTGCAAAAAGCCGACAACGTCGTCGATATTGTCGCGATAGAGCAGGATCTTGGTGTGAGCGCAGTGGGCCAGCTGGCGCTGGATGCTCTTCCAGTCATCGTTGATGTCGATGGCGTAGATATCGCTGCGTGGCACCATGATGTCCTCGACCAGCATCTTGTCGAGATCCAGAATGCTCAACAGCATCTCCTGATGACGCTGGGGGATCAGGTTACCCGCCTCATTGACTATGGTGCGCAGCTCCTCGGTGTTGAGGGAGTCATCCTTGTTGGGATTGATCTTCAGCATCTTGAGCAGGCCGCTGGTGATGCCGTTGATCAGCCAGACCAGCGGTGAGAGCGGCACCATCAGCCCCTTGAGGATCCAGGAGGCGGGATAGGCGATCTTCTCCGGAAACATGGCGGCCAGGGTCTTGGGGGTCACTTCACCGAATACCAGTACCACCAGGGTCAGCCCGAAGGTGGCGATGGCGACCCCGAGATCACCAAACAGCCGGATACAGACGATGGTGGCGATGGCGGAGGCGAGGATATTGACCAGATTATTGCCGATCAGGATCAGTCCCAGCAGGCGATCGGGGCGGGCGAGCAGTTGCTCGACGCGACGTGCGGCTTTGTGTTTGGTCTGTGCCAGATGCCGAAGTTTGTAGCGGTTGATGGACATCAGGCCGGTTTCGGCACTGGAGAAAAAGGCGGAAAGAAGGATCAAGATAACGAGAACAATCAGTAATGTACTCGTTGAGATGCTGTCCAAAAAGGGCTCCTGTTGGATGGTATGGCTAAAAGAGTATAGGTGTCAGCTCAACAGCACTTCTTTGACGAAGCGACTGCCAAAATAGGCAAGAGTCAGGATGAAGCTGCCGATCAGACTGAGAGTGATGACTTTACGGCCGCGCCAACCATAGGTGTGATGGCCCCACAACAGCAGCACATAGACACACCAGGCCAGAATGGAGAGTACCGCCTTGTGTGATTTGCCCTGGGCGAACATGTCTTCGAGGAAGAACAGGCCGGAGGCAATGGAGAGTGTCAGCAGGAACAGACCCGCCGAGATGAGCTGGAACAGCCGCTTCTCCACCGTCATCAGTGGCGGCATGGCTGGCAGGTTGCTGATTTTTCGAGATTTAAGCTGCTTGTCCAGACAGGCAAGCTGCAACGCAAACAGGCAGGCGATCATCAATACCGCATAGGCCATCAGGGCTAGGCCGATGTGCAGCAACAGCTGGGGATGGGCCTCCAGATGGGTGATGTAGCGACCCGGGATCAAGGCGCTGGCAGCCAGCAACAGGGCCGAGAAGCTATAGACTACCGGCAGCAGGATCCAGCCGTTGAAGCGACGGGTGACGCAGGTCATGAAGCAACTGATGATCAGGCTCACCAGCGAGGCGACGTTGAGCATGCTCAGGTTTTGACCGGAATGGGTCACCATTACTTCGCTGGCAACAGATGCACCATGGGCTACCAGTGCCAGTCCCACGCAAGCGAACAGGGGGGTGTACCCGACTTGTTTGGCATTGAGCAGCAGGTGCAGTGAGGCGATGATGGCCAGCAGATAAAACGCCAGGGCCAGAACAGAGATCACGATCATAACCAGGTCGTTGTTACACAAGCATTTAGGGATATAAGAGGAGCAGTATACCTTGCACAAGATGTGCTCGCCAGTTGTGCAATGGCCGATCCGCCCATATATAGGGACGAAGCATAGATGAGCGACGGTGCGGTGAATAATCGTCCTCGCGGCTGCTCTGGGTTATAATGCCCCCTATTTATTACGCCAAGAACCGGAATGCGTCATGTTTGAGAATTTGACTGAAAGACTCTCGCGCACCTTGCGCAATGTCAGTGGCCGTGGTCGGCTGACCGAAGAGAACATCAAAGAGACCCTGCGCGAAGTCCGCATGGCGCTGCTTGAGGCGGACGTCGCCCTGCCGGTCGTGCGTGATTTCGTGGCGCGCGTCAAGGAGCGTGCCGTCGGGCAGGAAGTGGCCAAATCCCTGAGCCCGGGTCAGGCATTCATCAAGATAGTGCACGGCGAGCTGGTCACCGTGATGGGGGAGGCCAATGAACAGCTCAATCTGGCTGCCCAGCCGCCCGCCATTATCCTGATGGCCGGTTTGCAGGGGGCCGGTAAGACCACCACGGTCGGCAAACTGGCCAAACTGCTCAAAGAGCGCAACAAGAAGAAGGTGTTGGTGGTCAGTGCCGACGTCTATCGCCCTGCGGCGATCAAACAGCTGGAGACCCTGGCGGGTGACATCGGCGTCGACTTCTTCCCGAGCGATGCAAGCCAGAAGCCGGTTGCCATCGCGACTGCCGCTATCGATCAGGCGCGCAAGAAATTCTATGACGTGGTGATCGTCGATACCGCCGGCCGTCTGCATGTTGATAGCGAAATGATGGCCGAGATCCAGGATCTGCATGCCACCATCAAGCCGGTCGAGACCCTGTTCGTGGTGGATGCCATGACCGGTCAGGATGCCGCCAACACCGCCAAGGCGTTCAACGAAGCGCTGCCGCTCACCGGTGTCATCCTTACCAAGGCGGACGGCGATGCCCGCGGTGGTGCCGCCCTGTCGGTGCGCCACATCACCGGTAAACCGGTCAAGTTCATCGGTATGGGCGAGAAGACCGATGCGCTGGAGCCGTTCCACCCTGATCGCCTCGCCTCTCGCATCCTCGGCATGGGCGATGTGCTCTCTCTGATCGAAGAGGTGGAGCGTAAGGTCGATAAAGAGAAAGCGGCCAAGCTGGCCAGCAAGGTCAAGAGCGGTAAAGGCTTCGATCTCGAGGACTTCCGCGAGCAGTTGGCCCAGATGCGCAACATGGGCGGCATGATGGGCATGCTCGACAAGCTGCCGGGCATGTCCGGCCTGCCGGACAACATCAAGGATCAGATGGATGACAAACTCACCGTGCGGATGGAGGCCATCATCAGCTCCATGACGCCGAAAGAGCGTGCCCATCCCGACCTCATCAAGGGCTCTCGCAAGCGTCGCATCGCTGCAGGTTCCGGCATGCAGGTGCAGGACGTGAACAAGCTGCTCAAGCAGTTCACCGAGATGCAGCGTATGATGAAGAAGATGTCCGGCAAGGGCGGCATGCGCAAAATGATGAGCCAGATGAAGAACATGCTGCCACCGGGATTTGGTGGCGGTCGCGGCCCGTTCTGATTATCCGGAGTTAGGTATTGAGCGAGGGTCTGCGAGTTGCAGGCCCTTTTCATTGCAGCCCTGCGCAAAAAATGGCTGGCTTGGTTGCAATTATTACGAATCCAAGTAGAATTATGCGGCTTATTTTAAGCTAGGGTCCGCGTGTTTGCGGGCCTTGTTCATTAGATGTTAATGAGGACGATATGGTAACCATTCGTTTACAACGTGGTGGCGCGAAAAAGCGTCCGTTCTACCAGGTAGTAGTTGCTGACAGCCGTAACGCCCGCGACGGTCGTTTCATCGAGCGCGTTGGTTTCTTCAACCCGGTTGCTTCTGGTCAGGCTGAAAAGCTGAACCTGGACCTGGCTCGTATCGAGCATTGGGTTGCTACTGGTGCCGCTGTTTCTGAGCGCGTTGCCAAGCTGATCAAAGACGCTGCCAAAGCTGCTTAATCAGCCAAACGGTAAGGAGTTAAGGTGGAAAAACCTGTAGTTCTGGGCACCCTGGGGACCGTTTACGGCATCAAGGGCTGGCTTAAAGTGAACTCCTTCACCGATGTTGCCGAAGCGATTTTCGATTACAACCCCTGGCTGATTAATCAGAACGGGGCGTGGCGTGAAATTCGGGTTTCATCCTGGAAACGTCACAACAAGGGTCTGATCTGCAAACTCGATGGTATCGATGTGCGCGAAGATGCCCTGGCATTGACCAATGTCGAGATTGGCGTACCCGCCGATCTGTTGCCTGCGTTGCCTGAAGGTGAGTTCTACTGGCGTGACCTGATTGGTTGCTCCGTGGTGACCACCAAGGGATACGACCTGGGCAAGGTGACCGAATTGATGGAAACCGGCTCCAACGATGTGTTGGTGGTTGAGGCCAATGTAAAAGATGCCTTTGGTGCAAAGGAGCGGTTGATTCCGTTCCTGGAAGAGCAGGTGATCAAGAACATTGATCTGACTGCTCGAACAATCGAAGTTGATTGGGATCCTGGTTTCTAGTTTCCCGCGCTAACACGGGTGCCGGAGGTTTCTTATGTGGATTGGGGTGATTAGCCTCTTCCCTGAAATGTTCCGAGCCATTACCGAGCACGGGGTAACGGGTCGGGCCGTCAAGAGTGGCCTGCTGCAGATTGAGTGCTGGAACCCCCGGGACTTTACCCACGACAAACACCGTACGGTCGATGATCGTCCTTATGGTGGTGGGCCCGGCATGTTAATGATGGTTCAGCCGCTGCGTGACGCGATTCATGCAGCCAAGCAAGCGGCGGGAGACGGGGCGAAAGTCATCTATCTCTCCCCTCAGGGACGCAAGCTGACTCAAGCTGGCGTAACCGAGTTGGCGACGAATCAGAAACTGATTCTGGTAGCCGGTCGATACGAAGGTATCGATGAACGCGTGATACAAACCGAAGTCGACGAAGAGTGGTCTATCGGGGATTACGTGTTAAGTGGTGGCGAGTTGCCTGCCATGACCCTGATCGATGCGGTTTCGCGTCTGGTTCCAGGAGTCTTGGGTGATCAGGCCAGTGCTGAGCAGGACTCCTTTACGGATGGCTTGCTGGATCATCCCCACTACACTCGGCCGGAGGTGTTGGATGGATTGGCGGTGCCCGAGGCGCTGACAAGCGGCAATCACGAAGTGATTCGGCGCTGGCGTCTCAAGCAATCTCTCGGACGAACCTGGCAAAGAAGGCCGGAACTTATTAACAACCTAGCTCTGACTGACGAGCAAGAATCACTTCTTGCCGAGTATGTCCGCGAAGTGCGTGACAGCGTTAAGTAGAGTTTTCAGTTTATCCTAGGTAAGGAAAGACAATGAGCAAGATTATTCAGCAGCTTGAACAAGAGCAAATGCGTACCGACATCCCGGCTTTTGCCCAGGGCGACACCGTACGTGTTCAAGTTCGTGTTAAAGAAGGTGGTAAAGAGCGTCTGCAGGCTTTCGAAGGCATCGTTATTGCCAAGCGTAACCGCGGTCTGCACTCTGCTTTCACCGTTCGCAAGATCTCCAACGGCGAAGGTGTTGAGCGTGTATTCCAGACTCACTCTCCGCTGATCCACAGTGTAGAACTGAAGCGTCGTGGTGATGTTCGCCGTGCCAAACTGTACTACCTGCGCAACCTGTCCGGTAAAGCTGCTCGTATCAAAGAGAAGCTCAACTAATTCGATTCGAATTGGTGTCGGTATGTCGGCTAAAAGCTCGACAGGTAGTGAAAAGGCTCGCCAATGGCGAGCCTTTTTTGTATCCGGAATTCGGTCACTGCTTACTGGCTGACTCGTACCACCGAGTTGTCGCGGCCGTAGGGGCTGGGTACGTAGGCATCGGCTTGCCAGTCATTCTCGTAGAGGGTCTCTCCCTCAGGAGTGATGAACTGGTAGCAATACTCGAAACTCTCCGGCCCGTCGGTCGGCAGATTGAGGGTGGCCTTGAACTCACCGCTCTTCATGCGTTTCAGCTCGACCGGTTGCCACTGGGTGAACTCGCCGATCAGCATCACCTGTTCTGCCCCTGCTGCGGCCTCCTTCTCTACGGCGAAGGTCACCTTGACCTCGGGTTTGGACTTGAGAAACTGCTTGGTAAGTGGCATGACGCCTCCTTGTCTGTGAGTTAAAAATGGCTCCTGTCTATTTTTATACCACCATATGACAAAGATGTTGATAAGGCAGATCAAGTCGGCAAGGCAAAATAGCGTTGCAGTAGACTGTGGGTGAAGTCGATCTTGAGATAGAAGCCGCGGGGCAGGGTCATGATGGGTTGACCATCGCGGCCGATGGCGCGAGTCAGCGCCTTGTTGTTGGCCGCCTTGGGCCGCAGTTGCATCACCTGGCCGTGGCGCGCGCTGATCTGCTCCACTTCTCCCAGCACTATCATGTCCATCAGCTCCTCCCAGTCCTGACGCAGTAGCCGATCTTCCTCTTCATTCGGGCTCCACATCAGCGGCATGCCGACCCGCCGCTCGCCAACCGGGATCTCCCGATTGCCTTCCACCGGGATCCAGAGCACCCGGGATAGCTTGTTGCGCACGTTGGACTCCTCCCAGCGCTGGCCGCTGACACCGATCAGCGGGGCGACGCAGACGAAGGTGGTCTCCAGCGGTTTGCCCTGAGGATCCACGGGGATCGTCTTGAGTTCGATCCCCAGCTCCGGGAAGTCCTGCTCCGGCTTGCTCCCTGCGCTGGCTCCCAGTTGCAGCTCGATCAACTGACCGACCCACCCCTTGTCACGGCGCAGGTCTTTGGGCACCGCGACACCAGCCTCGGCGGCCAGCTGCGCCAGGGTGAATCCGGCCATGGCATAGGCGCGGCTCAATAACTCCTGCTCGGATTGGGGATTGCTTGGCATAGTTGGCTCCATCTTGCTCGCCATATTCTAACAGGGGAGGATCCCGAGAAGGATCGCTGTTTTTATAACCGATCCTGAGTGGATAAGATCAAATGCAGAGAGTTTGGGGGCTATCATCTCATCATCATGATTTTAAAGGATTTTGTCTATTTTATCGAGTAGTGATCCTGGTCTGGTTTGACCTCTAAATAGTTGTCCAAGGGTTTGTGCATGATGTTACACACAGTTATCCACAGAAATCTTGGATAAGTGGATGAAAGTGGTTGGAGTCGCTGATATGTTACAAAAAATTGTGAATGCCACCCCATTTTTACAGGGTAAATGGGGTAGATATTGTGCCACTCCTGTGGATAATTTCGCCGCGGTGGATCTTTGAGCAGTTGAACTTGTTCACAATCCGGATCATGGATCAGGCTCTTGGGGTAACATGGATCTAGATCCAGTTATTTTATCTCAAGTTCATAAAAAATAATGATTTTTTATATTTAATGTCGCGTGGTAATACGAAGAGTTACTTTTCGCGTACAGTTAAAAAGTACTGTATATACCCGTTTGCTAACAGCTTTATGCACAGCCTGGGTGGGCAACTTGGGGGCGCGGATCCTTGGATTTGTTTATAAGTATGTTTGAAATTGAAAGTTATTCATGAAACAGGGGATTCACTCCTTGTTTGCTGCCACGGAGTGAATGTGGAACAATCTCCTTATAGATTCAGCCTTTATAAGGTGATCACGTGATTGATGGCGACGGATTTCGTCCCAATGTCGGTATCGTGATCTGTAACCGTGAAGGACAAGTGTTGTGGGCTAAACGCTATGGGCAGCACTCCTGGCAGTTTCCGCAGGGGGGGGTTGATGATGGTGAAACGCCAGAGCAGGCCATGTATCGAGAGCTGTATGAGGAGATTGGCCTCAAGCCCGAAGATGTGACCATCATGGCCACCAGTCGTAACTGGCTAAAGTACCGTTTACCCAAACGTCTTGTCCGCTGGGACAGTTCACCGGTCTGTATTGGCCAAAAACAAAAATGGTTCCTGTTACAGCTGAATTCGGGCAAGGAGTCGAGGATCCAGTTCGGCTGTCATGGCCATCCCGAATTTGACGACTGGCGTTGGGTCAGCTTCTGGTATCCGGTGCGTCAGGTCGTCTCGTTCAAGCGGGAGGTTTACCGCCGGGTCATGAAAGAGTTTGCCCCGCTGGCGATGCCAGTGCCGGCAGTGCAGGTCAACAAGAAGGATGGGCGGCGCAACCGCGCCCGTTAAGGAGCACAGATTAGTTGTTAACGGAACTGAGACGTATCGTCGAGAGCATGGCCGAGGCCAATACCCTCGAGCAGGCCTTGCAGGCATTGGTGAGCCAGACCCGGCACGCCATGGCAGTGGACTGCTGCTCCGTGTATGTCTCGGAACCCGAGGTGCGCCGCTATCGCCTGGCGGCTACCGACGGCTTGGCACCGTCCGCTGTCGGCAAGGTGACCCTGCCCTACGAGCAGGGTATCGTTGGTCTGGTGGGTCAGCGGGAAGAGCTGATCAACCTGGCTGATGCCCCCGCGCACCCCAGTTTCAAATTCCTGCCCGATGTTGCCGAAGAGGCGTTCCGCTCCTTCCTCGGCGCTCCCATCATGCATCAGCGTCAGGTGGTCGGCATTCTGGTGGTGCAGCAGAAAGAGAGTCGCCGCTTCGATGAGGGGGAAGAGTCCTTCATGGTCACCCTGGCGGCCCAGCTGGCGGCGCGGATTGCCCAGGCGCAGGCCAAGGGGTGGTTGCAGAAGACCGACTGGAGCAAGCCACTGCGTGGTATTGCGGGTGCCAGCGGCATCGCCATGGCCAAGGCCTGGGTGTGGCGGCCCCGCAAGGCGCTCTCGTCCATTACCCCGCGCAAGGATGAAGACCATGCCAGCCAGCTGGCGCGGCTGGAGCTGGCCGTGGAGGAGGTTCGTCACGATCTGGAGAGTCTGGCGCTGCGTTTTCGCGAGAGCTACAGCCAGGATTCGGTGGCGATCTTCGATATCTACCTCCATCTGCTGAACGATCCCGGTTATATCAAGCCGATCCGCAACAAGGTGAGCAAGGAGCACTGGACTGCGGTATCTGCGGTCAAGCTGATCAGCGATCGCTTGATCGAGCAATTCAAGGGGATGAAGGATCCCTACCTGCAGGAGCGCTCCACCGACGTGAAGGATATTGCCCAGCGGTTGATCAGCCGACTGGTGCAGAATGAACCGGAACATATCTCCATCGGTGAGCCGGTAGTGCTGGTTGCTGACGAGGTGACCGCCACCATTTTGGCGGAAGTGCCCCGCGAGTATCTGACTGGGGTAGTCTCGCTCAAGGGGGGAACCAACTCCCATGCGGCCATTCTGGCCCGCGCCATGGGGGTGGCCGCCATCATGGGGGTCGATCTGCCTCTTGGTGACATCGGTGGTCGCATGCTGGTCGTCGATGGCTACAGCGGCGATCTCTTCATCGAGCCCAATCAGGTGATCCTGACCGAGTATCGTCAGCTGCTGAGCGAAGAGCGGGCGCTCGATACCCTGGTGCGCAGCGTCGATAACCTGCCATCCGAGACGGCCGATGGCACCAAGGTCTCCCTGTTGCTCAACGCCGGCCTCAGTGCCGATACCGAGATCTCCCTCAACCAGCTGGCGGACGGGGTGGGTCTCTATCGCACCGAGATCCCCTTCATGCTGCAGGAGAGCTTCCCCTCCGAGTGGGAACAGACTGCCCGCTATCGCGGCATTCTGGAGACCTACCGCAACCGGCCGGTCTGCATGCGGACGCTGGATGTGGGCGGCGACAAGCCGTTACCCTATTTCCCCATCGTCGAGGAAAACCCCTTCCTTGGCTGGCGGGGGATCCGGATCACCCTGGATCACCCCGAACTGTTTCTGGTGCAGCTCAAGGCGATGCTGCGGGCCAGTGAAGGGCTGGACAATCTGGCCATCATGCTGCCGATGATCAGCAGCGTCAGCGAAATCAAGGCCTCCCGTCGTCTGCTGGATCAGGCGTGGCGAGAGGTGTCGGAAGAGGCGGCGAGTCGCGATGCGGTGATCCGCTATCCCAGCCTCGGGGTGATGATCGAGGTGCCCTCAGCCCTCTTTATTTTGCCGGAGATGGCGCCGCTCATCGACTTCTGGTCTGTGGGCAGTAACGACCTTACCCAGTACCTGCTGGCGGTGGATCGCAACAACTCCCGCGTTGCCAACATCTACGATGCCTTCCATCCTGCGGTGATCCGCGCCCTGCAACAGCTGGTTGATGCTTCCCATCGCTACCAGAAGCCGGTGTCGGTGTGTGGCGAGCTGGCCGGTGATCCGGTCGGTGTATTGCTGCTGCTGGCCATGGGTTATCGCCGCTTCAGTATGAATACCCACAACATCGCCCGGATCAAGTACGTGCTGCGTCAATCCACCCTGAGCGAGTTGACCGAACTGATGGCCGATGGCCTCAAACATGACAACCCCCACGTACTGCGCGGCCTGTTTGCCCGCTATCTGGAGGAGCATGGTTTGGGCGGTTTGCTGCGAGCCGGTCATAAATCGAAACAGAGTGATTGATAATCATGCCTTGTCCCTGCTGACGAATGATCGGAAAATGCGGCTTTTATTTTGACTGGGGCCGCATATGCAGCACGATGGATATTGGGTTTTCTCGCAGATTGATCCCGTAGCATTCAGTTTGGGACCACTATCGGTACGCTGGTATGGTCTCATGTACCTGTTCGGTTTCGCGTTTGCCATGTGGCTTGCCGGCCGTCGCGCCGATGCGCCGAACAGCGGCTGGACCCGCAACGAGGTGTCGGATCTGCTGTTCTACGGTTTCCTCGGGGTGATCCTCGGTGGCCGTGTCGGTTACGTGCTGTTCTACAACTTCGATCTCTTCCTCGCGGATCCCACCTACCTGTTCAAGATCTGGACCGGCGGTATGTCGTTCCACGGTGGTCTGATCGGGGTAATCACCGCGATGATCTGGTTTGCCCACAAGACCAAGCGCCACTTCTTCACCGTGGCCGACTTTGTGGCACCGCTCATTCCGTTTGGTCTCGGCGTCGGCCGGATCGGCAACTTCCTCAACGGCGAGCTGTGGGGCCGGGTCACCGATGTGCCCTGGGCCATCATCTTCCCGGAGGCCGGCCCCGAGCCGCGTCATCCCTCCCAGCTTTACCAGTTCGCACTGGAAGGGGTGGTGCTGTTCATCATCCTCAACCTGTTCTGGCGCAAGAATCCGCCCCGTGGTGCCATCTCCGGCATGTTCCTGTTGTTCTACGGCCTGTTCCGCTTCCTGGTGGAGTTTGTGCGCCAGCCGGACAGCCAGCTTGGTCTCTACTTCCAGGAGATCAGCATGGGCCAGATCCTCTCCACCCCGATGATTATCGCCGGTGCCCTGATGATCTGGGCCGCCTACAAGCGTCCGCAGTTGTTCGGTAATGCCGTGAAGGAGGCGAAATAATGCGAGCTTATCTGGACCTGATGCAGAAAATCCTCGATGAGGGCACCGTCAAGTCTGACCGTACCGGCACCGGAACTGTCTCCCTGTTCGGCCATCAGATGCGCTTCAATCTGGCGGAAGGTTTCCCGCTGGTGACCACCAAGAAGTGCCACCTGCGCTCCATCATTCACGAGCTGCTCTGGTTCCTCAATGGGGATACCAATACCGCTTATTTGAAGGAAAATGGCGTCAGCATCTGGGATGAGTGGGCCGATGAGAATGGCGATCTGGGGCCGGTTTACGGCGCTCAGTGGCGCTCCTGGCCTGCGGCCGACGGGTCTGTCATCGACCAGATCCAGAAGGCGGTGGATGACATCAAGCACAACCCGGATTCGCGCCGCATCATCGTCTCCGCCTGGAACGTGGGTGAACTGGACAAGATGGCGCTGGCTCCCTGCCACGCCTTCTTCCAGTTCTATGTGGCGGACGGCAAGCTCTCCTGCCAGCTCTACCAGCGCAGCTGTGATGTATTCCTCGGCCTGCCGTTCAACATCGCCAGCTACGCCCTGCTGACCCACATGATGGCCCAGCAGTGCAATCTGGAAGTGGGTGACTTCGTCTGGACTGGCGGTGATGTGCATCTCTACTCCAACCACATGGAGCAGACTGCGCTGCAGCTCTCCCGCGAGCCGCGCCCGCTGCCGACCCTGGTGATCAAGCGCAAACCTGACTCCATCTTCGATTACAAGTTCGAGGATTTCGAGATCGAGGGTTATGATCCCCATCCCGGCATCAAGGCGCCCGTCGCCATCTGATAGCAAGGCGCCTCAGGGCGCCTTTTTTATGCAGTTAAATAATTGAAAATTCATTTTATTGATTAATAAGACGGTAGCCAGAGACGAGGAAAAACCTGCTTATAGCAGGTATGTTCTATTTTGCCTTCGGTTTTTTCGTTGTATTGAGCAGCAAGAAACGATTTTCCATTGGTTGTTGCAGGAGATAGACTCAAACCAAAGCAATACGGTGGAAAATTTAACCATGAGTGACGTAATCAAAAAGTTCCTGAAGCTGGAGGCCGCCTCCGGAATTATTCTGATCATGGCTGCCATGCTGGCAATGATTTTAGCCAATACCGCGCTGGCTGGCGGGTATCAGGCGTTTCTCGACACGCCGGTACAGGTGCGCATCGCGGCCCTTGACATCAACAAACCGCTGCTGCTCTGGATCAACGATGGCTTTATGGCGATCTTCTTCCTGCTGGTTGGCCTGGAAGTGAAGCGTGAAATGCTGGAGGGGGCGCTCTCCTCCCGGGTGCAAGCGACTTTTCCGGCCATCGCGGCGGTGGGCGGCATGCTGGCTCCAGCCTTGATCTACGCCTTTTTTAACTATTCGGACGAAGTGGCGCGTGCTGGCTGGGCGATCCCGGCTGCGACCGACATCGCCTTTGCCCTCGGGGTGATGGCGCTGCTCGGCAAGCGGGTGCCGGTGAGCCTCAAGGTATTCCTGCTGGCGCTGGCCATCATGGATGACCTAGGTGTCATCATCATCATCGCGCTCTTCTATACCCAGCAGTTGTCGCTTGAGGCGCTGGCGATCGGTCTTCTGGCTACCTTTACCCTGTTCTGGATGAACCGTCGTGGCGAGGACAGGATCAGCCTCTACATGCTGGTTGGTCTGGTGCTCTGGGTTGCGGTGCTCAAGTCGGGCGTTCACGCGACGTTGGCCGGTGTGGTGGTCGGATTTATGATCCCGCTCAAGGGGAAGCGTTATGAGTCGCCACTCAAGCATCTTGAGCACTCGTTACATCCCTGGAGCGCCTATCTGATCCTGCCGCTGTTTGCCTTTGCCAACGCAGGGGTATCCCTTGAGGGGATAGGTCTCTCCTCCCTGTTGAATCCGGTGCCCATGGGCATCATGCTGGGACTGTTTATCGGCAAGCCGCTCGGGGTGTTTACCATCAGCTGGCTGTCGGTCAAACTGGGTATCGCCCAGTTGCCGCCCGGGGTTAACTTCAAGCAGATTTTTGCGGTCAGCATCCTCTGTGGTATCGGATTCACCATGTCGATGTTTATCGCGTCACTGGCCTTTGAGCATGGTGGGCTAGATTACGGCAGCTACTCGCGCCTCGGGATCCTCGTTGGATCCAGCATTGCAGCGCTGGTTGGCTATCTGGCCTTGCGATTGTCACTCCCCAAGAGTGATGGGGACCAGAATGCGGAGGGTTTATGAGAAAACAGGCATGGTTACTGCTCTTCTTGGTCAGTCCTATGGGATTAGCTGGCGGGTTTGAAGAGTGTCGACAGGAGGCTGGTTCGGCCAGCTGTTCGGCCTATCTCAACGGGGTGGTGGAGAGTGCTCTGATGTTGGGGGACAAGCAGGCTAAGGCTCGTTTCGGCGAGACCTTCTCCGAGCGGGCGTTGAGCAGTCGGGCAGGGGAGATGGTCAAGCGTTCCAACAAGCGTTATTGCGCTGACCGAATGCCGGACAAAGCACGCCTCAAGGCCAGTCTGATGGAGCAGTTTGGCGCGAACAAGGTTGACTCGGTTAGCGACATGTATGACATTCTGGCGGTTGAACTCAGCTGCTACCGGAGTCCGCGTCAAGCGGGAACCCCATCGGATGTCACACCTTAATTACAACCATCTCTACTATTTCTGGATGACTCAGAAGAAGGGCTCCGTTACCCAGGCTGCGGAAGCCCTTTTTTTGACCCCGCAAACCGTCACCGGTCAGATCAAGCTGCTGGAGCAGCGCCTCGGGGGCAAGCTACTCAAACGCAAGGGGCGCTCTCTTGAGGCGACCGAGCTGGGCCAGCTGGTGTTTCGCTATGCCGACAAGATGTTCAGCCTCTCCTACGAGATGCTCGATATCGTCAACTACCGCAAGGAGAGCCAGATCCTGTTCGACGTCGGCATCGCCGATGCCCTCTCCAAGCGCCTTGCCAGCCGCGTGCTGCTCTCTGTCATCCCCAATGATGGTTCCATCCATCTGCGCTGTTTCGAATCGACCCACGAACTGCTGCTGGAGCAGCTGAGCGAGCACAAGCTCGATATGATCCTCTCCGACTGTCCGGTGGACTCCAGCCAGCATGCGGGCCTGCTCTCCAAACGGTTGGGCGGCTGTGGCGTCAGCTTCTTCTGCAAGGCGCCGTTGCCTGAAAAGCCCTTTCCCGCCTGTCTGGAAGAGCGCAAGCTACTGATCCCCGGTCGCCGTACTGCCATGGGGCGTCAGCTGACCCAGTGGTTCGAGCAGCAGGGGGTTTCTCCCAGCATTCTTGGCGAGTTTGATGATGCCGCCTTGATGAAGGCGTTTGGCTTCTTCAATCAGGGCATCTTCATGGCTCCCACCATCTATCGGGAGGAGATCCTTGAGGGGGAGGGGGTGATGCTGATCGGGGAAACTCAGGATCTGATGGAGGAGTATTACGTCATCTTCGCCGAGCGAATGATCCAGCATCCGGCGGTGAAGCGGGTCTGCGAGAGCGATTTTACCTTTCTCTTTTCCGGCCAGGAGAACTTCTCCGCCATCCAGCCGGCCACCCTGTCGTTTTAAAACGGCCCGTCACCACGTATCATCGGCGATCAGTGGTAGAGGAGAGATGTGATGCAACTTGAAGAGATGGAAGCCAATGCGAGTAAAGCAGTGGCCTTGCTCAAGGCGCTGGCTAACGAACGGCGACTGTTTATTCTGTGCCGGTTGCTGGAGCGCGAACTGTCGGTGGGGGAGCTCAACGAGCGATTGGGATTGAGTCAGTCGGCCTTGTCACAGCATCTGGCGCTGCTGCGGCGGGATGAGCTGGTGACGACGCGCAAAGAGGCCCAGACGGTCTACTATTCGCTGCGCAGCCATGAAGTGCGTGAAATGATCAGCTTGCTGCATCGACTTTATTGCAGCGCAGATAAATAAAAAACCGGCACTAAGGCCGGTTTTTTCAGCTTTGATCAGCAGAAGCTGATTAAGCCATAGCTTTGATCTGGGCAGACAGGCGGCTCTTGTGACGAGCAGCTTTGTTCTTGTGGATCAGGCCTTTGGTCGCCATACGATCCATGATCGGCTGAGCAACAGCGAAAGCGGCAGTCGCAGCAGCTTTGTCGCCAGAGGCGATAGCAGCAATGACTTTCTTCAGGTAGGTACGGGTCATGGAACGACGGCTGGCGTTGTGCTGACGGCGTTTTTCTGACTGAAGAGCGCGCTTCTTAGCAGATTTGATGTTAGCCAAGGTAAAACTCCTAAAACTGTCTTAGCGAGTGTATTGAAAAGGCCCGGAAATATGCCCTTCCAACCACATATTGTCAAATGATTTGTGCAAATAAACACCGCCTCCCGGTGGTGTGTCAGTAGGGAGACGGTTAAACTGTCGGCCGATTCTAGCAGCATTCTTTTCATTCTGACAGTTCCAGAGGCCTCGTCTTGAGTAAGAAATTGATCAAATCCGGCATGATAGTGTCCGGAATGACGCTGGCATCCCGTGTAATGGGCTTGGTTCGCGATGTGGTCATCGCAAATCTGCTCGGTGCCGGGGTGGCCGCCGACGTCTTCTTTTTTGCCAATCGCATTCCCAACTTTCTGCGTCGCCTGTTCGCCGAAGGTGCCTTCAACCAGGCCTTTGTTCCCGTGATGACGGAGTACAAGAAAAATGGCGACGAGAGGGAAGTGCGTGAATTGCTGGCGGCGGTTGCGGGCACGCTGGGGGGCATAGTGACTGTGGTCACCCTGCTCGGTGTGCTCGGTTCGGGTGTACTGACCGCGCTGTTTGGCTGGGGCTGGTTCTGGGACTGGCTGCATGGCGGCCCTGCGGCCGAGAAGTTCGAGCTCGCCAGTCTGATGCTCAAAATCACCTTCCCTTACCTCTGGTTTATCACCTTTACCGCCATGGCGGGGGCCATCCTCAACACCTTCGGCCGCTTTGCGGTCTCGTCGTTTACGCCAGTGTTTCTCAACATCACCATGATTGCGGCGGCCTGGTGGATTGCGCCGCTGATGGACAAACCTGAGATCTCGCTGGCGATTGGTGTCTTTTTGGGCGGTTTGGTGCAGTTTCTGTTCCAGTACCCCTTTTTGCGCCAAATCAACATGTTGGTGTGGCCCAAGTGGGGATGGCATCACCCCGGGGTGGTGAAGATCCGCACCCTGATGATCCCGGCCCTGTTCGGGGTATCGGTCAGTCAGATCAACCTGCTGGTCAACACCATGCTCGCCTCCTTCCTGGCGACCGGTGCCATCAGTTACCTCTACTACTCGGATCGCCTGCTGGAGTTCCCCCTCGGTCTGTTTGCGGTGGCCATCAGTACGGTGATCCTGCCTGCGCTGGCGAAAAAGCATGTGGATGCCGATCCGGCCGACTTCTCCCGCACCATGGATTGGGGGGTGCGGATGGTGATGCTGCTCGGCCTGCCCGCAATGATAGGCATTGCGGTGATGCGCGAGCCGATTCTGCGGGTGCTATTTATGCGCGGCGAGTTTGGCCTGCATGAAGTGAGCATGTCGAGCGCCAGCCTGCTGGCCTCCACCACCGGTCTGCTTTCCCTGATGCTGATCAAGGTGTTGGCACCCGGTTACTACGCCCGTCAGGACACCAAGACGCCGGTGCGGATTGGGGTGATGTCGATGATTGCCAACATGGTCTGCAACCTCCTCTTCATCTATCCGCTCGGTTATGTTGGCCTGGCGCTCTCGACCGCTTGCTCGGGCACTCTGAATGCGGCCTTGCTGTTCAAGGGGTTGTACCAGCAGAGCGTCTATCGCCCCTCCCGCCATACCGGCGTGTTCTGCCTCAAGCTGCTGGTCGCCAGCGTGCTGATGGGAGGCGTGCTCGCCTACCTGTCGCCGGATCTGGCCCAGTGGGGCACATGGAGCATGGGCAAGGCCAGTTTGCAGCTGACCATGCTGCTGTCGCTGGGGGCCGGGGTCTACGCGGTGGTGTTGCTACTGCTGGGCATTCGGCCGCGTCATCTTAAATCGGGGCAGCAGTAGTCGTGATCCTGCGGCGCCATGGGGATAGTGCCTCATGGGACCACGAGGCTCGGGATTGGGCCCGGATAGTTGAAATCAGGCTATGAGGGCTGACCCTGCCTGCTGCCTGATATATAATCCGCCGATTTCCATGGCAGCAACGCACAAGGCACTGATGGAGCTTATTCGCGGCATTCACAATCTCAAGCCCCGTCACCGGGGATGTGTATTAACCATTGGCAACTTTGATGGGGTTCATCAGGGTCACCATGCGGTATTGGCACGTCTCAAGGAGAAAGCGGCCCAGCTGGGATTGCCCGCCTGCGTCATGCTGTTTGAACCGCAGCCGCTGGAGCTGTTTGCCGGCACGGCGGCGCCCGCCCGGCTGAGCCGGTTGCGGGAAAAGTACGAAGCGCTGCAGGGGCTGGATATCGATCGCATGCTCTGCGTGCGCTTCAGCCACCGCTTCGCCGAGCAGGCGGCTTCGACCTTCATCGAGCAGTTGCTGGTGGAGAAGCTCGGGGTGCGCTATCTGGTGGTCGGCGATGATTTTCGCTTCGGCAAGGGGCGGGAAGGGGATTTCCACCTGCTGGAGGAGGCGGGCCATCGCTTCGGTTTCGAGGTGATCAGCACCCAGAGCTTCCAGCTCGAACGGCAGCGGGTCAGCAGCACCCTGGTGCGTGAAGCCCTTAAGGCGGGCCGGATGGCGGAGGTGGAGCTGATGCTTGGCCGCCCCTACACCATCAGCGGCCGGGTGGCCCACGGCGACAAGCTAGGGCGCACCATAGGTTTTCCCACTGCCAATCTGGCCCTCAAGCGTCAGGTGATCCCGGTCGGTGGCGTGTTTGCGGTGGAAGTGATATGTTCCGGCAAGACCTTCCCCGGTGTAGCCAATGTGGGTGTACGGCCGACCTTGAGCGGTACACAAGCCAGATTGGAAGTACATCTATTTGATTTTTCTGGTGATCTATATGGTCAGCAGGTCAAGGTGCTGCTTCGCCACAAGCTGCGCGAAGAGCAGAAGTTTGCCTCTTTCACTGCCTTGAAAGAGCAGATCGAACGAGATGCCCTGGCGGCCCGAGCCTGGTTCGGGCTGCCACAATTCAATTTACCCAGCACTCTTTTAGAAAAGAAGGGAACCCAGGACTGATGAGCGACTATAAACACACCCTGAATCTTCCGGAAACCGAGTTTCCGATGCGTGGCGATCTGGCCAAGCGCGAACCCAACATGCTGAAACGTTGGTACGATCAGGATCTCTACGGCGCTATTCGCCGCGCCAAAGCGGGCAAGCCTTCTTTCATTCTGCACGATGGCCCCCCCTATGCGAACGGCAACATTCACATCGGTCACTCGGTCAACAAGATCCTCAAAGACATCATCATCAAGTCCAAGGGCCTCTCCGGTTTCGATTCCCCCTATGTGCCGGGTTGGGATTGCCACGGTCTGCCTATCGAACTGAAAGTAGAAGGCATGGTCGGCAAGCCGGGCGAGAAGGTTTCCGCTGCCGAATTCCGTGCCGAGTGCCGCAAATATGCCAAGACCCAGATCGAAGCGCAGAAGACCGACTTCATCCGTCTGGGTGTGCTGGGTGACTGGGAACACCCCTACCTGACCATGGATTTTGGCACCGAAGCCAACATCATCCGCTCCATGGCCAAGATCGTTGAAAACGGCCACCTGCACAAAGGCTCCAAGCCGGTGCACTGGTGTACTGATTGTGGCTCAGCGCTGGCTGAAGCCGAAGTGGAGTACTACGACAAGAACTCCCCCTCCATCGATGTGCGCTTCAAGGCCGTTGATGAGGCGGGCGTTGCCGCCAAGTTTGATTGCGCCGAAGGCCACACCGGCAAGGGCCCGATCTCTGCGGTGATCTGGACCACTACTCCGTGGACCCTGCCAGCCAACCGCGCCATCGCCATGCACGCCGATCTGGACTACGCACTGGTGCAGGTTGAAGGTGAGCATCCCGAGCGTCTGATCCTGGCCGCCGAGCTGGTCAAGGATGTGATGGATCGCGCCGGTATCGAGAAGTTCCACAATCTGGGCTACGCCAAGGGTGCCGCGCTCGAGTTGCTGCGCTTCAACCACCCCTTCTACAGCTTCGACGTGCCGGTGGTACTGGGTGACCACGTCACCCTGGATGCCGGTACCGGTGCCGTACACACCGCCCCTGGCCACGGTCAGGAAGACTTCGTGGTCGGTCAGAAGTACGGTCTGGAAGTGGCCAACCCGGTTGGCAGCAACGGTGTTTACCTGCCCGATACCGAACTGTTTGCCGGTCAGCATGTGTTTAAGGCCAATGCCTCCGTGATCGAGGTGCTGACCGAACGCGGCGCCCTGCTGCACCACAAAGTGTTCAACCACTCCTATCCGCACTGCTGGCGTCACAAGACCCCGATCATCTTCCGTGCCACCCCGCAGTGGTTCATCAGCATGGAGCAGAAGGGTCTGCGCAAGCGCGCGCTGGAAGAGATCGAGCGCATCGAGAAGGACGGTATTGCCCAGCAAGGCCAGAGCGGCTGGGTACCGGCCTGGGGTAAAAACCGCATTCAGGCGATGGTCGAGAACCGTCCTGACTGGTGTATCTCCCGTCAGCGCACCTGGGGTGTGCCCATCTCCCTGTTCGTCCACAAAGAGACCCAGGAATTGCACCCGGAATCCGTGCGCCTGATGCACGAAGTAGCCAAGCGGGTCGAGCAGTCCGGCATTCAGGCATGGTGGGATCTGGACAAGGCCGAGCTGCTGGGTGCCGATGCCGACATGTACGACAAGGTGCCTGACACTCTGGATGTCTGGTTTGACTCCGGTTCTACCCACGCTTCCGTGGTTGATGCCCGTCCCGAGTTCAACGGCAAGCCGGCCGACATGTATCTGGAAGGTTCTGACCAGCACCGTGGCTGGTTCATGTCCTCCCTGATGATCGGTGTGGCGATGAAAGACAAGGCCCCGTACAACCAGGTGCTGACTCACGGTTTCACTGTGGATGGTCAGGGTCGCAAGATGTCCAAATCCATCGGCAACGTGGTCAGCCCGCAGGACGTGATGAACAAGCTGGGTGCCGACATCCTGCGTCTGTGGGTAGCGAGCACTGACTACACCGGCGAGATGACTGTCTCCGACGAGATCCTCAAGCGCTCTGCCGATGCTTATCGTCGTATTCGCAACACTGCCCGCTTCCTGCTGGCCAACCTGAACGGCTTCAATCCGGCGACCGACATGGTGGCACCTGCCGACATGGTAGTGGTGGATCGCTGGGCTGTGGGTCGTGCCAAAGCGGTACAGGCCGAGATCATGGCTGCATTCGACGAGTACAACTTCCACGGTGTAACCCAGAAGCTGATGCAGTTCTGCTCCATCGAGATGGGCTCCTTCTATCTGGATGTCATCAAGGATCGCCAGTACACCGCCAAGGCCGACAGCCTGGCCCGTCGCTCCTGCCAGACCGCCCTCTATCACATCGCCGAGGCCATGGTGCGCTGGATGGCGCCGATCATGAGCTTCACCGCTGATGAAATCTGGGCCCTGCTGCCGGGTGAGCGCGGCGAGTTCGTCTTCACCGAAGAGTGGTACGACGGCCTGTTCGGGCTGGAAGCGGGTGAAACCCTCAACGACGATTTCTGGGCCGAGATCCTCACCGTGCGTGGTGAAGTGAACAAGGCGCTGGAAGTGGCCCGTGGCGAGAAGCGTATCGGCGGCTCCCTGCAGGCCGAACTGACCCTGTTCGCCAAGCCGGAGCTGGCTGCACGCCTGAATGACCTGGCCGATGAGCTGCGCTTCGTGCTGCTCACCTCCAAAGCCAAGGTGGTCGTGGCTGACACTGCGCCGGAAGGCTCTGTGGCGACCGAGCGTGATGACCTGTGGCTGAGCGTGGCCCAGTCTGCCGCCGCCAAGTGCGACCGCTGCTGGCACCATGTCGAAGATGTGGGCGCCATCGCGGGTCACGAAGAGATCTGTGGTCGCTGTGTGACCAACGTTGAGGGTGACGGCGAAACTCGTCAATTTGCCTGATGAACATGACTCAACATAAAAGCGGCCTGCGTTGGCTGTGGCTGGCAGTGCTGGCCTTTGTACTGGACCAGGCGAGCAAGCTCGCCGTGGTCAAGTTGCTGCCATTTGGTTACCCGGGGGTGGAGATCACCCCCTTCTTCAATCTGGTTCACGTCTACAACAAGGGCGCCGCATTCAGCTTTCTGGCTGATCAGGGGGGCTGGCAGCGCTGGTTCTTCGCGGTGCTGGCTTTTGCCATCTGTGGATTGCTGATCCACTGGCTGCGCAAGCAGTCGGTGACCCAGCGTTGGAGCGGTATCGCCTATTCACTCATCATCGGCGGCGCCCTCGGCAACGTCTTTGATCGACTGGTGCTGGGCCATGTGGTCGATTTTCTCGACTTCTACTGGCAGCGTGCGCACTGGCCGGCATTCAATCTGGCCGACAGCTTTATCTTTATCGGGGCCGCCATGATCGTGCTGGACGGTTTCCGTGGTGAGAAAAAGGAGCAGGCATGAGCCAGCAGATCACCGCTAACAGCAGCGTGCTGTTCCACTTCTCCATCAAGCTGGAAGATGGCTCGGTTGCCGACAGCACGGCGCTGCACGGCAAACCTGCCCGCCTGCGGATGGGCGATGGCAGCCTGACCCCCACCTTCGAGCAGTGTCTGCTGGGCCTGTGCGAAGGGGAGAGCAAGAGTTTTACTCTGGCGCCGGAAGAGGCCTTTGGTCTCTCCAATCCCGACAATATCTACCATCTCGACCGTGCCAAGTTTGGCGCCGAAGTGGAGCCAAAAGTCGGCACCATCATCCTGTTCGATCAGCCCAATGGCAGCGAGCTGCCGGGCATCATCCGGGCGGTAGCAGGAATGTCGGTGACGGTCGATTTCAACCATCCGCTGGCTGGTCATACCGTTACCTTCGAGGTGGAGATCCTGGGCGTTGATGATGAGGAGAAGGTGCATTAATGGATATTCTGCTCGCTAACCCTCGCGGTTTTTGCGCCGGTGTCGATCGCGCCATCAGCATTGTCGAGAGCGCGCTGGAGAAGTTCGGGGCCCCCATCTATGTCCGCCACGAAGTGGTGCATAACCGGTATGTGGTGAACAAGCTGAAAGAGGCGGGCGCAGTCTTCGTCGAGGAGCTGGACGAGGTGCCGGATGACAGCATCGTCATCTTCTCTGCCCATGGCGTGGCCAAGACAGTGCGCGAGATGGCCAAATCCCGCGCCCTCAAGGTATTCGATGCCACCTGTCCGCTGGTGACCAAGGTGCACATGGAGGTTCATCGCGCCAGCCGCAAGGGCTCCGAGGCTGTGCTCATCGGCCACGCCGGTCACCCCGAGGTGATCGGGACCATGGGGCAGTACGAGAATCGCGAAGGCGGCATGTATCTGGTGGAGACGCCTGAAGATGTGGCCAAGCTCAAGGTGAAGAACCCGGATGACCTCTGCTTTGTCACCCAGACCACCCTGAGCGTGGATGAGACCTCTGACGTCATCGATGCGTTGCGCAAGCACTTCCCCAAGATCCAGGGGCCGCGCAAGGACGATATCTGCTACGCCACCCAGAACCGTCAGGATGCGGTGCGGGAGATGGCAGGGCTGGTGGACGCCATGCTGGTGGTGGGGTCTCGTAACTCCTCCAATTCCAACCGTCTGCGCGAGCTGGCCGAAAAGGTGGGCGCCAGAGCCTATCTTATCGACGATGCGTCGATGATTGAGGCGAGCTGGCTGGAAGGGGTGAAGGCGATAGGCGTCACTGCCGGCGCATCCGCCCCCGAGGTGCTGGTGCAGTCCGTGATTGCCCGCTTGCGGGAGCTGGGAGGCAAGGTGGTCGCCGAGCATCCTGGCCGTGAAGAGAACGTGGTGTTTGAAGTGCCGCCAGAGCTGCGGATCCTCTGATCCCTCTCATCTCGCTGGATGTCGGTTTATTGCCAGAGCCACCTCGTTGAGGTGGCTTTGTTTTTTTTTGGCTCTAACGAGTCCTATTTTCATGTTCGCAACCAGATTGCAGCGAAAATTGATGATGCAGCTCGAACTTTTGCATTGCCGGGATTGAAACACCAAGTGCCCGGCATAGACTGCCAGCAAGCCCTTACTCTGGCTTAGCACACATGGAGTGTGTCTGTCCTCCTGGAACAAATCAGAGCGAAACAGGATGTTTTTGCGTTCAGGTTTTAGCCTTATCGAGCTTATGGTCACCATAGCGCTCGTTTCTTTGTTACTCACGTTGGGGGTTCCTTCCTTCAACGCTTTGCTGCGCACTATTTCTCTCAATACTCAGGCTAACAACTTTGTTGCGGCCATCAACCTTGCCCGCTCAGAAGCCATTCGCCGCAACACGGTAGTGACCCTCTCCGCCTCTGCCGATAACCTGACCCAGCATCACTGGGAGGCTGGCTGGCAGATCTGGGTCGATGGCAACGGTAACGGCATACTGGATAATGGTGAGTTGTTGCGAGGCTTTCCCGACATGGGGGGCGGGGTATTGAGCAGCAATACCTCCCTGCTGCGTTTTAATAGCGAGGGTTTTCTTGATGGCCGCACTCCGTTGGCACGGGTATTTTCCCTGCGTCCTGATGAGTGTCGAAATGAGCCCTCCCGTGATATCAACATCACAGTGGCTGGTCGCCCTTCCATTACCGAGGCTAGCTGCCCATGATGCGAGAACGGGGTTTGTCACTGCTTGAAATCATGATCTCGGTACTGGTGCTCTCCATCGGTATTCTGGGCATGGCGACTCTGCAACTGCAGGCTCTCAAGAGTAACCAGTCGGCGCTGACGCGTACCGAGGCGACCCAGTATGCATACATGATCAACGACATGATGCGGGCCAATCGCAGCGCGGCTCTGAACGGGCAATACAATATCGACTTGGGCGAAACTGTCTCGGGTAGCTCTATGGCGGTTCAGGATCTGCAACACTGGAAGCGGGTCGTAGCCGAGCTACCAGGTGGCGATGGCGCCGTATCGGTCAGTGCCGGAAGGGCCACCATCACTATTCAGTGGGATAGCAGTCGGCTGTCGACTGATCCAGCGTCGCGCAGCATGATCCTGAGGACGGACCTATGAGCAGGAGCGGTTTGCCGCTACACCAGCACGGGATCGGCTTGGTCGAGGTGATGATCGCCCTGGTGCTCTCGCTGATAACGGTGGGGGTCATGATTCAGGTGTTTCTCGGCAATCACAAAACCTATCTCACTGGCGAGGCCATTGCCCGGGTGCGGGAAGATAGCGGATTTGCCACCAATCTGCTGCAAAAAGAGCTGCGTATGGTGGGCTATCAGGGGTGTCTCAGCAAACAGGGGGCCAATATCACCAATACCCTCAATAACAGTACGGCACTGCCCTACAACTTCACCACCTTTTTGCGTGGTTACGACAATGTGACGTCCACTTTGCCAGCCGAGCTGTCTGCTCTGTTCAGCGGTTCCGAGCCCAGACCCATGCCGGGTAGCGATATCCTGTTGGTTCAGGGGCCGGTTGGGGTTGGGGTTCCGCTCAGTCGTGATAATCATAACAGTGCCGCCCAGCTGTTTGTGCAGCAGCTATCCAGCAAGGCCGACTATTGTGGTTCCGGCGCACAGGGTTATAGCGATCTGTGCGAGGGAGATATCGTCATGGTCTCCGACTGTCAGAAGGCCAGAATATTTCAGGTCACCAAAGTACAGGGCGTGGCAGGGGGGCGTGAGGTCAATATCGTCCACTCCAATGACAACAAATATACGCCAGGCAATGCCAGCAGTTCCTGGGGGGGGGCCAGCAGCCCACCCGAGGAGCGGTTTGGTCTTGGCTCGGTCGTGAACAGGGTGGAAACCCGTCTCTACTATATCGCCCGCCCCTCAGCCAGCAGCCCCTATGCGCTTTATCGCAAGAACGGGGTGGCTGCAGGTATGCCCCTTATCGAAGGGGTGGCCAATATGCAACTTACATTCGGCGAGGATCAGAACCGGGATCGGGCGGCAGATCGCTATGTGAGCGCCGCCAGCAATCCAAACTGGAACAATGTACTGGGGATTGGAGTACAGCTTCTTATGCGCAGTAACCAAGGCAATGTGGTGTCGTCTCCGCAGGCCCTTAGCTTTGCCGGAGCCACCTTCCGGGCGACCGATCGCAACTGGTACTGGGTCGCCGAAACCACAGTTGCGCTGCGCAACCGGCTACCTTGAGGAGCCCAGTCATGATGGATCGACAGCAGGGGATGGCGCTGGTGATCAGCCTGATTTTTCTGGTCATGGTGAGCCTGCTGGGTATGGCCAGCATGCGTGGGGCGCAGTTGCAAGAGAAGATGGCGGGTAACCAGAAAGAGGCACTGCAGGCATTGCAGGCGGCAGAAGCGGGCCTGCGCGCTGCCGAGCGCTATATCGAGGCTGGCAACTCGGGTCCCTATGACAACAGCGCGGGCCTGTATGAATTTATCGACACCGCGGTGGATCCTGCCTCCCCTTCGACCGCCTGGCGTACCTATACCAACAGTGGTCTGGCGGGGCGCGCTCCCGAATACTTTATCGAACGGTTGCCCTATACCCAGGGGGGGAGCGAGGATCTGGCAGTCGATGAGCCCATCAGTGAGCGTCGTCTATATCGTATTACTGCAAGGGGATTTGGTCTCTCTGACGAGAGCCGGGTGCTGTTGCAATCGACCTATAGTCGCTAGGAGGCGGTGTATGGGCAAACTTGGTTTTGGCCTTTCAGTGATGCTCTGCTGTGCTTCGGCACAGGCGGCGCTCGATATTGCCCAGGTTCCCCTCTATCTCGGCACCCGGGCCGATCCCAATATCATGTTTACCCTGGATGATTCGGGTTCGATGCATTTCGAGATCATGCCCGAGTCCTTGATCGAGAACGATGCGCGTTATGTCTATCCACGCGCTAGCCAAGTCTACGGGAGTGATGATTACGACAACTATACGATCACCTTTGCCAGCGACAACGCCCGCAATGCCTACGTGCGCTCCAGCCATAACAACAAGCTCTATTACAACCCGCAGCTGACCTATCGTCCCTGGGCCAATGCGGATGGCTCCTTGATGGCCAATGCCAAAGTGACCTGTGCCCCTCACAACCCTATGAAGACGGCGGCCGGTTGTCGCAACCTGACTGAAACTAATCGGGCTTGGTGGGCCATCTATTACACTGATTTTTCTCCTTATTATTTCAACCGTGACGAGAGTTTCTGGCCGGCTGTCTATTTCGACTATAAGGGTAGCGGTAATGTGAAGCTGGCAAACAGCTATACCCGAGTGGAAATTCAGTCTGGCAAAACATATGGTGACCGTTCCAATCGCAGTGACTGCAAAAACGCTCCCGTTTGTAGCTATGACGAAGAGATCCAGAATTTTGCCAACTGGTATACCTATTACCGCTCGCGGATTTTGGCTGCTCGGGCAGGCGTGGGACGAGCTTTTGCCAGTCAGGGAGAGGGAATTCGGGTCGGCTTTGCCACCATCAATGCCAAGGATAGTGTTATTCGTGGTGTCACCCCTTTTTCGGGTACCGACAGAAGCGCATTTTTCAATGAACTGTATGGCCGCGATATTTTGGCGAAGGGGACACCGCTGCGTACCGGTCTGAAAGAGGTAGGGGAGTATTTTTCCCGCAGTGACAATAATGGCCCTTGGTCTGCCCGTGCCGGCAGCACGCTTCCTCATCTGACTTGCCGCCAGAGCTACAACATCCTGATGACTGATGGTTACTGGAACGGGGATTCGCCCTCGGTCGGCGATCAGGACCTGGATGGCATCAAGAACACCTTGGCGGACGTGGCCTTCAAATACTGGAAAACCGACCTGCGTGCCGATTTGGCCGACAAGGTGCCGGCCAGCACGGCGGATCCTGCCAACTGGCAGCATCTGGTCAACTTTACCGTCGGACTCGGGGTCAACGGGTCGCTCAATCCTGCCAACGGTATCCCGGGCAGTTGGCCGAATCCTTATGATTCCGATGAGTTCAAGATCGACGATCTGTGGCATGCGGCTGTCAACAGCAAGGGGAGCTTTTTCAGCGCGGCAGATCCCGATACCTTCGCCGCAGCCCTGAGCAGTACGCTGGCACAGATTGCCGCCCGTAACAGCTCAGCCAGTTCAGTGACCGCCAACGCAACCCGGCTGGACAGCAATACCCACATCTACCAGGCCCGCTACAACAGCGGCGACTGGTCGGGGCAACTGGTCTCGATCCCGCTGAACAGCGATGGCACCCTTGGGGAGATCGCTTGGGATGCCGCTACCTTGATCCCCGAGCCTTCGGCACGCAATATCTTCACCCGGCAAGATGGTGTCGGCATCCCCTTTCGTTGGGATACGCTGAATGTGACCAACCGGGCTCTATTCAATGTCGCTGGTGACAACCAGGGAGAAAGCCGTGTCGCCTATCTGCGCGGTGATCGCAGTGGTGAGCAGCGCAATGGTGGTGCGTTTCGTAATCGTAGTGATCTGCTCGGCGACATCATCAATTCTGATCCCGTCTACGTGGGCAAGCGTGATTACGGTTACAGCAGTGCAGCCGGTCTGACCCAGACCGAGCGGGAGGGTTACCAGGCTTTTCTAAGCTCGACGGCGATTACCCGCCGCCCACCCATACTCTATGTCGGTGCCAATGACGGTATGCTGCACGGATTTCGAGTCGCCGACGGTGTCGAGCGACTGGCCTATATCCCGTCCAGCCTGCTGGGCGAGCTGAATCAGTTGACCAGACCGAATTACAGCCATCGCTACTATGTGGATGGGACGCCCAGGGTGGGCGATGCCTATCTGGGCAGTCGCTGGAAGAGCATCTTGCTGGGATCCACCGGTGCCGGTGGCAAGGCGGTATTTGCCATCGATGTGACGGCCCCGGATAACTTCACCGCCGACAAGATGCTGTGGGAGTTCACCGATAGCGAAATGGGGGTTGCACTGGCGGCACCCACTCTGGTACGTGTCAAAGCCGACAACAAATGGGTTGCTCTGGTTGCGAATGGTTACAACAGCACCAGTCAGACTGCGAGGCTTTTTGTGCTGGATCTGGCGACTGGCGCCATCATCAAAGAGATTGATACCGAGGTAGGGTCTTCCAGCGAGCCCAACGGTCTATCTTCCCCCTTGCCGGTAGATCAAGACGGGGACAGGGTTGTCGACTATGTCTATGCCGGTGACCTGCACGGCAATCTGTGGAAATTCGATCTGACTGACAGAAACAGTGCCCAGTGGGGAAGTGCTTTGAAAACGGGCAACAAGCCCAAGCCGCTGTTCCAGGCCTGTAATGGCAGCTGCAGTGCCGGTACGCGTCAGCCGATCACCATGCGTCCTTTGGCTATTCGGCACCCTAAAGGGGGGGTTATGGTGATGATGGGGACTGGCAGTTATTTTACCAATGATGACAAACTGGTTCCCGCCACGCCGAGGCTGGAAGCGGTGTACGGTATCTGGGATACGGGGGCTACCGTGCTCAGTAGCCAGCTGTTGCAGCAGATCATCACCCATGAGTTTGTGGCCAACGGCACCACTATCAAGTTCAACGTGAGGGTTGTCTCCAACCGGAATGTCAATTACACCAGCCAAAAGGGTTGGTATCTGCTATTGAAATCGCCAAGCTTGAGCAAGGGGGTCGGTGAGCGGGCCGTCTCCGAGATGCTCTATCGGCATAAGCGACTGATCTTCAATACCTTGATCCCGTCGGCGGATGCCTGTGACTTTGGTGGCCGCTCTTGGTTGATGGAGCTGGATCCCATCTCGGGGGCCAGACTCACCTACTCGGTGTTCGACGTTAACGGCGACGGGGCTGTCAACGATGATGACTACGTCGCGATCAAGGATGATTCTGGTAATGACATCAAGGTGCCGGTCAGCGGCAAGCAATTTGATGAGCTCACCACGACGCCAAGCGTAGTGGAAGATGCCGAGATGGAGCGCAAATATATCAGCGGCTCCAGCGGAAATATCTCGGTCACGCTGGAAGAGGGGGCAGGCGATCTGGGTGGCCGCCAGTCCTGGTTGCAACTGGAGTAGAGGTTGGCATGGAACGTGGTTTTACCCTGATTGAGTTGATGATAGTGGTCGCAGTGGTCGCCATTCTGGCCGCGATCGCGTATCCCAGTTACAACAACTACATGGCGGCTGCCAAGCGGGCCGAAGCCAAGGCAGTGTTGCTGGAAGCGGCGCAATATCTGGAGCGGGAGTTTACTGCCAATGGCAATTACGACGCCGGTAACCTAGCCTCTGCCGGCTTGGCGACCCTGCCGAGGGATGGGGGGGCTGCGTATTACAATGTAGCGCTCAATGCCAGTGGGGCCCGTTATACCCTGACCGCCATTCCGACAGGTGTGATGAATGGCGATCCCTGTGGATTGTTGACTCTCGATCAGAGCGGACTGCAGGGGGTATCACGAGCCACCATGACAGCCACCGAATGCTGGTAGCGTTCAGTTCCAGCACTCGGCAGGCGTCTTGATGTCGGCCTTGTTGATAGTCAGGGTATCACAGGCCGTATTGCCGGCCTTGTCGCCGACCTGGGCCCCCTTGCTGGTGGCCACTAGTGTGTAGGCGGTGGCGCTGGCGCCAGAAATGCTAAAGGTGTAGTAATCGCTGGTTGGGTTGCCCACACTGGCTATCGCACTGCTGTAACTGGCATTGGAGATGCGAAATTCTTCTTGTTTGAGCTGCATGGTCAGCAAGCCCTTGATGGCATCGGCTCGACGAGATTTACGCAGACCGTCAGTAAAGCTCGGGTAGGCGACAGCGGCAATGATGGCAACGATGGCAACGACCACCATCAATTCCAGCAGGGTGATTCCGGATTGTTTGATTCTCATGGGCGCGGCAGGGTTCGTTAAACAGATAGATACTATAGGATAGTACTGACATCATACTCTACTGGCATGTGCGAAAAGAAAGGAGTCTTTAGCCAATGGAATTCGCAGAGGGGCGCTCAGCCGGTTTTACCATGATTGAATTGATGATCGCCATGGCTCTGGTCGCCCTGCTGCTAACCGTAGCCATCCCCAGTTATCAGTCATTGCGCCAGGAGCAGATGGTCAAGGCGGCTACCCAAGCCGTTTACACGGATATCATGCTGCTCAAGTCTGAGGCTATCAAACGTAATAAGCCGATAATCTTCAAGATATTCAATGCGGGGCAGGCCAATTGGTGCTATCGCATCGTTCTTGATTCGGCATGTAATAGCTGCTCGGATTCATGTTCTGTTATTGAAGGTCGCAAGGGCGTTGATGCCAGCGAGTTTAACGGCATTACTCTGACGACAAACTATGAATTATCCGGTTCTGAAAATGCTCTTGAAATCAATAACCGTAGAGGCTCATTCAAAGATCTTCACGGCAGTGGCGGTTTGGGCAATGGTTCTATTTGTCTGAAGAACGGGACCTCTGAGCACAGGGTTATTATTGCCACAAATGGGCGAGTGAGAACCGAGCCAGTCACGGGGAGCTCTCCATGCGATTAGGTCTGGCACGAGGCTTTAACATCGTCGAGTTAATGGTGGCCATGGTCGCAGGTCTGTTTTTGGTCGCAGCCGTAACATCCTTGTTCGCCACTATTCTCAAGGCCAATCAAACATCGATGCAGGTAAGTCGTCTAAATCAGGAGCTGCAAAGTATCACGGACATGATTGCCCGTGATGTACAGCGAACTGGTTACGATCAGGGAGCTACTGTGTTTCTCAATGCTGCATCAGGCTCCAGATCCCCCTTCTATTTTGATACTGGCAGCGACCTGATGAATGAGACGATCACTGGTTCCAAGATTTATCGCTGTATCCGGCTGAAATACGATGATGATAACAATGGAACCCTCGGTGCCAATGAGATCTTTATTTACAGCTACGACAGTACCGACAAAGGGGTGCAGCTCGGTACCAGTTGCAGCACGGGGAATTTACTCAGTACCGATGACACCATTGAGGTGACTGACCTCACTTTTTCGCTGCTTGGAAGCAGTGCGTCGGCTGGCGCGAGAACGGTGCGCTTGGCCATATCGGGTCAGTTAAAGGCAAATAGTGCACTTAAACTCACCTTGCAGCGTGATATCAAGCTGCGTAACGACGGGTATTGATGCCATGAAACGTTATCTTGGCTTTACCACATTCACTATTACGCTGCTGCTTATTGTGATCCTGCTTGGCATCTCTTTGCTGGTGGGCAAGCTGATGGTTGCTGACCGTCGTGTCAGTCTTAATGAAGTACAGTACCGGCAGGCGTTGGCACTGGCCGAGCTGGGTCTCTCGGATGGGGTCGGACGGCTTGCGCAGGATGCAGCTTGGCGCACCCCCAGTAGCGGTATATCTATCACTGTTTCGGCTGGCAATTATACCCTGTGGGCTCTGGATGAACCGACCGTGATTGTCGGTGGGGCGAACGTAGTTCCGGTTAAAGTGCGCACTATGGCAACCCTGGTGGACAGTACCGCCAATGCAGAGGTTGAGGTGAAGGCCATCAAGATAAGCGTGTTGGCCGGCACTCCCGCAGCCCCCCTGACAGTTGCCGGTGGTATGGCAGTATCCGGCAACTTCACTGTGGTGGCCAACCCTAACGGTGGGGGGCCAGGGGTTCCGTTATCTGTCTGGACGAATGGCAATGTGGATTTGACCAATGGTTCTGGTCAGACTTGCCACCAGGGAGACTACAGCGGCGGGTGTAGTACCTACATTAGCCAGAAGGGTGATAAGCAGTCGGACATCAAAGATAATGATACGGCATTCCCCACAGACCTGGTCTGGTATCTGTTTAACGAGAATGATGACGCTACGGGGTGGGCCAATCTGGAGTCACGAGCAGTACATCGGTTGAATAATTGCGACTCGCTCTCGACCGCCTCAAGCGGCCTGATTATCGTCGATGGAGACTGCAAACCGGGTGGGTCTATCGGCTCGGTTGCTGCGCCCGTGGTACTCATCGTTCGCAATGGCAATCTGATGGTCAATGGGAGCGCTACCCTCTATGGGCTGGTGTTTGCCTATTCATCCACGCCTGCTACGGCGACTACTGATATCAGCTTGAAGGGGGGGGCTATCGTCAACGGTGCCGTGGTGGCCAACTATCAACTGGGCAAAACGGCTAACGGCACCTTTGATGCCAAGTATGATCAGGCGGTGTTGAGCAATATCGAAAATGGAGCTGCGTTTCAGAGCATCAATCTGGTGCCTGGTAGCTGGCGCGACTGGTAGGAGCATGTATGAAACCGCACAAGGGATTTGGGCTGTTAGAGATTTTGATCACCCTGGTTCTGCTGGGAGTGGGGGTCGCAGGACTGGTGGCTATGTCTCGTTCGTTGCTCAATACCTCCCAGGATAGCCGCCGTTATGAGGTAGCCATGCGTCTGGCGGAGTCAAAACTGGATGCGTTTCGTACCTTCAATGGAGTGGTAAGCGCGGTTTCACCGTTTACTGCTTATAACAGTATCGCGGCAGGTTCCAGTTCGGCAACACCTCCTGATGGCGGTGGGACTTATGCCCTTAGTTGGAGCGTCAGTAATCAGTACTGGAATGGCTCTGGCTGGCAGACGGCTATCCCGGCGGGTTATTTGCATGCCTATCCTGGCCGAAAGGTGGTCAATGTCAATGTCAGTTGGAGCGACAGCGTCGGGCAGTCCCATTCCTTGTTGCTTTCCGGTGCGGTATCGCCTGTTGAGTCATTAACCCAGAATCAGTTTAACGGGGGGTTGGATACCAGTCGTGAGCCGCCCCATGTGGTTTATACCCCCGGGGTCGCGCCCGATGTCATTTCCATCCAGATTGACCAGGAAGGGCGCAAGCAAGAGACCAGCAAGCCATTGCCCACCGTGACCTCCAAGGATGGTTCTGTTGGCAAACTGGTGCAATTCGAGACTGTTACCTATAAGCCAGACAATGGTGGCAATACTCAACAGGTGCTGCAGGATCTGGCATCGGTCTCCTGTTCCTGCAGTTATGGCTCGAGTGTCAATGCCTACCTGCCCGGTAAGGCCATTTTGACCAGCAGCAACCTGTTGTACTGGAATGTGGGCTCCCAGGTTACCAAGCAGACCGGGGTACTCAACAGCAGTGTCAGAGATCAACCGAGTCTCTGCACCAGTTGCTGCAAGGATCATTTCGATGGCAGCGGCAGCAGTTTCGAACAGTTTTACGCTCCACTCAATACCAGTCGACTGCGTTACAACAGTGGCCTCTCATCGGTCAATAGTGGCGATTATGTGGATGCCTGCCGCTTTGTCAGACTTGATGGTTACTATCGCCCGCTGCCTGACTGGAACCTGATCAAAGTTGTCGTGACCAGCGCTGATTTTCTTGCCAAGCCCGCAAACCAGACCAGCTATCAGAACTACATCAAGTACGTAGTTACTACCTACATCACCTGGCAGAAAAACACCCTCAACTGGACCGCAAACCCCACGGCCACGCCGCCGACGATCACCGAATTTGCGGATTGGTTGCCTGCCAATGCTGCGACAGGGGGAGATACCAGCACCAAGATCACCATGAATACGGGGACCGCCCAGTTGATTGCTAGAGGTATCTACGTGGATCTGCTCTCGCCGGACAGTCTCTCGAAGCTCGATCTGACCTCTCAGGATCTGTTGGCCAAGGTTCCGTTTCAGGATATCAATCTGACCATGCTGGCGGAGTGGAGCTTGGTGCCATTGAGTGGCCAGTTGACTGGCAGTGCCTCTGACTATGTCGGTGTGACCAACGAGCCTGTCAAGACAGTCGTTGATCTTGGCAGCTATTATTTTGGTAGCTACAGCCGTGGTTATTTGTCCGCCAAGAAGAGCACCAAGGATGCATCCAACGTGTTGCAAAGTGCATCGATCAAGGTGACGGCCTACCAAGGTAACTCGGGGATCACAGCTTCACTTATCTCACCGGTAGATCGAAGTGAGGCCAAGGTCGCCACCATGCCTATCTCGATCGATACCAGCTCCCAGACTGTGCCAACTCTCACGGTATCGGGACGGATCGAGTGTCTTGAGCAGGGGAATGGCAACAATACTGCGCCAGTATCTTGCAGCAAAAATACCTTCGGTGGCTTGAATGTCAGTACCACAACTACGGGGGCTACTTGCCGTATTGATAAACCCCAGGCTAACAACCAGCCGGCTACCTATGTCTGTACGGCAGCGCAAAATAGTAGCTTGGTGGTGAACTTCTCCTACAGTGCACAGGGAAATAAAACTTACTTGTTGAAACCAGCTTCCCTCAGCATCGCCATGACGCCACCCGCCAACGGTCAGGTGATTAGTGGTCCTTGTGCCCTGCTGGTGGATAATGGTGTAACCAATGCGGCCAATCTAAGTTGTACCCCTTGAATCCGGGGCGCTGGCACAGCCAGCGCCTTTTCTTTATCATTCCCCATCATTTTCGAATACAAGATGCATCGCCATGGCAAAAGCCCTCTCTCTGATGCTTGCCCAGTTGAATCTGACGGTAGGCGCCATCGAAGATAACACTGACAAAGTGCTCGCTGCGGCGGCTCAGGCCGAGCAGCAAGGTGCCGATCTGCTGGTCTGCTCCGAGCTGGCCCTGACCGGTTATCCACCGGAAGATCTGCTGCTGCGCGCCGATCTGATGATGCGGGTCGATGCCGCGCTGGCTCGCATTGCCGAATGGCAGGGCAACTGCGCCATTTTGGTCGGGCATCCCTGGCGTGAAGGTGAGGCTCTTTATAACGCAGCCTCCCTCTATGAGCGAGGCAAGTTGATTGCCCGTTACTTCAAGCAGGACCTGCCCAACTACGGGGTATTCGACGAGAAGCGCTACTTCACCGCCGCGGCCGAGACTTGTGTGGTTCCCTTCCGTGGTCACAATCTGGGTCTACTCATCTGCGAAGACCTGTGGCAGCCTGGCCCGGCGCTGGCCGCCAAGGCTGCGGGGGCCGAGCTGCTGCTCACCATCAACGCCTCGCCCTATGATCAGGAAAAACCCTGGATCCGCCGCGAGCTGATGGCCGAGCGCTGCGATCAGACCGGTCTGCCGCTGGTCTACCTCAATCAGGTCTGCGGTCAGGACGAGCTGATTTTCGACGGCTGCTCCAAGGTGTTCAGCAGCCAGGGCGAGTTGACTCACAAGCTGGCCCCGTTTGCCGAAGAGCTGGCGCTGGTACGTTTTGCCGATGGCCAGCCAGTGAAGGCGCGGGAACCCGCTGCACCGCTGGAGCCGTTGGCCGAGACCTATAAGGCGTTGGTGCTGGCAGTGCGCGACTACGTTACCAAAAACGGCTTCCACGGCGCTGTGCTGGGCCTATCCGGCGGCATCGACTCGGCGCTGACGTTGGCCATCGCGGCCGATGCCATCGGGGCCGACAAGGTGCAAGCGGTGATGATGCCGTTCCGCTACACCGCCCAGATGAGTGTGGAAGATGCCAAGGAGCAGGCTGAGCGGATGGGGGTTGAGTTCAACATCATCTCCATCGAGCCGATGTTCGAAGGATTTATGACCCAGCTGGCGCCGTTGTTTGAAGGTACCGCTCGCGATACGACCGAAGAGAATCTGCAGGCCCGCTGCCGCGGCGTGCTGCTGATGGCGCTCTCCAACAAACGTCGTCGTATCGTGCTGACCACTGGCAACAAGAGTGAAATGGCTGTTGGCTATGCCACGCTGTACGGTGACATGGCTGGCGGTTTTGACGTGCTGAAAGATGTGCCCAAGACGCTGGTCTTCAAGTTGTGCGAATATCGCAACTCGGTCGACTATGTGATCCCGCAGCGGGTTATCGACCGCCCCCCTTCAGCAGAGTTGGCGCCGGATCAGGTGGATCAGGACAGTCTGCCGCCATACGACATCCTCGATGCCATCCTCAAGCGTTATGTGGAAGAGGATGCGTCCGTGGCCGACATGGTGGCCGAGGGCTTCGAGGAAGCGGTGGTGCGCAAGGTGATCCGCCTGGTGGATCTCAACGAATACAAGCGCCGTCAGGCGGCGGTCGGGCCCCGCATTACGGCTCGCAACTTTGGTAAGGATCGCCGTTACCCCATTACATCCGGGTTCGGCAAACAGAACTGGTAAGGAGTCACCATGAAGAAGATTGAAGCCATCATCAAACCGTTCAAGCTGGACGATGTGCGCGAGGCCCTAGCCGAGATCGGCATCAACGGTATGACCGTATCCGAAGTCAAAGGCTTCGGCCGCCAGAAGGGCCATACCGAGCTCTATCGCGGCGCCGAATATATGGTCGACTTCCTGCCGAAAGTGAAGGTGGAGCTGGTGGTGCAGGACGAGGATCTCGATGCCTGTCTGGAAGCGATCCAGAACACCGCCCGTACCGGCAAGATTGGTGATGGCAAGATCTTCGTCTGCGAGGTGGAGCGTGTCATTCGTATCCGTACCGGCGAAGAGAACGAAGACGCTATCTGATGTCGTTTTTGCCTCGTTATGTTCAGGAGAGCAAATCAAGTTCTGCTCTGATGTCCCGAAAGCGCATCGTGGCGGTGGCAGGCCTGCTGGCAGTACTCACTGCGTGCAGTACCCGCCCGCCGGCTCAGCCGGAAAACCTGTGCCAGATCTTTCGCGAGAAGCCGGAGTGGCACAAGGCCGCGCTCAAGATGAACGAGAAGTGGGGGACGCCGATCCATGTGGTGATGGCCATGATGTATCAGGAGTCCTCGTACGTACATGATGCTCAGCCGCCGATGCAGTATTTCCTCTTCATCCCGACCGGGCGGGCCAGTTCGGCTTATGGTTATGCTCAGGTCAAAGATGAAACTTGGGCGGATTACCAGCGGGAAACCGGCAACAGCTGGAGTGACCGCGATGATTTTGCCGACGCCATCGATTTTATGGGTTGGTACACTAACAAAGCCCAGCGGCTCAATGGCACCTCCAAGTGGGATGCCTATGGCCAGTACCTCAACTATCACGAAGGGTGGGGTGGCTACCGGCGTGGCAGCTATCGCAGCAAGGGGTGGTTGATGAAGACCTCTCGCAAGGTGGAAGCTCGCGCCCAGCGCTACGGCGCCCAGTACCGTCAATGCAAGGATCAGCTCTCCCGTGGGGGCTGGTTCTGGTAACCAAATCAGGAGTCAGAAATGCCGTTATTGGACAGTTTTACCGTTGACCACACCCGTATGGAAGCGCCAGCGGTGCGTGTGGCCAAGACCATGCAGACCCCGAACAAGGACACCATTACCGTGTTCGACCTGCGTTTCTGCGTGCCGAACCAGGAGATCCTCTCCGAGCGCGGCATCCACACCCTCGAGCACCTGTTTGCCGGCTTCATGCGTGATCACCTGAACGGCAACGGCGTGGAGATCATCGATATCTCCCCCATGGGTTGCCGTACCGGCTTCTACATGAGCCTGATCGGCGCACCAGACGAAGCCCGGGTTGGCGCCGCCTGGCAGGCCGCCATGAGCGACGTGCTGACCGTGCAGGAGCAGGGCAAGATCCCCGAGCTGAACGAATACCAGTGCGGTACCTACAGCATGCACTCGCTGGAAGAGGCCCACGCCATCGCCCGTCATGTGCTGGAGCGCGGTATCGGCGTCAACCACAACGACGAGCTGGCTCTGCCGGAAGAGAAACTGAAGAGCCTTTGAGGCGGATGAGCTATCGCTCATCTGATAACCTCTTCAGGGAATCTTAAAAGAGCCGGTCAGCCATGCTGACCGGCTCTTTCTATCTCGACCGACCGCAAAAATGGGGATGGCTTGCTCCCCTTGTCGACTCTGATTAGGATGGTTTTTGACCTGAACCTGTTGGCGGAGGTGTGATGATGAAAGGGGTATTGCTGCGTTGGCTGGCCCGTTACGATGCGTGGTGCGAGGAGTGGGGGCTCACTCAGGAGAACCGGCGCTGCTGCACACCGGTTCGTTATAATGAGGACTCAAGCAAAGAGCGAGCTTGCGCAGAAGAGGCTGAGCTCAATCAAAATTGCGGGTCACGGCACCGGTAACACTGTTGTACTCGAAGCCGAGGCCGTTGGGGTGATCCGGGAAGCGGCCGATAGAATCACGCAGGATATAGCGGCAGTTGTGATGCTCTAACCCTCCGATCTCAGTTTGGTCATCTGCAATAATAAGTTCGGAACTATAGTCAGTTTCAGTGTTGTTATTGTCTAAGTCAGGAACAGTCTGCTCTGTATCAAGTAATCCAGTGAAGAGTAGCTTGCAGTCATCTTCGTTGTTAACAGAGATCTGGTTTTCGTTAGAGCCAGGTGGAAATGTTGTATCTGGCGCTTGGTTATAGTCCTCTTTCGTGCCTACAGGCCAACCATAGCGATTAATATCAAGATCGCCTTTGCCAAAGCTACTCAAGTTGTAGAGCCCGATAGACTCCCCCTTCACTTTCACCGACCAGCCGGCATTTGCCAGTTGAACTGCACTGGCAAAGCTGCCAGCAGTCGCCGAGACCGTGCTTTTCAGGGCATCATCCTTGATATTGATAAAGCGTGGCAGGGCGGTGACGGCCAGGATCCCCAGCACTATGATCACCAACACCAGTTCAATCAGGGTAAAGCCGTTGTTTCTGTTGTTCATCATGTTCAATGACCCATTAAATACCGCAAACAGGTGTGAGTGATATGCAGCTGATAGATACCCATTGCCATCTCGACTTTCCGGTGTTCGACCAAGACAGGGAGGCGCTGCTGGCCCGTTGTCGGGCATTAGGGGTGACGGAGTATATCATTCCTGCCATCGCAGAGGATAACTGGACTCGTGTGATGGCACTGGCAGATCAGCATGACGGCCTCTTTTATGGTCTGGGCATTCATCCCTGGTATGCCGGTGAGCAGCGTGAGGGGGTGATGGAACGGCTGCGAGCGCTGGTGATGAGCCAACCTGCTAGGCTGGTGGCTATCGGTGAGTGTGGGCTGGACCTCCGTTCTCACGTGCCGCAGGAGGGGCAGCTTGCGCTGTTTGAGGCTCAGATCCGGCTGGCTGCAGATGCCGGGCTCCCCCTGATGATCCACTCGGTGCGCGCCAATGACACTGTGGCCAAGCTGTTGCGCCGCTTCAAGCCGCCTCGTGGTGGGGTGATCCATGCTTTCAGCGGTTCGTTGCAGCAGGCGGAGGCTTTCTGGCAACTGGGCTTTCGACTCGGGGTGGGCGGGGTAATCAGTTTTGAACGGGCGAACAAGACGCGAGAGGTATTTCGGGCTATGCCGCTCGAGGCCCTGGTGCTGGAAACCGATTCGCCAGATATGCCGTTGCAAGGCGTACAAGGCTCCCGAAATACACCGGAAGCTCTGCCGAAAATAGCGGAAATATTGATGACATTGCGGGATGAACCATCGGCAGATGTTGCCAAGGTGTTATTTGAAACTGCCCAACATATTTTCCATCACGACCAATAGCTATGAAACAAATTCGCAACACCTGATTGAGTTGTCAGGAAAAAAAATGAGCGTAAAAATCGTTTGCTGTCTAATTTTGTGACACTTGGACATTTTGATAACGATAAAATGTGACCAGCATTCTATTTTATCGGACTTTAATTAGTATAATGCGCTCCCCTTGATTAGTTGGGTTTAATAACAACTCGCTAACAAGCCAGGTGCTACTAGAGGAAGATAATAATGAATTTGTTCATGGGTCTGGTAGGGATGGCGACGCTCGTCCTTATCGCGGTGCTGTTCTCCAGCAATCGCAAGGCAATCAACGTTCGTACCGTTGTCGGTGCGTTCGCAATTCAAGCCGGTCTGGGGGCGTTTGTACTCTATGTTCCGGTTGGTCGCGATATCCTGGTCGGCGTATCCGACGCGGTATCCAGCGTGATCAGCTACGGCCAGAACGGGATCGACTTCCTGTTTGGCGGTCTGGTCAGCAACAAGATGTTTGAAGTGTTCGGTGGCGGCGGCTTTGTCTTTGCCTTCCGTGTTCTGCCGGTCATCATCTTCTTCTCTTCCCTGATAGCAGTGCTCTACTACCTGGGCATCATGCAGATGGTCATCAAGTTGCTGGGCGGCGGTCTGCAGAAAGTACTGGGTACTTCCCGCACCGAATCCCTCTCTGCAACCGCCAACATCTTCGTCGGTCAGACCGAAGCGCCGCTGGTGGTTCGTCCCTACATCGCCAAGATGACTGACTCCGAGCTGTTCGCCGTCATGTGTGGTGGTCTGGCTTCCGTTGCCGGTTCCGTACTGGCCGGTTACGCCTCCATGGGCGTGAAGATGGAGTACCTGATTGCTGCCTCCTTCATGGCTGCGCCGGGTGGTCTGCTGTTCGCCAAGCTGCTGGTTCCCGAGACCGAGACCCCGAACTACGACGAAAGCTCTGCTGATGCCGAGCTGGATGACAAGCCTGCCAACGTCATTGACGCTGCTGCTGCTGGCGCTTCTGCCGGTATGCAACTGGCCCTGAACGTCGGCGCGATGCTGCTGGCCTTCATCGGTCTGATCGCCATGATCAACGGCATCTTCTCCGGTGTGGGTGGCTGGTTCGGTTATCCGCAACTCTCTCTGGAACTGCTGCTGGGTTGGATCTTCTCCCCGCTGGCCTTCCTGATCGGTGTGCCCTGGAATGAAGCAGTGGTTGCTGGTTCCTTCATCGGTCAGAAGCTGGTAGTGAACGAGTTCGTGGCTTACCTGAACTTCGCTCCGTACCTGAAAGACGAAGTGCTGATCAACGGTGTGGCCATGTCCGATCACACCAAGGCGATCATCTCCTTCGCGCTGTGTGGTTTTGCCAACCTCTCCTCTGTTGCCATCCTGCTGGGTGGTCTGGGGTCCATGGCGCCGAACCGCCGCGGCACCATTGCACGCTTTGGTCTGAAAGCCGTACTGGCTGGCTCTCTGTCCAACCTGATGTCTGCCACTATCGCAGGCTTCTTCCTGGCACTGTCCGGCATGTAATCGCCGCCTGACTGACAGGGTATAAACACGAACGCCACGGCATCTGCCGTGGCGTTCGCGTATGGAGCGGTGACAACCGTTTTCCTATCTAAACTAATAATAAAATGAGTCAAATCGGAGGTTATATGAATGAAGTGCTACTGGCGATGGTGGCCGGCTTTATAGTTGGTTTGTTGTTTTCTTTCCTCAAATTGCCGATCCCGGCGCCTCCCGTTTTGTCCGGGGTAATGGGGATCGTCGGGGTCTATCTGGGGGGATTGGCCTACTCATGGATCCTGACCCGTTTCTTTTCGTAAGGCTTTTTTAGACCTGGATTTGTCAGATGTGAGGTACCTCTGAAATTGGCAAATCCGGCTTGCAAACAGGGGGTATCTCGGCTGAAATAGGCGTTGCCAGCAGGGTGCTGGCAATGACTAATACTCGATGAAATCGGGTGTTGGCGGTCAAATGGAATTGATTGGGAAGTCGGGTCAGATGTTGTCGGCCTTTCTCAAGTCTTCATGGAACCAAGTCCGCACTTTTGTAAGAAAGTGACAGGGCTCTTGCCTTATTTACAGTCGCAGTGCCTGCAGGGTGTTTTGAATAGCATCCCGATAGTGCCGGTGCCTTCGCACTGTAATTCCATTCCCGTATAGCTGGGGATTACTGCCTGTGCATCCATCGCTGGATGGTATGGTGGTGCCCGGTTATCTGGATTAAATCGAGACTTTGGAGAACAGAATGACTGATCTGAAAGTGGCCGCTCAGCGCGCTCTGAACCTGATGGACCTGACCACCCTGAACGATGACGACACCGATCAGAAGGTGATCGACCTGTGCCATAAGGCCAAGTCACCGGCTGGCCTGACCGCCGCCGTCTGCATCTACCCCCGTTTTATCCCTATCGCTCGCAAGACCCTGCGTGAGATCGGCGCTGCCGACGTACGCATTGCGACCGTGACCAACTTCCCGCACGGCAACGACGACATCGAGATCGCCGTGGCCGAGACCCGTGCCGCGGTCGCCTACGGTGCCGACGAAGTGGACGTAGTGTTCCCGTACCGCGCCTTCATGGCTGGTAATGAACAGATCGGTTTTGATCTGGTCAAAGCCTGTAAAGAGGCCTGCGGTGCCAACGTGCTGCTGAAAGTGATCATCGAAACCGGCGAGCTGAAAGAAGAGGCGCTGATCCGTCGCGCTTCCGAAATCTGTATCGATGCCGGTGCCGACTTCATCAAGACCTCCACCGGCAAGGTGCCGGTCAATGCGACCCCAGAAGCGGCACGCATCATGATGGAAGTGATCAAGGCCAAGAATCCGAAAGTCGGCTTCAAGCCTGCCGGTGGCGTGAAAGATGCCGCCGTTGCCGGTCAGTATCTGGCCATGGCCGAAGAGATCCTCGGCAACGACTGGGTATCTGCCCGTACCTTCCGCTTTGGTGCATCCAGCCTGCTGGCCAGTCTGCTGGCCACTCTGGGGCATGGCGACAAGCCGGCCAACACCAGCGGTTACTAATAGGTTGATGAGAGGGCGGACTGCTGTCCGCCCTGTTAGCCCCCACCATGCGGTGTGCGGGCAAGGATTCAGGCTTGTGTAACGCCAGCAATGGCGGAGGGAATGAAAGATGTTTTTGCCTCAAGAAATTATTCGCAAGAAGCGCAACGGTGAAGCGCTCAGTACCCAAGAAATTCAATTCTTCGTCCAGGGCATTACCAATAACACCATCGGCGAGGGGCAGATCGCTGCACTGGCGATGGCGGTCTACTTCAAAGACATGACCATGGATGAGCGGGTCGCCCTGACCTGCGCCATGCGCGACTCCGGCATGGTGCTAACCTGGGATCACCTCAATCTGGGTGGCCCGATTGTCGACAAACACTCCACCGGCGGTGTGGGTGATGTGGTCTCTCTGATGCTTGGCCCGATGGTCGCTGCCTGTGGCGGTTTCGTGCCGATGATCTCCGGTCGTGGTCTGGGCCATACCGGCGGTACCCTCGACAAGCTGGATGCCATTCCCGGCTACCAGACCTCGGTCGACAACGACCGTTTCCTGAAAGTGGTGAAAGAGGCGGGTGTCGCCATCATCGGCCAGACCGGCGATCTGGCCCCCGCTGACAAGCGTATCTATGCAGTACGTGACATTACTGCAACCGTCGAATCCATCGCCATGATCACCGGCTCCATCCTCTCCAAGAAGCTCGCCTCCGGGCTCGAAGCGCTGGTGATGGATGTGAAAGTGGGCTCCGGCGCCTTTATGCCAACCTTCGAAGCCTCCGAAGAGCTGGCCAAGAGCATTGTGGCCGTGGCCAACGGTGCCGGTTGCCGCACCTCTGCGCTCTTGACCGATATGAACCAGGTGCTGGCCTCCAGCGCCGGTAACGCGGTGGAAGTACGTGAAGCGGTGCGTTACCTGACAGGTGAATACCGCAACCCGCGGATCCACGAAGTGACCATGGCGCTGTGCGCCGAGATGCTGATCTCCGCCGGTCTTGCCAGCGGCGAGCGCGATGCCCGCACCAAGCTGCAGGCGGTGCTGGATAACGGCAAGGCAGCCGAGATCTTCGGTCGCATGGTGACTGGTCTCGGTGGCCCGGCCGATTTTATGGAGCGTTATGACGCTTACCTGCCCAAGGCTGCCATCGTGCGCCCGGTCTTCGCGGCCAACAGCGGTTTCGTGACCGCCATGGATACACGCGAGCTGGGTCTGGCCGTGGTGGCGATGGGCGGTGGTCGCCGCGCTGCCGGTGACAAACTTGATTATGCGGTCGGTCTGACCGACTTTATCCGCCTGGGTCAAAGTGTTGATGCTGACAAGCCGATCGCGATGATCCACGCTCAGACTGAAGAGCAATATGCTCAGGCTGCCAGCATGGTGCAGGCGGCTGTCCGGATTGGTGGCGAGCGGCCGGAAGCACTGCCTGAAGTGTACCGCCGTATCACCCTGGCCGATTTGTAACAAGGGGAAGACCCATGAAACGTACCTTTATTCTGATGATGGACTCTTTCGGTATTGGCGCTGCTGCCGATGCCGACAAGTTCGGAGATGTGGGCGCCAACACCCTTGGCCATATCGCCAAGGCGTGTGCGGCAGGTGAAATTGAAGGCCGTGGTGCCCTCAATCTACCCAACCTCAACAAGCTGGGTCTGGGCCACGCTTGCGAGCAGGCTTCCGGCTACTTCCCGGAAGGGCTGAAGAAAGATATCGAGGTGGTCGGTGCCTACGGCTTTGCGCAGGAGCTCTCCTCCGGCAAGGACACCCCGTCCGGTCACTGGGAGATCGCCGGCGTGCCCGTGCTGTTCGAGTGGGGCTACTTCAAGGATCACCACAACAGCTTCCCGCAGGAGCTGCTGGACGCCATCGTCGAGAAGGCTGGTCTGCCAGGTTATCTCGGCAACTGCCACGCCTCCGGTACCCAGGTGCTTGATGATCTGGGCGAAGAGCACATGAAGACCGGCAAGCCGATCCTCTACACCTCCGCCGACTCGGTGTTCCAGATTGCCTGCCACGAAGAGACCTACGGCCTCGAGAAGCTCTATGAGCTGTGCCACATCGTTCGCGAGCTGCTGGAGCCCTACAACATCGGCCGCGTGATTGCGCGTCCGTTCGTGGGCACTGGCAAGGGCAACTTCAAGCGTACCGGCAACCGCCACGACTACTCAGTGCTGCCGCCGGCGCCGACCGTGCTGGATTACATGAAAGATGCGGGTGGCCAGGTTGTCTCCATCGGCAAGATTGCCGACATCTATGCCCAGCAGGGCATCACCAAGCAGGTGAAAGGGACCGGTCTGACCGAGCTGTGGGATCGCACGCTGGAAGAGGTGAAAGCGGCCGGTGACAACACCATCGTCTTCACCAACTTCGTCGACTTCGACTCCTCCTACGGCCACCGCCGTGATGTTGCCGGTTATGCCGGTGCGCTGGAGTATTTCGATTCCCGCCTGCCGGAGCTGTTTGAGCTGCTGCAAGATGGCGACGTGGTGGTGCTGACTGCCGACCACGGCTGTGACCCGACCTGGGGTGGTACCGACCACACCCGCGAATACATTCCGGTGCTGTTCTTCGGCAAGCCGGTCAAGGCTGGCTCTGTCGGTCGTCGCGAGACCTTTGCCGATATCGGCCAGAGCATCGCGGCTTACCACGGCCTGCCGAAACTGGCGTACGGTACCAGCTTCCTGTAATTTACCCGCCCGCCACTTCGGCGGCGGGCAATTTATAAAACAATAAAACTCAACCTAGTGTGAAGGAATCAAGAGAATGGCAACTCCTCATATCAATGCGAAAGATGGCGCCTTTGCTGATACCGTGCTGATGCCGGGCGACCCCCTGCGCGCCAAGTACATCGCTGAAACTTTCCTGGAGAACGTCGAGCAGATCTGCGACGTGCGCAACATGTTCGGCTTTACCGGTACCTACAAGGGCCGTCGTATCTCCGTAATGGGCCACGGCATGGGTATCCCCTCCTGCTCCATCTACGCAAAAGAGCTGATCACCGATTACGGTGTGAAGACCCTGATCCGTGTGGGCTCCTGTGGTGCCGTGCGTGAAGACGTGAAACTGCGTGACGTGGTGATCGGTATGGGTGCCTGCACCGACTCCAAAGTAAACCGTCTGCGCTTCAAGGATCACGACTTCGCTGCCATCGCTGACTTCGACCTGGTTGCTAATGCCGTGCAGGCCGCCAAGAACAAGGGCGTTGCCGTGCGCGTCGGTAACATCTTCTCCGCCGACCTGTTCTACACCCCGGACCCCTCCATGTTCGACGTCATGGAAAAATACGGCATCCTGGGTGTCGAGATGGAAGCCGCCGGTATCTACGGCGTGGCCGCAGAGTACGGTGCCAAGGCGCTGACCATCTGCACCGTCTCCGACCATATCCGTACCGGTGAGCAGACCACCTCTGAAGAGCGTCAGCTGACCTTCAACGATATGATCGAAATCGCGCTGGATTCCGTCCTGTTGGGCGACAACTAATCCCGCAGCCTCTGGAACCATGCAAAAACGGCGACCTCTGGTCGCCGTTTCTTTATCCGTTTACTGCGCCGCATCATTGTTGGTTGGCGGCGGGGAGGGTGGAGGACTTCGTTTTTTGTGCTTGCGCACTCGCATATAGTTGCGACGAATGCCATAGGAGATAAGCAGACCTGCCAGCAGCGCAATCAGCAATATCAGCCGCTGTTTCTCCTGAATCGTTTTGAGTCTGGTGTCCTTGTCCGCCAGCATCTGCTGCTCTTCCAGGGTGATGCGCAGGTAGCCCAGTGTCTGATCGCCATCCAGGACCTCCTGTACGAACTGGATCCGCCCCTTGCCTTGTTCCGGCATCGATTTGTTATTGTCACCGATGGGTAGCAGGCTCTCCAGCGGTACGGCCTGTTCCGACTGGGCGAGGGGAATGCCGCGTCCATCATAGAGTGTGACATCGAGGATCTCCGGCTCGGTCGCCAGATCCCGGGCCAGCCGTTCCAGCTCACTGCTGTTCTCCTCCTTGAGCCAGCGCTTCATGTCGCGGGCAGCATAGGCGACCAGTGCCTGGGCGCGGTTGCGTGCTTCGGTGTGCAGCGCAGCCTGGCTCTCTCCCTGCATATGAAGGAGAACAACCAGTACCCAGCAGCCGAGCAGCAGGCCGGCTACCAGACTGAGTACACGTTTGATGGGAAGATGACGCTGCAAGCGCGAGACCTCATGCTGACAATGAGTGCCGGATCTTGGCGCTTGCCTGCGCAAAAAGCAATACGCTACTCTGGGTCAGCATTGTTAACCCCCTGATCACCAAGGAAGGCGTATCTCTTATGTTGTTGTCCCGGCTCCCCCCTCTGTTATCCGATTGGCCTGCGTTGTTGTCCGGCTCACCCTGTTGGCAGCTCAACGCCGATGCGTTGCAACCGACAGAGACCCCGCAGGCGGGCGGCTGGTTGGTACTGTTTGGCAAGGGGCTGGGCGCCTCCCATCTGACGCATCTGTCACCACTGTTGGCTGCGCAGGGGCTGGTGGCCACCCTCTATCCTCCCACCGAGGTGACGGAGGTGCCGCTGCTGCTGCTTGGCTGCGATCGCTTCTCTTCCGAGTTGGTGGCCGAGCTCAAGAGCGGTGAGTGGGAGATCGATCTCTGCCACCTGCCGGCACTACCCACCCTGAGCGAACCCGGCCTGTTGGTGATGGACATGGATTCCACCGCGATCCGTATCGAGTGCATCGACGAGATCGCGCGGCTGGCGGGGGTCGGCGATCAGGTGGCGGCGGTAACAGCTGCTGCCATGCAGGGCAAACTGGAGTTCTCCGACAGTCTGCGCAACCGGGTGGCCCTGCTGGCTGGAGCGCCGGTCACCATTCTCGACGAGGTGGCCGCCAACATGCCGTGGATGCCCGGCTTGCAACTGATGGTCGATACCCTCAAAGAGGCTGGCTGGAAGGTGGCCATCGCCTCCGGCGGTTTTACCCGTTTTGCCGGCGAGTTGCAGCAGGCGCTGGGGCTCGATGCTATCTTCGCCAACGAGCTGGCGGTGGAAGGGGGTCAGCTGACTGGCAAGGTGAGCGGGCGCATCGTTGATGCCAGCGTCAAGGCCGAGGTGTTACAGCAGCTTGCTCAGGAGTACGGCATTGCTGCCGCCCAGACCGTGGCCATCGGCGATGGTGCTAACGATCTCAAGATGATGGGCGTGGCAGGTCTTGGGATTGCTATTCATGCCAAGCCGCTGGTGCGGGCGCAGGCTGCGGCCACCCTCAATCATCACGATCTGGAGGGGGTGATCTGCCTGCTGGCGGCGCGGGCCTGCAGCGAACAACGCTGGGACAAGCGCTGACTGTGTTTCAAGGAGGAAACCAATAAAAATGGAATTGTTGCAGCAGTCTCTGTTTATCCCCTGTGGCGCCCATCAACTGCATGTTCGCCACATCAAACCCCGGGTCGCCGTGCATGGCGAGCCGATCCTGATGGTGCACGGCGCCATCGAGAACGGCCGCATCTTTTACACCGAATCGGGCAAGGGGCTGGCCTGTTTTTTGGCCCGCCACGGCTATCAGGTCTATGTGGCTGATTTGCGGGGACGGGGGCTCAGCACTCCGGCCATCGCCGAGCTGGCGGAGCACGGCCAGCACGAGCTAATCACCGAGGACTTGCCCGCCCTGCATCGCTGGATTGCCGAGTGCCATCATGGCTTCAAGGTGCACTGGGTGGCCCACTCCTGGGGCGGTGTCATCATGGCCTCGACCCTGGTGCGCTTCCCCGAGCTGGCGGATCAGGTGGCCAGTCTGCTGTTTTTTGGCACCAAGCGCGGTGTGTCGGTGCACAATCCCGAGCGCTGGCTGAAGGTGGATCTGATCTGGAATCGGCTGGCCCCCTGGCTGGCTCGCCGCCGTGGTTTTCTGGCGGCTCGTACTCTGAAGATCGGTGCTGACGACGAGCCGCTGCGCTATCTGCAGGAGACCATCCCCTGGGTCAAGTGTGGCCCCTGGCGGGATCCTCACGACGGTTTTGCCTATGACGAGGGGGCGGCACGGGTCAACTGGCCGCCACTCTGGATGATCTCTGCCAGAGCCGACAAGGTATTGGGCCATCCGACCGATGTGCGCCGTTTCAGCGACGAGATAGGCTCGGCTGCTCGTCACACCCGCCTGGGGCGTGATAATGGCAACCGGCTTGACTATGACCACATCAATATGCTGACCGCCCCGCAGGCGCAGGAGGATCACTTTCCCCGGATCCTGGAATGGCTGCTCAATCCGCAGGCAGCATGACAAAAAACAGGGCACATAGTGCGCCCGTGTCGATGGGATCAGCGGGGCGGCTGCGTGATGCCGAACCGGAACAGAGTTGCCTGGGTGGTGTCGGTCAGCTCGCCAACCCCCACGACACTCCACAACTCCTCTTCCAGCCGCTTTGCCTTGTGAATGGCGAACTTGGCGATGTAGTCCAGCTCATTGGCAATGAAGTTGGTGTCGGGGCGTCCGGTGCGGGAGATGCCGACCAGCACCGAGTAGAATTCTCCCTGCTGCAGTGCCAGCTCGATGAACTGGCGCTTCTCTTTTAGGTTGCTAAAGCTGCTGGCGAGGCGGCTGGTGAAGATGGGGAGGCCCGCCTTGGTCTGGATGCTGGCAATATAGACCTCATCTTCACGCGGTTTGTCCTCCCGCTCGATGGCTCGCAACGGATTCATCAGCAGCTCCTTGAACAACTCCCCCTGAAACAGCGGATAGAGGTTCTCCTGCTCAGGTTGCTCGGCACAGGCGGTTAACAGTTGTTGCAGGCTGCGCGGAGTGAGTGACTTGCCGATGGCGGCTGGCTTGGGGGCACCCTTCAGTTTGTTGATATAGACCGGTGAGTTGAACAGGTGGTGGGTGTAAATATTGCGCAGGGCTCGCGCCAGTCCGCGATAACGGCGCTGCTCCTGCGCCGCCTTGAGCTTGTTCTGGTTGCTCTCGATCAGCAGGCTGAAGAACTGACGACCGGTATGACGATCGGAATCCCCGTCGATACAGAGGTGCAGCACGGTGCGAGTCATGTTGAGACTAACCAGCCGGTAGGAGAGATGCTGCAGATCCATGCTCTTGGATAACTCCTGCAGACGGGGCAGGGCGATGGTCACCACATCGTTTTTCTCGCCGATAAAGGCATCTTCCAGCTCGACCTGCAGGCCATGGGCAGAAATATCTCGGGTCCAGCCAAGCCATGACTTGCCATTGTGATGGATGGCAACGGCTGTTTTGTGGATATAGCGCAGCTCCTTGCGCAACTGGACATAGTGCAGGGATTCAATCTCGAAGGGGGCAACGCCCAGCTCGTGACCAAAACGTTGCAATTCATTGGCATTATTGCCCAGCTCGCCCTCCGGGCGGAACTCCTCCCGTTGGGACTCCAGACTGATCTCCTGCAGCAGGCCGCAATACCCAATCAGTTTGAGACGTTCGAGTAACAGAATATCCTGCAGTTGCGAATTTTCGACCCCCTGCAACTGCCCTACATCTGCCTCCAGCGATTCACACGCCTCCAGTGAAAACTTGTAGACACGCCAGCTGGGACGTCGGGAGCCCACCTGGAAGAAGAGGGCGGTGAGACCACTCTGGCGCAGCTCTTCAGCAGTGGCAGAGAAGAAATAGATATGGCTGCGTACCGTGTGGGTGAAGCAGTAGATGAGGGTTTCGGTCGTGGTGCCGGGAGCAGGGCAGAGGCGTTTCATCCGTTTTGCTGAGAAGAGTCCCGCCAGGGCATCGCGGTTTTTCTCGTCGCGCCAATACTCCAGCAGGTGCTGGTTGTTCTCGGTGCGCAGTGCTATCTCGAGTGAGGGACAATCTCCTGTGCTGAAGAAGAGAGGCATGCCGGTCATCCGTGGCAGGTAGAACTGCTCATATCCCTTGATGATGGCGGCGGAGAGCAGATAGTCGACGCTGACCCGATAGCGGATCTTGTTGGCTTCGATAAAGTCGCTGAGGAAGGCATCGAAGGCGGGCTGCTCACCGGAGCGTACCAGCCTCAGCCAATACTTCCCTTCCTTGCTCTCTTCACCGAGGATCTGGTAACCGACCGGCTGATGCAGCACCGGATTGGGGTGATCCCGCTCTAGCCCGGTAAAGAAGACCTCGACCTGAGCGCCGGTCTGGTAATTGGGCAAATAGGGGACCGAGACTCTCATGCCGCCGAGGGAAAGATCGGAACTTTTGGCGAACAACTTCTCCCCGTCATGAAGTTTGATGAGCAAGGGCGAGCTAAAGTGCATCCGCTCTTGTCGTCGCCCGTAGTAACTGGCAAAGACGATTGTGTTGACGTCGTATTGCCGGAAGGGGCTGACAGGGGGTTGCAGCAGGCCATCCACCCGGGCGTGGTGATGGTTCTTTTGCCATTGTTGCAGCGCTTCGTAAACGCCAAGGGTATAGGCGTCACGGTAGAGATAGCACTGGGACTGAAACAGTCCGATGGCCTCGGCCGGCATAAAGTGGGTGATACCGTCGAACTCGTGCACCAGGCACTCGTCCTCCAGTTCATCGCGCATGTCGATAACCCTGCGGCAAGGGGAGCATTTGCGATTGAGCTCCATCTTGATCAGAAAACGGCCGTTACTGTTTTCGTCCTGGGTCAGACGGTTGAAGATCTCTTCGAAATCTTTCTCCCGCAGCAGGGGTACAAGTTGTTCAATCAGATGTTGTTGGTGTACTGAATCCATGTGTTCCTGCCACGGAAAGTCACTTTTCCGATTCTGGGTTTGATCTGTCGGTCGCAAACAAGTATATCAAGCAGGAATTCATCCTGTCCCCGAGTTATCAATGGCTAAAAATAAAACTGCTTATGTTTGTTCCGAATGTGGTGCCGACTTCACACGCTGGCAAGGTCAATGCAGCGAGTGCAAGGAGTGGAATACCATCACCGAGGTACGCCTTGGCTCCGTCACTCCCGCAGGCAAGAGTGCCCGTTACACCGGTTATGCCGGCGCGGTCGGCAGTCAGGTACAGACACTGGCAGAGATCGCCACCACCGAAATCCCCCGTTTTACTTCCGGTTTCAAGGAGTTGGATCGGGTGCTTGGTGGCGGTGTGGTGCCCGGCTCGGCGATTCTGATCGGTGGTAACCCGGGGGCGGGTAAATCGACCCTGCTGCTGCAGACCATGTGTGGTCTGGCAGAGCGGATGAAAACTCTCTATGTCACCGGTGAGGAGTCGCTCCAGCAGGTGGCAATGCGGGCCAACCGCCTTGGTTTGCCTACCGACAAGCTACGGATGCTCTCCGAGACCAGCGTTGAGCAGATCTGCCTGATTGCCCAGCAGGAGCAGCCGCAGATCATGGTGATCGACTCCATTCAGGTGATGCATGTGGCGGATGTCCAATCTTCTCCCGGTTCGGTCTCACAGGTGCGTGAGGCAGCAGCGTTACTGACCCGTTACGCCAAGCAGAACCATGTGGCCATCTTCATGGTGGGTCATGTGACCAAGGATGGCAGTCTGGCTGGCCCCAAGGTACTGGAACACTGCATCGACTGCTCTGTGCTGCTTGACGGTGGCCATGACTCCCGTTTTCGGACTCTGCGCTCTCACAAGAACCGCTTCGGTGCGGTCAACGAGCTGGGGGTCTTTGCCATGACTGAACAGGGGATGCGCGAGGTGAGCAATCCCTCCGCCATCTTCCTCAGTCGGGGGCAGGAGCAGGCGCCCGGTTCCATCGTCATGGTGATCTGGGAGGGCACCCGGCCGCTGCTGGTGGAGTTGCAGGCGCTGGTGGACTACTCCCAGCTCTCCAACCCGCGGCGGGTAGCGGTGGGGATGGATCACAACCGGCTCGCCATGTTGCTGGCGGTGCTGCACCGTCACGGTGGGCTGCAGATGGCGGATCAGGATGTCTTCATCAACGTGGTTGGCGGGGTCAAGGTCGAGGAGACCAGTGCGGATCTGGCGCTGCTACTGGCGATGGTCTCCAGTTTCCGGGATCAGGCGCTGCCCAAGGATCTGGTGGTGTTTGGCGAAGTGGGGCTCTCAGGGGAGATCCGTCCTGTCCCCTCTGGTCAGGAGCGGCTGCAGGAAGCGGCCAAACACGGTTTTCGTCGTGCCATCGTGCCGCACGCCAATGCCCCCAAGCATCCTATCGAGGGGATGGAAGTGGTGCCGGTCAAGAAGTTATCAGAGGCGCTCGAGGCGTTATAACCGTAGCAATAGAGGCTGAATGAACAGAAAAGAGCACCATGTCTGGCCGGGCGTCGTTACGACTGGTTGTGCTCCTGATGCTCGTTCAACAGCTGTTCCAGCTCCCGATGCAGCAGCTCTTCGTCGCCGACGTTGAGCTCGATCATCCGCTTGAGGTGGGTGGCACTGTCGATGTCGATGTGGTGGCAGTAGAACCCCAGCTTCTTGCTGGCTTCATGGGTTAGCTCGACCTGCATCTTGATCTCGATGTCGCTGCCACTCAGGACAAAACTGAGCTGGTACTCCTTGTTGTCACGGCTCTCCCAATCATCCGGTCGGATTAACAGGGCGCCCTGCAGGGATATGTCGACAAGCTGAGTCTGCCACTTGTGCTCCCCCTGGGTGAGTTCGGCCGTGGTCAAATAGAGGATCCGTGCAAAACGGCGGCGCTCAGACATGCTCATCTCCTAGTTTGGAATCAGCTGGACACAGGGAATCATTGCTCTGAGTGTAATGCACCTTGGCTGCCAGTATCTTGAACTTGCTCCGAAAATAGCAATCAGGCTTGCTGGGCACTGAGGAACTCCACCACATGGAGTGCCTTGACCAGACGATCTTCCTGTTTGAAGCGATCCTCCAGTACCGGACCCAATTCGTTGAGGTCATCATCGAGCAGTAGCAGTTGGGCCTCGTCGGCATCACTGTATTTGTCGTTGAATTCGAGGGCAAACTCGGTAGTGGCACGAATATGGGGATAAATGCGCTTGGCCAGCTCCAGTGTTTCGCCGCTGGCTTGCTCGAAGGCGGTGACGACGTGGTGGTAGATCTCGAAATGGCCTGCACTGACATAGTCGACCAGGCGGTCGCAAAACTGATGCAGCTCTTCTGTTTTGGGCAGGCTGCGTTGCTTGGTCCGCGCCGGAGTGAGGCCTGCCAGCTGCATGTATCCAACCAGCAACGCTTGCCTTGCATCCAGCCAGTCGTCGATAGCCTTATGCTTGCCTGCCAGCGCCTGCTTGGTCTGTTCCAGTTTCGTCAACATAATCCCTATCCCTCCGTGGGGCAAAGGCTGGCCGATTGTTCGGTATTCCGAGCCGTTTGAGCAGTGACACAACCTATAACTAGGGAAAATCTGGGCAAGCGTCAATAGCCATGGGGGGATAATGTTAAGTGGCGAAGAAATAGCCAGCGGATTGTGTCTGCGTGCTAGCAGGTTTCAGGCCTGCTCACGGTTTTTCGCGTGTGGAATGTGACTATTTCCGCAGATCTTGATGAAAACCCCAGCGTTTGACGCGTTCGGCTCGATAAAGGCTTTGCCTGTGCGTTTTTTTTTGCATAGAGTGACCCAGCGCTAAATGCCCGATCATAAAGGAAATGTTATGAACAAAGCTCAACTTGTCGATGCGATTGCCGCCAAAGCAGATCTGAGCAAAGCTCAGGCCAAAGTGGCTCTGGAAGAGATCATCAATGGTATTACCCAGAGCTTGAAAGAAGGCGATGCTGTGCAACTGGTCGGTTTTGGCACCTTCAAGGTCACCCACCGCGCAGGCCGCACCGGTCGTAACCCGCAAACTGGTAAAGAGATCCAGATTGCTGCTGCCAACGTGCCTTCATTCGTGGCTGGCAAGGCTCTGAAAGACGCCGTCAAGTAAGTCCGAAAGTCTGTTTTGTCCAATGCCAGTCAGCTTGCTGACTGGCATTGTTTTTATGGGATTCTCCCATCCTTCCTGACTTTTCCTTTTGTCGGCCTCGTTGCGGCTGAGGCCTTATGCCGTTTGCGGGTTGGATGGCAGCGGCCAGATCCGCTCATAGGCCCAGGTAAAGACCATGATGTAGACGAGGTAGAAGGCGACGAAGCCGAGATCCAGCATCAGGGCGTCCCACACTCCCAAATCGAGCCAGAACATGACGCAGGGGAGGGAGAGCATCATAAAGCTCGCCTCATAGCCAAACGCGTGCAGGAAGCGGTCCAGTGGTCGCTTGTTAGTGCGTCCGCAAAGTTTGAGCAACCCCTTGTCGAACAACAGGTTCCAGCCATAGGTCCAGGCGGTGGCGACGATGGAGAAGAAGATGGCCAGCGAACCGACCTCGGCGACGCCCTGACCGAACAGCTGGCTGATCAGCGGTGCGACCAGTGCCAGCCCGATGCCTTCGTAGAGAACCAGATAACGAAGTCGATCCGGGGTGGTGCGTAGTTGGGTACTACTCATGGGTGATGTGCCTCCTGTGGGAGGCGCATTCTAATCAGGGAGTGGTTAAAAGAGAAGCATCGGCCCGTCATGACTGGCGTTGAGGGGCATGATGATGCGCCCTCTTTGCGATACTTCTCTATTGCCAATTTGGGCGTTAGCCCTGAGTGGTCAAGTCTGCGACTCAGGCGTCGGTTGGCGTGACCCGGGTCAGCATGGCAAAGCCCTCTTCCACCAGAGTGAGCTGTACCTTGGCCTCTCCCAACTCGGCGAGCGAGGTAACATGGGTACCGCCACAGGGGATGGTCACCTCCTGATCTTCCAGCATGCAGTGCCAGTAGCGCGAATCGATGATCGCCTCGCCTGCGCGGCTACGGCGGATCTCGCCCCCGGCTGCAATCCAGTCGGCCAGCTGCTGGTTGACCTTCTCTTCAATCAGCACCAGATCCGCCAGCAGTGCCTCGCTGTTGACTCCCTTCTTGCGCAGGCTCTTGCCGATGCGGTACTGCTCCCGCGAACCGCAAGGCTCGACTCGTGAACTCTGGATGGCGAGACGGTCGAAGTCGGGTTGGCCCAGTGCATCGCGCTCACTCACCTCTTTACGCCAGTAAGGAGTGAGAATCCGGTTGAGGGCGAGTGCCGCCAGATGGCAACCGCTGTGGCCCAGACTCAGGGCGTGGCGTGCTGCGCTATCGACCTGTAACTCGACCCGACTGCCGACAGGCAAGCTGTGCTCGCCCGCCAAGGGGTGTACCACCACGAACTGCCATCCCTCAGCCCCCCGCTTGACCGGAATGGCGCTGTCGACGAACAGCTCGCCATCCGGGCTGATAGCCCCCATCCGGCAAGGGCCAATAGCGGCTTCGCTACCTTCCCAGCGAGCATGACCCACATCCCCCGGCTGATCGGGCCAGAGATGGCTTTGGGGATGAAAGGGGGTGAGGTCGGTGACCAGCAGCGTGGTTTCACCGCGCTGGCAGCAGACCACGCTGGCCTGCTCCTGATGATGGCTCAGTACGAAGCTGACTCGGGTATGTTCCATGGCAAGGCTCCCGCAACGATAGATGAGAAGAGAAAGCGGCAGCATACGCCAAAGTGCGAGGAGGCTCATTAACCAGTGTTAATGAGCCTCCTGTTTGGTGACTGGTTGCTAGATCATGGCGACCAGCAGGTAGGCATTGAGCCCGATAACCAGTGCAACGATAAGACGGCCTATGGCCTGGGTGACCGGATGGTTGCGATGTTGCCCCATCAGCGCCCGATCACCGGTCAGCATCAACAGCGGGATCAGGGCCAGCGCGATGCCAAAACTCAGTATCACCTGACTCAGTACCAGAATTTCGGTGGTGTTGAGACCCATGGCGATCACCACGAAGGCGGGAGCCATGGTGATGGCGCGACGCAGCCAGAGCGGGATGGTAAAGCGGACAAAACCCTGCATTACCACTTGCCCGGCCAGGGTCCCTACCACGGTAGAGCTGATGCCGGATGCGACCAGCGAGAGGCCAAACAGGGTGGCTGCTGCCTGACCCAGCAGGGGAGTGAGGGTCTGATAGGCGGATTCCAGCTCCGCTACCTGCTGGTGGCCCGTGCTGTGGAACGCGGCGGCCGCCATCGCCATCATCGCCAGATTGACGAAGCCGGCGATAGTCATGGCAATCGCCACATCGACCCGGGTGGTGTGCAGCCGCTGGCTGACTGAACCCTGATCCTGCGTGTGCTGGGTCAGTGCCGAGTGCAGGTAGATAACGTGGGGCATCACGGTAGCACCGAGCACACCGGCGGCCAGATAGACGGCATCGCTGTTGGGCAGACCGGGGAAGAGGGCGCCCTCCAGCATGCTGGGCAGATGGGGGCGGGAGAAGATCAGCTCGACGATGTAGGCCGCCGCGACAAACAGCAACAGGCCACCGACCACGAACTCCAGCGGTTTCTGGCCGCGGGATTGCAACATCAGGATCCCCCAGGTCACCACGGCGGTGATGCAGGCCCCTTCAAGCAAGGTCACGCCAAGCAGCAGCTTGAAGCCGACTGCGGCGCCGATAAATTCGGCGAGGTCGGTGGCCATGGCGATGATCTCTGCCTGCACCCAGTAGGCCCAGACCGCCGGTTTTGGCAGTCGGTCGCGGATGTGCTCCGCCAGATTCTTGCCGGTGACGATACCGAGTTTGGCCGAGAGGGTTTGCACCAGCATGGCCATCAAGTTTGCCCATACCACTACCCAGAGCAGTTGGTAGCCAAAGGTAGAGCCCGCCTGAATATTGGTGGCGAAGTTGCCCGGGTCGATATAGCCGATGGCGGCGATAAAGGCAGGCCCGAGCAGGGTTAGCTTGAATTTGCGGGCTGGAATCGTAGTCGTCAGTGCGGGTTGCATGGCATCACCCTCCATAAGGATATGGAGAGAGAATAGATCTAAGTGATAATCATTATCAATTATTGTTTCTGATGATTTCCATCGGGAAAAACATTTAAAGCGGTCAGTTGCAGTGAGGGATGTGATTTCGTACAATACGCCGCCCTAGAAAAGCAGCGACTAAACACCTTTATGTTCCTTGCCTCCGAGGTCTGGCTGCACCTGGGCGGAGGCTGAATTAATCCGTAAGGAGCTAAAATGCGTCATTACGAAATCGTCTTCATGGTTCATCCGGACCAGAGCGAGCAAGTTCCCGGCATGATCGAGCGTTACACCGGCGCCATCACCACCTCCGGTGGTACCATTCATCGCCTGGAAGATTGGGGCCGTCGTCAGCTGGCTTACCCGATCGACAAACTGCACAAAGCCCACTACGTTCTGATGAACGTAGAAGCAGAGCAAGCCGTTATCGATGAGCTGGAAACCAACTTCCGCTTCAACGATGCCGTTATCCGCAACATGATCATGCGCACCAAGCACGCAGTGACTGAAGTTTCTCCGATGGCCAAGGCCAAAGAAGAGCGCTTCACCCGTCGTGACGACGAGCGCCGCGAAGAAGCTACTGAAGCTGCTTCCGAAGAGTAATTCTGGATCACTGACTAGAGGATAAAGGCCATGGCACGTTATTTCCGTCGTCGTAAGTTCTGCCGCTTCACCGCCGAGAACGTTACCGAGATCGACTACAAAGATATCGTTACTCTGAAAAACTACATCACTGAATCTGGCAAGATCGTACCGAGCCGTATCACCGGTACCCGCGCCAAGTATCAGCGTCAGCTGGCACGCGCCATCAAGCGTGCTCGTTACCTGGCTCTGCTGCCGTACACCGATCTGCACAACAAGTAAGAATCGGCCCGGCACTTAAGCCTAACTCAACGAAATTTATAGAGGAAAGGTAATGCAAGTTATCCTGCTCGACAAAATCGCCAAACTGGGCGGTCTGGGTGACCAAGTTTCCGTGAAATCTGGTTATGCCCGTAACTACCTGATCCCGCAAGGCAAAGCTGTTATGGCCACCAAAGCCAACATCGAAGCTTTCGGTGCTCGTCGCGCTGAGCTGGAAGCCAAACTGGCTGCCAACAAAGCTGCTGCTGAAGAGCGTGCTGCCAAGCTGGCCGAACTGGCTACCGTGGTTATCGCTTCCAAGTCTGGCGACGAAGGCAAGCTGTTCGGTTCCATCGGTACCCGTGACGTGGCTGAAGCCATCACTGCTGCCGGCGTAGCCGTTGCCAAGAGCGAAGTCCGCATGGGCAACGTTCTGCGTAACACCGGTGACTACGAAGTTGCTGTTCAGCTGCACGCTGACGTTAAAGCAACCGTACAGATCCAGGTTGTTGCCCTGTAATAGCGATTCGCTTTTGCAGAAAAAACCCGCGCTCTTGCGCGGGTTTTTTATTTTCCGGCCCGGGGGTAGAGTGAAGGTCTGTTCCACTGGAGGAGATCCTTATGGCTTGGGTAGAAGGTCGCGTCATCGAACGCATCGAATGGACACCCACCCTGTTCTCCCTGCGGGTAGCGGCCGAGCTGGTCCCCTACAAGGCAGGCCAATTCACCAAGCTGGCCCTCGAGCAGGGCGATCGCCGCATTCAGCGCGCCTACTCCTTCGTCAATCCCCCCTCTGCGCCATACCACGAGTTCTATCTGGTCGAGATCCCGAGCGGTGAGCTGACTCCGTCCCTTGGCTTGCTGCAAGCGGGCGATACATTGCTGGTGCAATCCCAGGCCACCGGCTTCCTGACGCTGGATGAGGTGCCCGCCGGGCGCGATCTCTGGCTGCTCTCGACCGGCACTGCCATCGGCCCCTTCCTCTCCATGTTGGCAGATGGGGAAGCCTTCAACCGTTTCGAGAATCTGGTGCTGGTGCACGGGGTGCGCAAAGGCGAAGAGCTGAGCTATCAGGATTTGATCGCCAGCTTTGCCGAGCAATATGGCGAGCGTTTTTGCTATGTCCCCTTTGTCAGCCGCGAGCCTTGGCCCGATGCAATGGCAGGGCGGATCCCGGCGACTATCGCCAATGGTCAGCTGCAGGCTCGAGTGGGGTTGGAGTTCTCACCCGAGCTGAGCCAAGTGCTGATCTGCGGCAATCCGGAGATGGTGAAAGAGACCCAGCAAACCTTGCTGGCGCTGGGGTTGGCCAAGAATCTGCGGCGGGCACCGGGCAATATCAGTGCGGAGAATTATTGGTAAAACAATCAGCACAGGGGCGCCAGGCCCCTGCTGGATAAGGAAAGGGGGGGTCAGTTTTTCTTGCCGTTACCCTTGTTTTTATCCTTCTGTTTGTCGTGACCCTGTCCCGGGTTATTGCCGCTGTGGATGCTGCGGTTGTAGTGATCCCGGTACTTGCCATCCATCTTGTCGCAGTTGAGTTTGATCCGGCTGTCGCCAATGCCAAGATCCAGACAGTTGTCCTGCCACCAGTCGTACTCCTTGTCATCCCAGTCGAGATTGATCTTGATGTCATCACCGGAGATCTTGATGCCATCGCTATTTTTGCTTGGCGGTGCCGCAACCGCGATGCCGTGCGCCATGAGCAGGGAAAGCAGCAGGGCGCCGCGTCGGATAACGGGGTTGTGTTTAGCTTGGGTCATCGCAAGGGTACTCCTGTTGTTACTGGTCGCTCTGCGAGTTGGCAGGGACCTGGTTGGTTTTCGGTGGCTGGTTGCGATTCTCTTCATCTTCCAGATTGAATTTGACCGCCTTGCAGTCGACGGAGGAGGTCTCCCCGATATCCAGAGTGAGGCAGTCGTTCTGGGTCCAGCCGAACTGTTTGTCATCCCAGTCCAGATTGAATTTAAGCTCATCGACGGAAAATTCGGTGCCACCGCTCTCTGGATATTGCTGTGTCGCAGCGGCGCCGCCGGTAACCAGAAGAAGGGAGAGTAGCAAGGTGGTCGTACTGTTCATGATGGCCTCGGATAATTGCAACGGTGGATGAGTGTACGGATCTGGGCTGAACCCGGGCGGAATCGCACCTCATCTCACCACATGATCAAGTCAGGGAGGAATTGTATCGCTTTTCTGCTGCCGATTTGTCCGTTTTGGTCGCACTCTGGGCAGCTGGTTGCCAATCTGAAGGAATTCAGTCATTTGCCCTTCTCTGTGCGAGTCTGGCGACTATAATCGGCAGCCAACTTTTCCTGCACAGCACACCCCTTCATCATGACCACACAGGACTCCTCCACACAGCGCTACCCCAAGGGGTGGTTCGCTCTGACGACGGTATACAGTTTTACCGGATTGGCCATTCTGGCCTCCATTATCTTCTCCCTGCTGCTGTTCCTCTCCATCGATGACAACCCGCTGATGAAGTGGCTGTTCGGCGGCTTGGCCATCATCTTCGAGCTGGGCAAGTTTTACGTCTGGTACGAGTACGGCGAGCGCAAGGCGCGGCGGGATTTGAGTGGTGCTCTCTGGTCGCTGCTGTTTTACAGCGTGCTGGCGGCCATATCCATCGGCGGCAGTATCGGTGGCATCAACAGCGCCACCAATACGGTGTTGAGCCAGCAGGCGCGCCACGAGCGGGAGCTTGCCCGTTTCGACGAGCAGATCGCCAGCATCGAGCGGCAGATCCAGCTCAACGAGGAGGCGGCCCGCAAATACATCGAGCTGGAGCGCATCTCCAGTGGCGTCTCCTCGTTGCAGCACGCCAACACCAAGCTGCGCTTGCAGCAGGATGAGCTGCGTCAGCAGCGCGATGCCAAGCCGGTCAACGAACAATCCTCCATGCTGGGGCTGATGAGCAGTCTGGCGGACGGGGTAGGGATGAGCATCAGTCAGGTGCAGTTCCTGCTGGTCTGCTTCCTCTCGGTGCTGCTCGACGTGTTCGGTGCCTTTTTCGTCAGCCTGATCGGCGAGGAGAACCGCTTTCGCCGGATGTGGCGCTGGCAGCAGGATCAAGCTCGCAGAGAGGCGCAGGAGGCGTTGGCGATGGCAGCCCAGCCTGAGCCCATGCTGCCGCCCGAGCCCGCCCCCGAGGTGCTGGCGCAGGTGCGCGGTGCGCTGGTGAGCGGTGAGCTCAAGTGCAGCAAACGCTCGGTGGCACAGGCTTTGTCACTCTCGCTGGAGGAGGTGGATCGGGTGTTCCACCATCTGCTGTCGCAAGGGGTGCTGGGGCAGGGGAGCAATCGACACTACTACCTAAATCCGGCGCTGGAGCAGCAACCCGAATAGTGAGAAGGCCACCGGAACGCGGTGGCCTTTTTCGTTATCGAGTGGCTGTGGCACTCAGTGAGTCAGCACCATCATCAGGCTGAGGAAGGCGGCCAGTCCGCCACCGATGCCGATGATCCAGTAAAACCCCTTGGCCCCCTGTTTGAGCGGGATGCGGAAGTAGAGCAGAAATGCCCACCACCCCAGTGCCAGCAACAGAGGAATAAGAAACATTCGAGCCATGGTGTCCTCGCTGTTATTCTGTTGACCCTTGATCAATCAACAGGATGGATTGTGCAATGACGCAACTACAGATTACCGCATTCGGTGACCCCTCGGTACTCAAGCTCAACCCTTCCCTCGATAAGGTGCCAGCCGATGGCGAAGTGCGGGTACGCATCTGCTTTGCGGGGGTCAATCCCATCGATGCCAAAACCCGCGCCGGTCTTGGCTGGGCGGCGGCCCAGAACAAGGACAAGCTGCCCTGGACGCCGGGTTATGACATCTCCGGCGTGGTGGAGAAGATAGGCCCCGGCGTGACCTCGCTGGTCGAGGGGGATCTGGTGTGCGGCATGGTCGGTTTTCCCCTCGCTGCCGGTGGCTACGGGGAGTCTGTGGTGGCAAGCGAAGGCGAGCTGGTCAAGCTCGACGGAGTGAGCCTGCAGCAGGGGGCGGCGCTGCCGCTGGCCGGTCTCACCGCCTGGCAGGGGCTGCTTGAGCACGGCGGCCTCCAGAGCGGTCAGCGGGTCTTGATCCTCGCCGGTGCCGGTGGCGTCGGCCATCTGGCGGTGCAGTTTGCCAGCGCTTATGGCGCCGAGGTGGTGGCCACCGCCAGCCCCGACAACCATGGCTTCCTGCACGCACTGGGGGCGCGCTGGATGGTGGATTACCATGATGCGAACTGGCCAGCACAGGTGGTGGCAGAGGCCAGTCAGGTCGATCTGGTGCTGGATCTGGTGGGCGGCGAGAGCGGCAAGGCGGCGCTGGCCTGCGTCAAACCGGGTGGCCGCCTGGTGACTGTGCCTACCATTACCGCCCAGCAGATCAAGGATGCTGGGGCTGCGGCGGGCATCGAGGTGGTCGGCATGCTGGTTCACCCCGACCAGAAGCAGCTGGGTCAGATGTTGATGCTGCTGCGTCAGGGGGAGGTGAAGGTCACCCTCGCCGGTGAGTTCGCTCTGGCTGAGGGGGCGCTGGCCCATCAGGCCATCGAAGGGGGCCATGTACGCGGCAAGCTGCTGCTGCGCATGCCTGCGGCCGATGGCTATCCCGGATGAGCGAGATGATGGAGATGGGGCTGGGGTGGCTCTTTTTAAGTGCATTCACCTCCGCCACCCTGCTGCCCGGCAGCTCGGAAGTGCTGCTGGGGGCCATGGCGGCCAAGGGGGAGTGGAGCATGGCTAGCCTGCTGCTGTGGGCGACGCTGGGCAATACCCTCGGTTCCATGACTACCTGGTGGCTCGGCTGGCTCGCCACCTTCAAGAAAAAACCGGAAGATTTTCAAGGCCGTGGGGAACAAAAAGCCTTAGGCTGGCTCAAACAACATGGTCACTGGTGTCTGCTGCTTGCCTGGACGCCGGTGGTCGGTGATGGTCTCTGTCTGTTGGCCGGTTGGCTGCGCCTCTCCTTCTGGCGCTCTCTCATTTTGATCGGGCTCGGCAAATTGTTCCGTTATGCCCTGGTTTTTCTGCTGGCCAGTCACATTTTCTAGCCTGTTTTTGTCACTCACGAGGTTACCGTGAACAAAGTCATACCTTTAACGATTCTGCTGGGCTTCACCCTGCCGGTGCTGGCGGCACCGACCCTGATCGCCGAACAGGGCAAGGAGGAGGGCAAGCTCGCCATCCCCTACCAGATGTACAAGCTGGACAATGGCCTGACCGTGATCCTGGCTCCCGACCGCTCCGATCCGCTGGTGCACCTCGATGTGACCTATCACGTCGGTTCATCCCGCGAGACGGTCGGCAAGTCCGGTTTCGCCCACTTCTTCGAGCACATGATGTTCCAGGGTTCCAAGCACGTCGGTGATCAGGAGCATATGCGGATCATCAACGAGGCCGGTGGTGACATGAACGGCACCACCAACAAGGACCGCACCAACTACTACGAAACTGTGCCTGCCAACCAGCTGGAAAAAGTGCTCTGGCTGGAGGCGGATCGGATGGGCTTCCTGCTCGATGCGGTGAGCCAGAAGAAGTTCGAGATCCAGCGCGCCACCGTCAAGAACGAACGGGCCCAGCGGGTCGACAACCAGCCGTACGGGCTGGTGAGCGAGAAGGTTGGGGAGGCTCTCTATCCGCGTACACACCCCTACTCCTGGCAGCCTATCGGTTACGTGGAAGATCTCGACCGGGTCGATGTGAACGACCTCAAGCAGTTCTTCCTGCGCTGGTATGGCCCCAACAACGCCACCCTGACTCTGGGCGGCGACTTTGACTGCAAGCAGGCCCTCGAGTGGATCGAGAAGTACTTCGGCTCCATCCCGCGCGGCCCGGACGTGGCCGAGCCGGCGCCAAAGCCGGTGACCCTGCCCGAGACCCGCTACGTGACGCTGCAGGACAAGGTGCACCTGCCGCTGCTCTATATCAGCTACCCCACCGTCTCCCTTGGTGATCCGCAGGAGCCGGCGCTCGACATGTTTGCCGACGTGCTGGGCGGTTCCGCCAGCTCCATGCTCTACCAGTCGCTGGTGAAAACCGGCAAGGCGATCGATGTGGGGGCGTCTCACTACTGCGAAGAGCTGGCCTGTACCCTGACCGTCTACGCCTATCCCAATCCGTCGCAGGATGGCAGCCTCAAGACCCTCAAGGGGGAGGTGGACAAGGTGATCGGCGAGTTCGCCCAGCGCGGCCTCAAACCGGAAGATCTGGAGAAGGCGATCGCCAAGTACCGCGCCTCCGCCATCTGGGGTCTGGACAGCGTATCCGGCAAGGTGAGCCAGCTCGCCATGGGTCAGGTGTTTGCCCAGGACCCCAACTATGTGTTCAAGACCCTCGATGCCATCGGCAAGGTGACACCGGAGCAGGTGAAGGCCGCCTACGACAAGTTCATCGCCGACAAGCCGGCGGTGGTGCTGAGCGTGGTGCCCAAGGGCAAGACCGAGTGGCAGGTTGCCACCCCGAACTTTACTCCCGCCAAGCGCGAGCTGCCGGATTACAGCAAGCATGACGAAGCGCTGGCCGAACGACCGGTTAAAGACAATTTCGATCGCAGCGTGCAGCCCAAGGCGAGTGGGGCGGTGAGCGTCAAGGTGCCCGCCATCTGGCACGGCAAGCTCGACAAGAACATCGAGATCATCGGCACCAAGAGTGACGAGATCCCGGCCGTCTCCATCATGATCGCCCTGCCGGGCGGTATTCGTGCCGAAGATAAGGGGCAGCTTGGGCTGGCCAATCTGACTGCCGCCATGATGGGGCAGGGCACGGTGCGCCTGACCGAGGCTCAGCTGAGCGACGAGCTGCAAAAGCTGGGCTCAAGCATTGATGTCTCCAGCGCCCAGTACAACAACCTCATCACCGTCAGCTCGCTGGCGGACAAGTTGCCCCAGACCATGGCGCTGGTGCGCGAGGTGCTGGAGCGCCCGGGCATGCGGGAGGCGGACTTCGAGCGGGTCAAGGCGCAGCTGCTGCAAGGGATGCAACAGGCCCAGCAGCAGCCCGAGTGGCTGGCCGGGCAGGCGTTCCGCGAACTGGTCTACGGCAAGCAGAACCGCCTCGGGCAACCTACCGACGGGGTACCGGCCGATGTGGCCAAGCTGACCCTGGCGGACGTGAAGCACTTCTATCAGGCCTACTACAACCCCACCAACGCCAAAGTGGTTGTGGTCGGTGATGTGGACCAGAAGCAGATCGAGGAGCAACTTGGCTTCCTGACCGAGTGGAAGGGGGCAACGCCAACCCTGGGGGATCTCAAGCTCAAGGGTGAGCAGGCCAAGCCGGGCATCTATCTGGTCGACAAGCCGGGGGCGCCCCAGTCGGTGATCCGCATCGGTCGTCGCGCCATGCCGTTTGATACCACGGGGGATTACTTCACCGCCGGGCTGATGAACTTCAACCTGGGTGGTAACTTCAACAGCCGCATCAATCTCAACCTGCGGGAAGACAAGGGCTACACCTACGGCGCCAGCTCGGGCTTCTCCGCCAACCGCGAGGTGGGCACCTTCGCCACCGGTGCCAATGTGCGGGCCGATGCAACCGTGGATGCCATCCGCCAGTTCCTCAAGGAGATGGACAACTACCGCAAGAGCGGCCCGACACCGGTGGAGCTGGCCTATATGCGCAGCGCGGTCTCCCAGCAGGATGCCCTCTCTTACGAGACCTTGGGCCAGAAGGCGGGCTTCCTGCTGCAGATGGTGATGTATGACCTGAAACCGGACTATGTGCAGGCCCAGAACAACCTGATCAAGACGGTGTCGCCCGAGGCGCTGAAGGCCAGTGCCGCCCGTTGGCTCAATCCGGCCGATATGGTGATCGTGGTGGTGGGAGACAAGCAAAAGCTTGAAAAACCCCTGAAGGAGCTTCATCTTCCCATCTATCCGCTGCAGTTGCCGTAACTGACGCTTTATAAAAATCAAGAGCCGCCCCGGATGGGGCGGCCTCACATGAGCCGTGAATATGACTACAACAAGCTTGTCGCTCACCGAGTTGCTGAATGCGTTGGGATCACCGGAGCGCCTGACCGCGCTCAAGGGGATCCGGCGCGGGATCGAACGTGAATGCCTGCGCATCACGCCGGATGGCCGACTCGCCCAGAGTGACCATCCCCGGGCGCTGGGCTCGGCCCTGACCCATCCCAATATCACCACCGACTACTCGGAGAGCCTGCTGGAGTTCATCACCCCGGCCACCGACTCCATCGATAGCCTGATGGAGCAGCTCGGCGATATCCATCACCATGTGATTCAGCATCTGGGTGACGAGCGGATTTGGCCGCTCTCCATGCCCTGCTTCGTCGGTGGGGAAGAGAGCATCCGGCTGGCCCAGTACGGCAGCTCCAACATCGGCAAGATGAAGACTCTCTACCGTCAGGGCTTGAAGAACCGCTACGGCAGCCTGATGCAGGTGATCGCCGGGGTGCACTTCAACTTCTCCATGCCCGACAGCTTCTGGAGCGAGTGGCAGGATCTGGTGTGCGAAGGGTGCTGTAGCCAGCGCTTTATCTCCGACAAGTACATGGGGCTTATTCGCAACGTCTACCGCTTCGGCTGGCTGGTGCCCTATCTGTTCGGCGCCTCCCCGGCCATCTGCGAATCCTTCCTCAAAGGGCGCAAGAGCAACCTGCCGTTCGAGAAGACCGGCAAGGGCACCCTCTATCTGCCTTACGCCACCGCGCTGCGTCTCTCCGATCTTGGCTATACCAACAGCGCCCAGGCTGGGCTCAAGATCAGCCACGACAATCTGCCGGCCTATGTCAGCAGCCTGCGCCGCGCCATTAACACCCACAATCCCGACTTTGCCAAGATCGGGGTCAAGGTGGATGGGGAGTATCGTCAGCTCAACGACAACGTGTTGCAGCTGGAGAATGAGCTCTACGCCCCGATCCGCCCCAAGCGTACTCCGCGCAGCGGCGAGAAGCCTTCGGATGCGCTGGATCAGCGCGGCATCGAATACATCGAGCTGCGTACCGTGGACGTCAACCCCTTCACCCCGCTCGGCATCGATGCGGATCAGATCCGCTTCTTCGATCTGTTCCTGGTCTGGTGCCTGCTGCGCCCCTCTCCGGTGCTGAGTGACGAAGAGATTGCCCGCAACCGCCGCAACCAGAACAAGGTGGTGCTGGAAGGGCGTCGTCCCGGCCTGACGCTGGAAGATGAGCAGGGCAATGCCATTGGCCTCAAAGAGTACGGCCTCAAACTGTTTGACGAGCTGGCTCAGGTGGCCGACCTGCTGGATCGCTGCTGTGGCCGCAACCGCTATCGCGAGACGCTGGCGATGCACCGCGAGAAGCTGCTCGACCCCGAGCTCACCTACTCCGCCCGCATGCTCAGGGAGTTGCTGGAGAGCGGCAAGGACAACGGCTGCTATGGCGACAAGCTGGCTACCCGCTATCGGGAGGAGCTGCTGGCAGGGGAGCTGCAATACTGGGATGAAGCCTACTTTGCCGGTGAGGCGAAGGATTCGCTGGCCAAGCAGCGCGAACGCGAGCGCAGCGACAGCCTGTCGTTCGATGACTTCCTGGCCGACTACTTCGGAACCAGTGCCCCCACGGCCTGAAGGCTGGTTCATACCAACCAAGGTGCCAACAAAAAGCCGCTCGAGTGAGCGGCTTTTTGATTTCTCTGAACCTGAGCGATATCAGACGTGGTTATACATGGCCTCGATTTCGCTCTGGTATTTTGCCTCGATGATCTTGCGGCGCAGCTTCATGGTGGGGGTCAGTTCACCCAGCTCCATGGAGAAGGCGCTCGGCAGCAGGGTGAACTTCTTCACCTGCTCGAACTTGGCCAGCTCTTTTTGCAAGTCGGCGATGCGGGCCTCGAAGAACTCCATCACCCGGGAGTGGCGCAGCAGCTCGGTCTTGCACTGGTACTGCAGGTTGATGGAGCGGGCGTACTCCTCAAGCGACTCGAAACAGGGGACGATCAGCGCCGAGACGAAGTGGCGGGCATCGGCGACGATGGCGATCTGCTCGATAAAGCGATCCTTGCCGATGGTCCCTTCCACCAGCTGCGGTGCTACGTACTTGCCGTTGGAGGTCTTCATCAGCTCCTTGAGGCGCTCGGTGAAGTAGATATTGCCCTGGCTATCGAGCTCACCGGCATCGCCGGTACGCAGGAAGCCATCTTCGGTCATCACTTCGGCGGTGGCGTCCGGCTTGTTGTAGTAGCCGCGCATTACGGTGGGGGAACGCACCAGCAGCTCGTTGTTCTCACCCAGCTTCACTTCGATGCCGTTCAGTGCCGTGCCGATGGAGCCCAACTTGAACTGGCTATCCTCGTAGCAGCAGACGGTGGCGGTGGTCTCGGTCATGCCGTAGCCGTACTTGAGGTTGAGCCCCATCGCCTGGAAGAAGAGGTTCACATCGTCGGCCAGGCGGGCGCCCGCCACTGGCAGGAAGCGGGTGCGGCCGCCGAAGCGGGCGCGCAGCTTGCGAAACACCAGTCGCTCGGCGAGCCAGAGCTGGCCATAGAGCAGCGGGGAGGCGGACTTGCCCGCCTGACGGGTGGCAACCATCTGCTTGCCGACCTTGGTCGCCCAGCCAAACAGGGCGCGGCGCAGAGCCGGAGCCTGAGCAACTTTGGCCTGGATCATGGCGTAGGCCTTCTCGTAGAGGCGCGGCACGGCGCACATTACGGTCGGCTGCACCTCGCCAATCACATCCATCACCTTCTGTGGATCGCGGATATAGACGTTCTCGGCACCGCAGTAGAGCACGTAGTAGCTCCAGGCCCGCTCAAACACGTGGCTGAGCGGCAGCATGCAGAGCGACACATCCTGCTGATTGAGGTCGAGGCGGCTGTTGTGCATCTCGAAACAGGCGGCGATGTTGCTGAAGTCGAGCATGACCCCCTTGGGCTCGCCTGTGGTGCCGGAGGTGTAGATCAGGGTCAGCAGATCATCCATCCGGTACTGGGTTTCCCGTACTCGCAGTTCCTGCTCGCTGGGCTGATGGTTGCCGGAGACCAGAAATGTCTGGAAGTGGCTCGCCTGCTTGCAGCCGCGCAGATTGACGTTGCCATCGAGAGCGACGATCTGACGAATTTCGCCGTTTTGCAGCAGGGTCAGCGCCTGATCGAACTGGGGTTGTTCGCCAACGAACAGTACCTTGATGCCGGCATCTTTGACGATGTAGCGCAGCTGATCGAGTGTGCTGGTGGGGTAGATAGGGACGCTGACGCCGCGGGCGGCAAGGATGCCGAGATCGGCCTGGGTCCACTCCGGCATGTTGCGGGCATAGATGCCGACCATTTCGGTTGGCTGGTGGCCGGCACGGATCAGCGCCTGTGCGCAGTAGTCCATGGCCTGGCCCAGAGTACGCCAGCCGATGGCGCGCCACTGGCCATCTTGCTGAACCCGCAGGGCAGCCTTGTTGCCAAGCTGGGCAATACGTTCACGCATCAGTCGAACCAGATGAAGCTTCGGCATCAGTTAAACATCCTTTAATTACAGTTGTACGCCTGCAAGGGCACTAAAAATCGGGCTAGAGTTTAAACTCCAAGATTACAGCTTACAAGTGTTCGCTGTTTGTCTTGGATCACAAAGAGTGCAAATAGCTCTTCCTTTGTGCAGAGTGGCCGATACTGCAAAGGAGCAAAGGGAGAGTTAACGATATGAATCTATGGATGAAAGGGGCATTGGCCGTGATCGGGCTCATGATGGTGGGGGGCGGGGCGACCTGGTACTTTCTGGGCAAGACACAGCAGCCTGCGAATCCCTGGTATGAAGGGGCGGAGGGATACCAGCAGGCCCAACAGCAGGCATTGGCGCTGGGCTATCCGCTGCTCTATGTGCTGGAGACCCCCAAGTGCCGTCGCTGCAAGGCATTGAACGAACGCTTCTGGCGCAGTGAAGAGATGAGAGTGCCGTTGAGCCGATTGGTCAAGGTGCGGCTCAATCCGGGCAAGGGGGATGGTAGTGAACAGATCCTGCGCCGTTTTCCCAAGGTGGCCACACCGCCCGGCATCTATATCCAGCAGCCGGGTCAACCCCTCAAACCGATCAAGATAGTGGTGGATATACAGCAGATCTGGATGCCGGGGAAAACCTGGCTGCGGGGCTTCTATATGCCGCTTTCCGCCGCCGGATTCGGGGCGGTGGTTCACACCACTCTCTCCTTGCAGGATCCGGCGATGGATAACGCCCCCCTCGATTGAGGCGGGATCAGCTGAAGTCGAACAGGCGGGACATCAGTACCGCATCTTCCCGATCATTGCCGGTGCCGTAGTAGTCGGCGCGGCGGCAATACTCGGCAAAGCCGGCGCTCTCGTAGAGGTTGATGGCGGTCTGGTTGCCTGCCCGCACCTCGAGAAACCAGGCCTCTGCCCCGGCTTGTTTGCTGCGAGTCAGGTAGGCTTGCAGCAGTGTCCGTCCCAACCCCTTGCCCTGAAATTCGGGGTGGACACAGATATTCATCAGCGAGCTGTCTCCGGCCACCAGATCCGAGATATAGAAGCCGGCCGGGCGACCATCGACCAGCATCAAGCCGTTGAGATAGCGAGGACCGAAGCAGGATAGCAGGTTGGCCTGGCTCCAGGGCTCCTTGTGGGCGGCCTGCTCTATGGGATAGACAAGGTCGAAATCGGCTTCGAGCAGGGGGCGAAACTCAGGCATGTTGACTCCGGGTGACTGGGTGGAGGATGTCGGGGTTGGCAAAGACGACTTTTGTAAAATCAGGTAAAAAGAGCGGCTTCCAAGAGGGCGTTGAAGGCATGATCATGCCGTACTGTTCGCCAGGTGTCGGCGTAGTTGTTGCCACAGGGCGCGCTTTTGTGCGGCACTGGGGGCCAGCGGACAGATCAACGCATCGGGTCGTTCCGGGTTGGCCTCCGTCAGCCAGAGCAGCGGTGAGGCATCCGCCGTTTGCAGATCGGCAGGCGGCAGCTCGCTGAGCAGTGAGACCTCGTCGGGGGTCATGCCGAGCAGCTGGCAGATATCCGCCAGCAGCGTGGTGGCAGGCAGCTGAGGCGCCAGCAACCAGAGTTTGCCGCTGGGCAGCGGAGCGCGGGTGGCCGGTGCTGTCTGGTCGGGCTGCACGGCATCTTGCGCAAGCTCGGGTACGAGATCTGCACCCAGCAATGCCGGACGACGCAGTTGCCAGCTTTGAATGCCCATGCGGGCCAACATGCTCTGACGAACGGAATCTTGCATCTGGGGCGACTCACTCTTGATCTGCGTTGGGGAAAATTGTGTTGCGCAGGGTACACTCGAACCGCTTTTGCTGCACCCTTTGCAACGCATCATCTGGCGCATGCGGGCATGGTGCCATCACGACACTGGCTATGCATGGGCGCAGCACGCTGCCGATACGGTATCGCACTGCCTTTGCGTTTTTTCCTGCCAGAGGCGGGTATTGTGCGGCAAGAGATACCAGAATAAACATCATAACAAGACAAAACCCAAGGTCGAGCAAATGGATATCGCGCCTTGGGGCTAACATCATCCCAGCTTCGGAACACTCTCTATGTCGTCTTTAGCTCAAGCCCAGAACCCTGCGCGTCTTATTCCCATCCAGGAGCGCCTGCCCCGGCTGCTGGCAGCCCTCGGTGAGGGGCTTTATGAACGGCAGGATGCCCTGCGCCTCGGTCTGCTGGCAGCCCTCAGTGGCGAGAGTGTCTTCTTGCTGGGGCCACCCGGTATCGCCAAGAGTCTGATTGCCCGTCGCCTCAAGCTGGCCTTTCACGACGCCCGCCACTTTGAATATCTGATGACCCGTTTCAGCACACCGGAGGAGGTATTTGGCCCCCTCTCCATTCAGGCGCTGAAAGAGGATGGCAAATACCTGCGCCTCACTGCCGGCTATCTGCCGGAGGCTGAGGTGGTGTTCCTCGACGAGATCTGGAAGGCGGGTCCCGCCATTCTCAACACCCTGCTCACCGCCATCAACGAACGGCAGTTCCGCAATGGTGATAGCCAGCATCCCATCCCCATGCGGCTGCTGGTGACCGCCTCCAACGAGCTGCCGGCGCCGGACAGCGGGCTGGAAGCGCTCTACGACCGGATGCTGGTGCGGATCTGGATGGACCGGGTGCAGGAGAAAGCCAACTTTCAATCCATGCTGGCCAGCGACGGTCACGCCCACCAGAATCTGCCGGAATCCCTGCAGATCCGGGGGGATGAGTACGAGCAGTGGCAGAGCCAGATTGAGCAGGTGCGCCTGCCGGATGCCTGTTTCGAACTTATCTATCAGCTGCGCCAGCAGCTAGACAGCCAGCTGGCCCATCGCTGTTATGTGTCGGATCGCCGCTGGAAGAAGGCGGTACGGCTCATCAAGGCGAGCGCCTTCTTCAATGGCCGCGATGAGGTCGCACCGGTAGATCTGCTGCTGTTCAAGGATTGTCTCTGGCACGACGAGGAGTCCCGCACCGCCCTGCTGGAGATGATGACCGAGTTCTCCCGTCTCTACGGTTATCAGCAACTGGCCTTGACCCGCCAGCTGCTTGCCCTGCGGGATCAATTCAAACAGCTCAAACAGGGCGTGGCCCAGCGTCTCTGCTGCAAGGCGCGCAAGCGCAAGCAGTGGTTTGGCAGACGGGCGAGGGGGATCGAGATCCCGCTCGCCAACGCCAGACCCTTTGGCAAGCAGGTGCACTTCCATCTGCTCACCCCGGCCCCGCTGGATGGCAGCGATCCCGAGCGTCTCACCAGCACCCTGGTGTTCGATCGTACCCTGCTTTCCCATTGGCATCCGACCGGCGAGGCGCTGGTGGGTTATCAATATGGCAACCCGAAAGAGGGACACTACGAGCTGGTACTTGACGATGAGCTGCGCCTGCAGGTGCTCGATATCCAGCGCCAGCAGATCCCGCTGGTATTGATGGAGCGCAACGCCATCCCCGAGGTGGTGCTGGCGCCCTGGCTGCAAGCGCTTGATGAGCTGCTTGCCCAGGTTGGCAAGGTGGTACTGGAGCTTAAACAGCAGCGTACTCTGTTCGATCGTCATCGGCAGCACCTCTTTATTGCCCAGCGCTGGCTGCAACAGGTGGAGGACAGCTTCTTCGTGCTGAGCCGGGATCTTGAACTGCTGCGCGGCGAGCTGACACAGTGGCGCGAGCGGTTGCCAAGGCTGGACGAGTAAGGATCGCTCATGCTTGAGATTGGCATGTTGGATCTGGGGCTCCTGATCGGTGAAGGGGAGCTGGCAGGGGAGGTGGCACTTTTGCTTGCTGCGTCGCCTAAGATCTCCGAATTTATCAAACGCTCCCCGCTGCAGGGCAAGCTGCTGAAAAAGCGCCTGCAGAGCTGGGGTGAGCAGCTTGGCGAGGAGATCCGTCACAAGCCGGTGCCGGTGGCGCTGGAGCAGGAGTACCTGCTCTATCAGGCGCACCGGCAGTTGCCGATGACCGAGCTGATTGGTCGCCTGCCCGCCCTGCTGGAGTCGCTGGATCACTACAGCCCCTTTGCCGGTGAGGCCCGTTCGCTGGTTCGCCAGCTGATGGCTCACCCCACCGAGGGGCTGCGCCAGCTCTTTATCGACAAGTGGCGTGCCAGTCTGGTGGGGAGCCTGCTGCAACTGCAGCAGCAGATCGCCGAGGCGGAGCGGGAGAAGCAGCGTCAGGAGATTGAAGATCAGCTGCTGGCGAGCCGCACCCTGGCCGATGCCCTCGATCCGAACCAGATCTCAGCCGGTGGTCTTTGGGATCTGGCGCAGGGGCACTGGCACAAACGCAGTCTGGTGCTGGTCAAGCAATACGCCCGTATGTTGCAGCGCGAGCCCTTGCTGGCGGAGATTGCCGCTCTTCTCGGGCGCAGCGAGCGGGATCGCCGGGCGCAGGAGCAGCCGGTGCCACCGGTTCAGGTGCTGGAGCTGGAGCCCGCCCCCAGCGACGATGTGCCGGACGACCTGGTGGGCATCCACCAGGCGAGCGACCTGATGCGGCTACTGCCAAGCGAGGCGGTGATGCTGGGGCTGCCGGAGCTGGAGCTGGAGTTCTACCGCCGCTATCTGGAGCGGCGCCTGCTCAGTTACCAGTCACGCGGCACCTTGCCGCGCCAGCGCATTATGCTGCGCACCCCGGAGCAGGGGGGGCAGCAGTTGCAGCAGCGGGGCCCCTTTATCGTCTGTGTCGATACCTCCGGCTCCATGGGGGGCTATCCCGAGGAGTGTGCCAAGGCACTCTTTCTTGCGCTGCTCAAGGTGGCGATGGATGAGAAGCGCGGTTGCTACCTGATGCTCTTCTCTACCGAGGTGGCGACCCTTGAGATCACCGCCGATACCGGACTGGACAAGGCGGAGCGCTTCCTCTCCATGAGCTTTCACGGTGGTACCGATCTGGTGCCTTGTCTGGAGAAGGCGCTGGTCAAACTCGATGAGCCCGCTTTTGCCAAGGCGGATGTGCTGGTTATCTCGGACTTTATCGCTCAGAGTCTGCCCCATGCCTTGCTCGAGCAGATGAACCGCTATCGCCAGCGCCAGACCCGCTTTCACGCAGTGGCCATGTCCCGGCACGCCAAACCGGCACTGTTGCGTGTCTTTGACAACAGCTGGCTGCTCGATTGCGGTCTGCGCGGCCGGCTACTGCGGCGCTGGCAGCATCATTAGTTACCGGGAGGGAGCCAGCCCCCTCTTTCGCTCTGTATCCCCCTCCTCATTCCAACGTTATGATATTGCTGTAAAATGTGAGATGAAACCCATTCAAGTCCTCTCTCCTTGCGGTAGCCTTTACAGCCGTTGTTACAGGGTGATTTTCCGGTATCGGGTCGCCTGCTGCTCTTTCCCCATTCATCCGGAGTGTTTATGAGCCGACTTGCCTTGCTGCTGTTGCTGGCGGTATTCGGGCTGGCAGCCAGACCCTTGTCCCCCGAGCAGTTGGAAAATGAACTGGAGGAGATGGAGCAGGTCCATCAGCCTATCGAGTTGCTGCGGGAGCGCGTTGCTCGCTTGCTGCGGGATGGCAGCGACTATCCACCGTCCCAGCTGATGCGGATCAGTCGTCTGGCTTGCTGGGCCCAATCTGCCGATGACATCCAGGCGTCTCGCCGTGCGATTGCGTATGCCGATAGCCAACTGGTGCTGGCTCAACAACGGGGAGATGACGCAGCCATTGCCGAGTTGCTCATCTGTCGTGGCTGGTTCAATCAGCTGCTCGGCGAGGTGGCACAAGCCCGTCGGGATTATGATGAGGGGCTGCGGTTGGCAGGGGAGGCCGCTGTGCTCAAGCTGGAGGCGCTGGCGCTGTCCCACCGGGGAGCCATGTTGTCGTTTCAGGGGGCGTCAGGGCAGGGGCTGGTGGATCTCACTAGGGCGCACGACATCTACGAACGGTTGGGATTGACCACCTGGTATAACCGGGCGCAGCTCGAGATTGCCGCCGCGTTTCGCCGCATGGGTCTCTATGCCGAGGCTCTCACTACCCTGAACCGGTTGCATGAACACTTTGCCCACAACCATGACGGGTTCGGTTTGGCCAGGATGAGAGAGCAGCTGGCTCTGGTCTATCTGGAGACGGGGCGCTATCAGGAAGCGCAGCAGGAGCTCGAACGTAGTCTCGCCTTTTTGCAACAACCCGAGTACCGGATTGAACATGCGGATCGTCAAGTGATGCTGGCGGAGGCTCTGCTCGGTCTGGCGCGCCTGGAGCAGGCCGGACGCTTGCTGGCGCAGGCAGCAGGCGTGCTCACCCCTGAAGTTGATCCTATCCTCCACGCCCATCTCGAGCTGGTAATGGCCAAACTGCAGGTGAAAATGCGGGATCCGGCCCCGGCCTTGAGCGCACTGGCGAAGATTGAACCGATCCTGAAGGCTGAGGGGCACACTCGTTACCTGATGGATCTCTACGCAGTGCGCAGCGAAGCATTCGAGCTGCAAGGGGACTATCCGGCTGCGCTGGCGGCCTTGCGGGATCATTTGGTGCAAGAGCAGCGCCTCGACCAGATGCAGCGAGAGCAGAGTACAGCCTGGGTGCGCGGCCAGTTTGAACTGACCCGCCAGGCGGAAGAGAACAAGCGGTTGCGGGTCGAGCAGCAGTTGCAGCGGCAGGAGCTGGCGCAGATCAAGGAGCGTCGCTTCTGGTTGCTGGTGGTGATGGTGCTCTGCGGTGGAGTGGCTCTGCTGACGATGAGGTGGTTGCTGGAGCGCAATCGTCGGATGCATCGGTTGGCCTTTACCGATGAGCTGACCGGCATCGATAACCGGCGTCGGGTGCTGGTGGATGGGCGCGAGCACTTTGAGCTGGCCCGCAGGCAGCGAATGCCCTTTTCTCTGCTGCTTTTTGATATCGATCACTTCAAGCGGATCAACGATTCGCTGGGTCATCATCAGGGAGATCGGGTACTGCAGTGGGTATCCAGAATGGTGGCAAGAGAGTTGCGGCAGCAGGATCTGCTGGGCCGTACCGGTGGAGAGGAGTTTTTGGCACTGCTGCCGGAGACGGGGCTGGAGGAGGCGTCCCGTTTGGCTGAGCGGATCCGCGCCAGGGTCGGCCAACGGGCGTTGCCCGGTTTGTCCCATCCGGTGACCATCAGCATCGGGTGTGCCTGCCAGCGCGATGATGATCAGGATCTGGCCGCGTTGATCCGGCGTGCGGATGAGGCTCTCTACCGGGCAAAAGGGGCCGGGCGCAACCGGGTGGAAACAGACGACTGACGGACTGGGTATTTTTCACTCGCGCGGGTATAATGTCGCGCAATTTTGCTTTGACTCAGGCGAGAAGACCCATGTAACGCAACCCTCCTCCCTCTCTCCACCAGGTTGGCAAAACGCCAGCTGGCGTGGCTTTCGTTGCGTATACATGTGCCGTGAGCGGCATTCCGGATTTATTCCCACGGTGGCCGATGCCACCGCTCAATAGAAGAACGTTGAATTATGTCAGCTGAATTTCTGAGTGAAGTCTCCAAGAGACGCACTTTTGCGATCATTTCGCACCCGGATGCGGGTAAAACCACCATCACCGAGAAAGTCCTGCTGTTCGGACAGGCCATTCAGCGCGCCGGTACCGTCAAGGGCCGTGGCTCGGGCCAGCACGCCAAATCCGACTGGATGGAGATGGAGAAGCAGCGTGGTATCTCCATCACCACCTCGGTGATGCAGTTTCCCTATGCCGATTGTCTGGTCAACCTGCTCGACACCCCGGGCCACGAGGACTTCTCTGAAGATACCTACCGTACCCTGACGGCGGTCGACTGCTGCCTGATGGTCATCGACGCCGCCAAGGGTGTTGAAGACCGGACCCGCAAGCTGATGGAAGTGACCCGCCTGCGTGATACTCCCATCCTCACCTTCATGAACAAGCTGGACCGTGAAGTGCGTGACCCGATGGAAGTGATGGATGAGGTGGAGCGCGAGCTGAAGATCATGTGCGCCCCCATCACCTGGCCCATCGGCTGCGGTAAATCCTTCAAGGGGGTCTATCACCTCTACAAGGACGAGACCTATCTCTATCAGAGCGGTCAGGGCCACACCATCCAGGAGAAGCGGGTGGTCAAGGGGCTGAACAACCCGGATCTGGATGCCGCCGTCGGCGAAGATCTGGCCCAGCAACTGCGCGACGAGCTGGAGCTGGTGCAGGGCGCCTCCCCCGAGTTCGATCACGATGCCTTTATCGCTGGCGAGATGACCCCGGTCTTCTTCGGTACTGCGCTTGGCAACTTCGGTGTTGACCACATGCTGGATGGCCTGACCGACTGGGCGCCGTCTCCCATGCCGCGCAAGGCCGAGAGCCGCGAAGTGGTGGCGACCGAGGAGAAGTTCTCCGGCTTCGTGTTCAAGATCCAGGCAAACATGGATCCGAAACACCGTGACCGTATCGCTTTTATGCGTATCGTGTCAGGCACCTATTCCAAGGGCATGAAGATGCGCCACGTGCGTATCGGCAAGGATGTGAACATCTCCGACGCCGTGACCTTTATGGCCGGTGACCGTGAACAGGCGGAAGACGCCTTCGCCGGTGACATCATCGGTCTGCACAACCACGGTACCATCCAGATCGGCGACACCTTCACCCAGGGTGAGGATCTCAAGTTCACCGGTATCCCGAACTTCGCACCGGAACTGTTCCGCCGCATCCGCCTGCGCGATCCGCTCAAGCAGAAGCAGCTGCTCAAGGGGTTGGTCCAGCTCTCCGAAGAGGGGGCGGTACAGGTGTTCCGTCCGCTGATCAGCAACGATCTCATCGTCGGTGCGGTCGGTGTGCTGCAGTTTGACGTGGTGGTTTCTCGTCTGAAGAGCGAGTACAACGTCGAGGCCATCTACGAGGCGGTCAACGTCTCCACCGCCCGCTGGGTGGAAGGGACCGACGTCAAGAAGTTCGAAGAGTTCAAGCGCAAGAACGAGGTCAACCTGGCCCTCGATGGCGGTGACAACCTCACCTATATCGCACCGACCATGGTCAACCTGCGCCTGGCCCAGGAGCGCCACCCGGACGTCGAGTTCCGCCAGACTCGCGAGCACTGATCACCGCTGGTTTGCTTATTGGCAGATAATCAAAGAGACCCCGCTTCGGCGGGGTCTCTTGTTTTGTGCCGTTTTGCCTGTTTAAGGAGGGATGCAGGGGGGAATGGTTCAGCATATACCAGTCGCAAGCAGCCCTCACCCTAGCCCTCTCCCGGAGGGAGAGGGAACCATCGGAGGTCTTCCTGAAAGATCGCGGAAGTGTTTTGCCCCCTTCTCCCCTTGCGGGAGAAGGGCTGGGGATGAGGGGGGGGGCTACCCAAGTGTCAGCACCATGCAGATCTCGCAATCCCCGTGGCCGGTGCAGCCAAGGGGGCCAGGCAGATGTTCAAAGCCCAGTGATTCATAGAGGCTGGTGGCTTCGCGCAAGACCTCGGTCGTTTCCAGATAGCAGCGCTGATAACCAAGTGCGCGCGCCTCGTCCAGTGCCTGCAACACCAGCCGCTTGCCAAGGCCCAGTCCGCGCAGGGCGGGCATAAAGTACATCTTCTGCAGCTCGCAGACTCCCTCTTCTCCTGCCAATGGCGCGATACCACCACCGCCGAGGATGGAACCGTCCGGCCCTTCGATAACCCAGTAGCGGCTCTTCTCCCCCTGATAGCTCTGGGAGAGGGTGTCGAGATTGGGATCCGAGACCCCATACCCTTTGTCGGCGGTGAGGCCATATTCGGCCGAGACGGCGCGGATCACCAAGGCGATCTGGGCATTGTCCGCCGCCGTGATGGGGCGGATCTGGTAACCCCGCTGGCGACGGGCGCGGGAGAGGGCGCTGCGATAGAGACGTAACCCTTGCCACAACTGCTCCCGCTCGGGCAGGCTCAACTGCGCCAGCATCTCTTCCATCGCCCCGTCCATCTCCCGGTGCAACTCCAGCAGCATCCCCTGACCGTTGACGGTGAGGCGGGCCTCCTTGCTGCGGCCGTCGGAGGGGTGCGGGTGCCAGCTGATAAGCTCCCGCTCGGCGAGGCGTGCCAGCGGACGGCTGGCGTTGGATTTGTCGATGTGCAGCTTTTCTGCTAGCTGCTGATTGGTGGCCGGGGCGTTTTCCAGCTCGATCAGCAGGTGAGCCTCGATGGGGGTGAGGGCCAGATTGCCGCACTGCTGGGAGAGCATGCCGAGTTCGCGAACCAGATCGCGCGACAGGGCGCGCAGGGGACGGGGATCCATATCGTGGTTTCCTTTTTAGTTGTGCATGACAACTAAAATAGCGTAAAAGTTGTAATTCGCAACCTTTTGCTGTGATGGCTTGCAGAATATGGGGTAAGCGGCAGCACCGTTGGCGGGGCTGCCGTAGGCAGGGGGGCGTCAGGCGGCGGCTCTGATGGTCAGCTCCGGGCGGCGGGAGAAGCAGCGGGCGAGCAGCAACATGGTGGCGACGCCTATGGTGCCCAGCACCAGCCAGGGGAGGGCAGGTTGTCCCTGTTGCAGCGAGAAGTCATAGAGGGAGCCGCCGCCCACGTAGCCGGTCATGCCCCCCAGCGCCAGCCCGAGGCGGCTGAAGCCCATGTAGCTGCCGCGGGCTGTGGGGTTGGCAAGCCGGGTCATCAGGGTCTCCCGGGCCGGTTCGCAGATGATGATCCCCAGATAGAAGCAGGCCAGCAGCACGAAGATGCCGGAGAGGGTGTTGACGAAAGCGACCAGCCCGATCCCCACCGTCATCAGCAGGATACCCGCCATCAGCCTGCTCTCCAGCCGATAGCGCCGCTCGCTGAAACGGGCGATAGGGTAGAGCAGCGCCAGTGACAGCGCCGTTTCCAGGCTGTACATCCAGCCCACTGCCGTGGTGGTGCCAGAGAGCTGCTTGACCAGAATGGGGAAAATCAGCATCACCTGTACCCACAGCATGTAGTAGCCGCTCAGGATCAGCACCAGTCGGCAGAAGGCGCGATCCGCCAGCACCTGCCCCAACCCTTCCCGCATCGGAGTCGGTTTGACCGAGAGGCGGTAGGCGGGCAACAGGGTCCAGTTGCACAGGGCCGCCAGGGTGAAGAGCCCGGCACCCAGCAGGCAGACATAGGTGAAGTCAAAGCGCAGCAGCCAGCTGCCTAGCAGGGCACCGGTGACGGCTCCCGCGCTCTCCAGCATCATCAGCAGGGAGATAAAGCGGCCCCGTTCATGGGGACGGGTAAATTTGATCACCAGTGCGGCCCGTGGCGGGTCAAACAGGCAACCGCCCAGTCCGGAGAGGAAGCAGGAGAAGATCAGCATGGCACCGCTGTCGGCCCAGGCCAGGGTGGCAAAGCCGACGGCGCGCAACAGCATGCCGGTGACGATGAGCGGGCGGGCGCCAAAGCGGTCAGCGAGGGAGCCGCCGAAGATCCCCAGTCCCTGCTGGGTCAGCTGGCGCAGGCCGAGGGCCAGCCCCACCAGACCGGCCGCCCAGCCGAGTTGATCGACGAAGCGCAGGCTGATCATCGGCATCACCACAAAGAAACCCAGGATCACCAGTGTGGTATCCAGCGCCAGAAACCAACGCCCCCAAAACCTCGCCCTATCGACCATAACGCCCTCTCATTCACAGATACCTTCATTCTGGAGAGGGTTTAGATATAGTGGTAGACGACAACTACCTATATTTCATATCAGGATTATTTATGTCTATGGATCTGGACGATCTGCAACTGCTGCTGGATGTGGCCGAGCTGGGCAGCTTCAGTCAGGCGGCGGCCATTCGTGGCTGGTCACAGCCGCTCGTGAGCCAGCGGATTGCCCAGCTGGAGGAGAGCCTCGGGGCGCCGCTGTTTCAGCGTCATCGGCGCGGGGTGACGCCGACCCGTGCCTGCGAGGAGTTTCTGCCATCGGCCCGCTCTGCGCTGGCGATCCTGAGCGAAGGGCGGCTGGCACTGCAGGGGGCGCCTGCGCTACCTTGTATCCGTCTCTCCAGCCTGCCATCCCTCACTTCGGTGGTGTTTGGCTCGCTATTGATGGAGCTGGTGGACGAGCCGTTCGAAATCCGCTGCACCACGGATCACTCCGGCGAGATCATGCAGTCGCTGCTGACCGGGGAGGCCGATATCGGCTTTGTACTCAAGCGCCCGCCGGTTGCTGGCCTGCAGATGGAGCTGCTCTGCTGCTCCCCCATTATCGCTATCGCCTCGCCATTGCATCCGCTGGCCGGTTGTCACGGCCTCACCCTGGAGGATATTGCCGACCAGCGGCTGGCGCCTCAGGTATGGGGGCCGGGGTGTGACGTCTTTATCCAGCAGTTGCGGCGGCTGCGGCGGGCCGCCAGCCCCCTGCATGCGGTGCAGCCCGCCAGTGCGGCGCGGGATCTGGCGCTGGAACACGGGTTTATCACCCTGATGCCGGAGCTGGCCATCAAGCGGGATCTGGAGGTGGGGCGGCTGGTCAGGCTCGATGTGCGCAATCTGCCGCAAGAGCATTGGGATGTGATGATGGCTTGGCGAGGTGGCAAGCGGCCCAACCCGGCCCGGGAAACCGTGTTGGCCACCGCCCGCACGCTGGCGAAACGGTGGCGCAATGAGTAGAGCGATGCGGGACAAGGCCCGCACCGGGTGGATCAGTAGCTGGCCTTGAGGGTCACGCCACTGAACGCTGCAAACCCTGACAGCTGCACATGCCAGGTGCCCGCCTTGGGATTGGTGAACGAGCAGCTTTCGTTATTGCCCCCCTTGTAGGGGCGGCAGTCGTAACTGCTGCTGGTGGGGGCGCTGCCAAAGCGGACGTAGAGGTCGGCATCACCGGTACCGCCGCTGCTGCTGATCTGCAGCGACCTGGTGCCCGCCGGTACGTTCAGGGTGTAGTTGAGTTTGCCACCCTTGCTGGCGGCGAGGTTGCTCACCGGCACGCCGTTTTGCAGCACGTTGTCGCTCGGTGGCGGCGTGCTGCCGCAGCTGGCATCGACCCCGACGGTCTGGAAGGCCCGTGCCACATCCGCCTGACTGTAACCCAGATCGGCGGTCGCCCGGCTGACGCCGCAGGCCCCTTGCTGATAGTTGGTGTTGGCGCCCCAGTAGAGGCGGTTGGCCAGCAAGAAGACTTCAAATGCCTTGCGGGTGTTCCAGCCACTGCTGGTGGCGAGCAGGTAGAAGGCGCGGTTATAGACCCCGGAGCTGTGGTGTACATCCATCCCCTCCTGATAATCCGCCGCATGGCCGATGGACCTGCCATCCCGGGTCGGATCCTCGAAGTAGCGCAGGGAGCCGTTGCCCTTGAAGATCTGGGCGCCGACCAGCCAGTCGTTGCTCCCCTTCATGTAGAACTCGGCCGCTTCACCCGCCATATCGGAGAAGGCCTCGTTGATGCCGCCGGATTGTCCTGAATAGATCAGCCCGGAGTTCTGTTCGGTAAAGCCGTGGCTCACCTCGTGAGCCGCCACATCAAGGCTCACCAGCGGGTGGAAGGTGGTAGCGCCGTCACCGAAGGTCATCTGGCTGCCATCCCAGAAGGCGTTCTCGTAATTCTTGCTGTAGTGAACCCGCATCTTCAGTTTGAAGGTGAGGGGCGCCGTGTTGTACCAGTTGCGGTACATGTCGAACACCACGTTGCCGAAGTAGTGGGCGTCGTTGAGGGGCGAATAGGCGCCGTTGATCTCCTTGACCCGGTTCTCCGGGCAGGTGAACTGGTGGATGGCACCGCCTGAGGTGGCGTGGTTGAGGTTGATGGTATCGACGTTGGGGCTGGTCATCCGGCAGTTGTCATCCACGATGAGCGGGCCAAAGTCGGTGCCGTAGACGTATTTGCCGGTCTTGATGTTGCCCCCCGGGCCGCTGGCGTCCTTGTGGTTGATCCCCTCCCAGCGTTTGAGCTCCTCACCGCTCTGGGCATCAAGAATGACGAAGGGGCGGCTCGGCTTGTCACCTTCGGCGATGAAGGAGACCTGATAAACCAGCCGGGCCAGCCCGTTCTCATCCTGCATCACGTAGAGTTTGACCTGCTCGTTGCTCCCCTTGCTGCCCGCCTTGGCCTTGCTGGCGGCATCCTGTGGCGAGAGGGTGGCGACCGGGCTTGCCACATCCTGATCGATCTGGCGCAGCATGCGCCCGCTGGCCTGTTGCAGCTGGCCGTTCAGGCTCTTGTCAGCTACCACCACCTGACCCATTACCGGGATGCCGTTCCAGACCTGCTCGTAGCGGATCCGCTGCTGGCCATTGGGCAGCTTGACCACCCGCACCTGACGAAACTCGCCATCTTCCAGCTGCAAGGTACCACTCGCGGCACTGAGGCCGGTCATGGCCCGGATGCCGTTTGCCGTTACGTTGATCTCTACCTCTTGCGCCGCCAGTGCGGTGCTTCCCCAGCAGGCCAGCGCAACGGCCAGATAAATTTTATTCATCTCTTCTTTCCTTAAATCGATGAGGTTGATAAACCGACCGAAGGTCGGGCGTTTTGAAGCTAGTGCCGGTGGGGGAAAGTGCCCCCTGTCAAAAGTGACAGCGCAGCACAAAGGGGTAGCAGGATCTGCCAAAGTGCCGTTTTGGGGCATTCGTCGGCGCCATGTGGAGAGCATTATCCGGTTTCAGACTCCCACCCTCCTCTTTTGAGGGAGGAGAGTACGCTCGCTGTCACCCTCTGCGAAGCCTGCCGGAGGAGGGCCGTAAAAGTGGCTGGCGCGGCCAGTGGCGATTGGCTACATTGGGTGGCTGGTTCGCTATTTGATCACTGATTTGAAAGGAGAATCCCATGTTTTCATGGCAGTTGGACGACGAGCTTGCGCTGCTCTTCTTGCAGCCCGATATGGCGAGCGAACTGTTTGCCCTCTGCAATGACAACCGGGAGTACCTCTCCCAGTGGCTACCTTGGCCGCCACTGATCCAGCGCCCCGTCGACAGCGCCCTCTTCATTCGCAGTGCCATCGAGAAGTTCGCCCGGGGCGAGGGGCTCACCACCGCCATCGAGTATCAGGGGGAGGTGGTGGGGGTCATAGGTTACAACAGCATCGATCACGACCTTGGCAAGGTGGTCATCGGCTACTGGCTGGCGGAGCGCTGGCAGGGCAACGGTATCATCACCCGGGCCTGTCAGGCCCTGATCCACCACGCCTTCGAGGAGATGGGGATGGAGAAGGTGGAGATCAGCGCCGCCACCGATAACGAGCCCAGCAGGGCTGTTTGTGAACGGCTCGGGATGCAGCTGGAGGGGGTGACCCGGCGCGCAGAGCGGCTGGGCAACCGGATTGTGGACCATGCCCACTACAGCCTGCTGCGCGACGAGTGGCTAAGACAGAGGGAGTCCTGATGGCGCTGCCACATATCAAGACGGCCCGCACCCACCTGACCATACTGTCGCCGGATCAGGCCCCCATGATGCTCGACTTCTACCGGCGCAACCGTGCCCATCTCACCCCCTGGGAGCCGCTGCGGGACGAGCACTTTTACACCCTCTCTTACTGGCATGCCCGGCTGCAGGACAGCTACAGCCAGTTCTTCAACGGCACCGGCGTCAATCTGGTGGCCCTCGATCCGGCTGGCGAGCGGGTGATCGCCACCTGCAACTTCAGCAATATCCTGATGGGGGTCTTCAAGGCGTGTCACCTCGGCTATGCCATCGACCAGCAGCATCAGGGGCAGGGGGTGATGGGAGAGGTGCTGTCAGCCGCCATCGACTACCTGTTTCGGGAGCACGATCTGCATCGCATCATGGCTTGCTATATGCCTGCCAATCAGCGCAGCGGCGCCCTGCTGGAGCGGCTCGGCTTCGAGCGGGAGGGATTCGCGCGGGCGTATCTGATGATCAATGGTCGCTGGGAGGATCACATCCTCACCTCGCTGATTAATCCGGCGACCTGATTGTCAGATAAAAAAACGGGCCCATGGGGCCCGTCTTTCAATGAGGTGCAGGCTTAGTTGGCCTTGGCATCGCTCACTGCAGCTTCAACCTTGGTAGCTGCTTCGGTAGCAGCTTTTTCTACGGTTGCAGTCGCTTCGGAGGTGGCCTTCTCTACGGTAGAGGTGGCTTCGCTAGCGGCTTTTTCTACAGTGGCAGCAACTTCGGCGGCCGGAGCAGCAGCAGGAGCGGCAGCTTTTTCTTCTTTCTGACCGCAAGCAGTCAACATCAGACCCAGGATACCGGCTACCAGTACTTTGTTCATGTGCATTCCCTCAAATAAATATGGAGAGATGGTCTGTGCAACCATCACAGCGCCCACCGTTGCCCGGTATTGAAACAAGAAGCCGGGAGGCAGCAGGCGGGCGCAATATAGCCCCATTAGTTACCGATGAAAACGGATATCACAATGACATTTTTTCGTGCCGTGGATAAAAAGCTCCACTGCAACGACTGATATCAATACAAGATGCCGTTAAATGGTACTGATTGCACAATAAAACACCGCTTTGCTGCCGTCTTGTGGCGGTTTAACAAGGTCAAGGTTGGTCAAGTGCGGCCGATGACCCGTACCTTAGTCAGACAGCTTCTGACAGGGCAGCCGTTTTCCCTCAAGGTGGCTCTGACGGGCCAGATCCAGCAGCGCCATCACCGCCAGCGCTTCACTTGCTGGCACCGGGTTGCTCCCTTCGCCCTTGATGGCGGCGCAGACACCGCGATAGTAGGCGCCATAATCCCCCGCCTCACCCACCACGCTCTGTTGCTGCAACTGACCATCGACAATGCGGCTGAGCTGACCTAGTTCGCTATCCATGCCCCAATCCGCCGCCGGCGGCCGCTTGCCCAGCTTGAGCTGATCTTCCTGCACATCCATACCGAATTTCACGAACGAACCCTGGCTGCCGTGAATGACAAAGCGCGGCATGGTGGCCGAGACCAGACAGCTGCCATGCAAAATAACCCGCATAGCACCGTAACCCAGCACCACATGGAAGTAGTCGTCCGCCAGTGCGCCGGGGCGCTGCTCGGCCAGATCGGCCTGCAACCAGTCCGGCTGGCCGAACAGCTGCAGCGCCTGATCCAGTACATGGGGGCCTAGATCGAACCAGAGGCCGGAACCCGGGCCACCCGCTTCGCGCCAGCGCTGGCGCACTTCTGGGCGATAGCGATCGAAGTGGGATTCGAACTGGGCGATCTGCCCCAGCGTCCCCTCGGCAATCAAACGGCGCACGGTGAGAAAATCCCCGTCCCAGCGCCGGTTGTGGAAGATGCTGAGCAGTCGCTGCTGCTTTTCGGCCAGTTCGACCAGCGCTTGCGCTTCGGCCAGATCCAGTGCAAAGGGCTTGTCGATCACCACATGTTTACCTGCCAGCAGCGCCTGGCGGGCGAGGGGGGCATGGGTGTCGTTGGGGGTGGCAATCACCACCAGATCGACGGTCTCATCGCTTAGTACATCCTCCAGTGAACCGACCCGGCAGCCGGGCAGATCGGCCTGCACCTTGGCGGCATCGCGGCTCACCACCCAACTCAGGGACAAGCCCGGCGTGGTAGAGAGGAAGGGGGCGTGGAAGGTCTTGCCTGCAAAGCCATAGCCCACCAGGGCTGCGTTGAGAGTGTGGCTCATCGGGGGTTCTCCGCTGACATCGAGTGAGTGGGGTTGCCATCGCAGGCTCTCTGCCGGATGGCCATATGCTGTAAAGGCGATACAAACGAGAAGGGGGCCGATGGCCCCCCGAATGTGCCCATCAGAGCACAGGATTTATTGCAAACACAAGCGGCGACCGCGCCGGGTCATCAGCATCACCAGAGGCGGCAGCAGCAGCCACATATGCAGCGCCAGCTGGCTGAGCGGGTCGTGCATCAGGGCGCCGGTCAGGCCAACCAAAGCGCCGGAGCCGCTCATCTGGAACAGGCCGAGCAGGGCCGCTGCGGTACCGGCGCAGTGGCCGAACGGTGCCAGCGCCATGCCGGCGGCCGAGCCCAGAATCATGGCAAAGCCGATGCTGGAGAGGAATACCGGCCCCATCATCGCCAGCGGATGCTCGATGTGCATGGCCAAAGTCAGGGTGATGGCCGAAAGCATCAACACCAGCAGGCCGATGCGAAGGGTGCGTCTTGGCCCCACCTTGGCGATAAAGCGCGGCGCCATAAAGCAGGCCAGGATGTTGAGCGCGGCGTTGGCGGTAAACCAGTAGCTAAAGCCGCTCATATCGAGCCCCAGTTTCACCATCAGCTGCACCGGTGCAGCGGTGACATAAGCGAGGATCACCGCCATCGCCAGCATGCACAGCGCCGCATTGAACAGGAAGCTGGGGGAGCGCAGTACCGGGCTGTAGCGCGACCAGCTGATGAGGGCCCCTTCGCTGCGGGTCTCCTCCGGGCGGGTCTCCGGCATCCGCCACATCAGCCAGCTGCCGACGATGAGCGCATAACCGGCCATAAACCAGAAGTTGGCAGACCAGCCCGCCTTGGCGGTGAGCCAGCCACCGAGCAGGGGGGCCAGCGCAGGAATAAAGCAGATGGCGCCATTGAGGTAGGAGATCATCTGACCGCTCTTTTTCGGGCCGTAGCTGTCACGTACCACCGAGAAGGCGGCGACCGAGGTAGCGCAGGCGCCGAAGCCCTGCAGCACTCGCGCCAGCATCAATTCGCCGAGGCTGGCGGCAAAACCGGCCCCCAGCGCGCTCAGGCCATAGAGCAGCACGCCGCCCAGGGCGATGGGCTTGCGACCGTAGCGATCGGCCAGCGGGCCAACAAGCAGTTGCCCCAGCCCCATGCTGAACAGGAACCAGGTGATGGTGCCCTGCATCAGTGTCACTTCGGCGCCCAGCTGCTCGGCCATCTGCGGAATGGCGGGCAGGTAGATGTCGATAGCCAGCGGACTGAACAGCACCAGTAGTACGAGCAAAAGTATCAATGGCATCTGTCACCTCTTTAGTCAGCCAGGTTAATGAATTGGGGCGCGAGTCTACTGACTCACAGTAATGAATAGAAATGGTATTTAATCACTTTGGTTATTCCATTATGGAAACATGTATTAAAAAGCTGGTTATTCGATGGCGGCAAATCCCCCGCAACCCCATCACAGCGGGTGTAATTGACGCTTTTACTAAACGCTTGCGCCGCATAGAATGCGCAGATTATTTTTGCGGAGGTGCTCGATGAACAAGCTTGTCCTGGCAACAGGTAACCAGAAAAAGGTGAAGGAATTGGCCGCCATGCTGGCCGATATGAAGATCCAGGTGATCCCACAGAGCGAGTTTGCGGTCTCCGATGCCGATGAGACCGGCACCACCTTCGTCGAGAATGCCATCATCAAGGCCCGCCACGCCGCCCGTATTACCGGTCTGCCCGCCGTGGCCGATGACTCCGGTCTGGAAGTCGATCTGCTGCAAGGGCGCCCCGGCGTCTACTCCGCCCGCTTTGCCGGTGTGGGTGCCGGCGACAAGGCCAACATCGAGAAGCTGCTCGGCGAGCTGCAAGGTGCCCCCGAGTACCTGAAGAGCGCCCGCTTCTGGTGTGTGCTGGTCTATATGCGCCACGCTGACGATCCCACTCCCATCATCTGTCAGGCGAGCTGGGAAGGGATGATCATCGACGAGCCGCGCGGTCAGCACGGTTTCGGCTATGACCCGGTCTTCTTCGTGCCGGATCACGACTGCACCGCCGCCCAGATGCCAGCCGAGCTGAAAAACCAGCTGAGCCATCGCGGTCAGGCGCTGGCCAAGCTCAAAGCGGCGCTGGCTGCGGCGCACTGAGTCACTTCGCCACCTTGTCGGTTACACACGGTCAATTACACATAGTCATCTACAATGGGGGCCTTGAGCCCCCGTTTTATTGGAAGCCCCATGCTGCAACTGCCGCCGCTCTCTCTCTATATTCATGTGCCCTGGTGCGTCCAGAAGTGCCCTTACTGTGACTTCAACTCCCATGCCCAGAAGGGGGAGTTGCCTCACCTCGAATATGTCGCCGCTCTGCTGGAGGATCTGGATCAGGATCTGAAGTGGGCGCAGGGGCGGCCGCTCTCCTCGATCTTTATCGGCGGCGGCACCCCCAGCCTGCTGACGGTGGAGGCGATGCAAGCCTTGCTGGACGGGGTACGGGCCCGCATACCGCTCACCGCAGATTGCGAGATCACCATGGAGGCCAACCCGGGCACGGTGGAGGCGGACAAGTTTGCCGGTTTCCAGCGCGCCGGTATTAACCGCATCTCCATCGGCGTGCAGAGCTTCCAGCAGGAGAAGCTGACCCGCCTCGGCCGCATTCACGGCCCGGAAGAGGCCCGCAAGGCCGCCGCACTGGCCCATGCCATCAAGTTGCCTACCTTCAATCTGGATCTGATGCATGGTCTGCCGGATCAGAGTCTGGATGACGCCCTTTATGACCTGCAGCAGGCTATCGACTGCGCCCCGCCGCACCTCTCCTGGTATCAGCTCACCATAGAGCCGAACACGGCATTTGCCTCCAAACCGCCCAAACTGCCGGAAGATGACACCCTGTGGGATATCTATGAGCAGGGCCACGCCATGCTCACCGCCAGCGGTTATCGCCAGTACGAAATCTCGGCTTACGCCAAAGAGGGCTATCAGTGCCATCACAACCTCAACTACTGGCGCTTTGGTGACTATCTGGGGATTGGCTGTGGCGCCCACGGCAAGGTGACCGATCTCGCGAACCAACAGATCCTGCGCACCGCCAAGGTGAAGCATCCGAAAGGGTATCTGGACAAGAGTCGCCCCTATCTGGACGAGCAGTGGCAGGTGACGGCAGACGATCTGCCGCTCGAATACTTTATGAACCGCTTCCGCCTGTTTGAACCGGCCCCCAAGGCGGAGTTCGAGGCCTATACCGGCTTGCCGCTGGAAAGGGTAGAGACGGTGCTCGCCATCGCCCAGAGCAAGGAGCTGATCGAGGATTTGGGGGATAGCTGGCAGCTCACTTCTCTCGGCCATCGCTATCTGAACGTATTGCTCGAACTCTTTATGGATGAGTGAGCGGCCTGTTGAGGCTGTGAGTTGGCGTTGCCAAATCGCTTCTTCTGTCAAAACGATCAGGGCGCCAATGGCGCCCTGATTGTTTATGCGCGGTAGAAACCCGCTCAGCAGCAGACGCGGATCATCTGCTGTTGGCCGGGCTCCCACCGCTTGCCAAATTTGGCCTTGCGCTGGTAACTCCCCTTACCCTTCTTGTTGCGCTCGACCCGGCTGCGAAACAGGGGATCGGAGAGCAGGGCGTGCAGATGGTTATCCTTTATCTCGCCGCGCTGATGGGCATAGTGGCCCCCTTGCGCATTTTCCTCACGGGGGAGGGCGGGTTGGTCGACCCGAATTTTGGCCATGATGGCTCCTCTTCTTTTCTCTTGGTGTGTTGATTTTTGTGTCTGGATGGCGGTTTTCACTGCGGGCGCCTGTTCAGGCTAGCGCCCGGCAACCGGATACACTGGCACCGGTTAAAAACGCGGCGATTTTGTCACCAAATCGCCGCCGGAGCAATGCGTTTGGCGCGCCGAGTCAGTCACACTGAGCTAGGCACGCTCAGTCAGGCATACCATGTCAGCCGTGAACCGGGTCATGCTGGTCGTGGTTGTGATGCTCGTGATGGGCCGGGGCGCCAGATTCCAGCGTCTCGAGGATGGCGCAGTGCTCCGCCGATCGCGGCCCGCCGCAGCAGATATTGGAGAGCTCTCGCAGGTTGTCGCGAAAGCGGGTCAGTTCGATGATCTTCTGCTCCACCTGGGCCAGCTTGGTGTCGGCCACCGCTTTCACCTCCTGACAGGTGACTTTGGCCTTGTTGGTATCGAGGTCGAGCAGCTCGCCGATATCGGCCAGCGAGAATCCGACCGACTTGGCGCGAATGATGAACTCCAGCCGCCGCTTGTCCTGTTCGCTGTAGAGGCGGTAGCCGGATTCGTTGCGGATCCCCGGTGAGATAAGCCCGTTCTTCTCGTAAAAACGCAGGGTATCTGCCTTGACCCCGCACGCCTTGGCCAGTTCACCGATCCGATACATGCTCTCTCTCCCCTTGAATGTATGCCGCCACAAAAACCGGAATCCACTATCACCCCTTTGCCCATGGATTGCCAGCCAAGGGCATAAAAGGGGCAGATAAACATCTCCTGGCGACCCTTTTTTCCATAAAACACTGAAAGTGCAAACGTTTCGAGAAAATCAAGTGGAAAACGTTTAACGCCACGCCAAATAAGGCTTTGCCGTTTCAAAAAATCCACCACAGGTCACATTTTTTGTGTAGAATACGCGCCCATAACAGAGCGCCGCACCAAGCGGGCATTTCCTAAAACGCTTTTGCCGGATGTCGGGGCGAGAGTGGTTTGCGAAATCCCCCACTTCCATTTATTTGGGGACTCTCTGTGTTGAGCCTCGCCTCCCATGGAACGGTCCCCGTTATGTTGAGGACGATAGTGTGATGGAACAAGCTCGACCCATTCGCCGTGCACTGCTGAGTGTGTCTGACAAAACTGGCATTCTGGAATTTGCCAAGGCACTCAACGAGCGTGGTGTTGCCCTGCTCTCCACGGGCGGTACCGCCAAGCTGCTTGGCGAGGCGGGTCTGCCGGTGACCGAGGTCTCCGACTACACGGGTTTCCCTGAAATGATGGATGGCCGAGTCAAGACCCTGCATCCCAAGGTTCATGGCGGCATCCTCGGCCGTCGGGATCAGGATGACGCCATCATGGCCCAGCACGCTATCTCCCCCATCGACATGGTTGTCGTCAACCTCTATCCCTTTGCTGCTACCGTTGCCAAAGCGGGCTGCACCCTGGCCGATGCAGTCGAGAACATCGACATCGGCGGCCCGACCATGGTGCGCTCTGCCGCCAAAAACCATAAAGATGTCGCTATCGTCGTCAAAGCTGCCGACTATGATCGGGTTATTCGCGAGATGGATGCCAACGGCAACAGCCTGAAACTGGCGACCCGTTTCGATCTGGCCATCGCTGCCTTCGAGCACACCGCTGCCTACGATGGCATGATCGCCAACTATTTCGGCACCATGGTTCCTTCTTACGGTGACAACAAGGAGGGTGACGAGGAGTCCCGCTTCCCGCGCACCTTCAACAGCCAGTTCATCAAGAAGCAGGACATGCGTTACGGCGAAAACAGCCATCAGGCAGCCGCCTTCTACGCCGAAGAGCATGCCGCGCCGGGTTCTGTCTCCAGCGCTACCCAGCTGCAGGGCAAGGCGCTCTCCTACAACAACATCGCCGATACCGATGCGGCGTTGGAGTGTGTGAAGGAGTTCGACGAGCCGGCCTGCGTCATCGTCAAGCATGCCAACCCCTGCGGCGTGGCCATCGGTAGCGACCTGCTGAGTGCCTACGATCGCGCTTACCAGACCGACCCCACCTCCGCCTTTGGCGGCATCATCGCCTTCAACCGCGAGCTGGATGGCGCCACTGCGGCAGCCATCGTGGCCCGCCAGTTTGTCGAAGTGATCATCGCCCCCACCGTCAGCCAGGAGGCCCGCGATGCGGTCGCTGCCAAGCAGAACGTGCGTCTGCTCGAATGCGGTCAGTGGACGGCACCGGCGCAAGGCTTTGACCTCAAGCGCGTCAACGGCGGCCTGCTGGTACAGGAGCGGGATCTCGGCATGGTGACGCTGGGTGATCTGACCGTGGTCAGCAAGCGCCAGCCGACCGAGGCAGAGCTGCAAGATCTGCTGTTCTGCTGGAAAGTGGCCAAGTTCGTCAAATCCAACGCCATCGTCTACGCCAAAGATGGCCAGACCATCGGCGTCGGCGCAGGCCAGATGAGCCGTGTTTATTCGGCCAAAATCGCCGGTATCAAGGCGGCGGATGAAGGGCTGACCGTGGCGGGCTCCGTGATGGCCTCCGATGCCTTCTTCCCGTTCCGCGACGGTATCGATGCTGCCGCGCAGGCCGGTATCTCCTGCGTGATCCAGCCGGGTGGCTCGATGCGCGATCAGGAGGTGATCGATGCCGCCGACGAACACGGCATGTGCATGGTGTTCACCAACATGCGCCATTTCCGTCATTGATGGGTCAGGGGCTGCCGATGGCGGCCCTTTTGTTGTCTCTTTTCAACTGACTATTTCCACTGACTGACGGCCCGGGTGGCCGTCCAGTGACCACAAATAGAAGCGAGCGATACGATGAAAGTACTGATCATTGGCAACGGTGGCCGTGAACACGCTCTGGCCTGGAAGGCCAAACACTCCCCGCTGGTGCGTCACGTTTTTGTGGCGCCGGGCAATGCAGGCACCCAGCTTGAGCCGGGTGTCGAGAACGTCGCCATCGAGGCGACCGATATCGAAGGGCTGCTGGCCTTTGCCAAAGAGAAGCAGGTCGGCCTCACCATCGTCGGGCCGGAAGCGCCGCTGGTGAAAGGGGTGGTGGATGCCTTCCGCGCCGCCGGTCAGCCGATCTTTGGCCCGACGGCTGCCGCAGCCCAGCTGGAAGGCTCCAAGGCTTTCACCAAGGATTTCCTGGCCCGTCACGCCATCCCGACTGCCGAGTACCAGAACTTCACCGAAGTGGAGCCTGCACTCGCTTATCTGCGCGAGAAGGGGGCTCCCATCGTCATCAAGGCCGATGGTCTGGCGGCGGGCAAGGGGGTGATTGTCGCCATGACCTTGCAGGAGGCGGAAGACGCGGTGCGCGACATGCTCTCCGGCAATGCCTTTGGCGAAGCGGGCTCCCGGGTGGTGATTGAGGAGTTTCTGGAGGGTGAAGAGGCGAGTTTCATCGTCATGGTCGATGGCGAGCACGTGCTGCCGATGGCCACCAGTCAGGATCACAAGCGAGTTGGCGACGGTGATACCGGCCTCAACACCGGCGGTATGGGGGCTTACTCCCCGGCGCCTGTGGTGACCGCCGAGGTACATCGACGCGTGATGGAGCAGGTGATCATGCCGACCGTGCGCGGCATGGCTGCCGAAGGCAACGTCTACACCGGTTTCCTCTACGCCGGTCTGATGATCGACGGTGCAGGCAATCCCAAGGTAATCGAGTTCAACTGCCGGTTCGGCGATCCCGAGACCCAGCCCATCATGCTGCGGATGCAGTCCGATCTGGTGGAGCTCTGCCTGGCCGCTTGCGCAGGCAATCTGGATCAGAAAGAGGCCATCTATGATCCCCGCGCCGCTATCGGCGTGGTGTTGGCGGCGGGTGGCTATCCCGGTGATTACAGCACCAATCACCCCATCAGCGGCTTGCCGGTGGATGAAGTGGCGGGCGAGAAGGTGTTCCATGCCGGTACCCGCCTGGAGGGCGATACCAGCCTGACCGCTGGCGGCCGCGTGTTGTGCGCCACCGCCCTCGGCTACACAGTGGCAGAAGCCCAGCAGCGTGCCTATCAGCTCGCTGGCCGCATCAAGTGGGATGGCGTCTTCTACCGCAAGGATATCGGCTGGCGCGCCATTGCTCGCGAACAGGAGTAACTGACGCACGCAAATGGCCAGCTGATTCAGACCCCGCTACGGCGGGGTTTTTTGTCCCTGTTTACCGCTTTCAACCATCCCCATGGTGCGTGTCACCTGCGTTCAATCAGTTACCAAGCGCAAACAAGCGCGGCATATCTGTCACTATTTGCCACAAAAAACAGCATTTTTCACAAACGTTTCACCATGAGTCATGGCATCATGCTGGTGATGAATTCTTGTTTGGATTCATAAGTACCCCTAACAATTCGAGCATGTCGTTATATAAGGAAATCCCATGTTGAAAACCGTCCGCCCCCTGCTGCTGCCCCTGATGTTTGGCCTGATGACCCTGCCTGCCGTGGCGGGTGATCTGGAACAGCCGATGAAGAAGATTGGCTTCAACTACAAGCAGGCCGTCAAGGCTGATGATGCAGCCACCATGGAGAAGCACATCAACGAGATGAAGGCCCAGCTTGATGTGGCCAAGCAGAAGAACATGCCGGCCGCCAAGAAAGAGAAATTCCTTGAAGGGATGAACGAGGTACAGACCGAGCTGGACGCCAGCCTGGCCGCACTCAAGGCGGGTGATGAGGCCAAGGCGCGCGAACATCTGGCCAAGGTCAACGACCTGAAGAAGGAGTACCACAAATATGCCAAGCAAAAAGGGTGAGCCCTTTCGCTGGGATCCGCTGGTTCGCCTGACCCACTGGGGCTTGGCGGCAGTCTGCATCGGCAACCTCTGGGTTAACGAAGCGGGGGAGGAGTGGCATGAGTGGCTGGGTTACGGCGCCATTGGGCTGATCTCCTTGCGTCTGCTCTGGGGGCTCACTTTCGCCCGTGGCTACGCTCGCCTTGGTGCCCTCATCCCCAGCGGTGAGGATTTTCGCCAGCAAGCGCGCGAGATGCGTGAGCGGCAGCCTCCGGCTCCGGGTCATCACGGTAGCGGCAAGCTTGCCGTGTGGGCGCTCTGGCTGGTTGTGCTGGCCACTGCTGGCAGCGGCTGGTTTCAAAATACCGAGACGGGATTTGAACTGGGGGCTGACGAGTGGCATGAGTGGTGCGTGGTGGCGCTGCAGGGACTGATTGGTCTGCATCTGCTGGCCATCGTCTTCACCTCCTGGCGCCAGCGCAGCAATCTGGTTACCCGGATGCTGCCTGCCATCGGGCGTCGCTCATCCATCCAGAGCGGCAGCAACGAGCAAACCTGAGGCTCAGCATTAGGCTCCTTGTCTCTGAGTGAGGCGCCTGATCCGGACCCTGCCCAGACCCGCCCATGGCGGGTCTTTTCTATGACCTCATCGAGCTTATCACTGGACATTGCCCGATCCGCAGATGCAAAAAGGCCGCTCATGATGAGCGGCCTTTTCTAATTTGGTGGCCCCTGGGGGACTTGAACCCACGACCAATCGATTATGAGTCGACTGCTCTGACCAACTGAGCTAAGGGGCCAAATTGTGCGTTTAGCGGCGTGGATTATAGGGGAAGAGGAAAGGGCAGTCTATAGGCATATCAACCACTTGGCGACTAATTGTCCAGCTTGATTGAGGGCGAAAAGAGGGTTGCAAGGGTAAATGCCAGACAAAACAAAGCCCCGCATGGCGGGGCTTTGGCAGAGCAGTTTGACACAGGGTCAGGACTATTCGTCCAGGAAGCTGCGCAGCACTTCCGAGCGGCTCGGGTGGCGCAGTTTACGCAGTGCCTTGGCTTCGATCTGACGAATACGCTCACGGGTAACGTCGAACTGTTTGCCCACTTCCTCGAGGGTGTGGTCAGTGTTCATGTCGATACCGAAACGCATCCGCAGTACCTTGGCTTCGCGGGCGGTCAGGCCAGCCAGCACTTCGCGGGTGGCGTTGCGCAGGCTTTCGCTGGTCGCAGCATCCGCTGGCAGAGCCAGGGTGGTATCTTCGATAAAGTCGCCCAAGTGGGAATCTTCATCATCACCGATGGGCGTCTCCATGGAGATAGGCTCTTTGGCGATTTTCAGTACCTTGCGGATCTTGTCTTCCGGCATGCCCATGCGCATGGCCAGCTCTTCCGGGTTCGGTTCACGCCCCATCTCCTGCAGCATCTGACGGGAGATTCGGTTGAGCTTGTTGATGGTCTCGATCATGTGTACCGGGATACGGATGGTACGGGCCTGATCCGCGATGGAGCGGGTAATGGCCTGACGGATCCACCAGGTTGCATAGGTCGAGAACTTATAGCCACGACGGTATTCAAACTTGTCTACCGCCTTCATCAGACCGATGTTGCCCTCCTGGATCAGGTCCAGGAACTGCAGACCGCGGTTGGTGTACTTCTTGGCGATAGAGATAACCAGACGCAAGTTGGCCTCAACCATCTCTTTCTTCGCGCGGCGGGCCTTGGCCTCACCGATGCTCATGCGACGGTTGATATCCTTGATCTGGGCAATCGACAGGCCGGTCTCTTCTTCAATCTGCTGCAGCTTGCCGATGGCGCGCTGAATATCTTCGTCCATTTCAACCAGACGGGGAGACCAGGCTTTGCCAGCCTGCTTCTGGTATTCGAACCAGGCAGTTTCACACTCGTTGTTGGTGAAGGCCGCGACGAAGGTTTTCTTCGGCATCTTGGCCTGCTCAACGCAGAGCTTCATGATGATGCGTTCCTGCACGCGGACGCGCTCCATCATTTCACGCATGTTGTTGACCAGGCGATCGAACTGCTTGGGCATCAGGCGGAATTGGCGGAATACATCGGCCAGCTGGGCGATGGCGGCCTGGGTATCTTCGTGCGCGCGACCATTCTTCTGAATGGAGAGACGGGTCACTTCATACTGGGCACGCAGTTCGCCAAACTTCTCGCGAGCGACTTCCGGATCCGGACCACCGTCACCGTCGTCGTCAGAGCTGTCGCCATCTTCGTCTTCGTCTTCTTCGTCTTCTTCATCTTCGTCGGCCAGATCGTCTTCGCCGAGTTCGGAACCGATATGCGTGGCGGTAGGCGCCATATCTTCAGTTTCGTTCGGGTCAATAAAGCCAGAGATGATGTCAGAGAGACGCAGCTGCTCGGCTTCGTACTTGTCGTACTGTTCGAGCAGGTAAGTAATTGCTTCAGGGTACTCGGCTACGGAGCTTTGTACCTGGTTGATACCGTCTTCGATCCGCTTGGCGATGTCGATTTCGCCTTCACGGGTCAGCAGTTCGACGGTACCCATTTCCCGCATGTACATGCGGACGGGATCGGTCGTGCGACCAATCTCAGATTCAACAGATGCCAGAGCCTGGGCCGCTGCTTCGGCAGCGTCCTCATCGGCGGTACCACCTTCAGCCATGATAAGGTCATCGGCATCCGGAGCGTTTTCAACCACTTGAATGCCCATATCGTTGATCATCTGAATGATGTCTTCGATCTGGTCTGAATCGACAATGTCTTGCGGGAGGTGATCGTTCACCTCGGCATAGGTCAGGTAGCCCTGTTCTTTACCTTTGGCAACGAGGAGTTTAAGCTGAGACTGCGGGGTTTGCTCCATAGAACTCATCCGGTTGGTGTTGCTAGGTTGCGCGTACAGTGCGCTGCTGCGCAAATAGCCAATTCTAATAGAAAACCGCCAGACATGCTATGTCTGGTTGCGGCGTCGGTCATGAGAAACCCCTGCCCGCAGTATTGTCGGGGCCAGGCGGTTATAAAAATTTTGCTTTTCATCCCGTCGATTCGGGCAACGCTATCCATATTGGGACTAATCACTCAAATATCAAGCCCCACTCTCATTTCTTTTCTCAATTTGCACCTCTCTTATCAGCATCATCAGCTCTTGGGTTTCTTCGGAGCTTAGTCCTTCCTGAGCCACTTTGGCCTGCAATTCTTCGATCCGCTGCTTCAGAAACTGGTTGATGAAGCCGACGAAGGTGTCCTGCAATTCTCCCAGAATATCCGGCTCCTGATCGAGTTTGATCTCCTCGAACAGGTCGTGCATGGCCAGCTGAGCAAGGATCTCTCCTTCCTTGGTACCACGCCAGTGTTCCAGCAGGATACCGGTTGTGATACCAGGCTGTGCCTGGATTTGCTGGTGCAGTTGCAGCAGGAACTTGATGCCCTGTACGCGTAGTCCGGCCAATTCCGGCATGGGGGGAAGCTCAGCCGTTACTGCCGGATATTGCACCATCAGTGCCAGTGCACGCCGCAGTGGTGTCAGCTTGGCTGCCTTGGGTTTGTTGACCTCGGCCTTGGGCTGACTGTTGCGAGCAAAGAGCTCGGCGATGCGCTGCTTGTTCTCGCCCCAACGCATCATGCTGGAGAGACGAGTGATCAGCCCTTCGCGGGTAAACCCTTCCGGAACGCGACGAATAAGCTCGGCGGCCTTGTTGGCCACTTCGAACTTGCCTGCCTCACCCGAAAGTGCGGCATCCCGGCCGAGACGCTCGAACATGAAGTCGGCGAACGGTTGGGCTTCATCGAGCAGGGCTTCAAAACCCTCCTTGCCGATCTGGCGTACCAGCGAGTCGGGATCCTCGCCATCGGGCAGGAACACGAACTTCAGCTCGCGGCCATCCTGCAGATGAGGGAGGGCATTATCCAGCGCGCGCCAGGCGGCTTCACGACCGGCGTTGTCACCGTCGTAGCAGCAGACTACCTCGGCGGTGGTGCGAAACAGGGTGTGGATATGGTCGCTGGTCGTTGCAGTACCCAGCGCCGCCACCGCATAGTCGATGTCGTACTGACCGAGTGCCACCACATCCATGTAGCCTTCCACCACCAGGATCCGGCGTGGATCCTTGTGTGCCTGCTTTACTTCGTAGAGACCGAACAGCTCCCGCCCTTTATGGAAGATGGGGGTCTCCGGCGAGTTCAGGTATTTGGGGGTGCCATCACCCAGCACCCGGCCACCGAAACCGATGACCCGGCCACGCTTGTCACGGATCGGGAACATGATGCGATCGCGGAAACGATCATAACTCCCCGGGCCATTGTCACGGGTGATCAGCATGCCGCCCGAGATAAGCAACTGCTCGTGATCCCGGCTGGTACCAAAGCGGCGGCGCACCTGATCCCAATCGCTGGGTGCATAGCCAATGTTGAATCGTTTGACCACTTCACCGGTCAGGCCGCGGCCTTTGAGGTACTCCACCGCATGGGGAGCGCTCTTGAGATTGCTCTCGTAGAAGCGGGCGATCTGGTTCATCAGCTCGAACAGATCCTTGCTGACTGCGGGCTGGCTATTGGCCGAGCCGCCGATGCTCTGCTCGCGAGGTACCTGCATGCCTTGCATGCTGGCGAGCTCTTCGATGGCATCGGGAAATTCGAGACCGTCGTACTCCATGACAAAGCCGATGGCGTTGCCGTGGGCGCCACAACCGAAACAGTGGTAGAACTGCTTCTCCTGGCTGACGGTAAAAGAGGGGCTTTTTTCGTTATGAAAAGGGCAGCAAGCCTGGTAGTTTTTACCGGCTTTTTTCAGCCGCACTCGCGAGTCGATCAGCTCGACTATGTCTGTGCGTACGAGCAGATCGTCGATAAAGGATTGTGGGATCCTGCCTGCCATAACCGTCCTGTTTCATTGCGGAGAAAATAAAAAAGCCGCGCATTCCAAGGGAAGCACGGCTTCTTCGACCAAACAAGAGAGTTGCCTGTTACGCCAAGCGGGTTTTCACCTGAGCACTGACGGCGCCGACATCGGCACGCCCCTGAATTTTCGGCTTCAAGACAGCCATGACCTTGCCCATATCAGCCATGACGGCAGCACCACTTTCAGTGATGGCTTGCTCGATCAGGGCGGCAATTTCATCTGCGGCCAGCTGTTGCGGCAGGAATTCCTGCAACACAACGATCTCAGCGGACTCTTTGTCGGCGAGATCCTGGCGACCGGCAGCTTCAAATTGGCTGATGGAATCGCGGCGCTGTTTGACCATTTTGGTCACGACAGCGAGGATATCCTCATCATTCAGCTCGATACGGGTATCGACTTCACGTTGCTTGATTTCTGCCATCAACAAGCGGATCGCTCCCAGACGTGCCTTATCTTTGGCAAGCATGGCGAGCTTTTGCTGATCCTTGAGTTGATCCTTCAGAGACACGGCAATATCACCCGATTAGTACAGGCGGATACGACGTGCGTTTTCGCGAGACAGCTTCTTGGCGTGACGCTTGACAGCAGACGCTTTGGCGCGCTTACGAATGGTAGTCGGCTTCTCGTAGAACTCACGGCTACGAACTTCGGACAGGATACCGGCTTTTTCGCAAGAACGCTTGAAACGACGCAGAGCAACGTCAAACGGCTCATTTTCACGGACTTTGATTACTGGCATGTGCCTTTCACCTCAGTGATAAATTGTTAGCTGACCTTCAATCGATCAGCATGTCTTAAAATGGTGCGAAATTATACTCTGGACAGGGAATGAAAGTAAACCCGCAGAGATCGCTCTGGTTTAAAAAACCCGCGAAGGTTACCATAGCCGTCTCATTTTAGCAGTGAAATTTTTTAGCAATGCGTGTATTGGGCATAGAGACATCCTGTGACGAAACCGGGATCGCGATCTTCGACGATCAAAAAGGGATCCTTTCCCATCAGTTATACAGCCAGGTCAAGCTGCATGCGGACTACGGTGGCGTCGTCCCCGAACTCGCCAGCCGGGATCATGTTCGCAAGACGATCCCGTTGATCCAGGCCGCATTGCAAGAGGCGGGACTGGGCAAAGATGACATCGACGGCATCGCGTATACCGCGGGTCCGGGTCTGGTTGGCGCCATTCTGGTGGGAGCCACTATTGGTCGTTCACTGGCGATGGCATGGAACAAGCCTGCTATCGCCGTCCACCATATGGAAGGCCACCTGCTGGCTCCTATGCTGGAAGAAAAGGCCCCCGAGTTCCCCTTCGTGGCGCTGCTGGTCTCCGGTGGTCACTCCATGCTGGTGCGGGTTGACGGCATCGGCAGCTATCAGCTGTTGGGCGAATCCATCGATGATGCTGCTGGCGAAGCGTTCGACAAGACCGCCAAGCTGATGGGGCTGGACTATCCAGGTGGTCCGCTGCTCTCCCGTCTGGCCGAGAAGGGCACTACCGGGCGCTTCCACTTCCCTCGTCCGATGACAGATCGTCCCGGGCTCGACATGAGCTTCTCCGGCCTGAAGACCTTCACCGCCAACACCATCGCTGCCAATGGTGATGATGAGCAGACCCGTGCCGATATCGCTCGGGCGTTTGAAGATGCGGTGGTCGATACCTTGGCCATCAAGTGCCGTCGTGCCTTGAAAGAGACAGGTCTCACGCGTCTGGTGGTCGCCGGTGGCGTCAGTGCCAACCGTCATCTGCGTGCCCAGCTGGCCGAGCTGATGGAGAGCCTCAAGGGCGAGGTGTTCTATCCGCGCACTGAATATTGCACCGATAACGGCGCCATGATCGCTTACGCCGGTATGCAGCGCCTGAAAGCGGGCGTGTTCGAACCGCTGGCGGTCAAAGCCGTGCCGCGTTGGCCGCTGGATACCCTGGATCCGGTCTGATCCAAAGGATCCCGCCTTCTGGCGTGGTGGTGAGTACCATGGTGGCCTACTGCTCCTGCAATCCGGCAGCGGTGGTTATAGCGCCGTTGACACGCTGTTGTGGTGTCTGCTGTCGCCGTGGTTGAGCCACCCGTATAAGAGGTCAGGTCTCTTGCTGGCAGACAGCCAAGCACAGAGTAAAGAGATAAAAAAATCCCCGCCAACTGGCGGGGATTTTTGTTTGGTAATCGGCAGGCGATAGGATTACAGCAGGATGCCGCCAAAGAAGAAGCCCAGCGCCACGGCGATGGCGATGGTGGCGGTGCCCGGTACGAAGAAGGGGTGATTGAAGACCGCCTTACCGATACGGGTGGAGCCGGTGTCGTCCATCTCTACCGCGGCCAGCAGGGTCGGGTAGGTCGGCAGTACGAACAGGGCGCTCACGGCTGCGAAAGAGGCAATCGCAGTCAGCGGGCTGACACCCAGTGCCAGTGCGGCAGGCATCAGGGCCTTGGTGGTGGCGCCTTGTGAATAGAGCAGCATGGCAGCGAAGAACAGCACCACGGCCAGCAGCCAGGAGTACTGGTTCAGCAGGTCGCCAGCGATCAGCTGGATGGTGTCCATGTTGCCTTTCACGAAGACGTTACCCAGCCAGGCGACACCCAGTACGCAGATACAGGCGGACATACCGGACTTGAAGGTCGGCATGTTGGTGACCTGGGTGGCGTCTAGTTTGCACACCAGGGTCATGATGGTGGCCGCGGCCAGCATGATGCCCATGATGGCGCCGTCACGGGGGATCGGCGGGTTGGTGATCAGGCCCACTTTACCGGAGATGGCAGTGGCATAAGCCATGACAGCAACGATGGCGGCGATGAAGATCCAGACCGACAGCTTGGCGTACGGTTTGATCTCGAGCTTGGTAGTACCACGCAGTTTGATCAGCCCCTTGGCTTTACGCTCCAGATAGACTTCGTCCTGCTCCAGCGGCTTGCCCATCATGTTGGCAATGAAGGCGCCCAGGATACAGGCCAGGAAGGTAGAGGGGATGCAGATGGCCAGCAGGGTCAGATAATCAACACCAAACGGCTCGAGCATGCCGGAGAAGGCAACCACAGCGGCAGAGATCGGGGAAGCTGTGATGGCGATCTGGGAGGCGACAACCGCGATGGAGAGCGGACGGGATGGGCGGATCCCTTGCTCTTTGGCCACTTCAGCGATCACCGGCAGGGTGGAGAAGGCGGTATGACCGGTACCGGCCAGCATGGTCATCAGGTAGGTGACCACCGGGGCGGCGAAGGTGATGTATTTGGGGTTCTTGCGCAGCGCTTTTTCTGCCAGGAAGACCAGATAGTCCATCCCGCCAGCCAGTTGCATACAGGCGATGGCACAGATGACGGACGCGATAATCATGATCACATCCCAGGGGATGTAGCTGACCAGTTGATCGCTCGGGATGGGCATGCCCAGACCCCACGTCAATACCAGTACCCCCAGACCACCGGCAAAGCCGATGCCGATGCTGCCTATCCGGGCCCCCAGATAGATAGCGGCGAGCACGACAAGTAACTCGATTCCAATCATAGCGATAACTCCATTTTTTAGTTTTTGGTTTTTATTTGGCAAAAAGCCAATTCCCGATCGGGCTGGGGATAAAGACCAATCGGGAACTGACTTTATGGGCCGGGAAGATCCCGGCCCACACTCGCTTATACGGCAGCTTCGCGGGTGAAACGCTTGGCTTTGTATTGCGGGTTCATCAGGTTCTCGATGGAGAGAATTTCGTCCAGCTGCTCGGCGCTCAGCAGGCCACGCTCAAGAACGACTTCGCGGACGTTCTTGCCGGTCTGGGCACAGATCTTGCCGACGATATCCCCTTCGTGGTGGCCGATGAAGGGGTTCAGGTAGGTCACGATACCGATGGAGTTCAGCACGTGATTCATGCAGATTTCCGGGTTGGCGGTGATACCTTCCACGCACTTCTCGCGCAGGGAAATACAGGCTTTTTCCATCAGGCTCAGGGATTCGAACATCGCCTGACCAATCACCGGCTCCATGACGTTCAGCTGCAGCTGACCGGCTTCGGCGGCGAAGGTGATGGTGATGTCGTTACCGAATACCTTGAAGCAGGATTGGTTGACCACTTCCGGGATAACCGGGTTGACCTTGGCCGGCATGATGGAGGAACCCGCCTGCATTTCCGGCAGGTTGATCTCTTTCAGTGCAGTGCGCGGGCCGGAGGAGAGCAGACGCAGGTCGTTACAGATCTTGGACAGCTTCATAGCCAGACGCTTGATGGCGCCGTGCAGCATGACGTAGGCGCCACAGTCTGAGGTCGCTTCGATCAGGTCTTCTGCCGGCACATAGGCACGACCGGTGATCTCGGCCAGACGCTTGATAGCCAGTGCAGAGTACTCGGGCGGAGTGTTCAGACCGGTACCGATGGCGGTTGCGCCCAGGTTCACTTCCAGCAGCAGCTCCTGGCAACGCTTGATGGATTTGATCTCTTCACGCAGGGTCACGGCGAACGCGTGGAACTCCTGACCCAGGGTCATCGGAACCGCATCTTGCAGCTGGGTACGACCCATCTTCAGGATGTTTTTGAACTCTTTCGCTTTGGCATCGAATGCCGCGATCAGGTGCTCCAGCGCATGCAGGGTCACGTCAGTGCTGTTGACCACAGCAACGCGGAAACCGGTGGGGTAGGCATCGTTGGTGGACTGGCACTTGTTGACGTGGTCGTTCGGGTTGATGACGTCGTAACGGCCTTTCTCCAGACCCATGATTTCCAGGGCGATGTTGGCCAGTACTTCGTTGGTGTTCATGTTGACGGAGGTACCGGCACCACCCTGGTAAACGTCGACCGGGAACTGGTCGAAGCATTTGCCGGTGTTCAGCATCAGGTCGCAGGCTTCTACGATCTTGTCAGCAATTTCAGGACGGATGGTACCCAATTCACCGTTTGCCAGCGCAGCGGCTTTCTTGGTCAGCACCATACCGCGGACGAATTCCGGAACGTCAGAAATCTTCTGAGAGCTGATCTTGAAGTTCTCGACAGCGCGCAGGGTGTGCACACCGTAGTAGAGATCATTGGAAACTTCTTTGGTGCCCAGCAGGTCTTCTTCAATGCGGACGTTCTTGATGTCGCTCATTGTAATGCCTCAGAAATCAGATAAATGGAAAAATCCTCACCGAGTGGTCGCGAGTTCCTTGCGCACAGCTCATCCTGAAGCACCACACATCGAGTGGGGCGGTTGGGAGAATGACCTCCCGAAAAACTAATCAATATACTACTCCAATTGAGGTATCGGTTATTAGAGGTGGATCACTAAATTTGCGACATTTTCAAATTACTTTGAGGAAAGTACACATATGTTATGAAGTTTTTATCATGATGATTTTTATAAATTTTTGTGACTTTTTGCTGATTTTTTAGATTGCTGATGACGTAGGAGTCAGTTGACCAACTTGAAAAGAGGGGGGCCGCCCCCATTTATTCAGGGCAGAAAGTGGTGATGACGGGGCGGCAAAATCGCCTCTGACCATCGTTGGATGGGCGCCACTTCTTCTCAATTTACCGGTGCTGGAGTGGATATGGGCAAGTTGTTTTTGTTGTTGGTGGGTCTGGTTGTACTGGAACTCACCGTGATGATCGAGGTCGGCTCGGTAATCGGGGCGCTGCCGACTGTCGGCTTGCTCATACTGACCGCGGTATTGGGCTCCTCGCTGGTGCGAAGTGAAGGGATCAAGACCCTGTTCAGCGCCCAGCAAAAGATGCAGATGGGCGAGATGCCGGGCCGCGAGGTGATGGGGGGCATGATGCTGGCGTTGGCGGGCCTGCTGCTGATTATCCCGGGTTTCGTGACCGACATTTTCGGTGTGCTGTTGCTGCAACCCTGGCTGCGCAACAAACTGGCTGACAAGCTGATCGGCAGCAGCCAGTTCCGGATGCAGATGGGCGGTTTCCAGCGTACTCAATCGCCGTTTGGCAACGCACCGTCCGATGATCATCTGGGGAACGCCAAGCAGGGCGGCACCACCATCGAAGGCGAATTTGAGCGCAAAGAGTGAGCGTAAAGAGTAATCGACGAGACGAAAACCCGAGGCGAGTGACTGAATCAGGGTTTGCCCTGATGGCACAGCGCCTCGAAGCGGTGTCGGGCATACCACCACGCGAGGGTGCCCGCCGCCAGATTGGCCAGCAGTATTCCTAGATATATCCCCTGTTCTCCCCCCAGCTTTGCCCCCAGCCAGGCTCCTGGCAACAGAAAACCAAACAGTCGCAATCCGTTGAACAAGAACGAAATACTGGATGCTCGCACGCCATTGAGTGCCGAGGCCAGCAGCATCACCATGCCCTGAAAGCCGTAACCGATCGGCACCAGATGCAGATAGAGAATAATCAGGCGAATGACCTGCGGATGATCGCTGAACAGATTGGCGATCAGCGGGGCGAGCAGCCAGGTCAGGCCATAGATGGCGAGCTGGAACAGCAGGGCAAAGCGCAGGCAGCTCTGAAGTGCGGCTTTGGCCCGGGCCGGATTGCCGGCGCCGCAGTTTTGCGAGATGAAAGGGGCCAGTACGGAGGCAAGGGCCATCATCACGATCAGCAGCAGCGCCTCGACCCGCGATGCGGCGCCGTAAGCGGCTACCACCTCGGTACCCAGGCCCGCAAAGATCGTCATCAGCACTGCATTGGCCAGAGGGTTGAGCATATTGGTAAAAGAGGCGGGGACGGCAACATGGAGCAGCGCCCGCCAGTGGGTCAGCAACCGAGCCCGAGGCGAGAGGCGCCACAGCAGCAAGCCCTCCCGATGACGCAGGATATAGAGGCTGACCAGCATCGCCATCAACCAGGAGATAGAGGTGGCGATGGCTGCCCCGCGGATCCCCCATTCGGGAAAGGGGCCGATACCGAAGATCAACAGAGGATCCAGTACCCCGTTGACCAGCCCGGCTATGGCCATCACCAGGCTGGGGGTTTTGGTATCGCCGGTCGCCCGGATAGCGGCATTGCCCACCATGGGCAGCACCAGCATGGGGACGGTGAGATACCAGATCAGCATGTAGTCATGGATGAGAGAGATAAGCTCGGCACTGGCCCCCAACAGAGTAAACAGAGGCTTGATGGTGAGAGCCCCCCCCGCGGATAGCAGGGCCACCATGATCACCGCCAGAAACAGGCTGTCGGTGGCGAGATGGGCCGCCTCATCGTGTTTGCCCTGCCCCAGAGTATGACCGATCACCGCTGACAATCCGGCGCCCAATCCCATCGCCAGCGAGGTAACCACAAAAGTGACAGGAAAGGTAAAACTGATGGCGGCCAGTGCTTCGGTGCCCAGCATACCGATAAAAAAGGTATCGACCAGATTGAAGGCCAGAATGGCGATGATGCCGAAGATCATGGGGCCCGTCATCTGGCGCAGTACGACCGGAATAGGGGCTGTCAACATGGGGTTGGTGCGGGTCAAGGGCTCGTCTCTACAGCTGGCTTTGAAGGTTCTGGCATGGAAAACGGGCGGCTTGAACCGACCTTGCTCCAGGGTGTGGACATGGCTGAACCATCGAAGATGTTTATAGTACGTGAAAAAATTTTTTTTGTATTTGCCCTTGAAGGGTTAGCAACTCTGCCCCACATCAGGGACATATCTAATTTGGCCTGGAACGGCCATTCCTCAAAGCAACAATGAGACTCATTTTGGGAGAGTTATCGATGAAAATTCGTCCACTGCACGACCGCGTCATCATCAAGCGCATCGAAGCTGAAGCCAAATCTGCCGGCGGTATCGTCTTGACTGGTACTGCGGCCCAGAAGTCCACCCGTGGTGAAGTGCTTGCCGTGGGGACTGGTCGCATCCTGGATAATGGCGATGTGAAAGCGCTGGCCGTGAAGGTTGGTGACAAGGTGATCTTCAACGAAGGCTACGGCGTGAAGACCGAGAAGCTGGATGGTCAGGACGTCCTGATCCTGTCCGAGACTGACATCCTGGCGATTGTCGAAGAGTAATCTATCCCCGATTTTCCCCGAATTGATAGAAAGGATTGAAGAAAATGGCTGCTAAAGACGTCAAGTTTGGTAACGAAGCTCGCATCAAGATGCTGGAAGGTGTCAACATCCTGGCTGATGCCGTCAAGGTGACTCTGGGCCCGAAAGGCCGCAACGTGGTGCTGGACAAGTCCTTCGGCGCCCCGACCATCACTAAAGATGGTGTATCTGTTGCGCGCGAAATCGAGCTGGAAGACAAGTTCCAGAACATGGGCGCCCAGATGGTCAAGGAAGTGGCTTCCAAGGCGAACGATGCCGCCGGTGACGGTACCACTACTGCAACCGTTCTGGCTCAGGCTATCGTCAACGAAGGTCTGAAAGCCGTTGCCGCCGGTATGAACCCGATGGATCTGAAGCGCGGTATCGACAAGGCCGTTGTGGCTGCTGTTGCTGAACTGCAAGCACTGTCCCAGCCGTGCGCCGACAGCAATGCCATCGCTCAGGTGGGCACCATCTCCGCCAACTCCGACGAGAAAGTGGGCAAGCTGATTGCCGAAGCCATGGACAAAGTGGGTCGCGATGGCGTCATCACCGTTGAAGATGGTCAGGGTCTGGAAGATGAGCTGGCAGTTGTTGAAGGTATGCAGTTCGACCGCGGCTACCTGTCCCCCTACTTCATCAACAAGCAAGAGACCGGTTCCGTTGAACTGGACGACCCGTTCATCCTGCTGGTTGACAAGAAAGTCTCCAACATCCGCGAAATGCTGCCGGTGTTGGAAGGCGTTGCCAAAGCTGGCAAGCCGCTGCTGATTGTTGCTGAAGACGTAGAAGGCGAAGCCCTGGCCACTCTGGTGGTCAACACCATGCGTGGTATCGTGAAAGTGGCTGCCGTCAAGGCGCCTGGCTTCGGTGACCGTCGCAAAGCCATGCTGCAGGATATCGCCGTACTGACTGGCGGTACTGTCATCTCCGAAGAAGTTGGCATGGAGTTGGAAAAAGCGACTCTGGAAGATCTGGGTCGTGCCAAGCGCATCGTCATCACCAAAGAGAACACCACCATCATCGATGGCGTGGGTGATGCCGGTGTGATCGAAGGCCGTGTTGCCCAGATCCGTCAGCAGATCGAAGAGACCTCTTCCGACTACGATCGTGAGAAGCTGCAAGAGCGCGTAGCCAAGCTGGCTGGCGGTGTTGCCGTGATCAAGGTTGGCGCAGCCACCGAAGTCGAGATGAAAGAGAAAAAAGCACGCGTGGAAGATGCCCTGCACGCTACCCGTGCCGCGGTTGAAGAAGGTGTGGTTGCCGGTGGTGGTGTCGCGCTGGTTCGCGTTGCAGCCAAACTGGCTGGTCTGCGCGGTGACAACGAAGACCAGAACGTCGGTATCAAGGTTGCCCTGCGCGCCATGGAAGCCCCGCTGCGTCAAATCGTCATCAACGCCGGTGAGGAAGCCTCCGTCATCGCCAACGCGGTGAAGAATGGTGAAGGCAACTTCGGTTACAACGCTTACACCGAGCAGTATGGCGACATGCTGACCATGGGTATCCTGGATCCGACCAAGGTCACCCGCTCTGCCCTGCAGTTCGCCTCTTCTATCGCCGGCCTGATGATCACCACCGAGTGCATGGTGACCGAGCTGCCGAAGAAAGATGCTCCAGCCATGCCTGATATGGGTGGCATGGGTGGCATGGGCATGATGTAATCATCATCCCGGCTCTGTTTGAGAAACGGCTCGCCTTGGCGGGCCGTTTTTTTATATCTGACTAAACTGAGTCTGTTGATAGCAGAAAAGTGTAAGGGGGAAAGATGAAGGTGCTTGGATGGATAACTCTGCTGTTTGCATTGATTGCCATGCCGCTTGTGGCTGCCGAGGCCCTCAAGGGGCCTGTGATCTTGAAAGTAAGCGGCAATATCAGCTCCCCAGATGAGGTGGACGGCAAAGTGCTTTTTGACTTGGCCACGCTGCAGGCGTTGCCGCAATATGAGATAGTCACCAGCAACCCTTGGGTTGATAAACCTCACAAGTACAGAGGGCCCAAGGTGGCGGACGTGCTGGCCGCAGTGGGGGCTAATGGCAAGAGCATAACCTTGACAGCATTGAACAGTTTTCAGATCCGCATCAATTGGGACAAAGTTGCCAAGTATAACCCTATTCTTGCTTGGGAAGATGACGGGGTAGCCATGAGGGTCCGTGACAAGGGGCCGCTCTGGTTTATGTTGCCGCTTGATCAATATCCGGAGCTGAAGCGCTCTGAATATACTGACATGATGATTTGGCAGCTGGACCTGATAGATATTCAACACTGATAAAAGAGTCACGGGAGCACGGGGTGAAAGGAAAGACCAGGGCGTGGCCACTGCTCGTCATTCTGTATGTATCCATTCTGTCGTTTACCGGGAGCACCCTTTATTGTCTGGTTCAGCTCCAGAATGCGACCAGAGCGATGGAGAAATATACCTATGATGTCTCCTGGGCGCTGATGCAGCTGCAGCTCGAGTTGGGGCGTTTCCTCAGTGCTGTAGAGGTCTACCATTATGGTGGAATAGAGCACAATGACCTGATGTTGCGCTATGACATTCTTTGGAGCAGAACCCCCATCCTGTTGAGCGGTCAGTTGCGTAAAAGCATGCAGGATAAGCAGAAAACCTTGCGCTTGGTGCAACTGATTGAAAACAACATTCGCGATATAGAGCCTGTCATTACCAAGCTGCAGAGCGGAGACTCTGTCTACCAGCAAATAATGATGCGCCTAGCCCCCTTGCAGGAGCCTTTATCCTATGCACTAGCTTCCGTTATGCAGAAGAACATCAACATCTACTCAGAGAATGATCGCCATTTTGGTCAATTGCGTAATGCTCTGCTGTTGATGGTGTCGGGGTTGGTTATCTCGGTTTTACTCCTTAGCTTGCTTCTTGTATATGAAGCTCGACGTCACTTTAGGGCAGCAAGGCGTGACCCGTTGACGGGTCTCTCCAATCGGGTGGCATTGCTGGAACGGATGGAGCTCTGTGCCACTCAGGAGGTACCTTTCGGATTGGTATTGGTCGATATCAACGACTTCAGAGATATCAACAGCAAGTTTGGTTATGATGCGGGCGATTTTTTGCTCAGTGAATTGGCCAGACGGATCAGATTGCTCTGTGAAGAAGGGGAGTGGAGTGGTCGGTTGGGTGGCGATCAATTTGCCATTATCCAGCGTGGTAGCAGCGATCTGCGTCAGGTCAGGGAGCTGGTAGCGCGACTGCTGCACGTTCTGAAGCAAGATATCGTCTATGATAACTATCCCTTCCGGCTCGAGGTGGGGATCGGGATTGCCTTCTATCCGATGGACAGCGATAAAACACAGGAGTTATTGAGTCGTGCGGAACAGGCTCTGTTCCATAGCCGCAAGACCCATGTCCCCTATGTGATTTACGATAACTCCTTGCTCAACGAGACGGCGCGGCGCAAGCATTTGGCCTCGGACATGATCATGGCGCTGGAACACAATGCGTTGGAACTCTATTACCAACCCATCGTCAATCTCGAGAGTGGCCGTTGTGAAGCTGTCGAAGCACTGCTGCGCTGGCGGCATCCGGAGCTGGGCTTTATTCCGCCAAACGAAGTGATCATGGTGGCTGAGGAGTTCCAGCTTGCCGAGCGTCTGGGCGGCTGGGTGTTGAACACCGCTTGCGAGCAGCTTTATCAGTGGCATCAGTTGGGTATGGTCGACCTGCAGATGTGCGTGAATATCTCGCCGGGCATGTACCAGCGCAATTTGCTCAAACTGGTGGCCAAGGCATTGATGGAGAACCACCTGCCAGCCAGCAGTCTGGTTTTGGAGGTCACTGAAGATACCACCATGCGCGAAGTGAAGAATTCGCTGCAACTGATGCAGGATCTCAATCAGCAGGGGGTACTGCTGGCATTAGACGATTTTGGGACTGGTTATTCATCTTTGAGTTATCTGCAAAAGTTACCGGTCAGCAAGGTGAAGATCGACCGCTCCTTTATACAGGGCATTGACACCTCAATGGAGGCATCCGAACTGGTCGCCAATATTTGCAGGATGGGGTCGATGCTGGGCAAGAGTCTGGTGTGTGAAGGGATTGAGACACAGGCCCAGTTGGATGTGCTGCGATCCCTGACCGATATCCACTTGTATGGACAGGGCTATCTGTTCAGCCGACCGGAGCAGGCGGAGAAAATCTATCAGACCTTGTTGGAGATGGAGGAGCTTTGGCTAGCACGTCAACAATCCGAAATGGCTTATATGAGTTGAAGGGGAGGGGTACTTGACGGTCATCTGCCTCAAGAATGTGTGATTCAGTTCAAGTTTTATGCTTTTTGTTTGTTGTTTGAACGGTTGTGCGGTTTTATCAAAAAAACATGCAGTTTAGCCTTGCCAGAAAGAATCTGTTCCCTATAATGCGCCTCCATCGACAGGGCAAGCGGCAACGCAAACAACCTCGTCGATAACCTCGAAAAGCCTTTGAAAATAAGGCTTGACTCGAGAAGGCGGTTGAGTAGAATGCCACTCCCGCAGCAACACACTGTTGCGTCGCTCTTTAACAATTTGAATCAAGCAATCTGTGTGGGCACTCACAGCATCGAACATCAAAAACAATTTTTGATTTT